>CAZLLE010000059.1:0-1565 GCA_964560425.1 uncultured Campylobacterales bacterium
TAAAAGAGATAGAGAGGTTTTTAAAAACATGAAAAAAATAACAGTAAAAAAACTAATAGAAAAAATCGAAGGTGAAGCCACACTTAATTTTCATTTTGAAGATGAGAAGATAGAGTTTGTGGATATATCATTTTTGAGTAGTCGTGGTATAGAAGATATACTCAAAAATAGACCAGCTCTTGATGCTCTTGTCATTACTCCTAGAGTTTGTGGTATCTGTGGTCATGCACATCTTCAAGCTTCTGTAAAGGCATTGGAGTCTTGTTTTGATTGTAAAATCTCAAAAAAAGCGGAGATTTTGAGAGAGTTGACACTTAATTTTGAACTTATCCAAAACCATTTTAAGTGGTTTTATCTCACTATGTTACCTCTATTAGGTGAAAAACAGAAAGTTTTCCACGCAACTACTCCATCATCTCTTATGGCAAAAGCTATTGCTCATTTAGGTGGTCAATATCCACATAACTCTTATGCTATTGTTGGTGGAGTTGTCTGTGAACCAACACAATTTGAAATATTACAAGTAAAAAATCTTATAGAAGAGACACTATCTTTCTTTGAAAAAAATATTGTTTTAGAGAGGAGTGAAAAACTGCTATCTTGTGAAAACTTAGATACTCTTCTTAAAAAAGAGGGGGATTTACCAAATATACTCCATAAAATCACCAAAAATGGTTGGCAAGATTTGGGAAAAAGTTTTGATAGGTTTATTGTATTTGGTGAAAACTCCTACTTTAAAAGAGGAAAATCTATAGCAACAAGAGCTCAATTAAATATTGATGAAAAGTATCTACACCTTTTGGAAAATATTGATTCAGTAGCAAAGAATGTGATGTATAAAGATAAATATTATGAAGTAGGACCATTAAGCCGTGCTATGCTTCTAAAAACACCACTTATTAAAGCTTCACACAGACGACATGGAGATAGTCTGTTTTCTAGGATAGTTGCAAGAGTTTGTGAGATAGCACAACTTCTGCACCACTCTCTAATTTTATTAAAAAAGATAGATTTAAATGAACCTTCATATATAACTCCAGTTGATATCAAAAAAGTGAGTGGATATGGTATAGGAGCTGTAGAAGCAGCTAGAGGTTCATTAATTCATAAAATATTATTAGAAGAGGGTATCATCAAAAATTATCAAATAATAACTCCAACACAATGGAATCTAAGCAATGGAAGCAGAGACTCTCTAGGTATTGCTCAAAAAGCGATGATTGGGCTAAAAGATGAAAAACTAGCTGAGTTTGTATTTAAATCATTTGATGTATGTTCTGTCTGTACTACAAAATAATAAAATCTTAAATTTTAGTTTTGATAATTGATTGAAATTTCTAATACAATAAACAGATATCCAGAGATTGAGCAGAAGCTTTTGAGCATATTCAGCCTTCAAAAAAAAGCTGAAAAATGAAAATTTGAAATCCGTCGAAATCGCATCGTCCGTCGTTTAGACTTCTTGCATAACTTATAAAAAGAGTATATTAATCATAGCACATTACTTTTTTTAAATAAAAACATCGCAATAGCTATGGCTATTACTCAATTTTGATTTAAAAAAA
>CAZLLE010000060.1:0-24386 GCA_964560425.1 uncultured Campylobacterales bacterium
TGGCAAGGGAATTAAAAAAATTAAGAATTGTCTTGACTTTTGGGATGGAATAACTTAAAAAAAAGTTTTTCTCGTTTCCATCCGTCCGAGACTGTGAAAGAACTTTCTAAAAGCCTCTTCTATAGGAGAAAGGTTGAGATTTTGAAGATGACTTCTTAATACTGAATTTTGAAATAGAGACACAAAAACTCCTCATGAGTAAAAATATAAAATTAATTTATTATATCATAATGGCTTTTCTGATTTAGACTCTTTTTCTAAGGCTAATTTCTGTTTTTCTTTGACTTTTTTCCATATATCATTATCTCTACTATCTCCGTTTAGAGAT
This sequence comes from uncultured Campylobacterales bacterium, assembly GCA_964560425.1. Taxonomy (GTDB): domain Bacteria; phylum Campylobacterota; class Campylobacteria; order Campylobacterales; family QNZT01; genus CAZLLE01. The sequence continues at coordinate 329 of CAZLLE010000060.1, forward strand.
AAGACTCTCTCTTGATATTTTGTCAATGATCTTTTAAAAATATTATCAAAAGAGGTGATATACTCCTCTTTTTCAAGTTTGGCAATTAGCATAAATAACCCCCACAAAATATCACCTAGTTCATCTTCAAGATATGGGGAGTTTCCCTTTTTTATCTCCTCTTTTACTTCATGAACTTCTGAAATAATCTCATCCAATGCCCAATTAAGATCTAGAAACTCTTTTTCACCTCTTTTTAGATCGATTTCATGATTGTGTTTTGCTAGATTGATTAATTGTTCGATCTTTTCCATATTGAGCCTTTTTTACTATTTTATAGTTGTTCTTTTCTTTGCACCTACAAGCCAATATGAGATAGCTAGACCAACAATTACAGCAGCAATAATCAATAGTTCTTCTCCTTTTTCTGAAGAGAGCGAATATATCAATATTTTTCTAATCAGTGCCGCCATAGCAAGCATAATAAATGCACCTATAGCAAATCCTTTACCTTGTAAATGGTTGATCTCTTCATGGATTAATTCTATAGAAGCCCATAGCACAAGTAGACTGCCTAAAACTGTTAATATCCCTTTTTCTATTTTCATATTAGTAAAAAATAGTAGATAAATATCATAAATAAAAAGTCCTATTGCAAAAAATGCTACAAGTGCCAATGCACCTGCTAAAAAGTAGTTGACATATGAATTAAATTTTTTCAAGCCTGATAGAATATTTTTTTCTATTTTTGAAAGAGATAAAAACTTACCTAGCTCCTCTTCTCGATAAGAGCTTGTTAGTGCATCAAGATTCATATCAATTATCTTTTCAACAGCTTTTAACTCTTGTACATGATGGAGTTTATCTTTGAAGTTTTTTTCTATACTAGCAAGTATAAAAGTTCGGACATATGTAAATGCAGAGTTGACATAGTGGGTAGGCAAACCAATTTTTACATGGATTTCACCTATTTTGTATAGATACATAAAATAGGGCATATCATACTGCCCACAAAAAAGATGAATAAACCACTCTCTGATTTTTTTTCTATGGTAAGTGATAATATCTTTGTTTTTTAAAAATTGAGCAGTTTTACCAAAACCCCATATATAATCATAAAATCCATCTATAAATTCATCAGCAAGCTCCTCCATGCGAGGTTGAAGCCCTTTTAAAATTTGAGCCTCTTCATCAGTAAATTGGTAATGCTCTTTTAAACTTTTATAATTTTGCATAAAGATTCCCTATAAATGATTTTGATGATTATATCATAAATACTAATACAAAAATAACTTCATTATATTGTGAAATTATTATTGCGTTAGTAGTTAACACAAAAATTTTAATAAAAATGTTATAATTTTCCCAAAATAGGATTAGGAGAAGTAATGGATAAACAGCCTATTACAATTGAAGGTTATAAACTATTAGGGCAGGAGTTACATGAACTCAAAATGATAGAGAGACCAAAAACAGTTGAAGAGATTGATATTGCACGAAGTTATGGAGATCTAAAGGAGAATGCAGAGTATCATGCCGCACGAGATAAGCTTCGTTTTATTGAGAGACGAATGGCTGAACTTGGTGAGCTTTATGATAGTGTTCAAGAGGTTGATCCCTCTCTTTTTAAGCATGATAGAGTGCGATTTGGTTCAACTGTAACAGTAGAAGATTTGGATACTGAAGAGGTCTCTACTTATACAATTGTTGGCACTTATGAGAGTAACCCAGATAAAGGATTTATCTCTATTATTTCACCTCTTGCACGACAACTGCTTGGGAAAGAGGAGGATGATGAAGTGAGAGTAAAACTTCCACGAGGGGAGAGTGATTTGGCTATTGTTAATGTATGTTATAAAGAGATTATATTGTGATAAATGTAGCAATTATTGGAGCTAGTGGCTATACGGGGCTAGAACTTCTAAAAATACTTATACCTCACCCACAATTTAATATTACATATATTGCTACTTCACAAGGTGGAGAGTCTCTTACTAATATGCACCCATCATTAAAATCTATATATAAACAAAAGGTTGAAAAAGCAGATGCACTAGAGATATCAAAAGTGGCAGATTTGGCTTTTCTTGCACTTCCTCACAAGGCATCTATGGGATTTGCAAAAGAGTTATTGGCTCTTGATATAAAAGTAGTTGATTTATCCGCAGATTATAGATTAGAGTTAGATACTTATGAAAAATATTATTGTCCTCATGAGGATAAAGATAATCTTGTTAATAGTGTATATGGACTGCCTGAACTATATAGAGAAGATATCAAAAAAACCTCTCTTGTAGCAAATCCTGGATGTTATCCTACTGCTTCTATTTTGGGGATTTTACCATTTGCAAAATATATCAATGAAGATTTTCCTATTTTTATTGATGCCAAAAGTGGAGTAAGTGGTGCTGGTAAAAAGTGCAATGATAATACACATTTTGTATCTATCAATGAAAATATTTTTGCTTATGCTCCTCTTTCACACCGTCATGAACCTGAAATTGTAGAAAAATTAAAAGATAAAAGTGGCAAAATATTTGATATTAATTTTGTTCCTCATCTAATACCTGCTACTCGTGGAGAGATGATTGATGCTTATGCTTTGATTAATGAAGAGATTGATCCTATTGAAGTATTAAAAGAGTATTACAAAGATGAACCATTTATTCGAATTTTTGATACTCCTGTGGATATTAAATCATGTTCAGGTACAAATTTTTGTGATATTTTTGCCAAAAGAAAAGGTAAAAAGCTCTATATTTGTAGTGTTGTAGATAATATTTTAAGGGGGGCATCTTCACAAGCTGTTGCAAATGCAAATTTGATGTGTGGCTTTGAAGAGTCTTTGGGATTGCCTACTATTGCTTATGCTCCATGATAGAGATTTTAAAGGGTGCAGTTTTTATAGCTGATGCACATGAGGGGCAGACAAGAGGAAATTTCTATAAATTTCTATCAAAGATAGAGAAAAAAGAGATTTTTACTCCTCAACTGATATTTATGGGAGATATGTTTGATCTTTTGATAGATCAAATCTCCCATACCAAAAAATTAAATCAAAAAACAGTAGATATTATAAATAGATTATCAAAAGATATAGAGATTATATATTTAGAAGGTAATCATGACTTCTCTATTGGAAATACTTTTCCACATTGCAAAGTTTTTCCAATAGAAAAACAACCTCTAAAATGTAACTTTGCAAATAAAACTATTTTACTCTCTCATGGTGATATTTATCAAGATAAGGGATATCAAAGATATACCAAATTTATTAGAAATTCTACTGTTCTTGGCATATTAAATGTCATCAATATTTTGACTCTCAACTCAATTTCAAAACTTATAATTTATAAACAAAATAGCAAAAAAATGTGCAATAAAAGAGAGGTCTTTCATAAGATTAAAAGAAAATCTAAAATTTACGATATAGAGAATAGTAGATTCGATTTTATCTGTGAAGGTCACTATCACCAGCATATAGAGCATACCTTGGACAATTATAAATATAGGGTGTTTCAATCCTTTGCATGTGATGGTAGCTATTTTCAAATAGACTTTCAAGGAGAAATCGTTTTCAAACAAATAACCTAAGGGGATAGTATGAATGACGATAATATCTTAAAAGTCGGCTCTAATGAGATGGAACTAGTAGATTTTAGACTTTTGAGAGAAAAAGATGGGGTAGTTTATGAGGGAATATATGGCGTAAATGTCTCAAAGGTTAGAGAGATTATTAAAATCCCAAAACTTACTGAACTTCCTGGTACTCCAGAATTTATTGATGGTATTTTTGATCTTCGTGGCGTTGTGATTCCTGTTATTAACTTGGCAAAATGGATGAATATCACACCACCAAAAGATATACAGCTTAGAGTTGTTATCACAGAATTTAATAATACAATGATCGGATTTGCTGTTCATGAAGCAAGAAGAATCAGAAGAATAAATTGGAAAGATATAGAACCCGCAACATTTACCTCTTCAACTAATAGTACTTTTGATAAAACAAAAATTACAGGAGTTACTAAACTAAGTGATGATGAAGTTCTCCTTATCCTAGATTTAGAGAGTATTATTGAAGAGCTTGGATTTTATACTCCAAATACAGAGCTTCAAAATGGGGAAATTGAACAATTTAATGGCACAGTACTTATTTTAGATGATAGTCCAACAGCTCTAAAAATTGTAAAAAATGCAGCTGAAAAAATGGGCTTTCATGTGGTAGAAGCGACAAATGGGGTACAAGGACTCGAAAAATTAGAAGATCTACACAAAATGTTTGGTAATCAGATAGAACAAGAGTTGAAAATTATTATATCTGATGTAGAGATGCCTCAAATGGATGGTTTTCATTTTGCTTCAAATATCAAAAAAGATGTTAGATTCAAAAATATTCCTCTACTTTTCAACTCATCTATAAGTGATCATTTTAGTGAAATTAGAGGTAAAGAGGCTGGAGCAGATGCTTATTTGACAAAGTTTAATGCTGAAAGTTTTTATAAAGAAGTGGCTCATGCTATTCGTAATCATAAAACTATAGCTGCTGCGGCAGTTATAGCTTAGGAGAAATTAAATGGAAGATTTACAAGAAATAATAGAAGATTTTCTCGTAGAGGCATTTGAACTTATTGAACAGATGGATCAAGATTTGGTAGAACTTGAACATCAGCCCGAAGATTTGGAGTTATTAAATAGTATATTTAGAGTTGCTCATACTGTAAAAGGTTCTAGCTCATTTTTGAATTTTGATATTCTTACAGAGTTGACTCACCATATGGAAGATGTTCTTAACAAAGCTAGAAAAAGTGAGCTTGTTCTTAACTCTGACATTATGGATATTATTTTAGAGTCTGTAGATATGATGAAGGGGCTTTTGGAGTGTATTAGAGAGAGTGGAACTGATACAAGTTGTGGTATTGAGATATCAAATATATGTACTAGACTTGATGCAGTTTCAAAAGGTGAATCACCTGTAGATGTAGAAGTAAAATCTGAACCTGAACCAGTTGTAGAATCAGAACCTGAGCCTACACCTGAACCAGAAGAAGAGATAGATTATTCTCAAATGAGTGATGCGGATGTAGAAGCGGAAATAGAGAGACTTCTTCAACAAAAAAGAGAAGAGAAAGAGCAAAAAAAAGCTAAAAAAGAGAAAGAAAAAGAGGATTCTCCAACTCCCGTAGAAAAAGCAGAAGAGAAGAGAGAATCTGTACCTCAACAAGTAGTGCAAACTCCAACACCACCTCAAGCAAATAAGCCAAAAGTAGCTCCAGCTGCCACAAAAAAAGTAGCTTCAGCTCCAGAACAGACTATTAGAGTAGAAGTTAAAAGACTTGATCATCTTATGAATCTTATTGGTGAATTGGTGCTTGGTAAAAATAGACTTCTCAAAATTTATGATGATGTTGAAGAGAGATATGATGGTGAAAAGTTTTTAGAAGAGTTAAATCAAGTAGTATCTTCTGTATCTATGGTCACAACTGATCTGCAAATTGCAGTTATGAAGACAAGAATGTTGCCAGTATCAAAAGTTTTTAATAGATTTCCAAGACTTGTCCGTGATCTATCTCGTGATCTAAGTAAAGATATTGAACTTATTATGCAAGGTGAAGAGACAGAGCTTGATAAATCTATTGTTGAGGAGATTGGCGATCCTTTGGTTCATATGATTAGAAATTCATGTGATCATGGTATTGAAACTCCAGATATAAGAAAAGAGGCAGGTAAAAGTTCAAAAGGTACTGTTAATCTTAAAGCATACAATGAGGGAAATCAGATTGTTATAGAGATTAAAGATGATGGTGCTGGTATGGATGCAGATTTTCTGAAGATGAAAGCGATGGAGAAGGGCGTTATTACAGAACAAGAAGCGGGTCAACTTAGTGACAAAGAGGCTTATGCTCTTATCTTCAAACCGGGATTCTCTACTGCCAAAAATGTTACCAATGTTTCAGGAAGAGGTGTTGGTATGGATGTTGTAAAAACAAACATAGAAAAACTTAATGGTATTATTGATATTGATAGTGAGCTTGGTGTTGGTTCTACATTTAAACTCAAAATCCCTCTTACTCTTGCGATTATGCAAGCTCTTTTGGTATCTGCACAAGAGGAGTATTTTGCTATTCCTCTATCATCAGTATTGGAGACTGTAAGAATCAATATTGATGAGGTTTATACAATAGAAGGTAAAAATGTACTTAAATTGAGAGATGAAGTACTCTCTCTTGTTCGTCTTTCTGATATGTTTGGAGTAGAACAAGTATTTGATAGTGGTACACATAATTATGTAGTTATTATTGGTGTAGCTGAGAGTAAACTAGGTATTATTGTAGATGGTTTAGTAGGACAAGAAGAGGTTGTTATCAAATCTATGGGAGATTATCTTCAAGGTATCAATGGTATTGCAGGTGCTACAATTAGAGGTGATGGTGGTGTAACGCTTATTACTGATGTCGCTGCACTGATGCACATCGCAAAAGATATCAAAGTTGATCTAACAGCACAAAATACAGCTATGCAACAATCTCAAAAAAATAGTAGAAGTGACTATAATGTAATGATTATAGATGATAGTAAAACAGATAGAACTATTATGAAAAAAGCACTCTCTCCTCTAGGTATAACTCTAACTGAAGCTACAAATGGAGTAGAAGCACTCAATATATTAAAAGCAGGAGATATTATCTTTGATGCTCTGCTTGTAGATATTGAGATGCCACAAATGGATGGATATACTCTAGCTAGTGAAATTAGAAAATATTCCAAATATCGAAATTTACCGCTACTTGCTGTAACTTCAAGAACTTCAAAATCAGATAGATTAAGAGGTGTTGAGGTAGGAATGACAGAGTATATTACAAAACCTTATTCGGCAGAGTATCTAATGAATGCTGTAAGTAAAAATATTAAATTACCAGTGGAGGCATAATCATGAGTGGTCAATTAAATCAAGTCTTAGAGAAACAAAAAGAGCAAATCCAAAATGGTGATTCTCCGCTACATGAGGAGAGTGAAGATATAATGCAACTTGTAGGTTTCATTGTAGGAAATGAAGAGTATGCAATTCCAATCTTGGCAATTCAAGAGATTATTAAACCAATAGTATATACAAGAGTTCCAAGTACTCCAGAGTATGTTCTTGGCGTATTTAATCTAAGAGGTAATGTTTTGCCATTAATTGATCTTAGAAGTAAATTTCATCTAAGATCACAAAATGAGACAGCAGATACAAGATATATAGTTATGAAAGATGGTGAGAATGTTGCTGGTTTTGTAATTGATAAGCTTACTGAAGCAATTAGACTAAAAACATCTGAAGTAGACCTAGCACCAGAGACAATACGAAAAGAGAAGGGGATGATAGCAGGAATTGGAAAGAGAAAAAACTCTATTTTAACAATTTTGAAAGTCGATCAACTCTTAAAAAGAGATTTTTAGAAAAGTCTGTTTTTTAATCCAAAATAAGAGGTAACTCTATTCTAATCCAATCTGTAGAGCTATATAGTGATACAGATGCCTCTTTGGCTATAGGTAAAATATCTTCAGATTTTAAACTAAAATTTAGAGATTTAAAAGTAATACAGACTATAGGGTATCTCTTTTTATTTATAATAATTGTCTCTCCAAGTTTAAAATATACCTTTATTTCTAGATCTTGAACAGTTTGAAATTTATAAAAAATAGAGTTTAAAAGTTTTAGAAATTTATCAACCTTAACCTTGACTTCGGGGATAGATGGATCAAAAACTTCTGTAATTTTTACACTTTCAAAAGGTAATGAAGAGTTTTCTGAAAGTTTTAGAATAGTAAAAAGATTTACAACTTGCATATCTTTACCAAGTATCATTTCAGAACTATCAAAAACCTCTTTGTATAATCTAATGCCAATATGCTCTTCATCTATATAGCCAACTAAAATTGCATAAAAAGATAGTCTTCCATATTGTAGAGATATATAAGTTTTTTTGAATCCAAAACTAATAGGGGCATGAGAGAGTACTAAATCATAAATATCTTTTACAGAGACAAAAGATAGTAAAAATTCTGCCTCTTTATTATATTTGACTAAAGAACCACTACTATCATAATAGATAAAAGGGTTAAGATCATTTTCCATAAGCTCTTCATAAAATTTATGCATTATCTAATCCATATTGTAAAATTTTTTTACGCAAAGTATTTCTATTGATATCTAAGTTATCTGCCATTTTTACTTGACTTTTAAATCTCTTTTTTGCAGCTTGAAGAAGTGGTATCTCAAATAGTTCTAATAGCTCTTTGTAAGTTTTTGTCTTTTCCATCTTTTGAGATAGAATCTGCTCAATAAATGTAAATATATCATCTTTGTTCATAGAGTAGACAGATACACTCTGATAGATAGATCGTCTAAGAGATTTAGCATTTTGAGAGAGATCTATAATAAGTTTATTTTCATCTATTTCATCTACGGAAAAGAGTTTTTTGGCATCAGATAAATATAGTTTTTTTAGTGCTTCAATATCCTCTAATCTTTCACTAAGAGGTGGAATATCAATACGAACCAAAAATTTCTCTTTAAAACTCTCTCTATAAGAGGTGGCTGTTGCAATTAGGCGAATATTATGTATTTCACACAGCTCTAAAAGTTGCATTAAATTTACCGCTTTATCAATATTAAAAATAATAAGTTCACTCACCAAATCAAAATTAAATTTTTTCTCTCTTATAAGATCTTCTATCTCTTTGATATTATAACTACTTGCATTTGATGAGACACTATAAGTTAAGGCTCTTTTGCCAACACCTATCTCTCCTAAAATCAGCACATTAACAGGAAGTGATGTTGCAACTAATGCCATGTTAAGAGAATTTTTTGAAGATGGTGATTTTGCAATAAAAATTTCCAATATTTTCCCTTATTTTTATTGATTAAATATTATACAATATTTTTATATAAGGAATATTTTTTTTCTTTTTTAATAAAGAAAGATATAATGCTATCACTGTTTTATTTAAGGGGGAATCTATGGGAGTTTCATGTGGTGATTGTGGAAGCACAATAAACTTTTGTCCAAATTGTGGTAAACCTATGGGAGCAGCTAAAAAGACCGAACCTAAAAAGGAAGAAGCAAAAAAAGAGGAACCCAAAAAAGAAGTAGCCGCAGCTCCAAAGAAGGAAGAACCTAAAAAGGAAGCTAAAAAAGAGGAGCCTAAAAAAGAGGAGCCTAAAAAAGAGGAGCCTAAAAAAGAAGCCGCAGCTCCAAAGAAGGAAGAACCCAAAAAAGAGGAAGCCAAAAAAGAAGCTCCTAAAAAGAAAGAGTCACCTCCCAAAAATTCTGATGATAATTTATGGCTATTTTTGATAACTATTTTAACCATTTTAATGGGGTTGGTAATACTATCCATGTTTCAAGATGATTTAACATTTTTAGATGCACCAAAAGAGAATGGTTCCTCACATATACAGGAGTTATATAGAGATCTGAGATAAATCTCAACTACTATTAACGCTCTTTGATATAAAATCACAAAAAATTTTAATTAAGGGAAAAAATGTCCAATATGCAAATTTGGCACAATCCAAGATGTTCTAAATCAAGAGCTACACTAAATTTACTAGAAGATAAAGGTATTAATCCTCAAATTGTTAAATATCTGGAAACTCCACATACAAAAGAGGATATTAAAGCTCTTTTATCTATGTTGAATATGACCCCAAGAGAGTTAATGAGAACAAAAGAGGATATATACAAAGAGTTGAATCTTAAAGAAGAAAAAAGTGATGAAAAGCTTATTGAAGCAATGGTAGAAAACCCAAAACTAATTGAGAGACCTATTGTGATCAAAGATAATAAAGCTGCTATTGGTAGACCAATTGAAAATATTATAGAATTGTTAGAAGGATAAAAATTGTTAAAAACTATAAATTTAACACAGAGATATGGAAAAAGAGTCTTATTTGATAAGATTACTATGAGTTTTGATAAGGGTAAAAGATATGGGCTTATTGGTGCAAATGGTGCTGGTAAAAGTACATTTTTAAAAATATTATCAGGTGAATTAGAACCAAGTGATGGTGAAGTGCAGGTTCAATCTGGTGTAAAGCTTGGGGTTTTGGGACAAAATCAATATGCATTTGAAGATTTTACCCTCTCTGATGCTGTACTTTATGCAAATAGAAGATTGTATGATGCACAAAAAGAGAAAGAAAAATTATATATGGAGGGTGACTTTGAAGATGAAGCGGTAAATAACCGTCTTGCTGATTTAGAAATTATCTGTGCAGAAGAGGATCCTACTTATGAATCTGATGTACATATTGAAAAACTTCTTGAAGCATTAGGATTTCCAACTTCTCAACATCAAGATTTAATGAGTTCTCTAACAGGTGGCGATAAATTCAAAATTTTATTAGCTCAAGTACTATTTCCAAAACCAGAAATTTTACTATTAGATGAGCCTACAAATAACCTTGATATCCAAACTATTGCATGGCTTGAAAACCTATTAAAAAGACATGGAGGAACACTTGTAGTTATCTCTCATGATAGACACTTTTTGAATAATGTTGTAACACATATTTTAGATTTGGATTTTCAAAATATTCGTGAATTTGTAGGAAACTATGATGATTGGTATATTGGCTCTACACTTCTACAAAAACAAGCAGACGCAGATAGAAATAAAAAACTCAAAGAGAAAGAGGAGTTGGAGAGTTTTATTAGAAGATTTTCAGCTAATGCTTCAAAAGCAAAACAGGCAACATCAAGACAAAAAAAGCTTGATAAATTAGACCTTGGAGATATGAAAGTCTCAAGTAGAAGAGACCCTAGCATTATCTTTAAACCATGTCGAGATATTGGGGCAGAAGTTCTTGAAATCAATGGAATATCAAAAAGTTATGGTGATCTAGAGGTTTTTAAAGATTTGGATCTTAAAATAGAAAAAGGTGATAAAATTGCACTAATTGGACCAAATGGTGCAGGAAAAACTACACTTCTTGAGATAATCAATGAAAAATTAAAACCAGATGCAGGAAATATAAAATGGGGACAAACCATTCATATCAGCTATTTTCCTCAAAATACAACAGACCTAATCAAAGGTGATATTAAACTATATGATTGGTTGCAAGGATTTAATGTAAAATGGCATATTGATGAGATTAGAAAATGTTTAGGTCGTATGCTATTTAGTGGAGAAGATCAAGAAAAAGGTGTGGCTCATATTAGTGGTGGTGAAAAACATAGAATGATGTTATCAAAAATGATGATGGATGATGCAAACTTTCTAATATTTGATGAGCCAGATAATCACCTTGATCTTGAAGCAATTATTGCTCTTGGTGAAGCACTATATAACTACCCCGGTGGTGTAATTTGTGTTACTCACGATAGGGAACTAATAGATGCCTTTGCAAATCGTATTATAGAGATTAAAGCAGATGGATCTATTATTGATTTTAAAGGTGATTATGAAGAGTATCAAGCGACTCAATCGTAAATTAGGTGTGGTAAAAATACCACACCTAATTTAAATTTATCTCTTCACTCTTTTCTCATCTTCATTAATAAAATCTAATAACTCCTGACAAAAGAGAGAGTAACATACTAAATTTTTATCTCCTATAAATGTACTATGTTTATTTTGTAGTCGTAGGTAATCTTGACCATTGTATTTGAGAAAAAGAACTCCGCTATAAAAGAAGTATCTTTTATTTAAAATTTTTACAATTTTATCTATATATGGATTGTTTTCTAGCCTAATATCTGCATAGATCATATCACAATGTTTTACTCTTAATTGATCCAAAATTATCAAAAATTTATGTTCAAAATGTTTTCCATATTGTTCTATGACAATTGTTGCTATATTGGGTAGTGGATCAAAAATATATCTTATATAGGCATCTCTTTTTTTAGTTTTGTTTCTCTTGTCTGCTATAGTAAAATCTAGTTTTGAGTTTTGGTAGGTCTTTATGATTTGATCTTTGTAAAGTTTGGGTATATATAGCTCTTTTTTTTGGTAGTTAAAAATATAGTACCCTATTAGTAGAGAGCCTCGAAGGTGTTGTTTTGTGAGTTTGTTTCGCTCTATCTCTATATCTGCTGGTGCTTTACCTATCAATATGGCACTCTCAAAAAATGAGTGAGATAAATTACTCTTTTGACTAAAAATATGGTACATCATAGCTTCGCCAAAAATAGCATCAAACTTTAGCTCTTTTGCTCTTTGTATCAAAGCATCAAACATCTTATTCATGATGCCTAAGCCCTTATATAGTGGATTGACTACGACAATTCCAATCTCTGCGATATTTGATCTTGGCATCTTTATTAGTGCAAAGTGTCCTACCACTTTTTGGTCTATTTCAGCAACAATAGAGAAAAAATCTTTTCCCTCAAATTCAAGAATTTTTTTGGGATAGTAGAAGAGGTCTTTGACATAACTATAGGAGTAATTTTGATAAATGAGCTTTGAAATACTCTCCTCATCACCCTCTTTAAAGTTACGAACGATGATATTAAGATTATCTCTATTAATCTCTTTTTGTTCAGTTTTTTGTTCAACTTCCCTATTTATTTCAGGAAATAGATAACATGAGAAATATTTAACAATTGTAAATTTTTTACCATCTTTACCCAAATTTCTATATTCAAACTTATCAACAAGACTATAAACTCTATTAAATCCCCTATCTTCACTCCAATCAATAGGAACACTAGAGTGTTTTTTGTAAGACATAGGAAAGCCCCAATCTTGAATATCTATACGCAAACCACAATCAAAAGAGTTAATTGTAATTTCAATTACACCATCTCTATCTTTATATCCATGTACGATACTATTTTCTACTAGTTCTCTTGTAGCTTCAATTAGATTATCTATATCCTCTTGCAAAAAATATATCTCTTTTGCAATATCATTAATCAAGTGTTTTACAAGTACGAAGTATTTAATATCTGCTGGTACTTTGAGACTTACACTATTTTTCATGACTTACTCTTTATTGTTATATAAAAACTCCACCGCCATAGAAGATAATATTTTCATACCTATTTTAAGGGCATCATCATCAACATCAAATCTACTATTATGTTGGGGTGAACATGTTTTTTTTGACTCATTACAGCTACCTAATCGAAAAAATGCACCTGGGACAATTTGTAAATACTCTGAAAAATCTTCTCCACCCATCACAGGATCAACCAAATCAATACACTTATCTTTACCAATAATTTGTGTCGCCTCTTTGAGTAGTAGATCTACCATCTCATCATGATTAATTAATTCAGGTTGACCAAATTGATAATCAAACTTTGATGTAGCACCCATAGTTTTACAAATACCCTTGATAGAAGTCTCCATCATTTTAGGAATATCTTTTCGTACCTTTTCATTGATAGTTCTCACAGTTCCTTTTAATCGAACATAATCACATACAATATTAGAAGCCTTTCCCCCTTCAATAGTTCCCAAAGATATTACAGCAGGGTGAAGAGGGTCGATTTTTCGAGATACAATATGATTTAAAGATGCAACAATCATAGAAGTGACCAAAATAGCATCTACCCCCTCATGAGGTCTTGCCCCATGAGAAGCTTTACCAAATATCTCAATATCAAAGACATCAGCAGAAGCCATCATGACTCCATATTTAAACCCTATCTCACCAGTATTTAAATAAGGGTAGGCATGAAGTCCAAAAATAGCACTTACACCATCTAATGCCCCACCTTCAATCATTTGAGTACTTCCACCATCTTTACTCTCTTCTGAAGGTTGAAAAATATATCTAATATTACCAGGAAGATCATCTCTAAATTTGGAAACTGCTACAGCAGAACCAAGAGCAATTGCACTATGACTATCATGTCCACAAGCATGCATCACTCCATCAACTACAGAGGCATACTCTTTATTTGTCTGCTCTTGAATAGGTAGAGCATCCATATCTGCACGAATTGCAACAGTTTTTGCACTCTTATCGACTATCAAATCAGCAATCAAACCATGATGATCTTCAAACTCTGTTACCTCATAACCATTTGCTTCAAGAATACCTTTAATTAGATATTTTGTATGCTCCTCCCGACCAGAAAGTTCAGGATGTTTGTGCAAATCTTGCCTAATTTTAACAATCTGTTCGTTGATATTCTCTATCTCTTGGAATATATGTTTTTTAAGAACTTTCATCATATCTCCTTGACTTTAGTTTTCCTAATGAAATTATACTCCTTTAAAGATAATACTAATCAGATTAATTATATAAAAACTAAATGGGTATTTTACATATTTTTGAATATTTCTAACTAGACACTATTTTTAAAAATTTTAAAAAATTCAATCATTCTTTTATAACTTTTTCTGATATAATATCCCTAGCAATTTCTTGATTGCGTATAAGTATTTACTATACTTATTTACTGTATAAGTATAAGTTATTTAAATACCAAGTAAAATAGTATGTCATAAACTGTAAATAATGACTTACTATTGTATTTGGTATCCAATTTTAAAGGAGTTTATATGAAGTTAGGCTTTCTAGTAGATCTCGATCTTTGTATGGGGTGCAAAGGGTGTGAGGTTGCATGTAAGGTGGAAAATGAAGTACCACTAAGCTCGTGGAGACTTCGAGTAAAGTATGTGGATCAGGGAGTTTATCCTGATGCTTCTCGAACATTTACACCACTTAGATGTAATCATTGTGAAGATGCACCATGTGAGCAGATTTGTCCTGTGAGTGCTTTGCACTATTTGGATAATGGAATTGTCAATGTTGATAAATCTAGATGTATTGGTTGTGCTGGTTGTATGATGGCTTGTCCTTATGGTGCTATTTATATGGATCCAGAGACAAATACAGCAGATAAGTGTACTTATTGTGCACATAGAATTGAGGGTGGTTTGATGCCTGCGTGTGTTGTGGCATGTCCTGTTGAGGCAAATATTTTTGGTGATATTGAAGATCCATTGAGCAATATTAGTCAATACATTTCAAAAGATAAAAGAGTACAAGTTAGAAAACCAGAAAAAAATACTAAACCTAAACACTTTTATGTTGGTGGTGGTCAAGCTCAACTTAATCCTCTAGCAGCTACAAGAGAAGATGGCTATTCACTCTTTAGCAATATAACACATCTAAAACACATCGGAAAGGCTCACTAATGGTAGAACATGTACAAAACATTAACAATGCCGTTGTAACACTTGATGTTGCACTTCCAGGTATTATATGGGGTTGGATGATTACACTTAATATGTGGGCAAAAAGTATTGCTACAGGTGTAGTTTTAGTTGGTGGTTACCTATTTTTTAGATATAAAGATGAAAAAGGTGGGGTACCGGGAATTAAAACTATTATTCCAATTGTTGCCTTTATATTTTTAAATATCTTTTTACTCTTTACTCTACTTGATCTTCATCAACCCTTTAGAATGATTAATATTTTTCTTCATCCTCACTTTACTTCTGCTATTACAGTTGGAGCATGGATGGCATCAGCTCTTACGGGTATTATTGCTTATATGAGTTTTTTGGTAGTTGTCAAGAAAAATACAACAGGTTTATATGAGACACTTCTAAAATGGGCTATATTTTTATCAGTTCCTGTAACAATGTATACTGCTGTTATTATGGGACAAGCTAGTGCTAGAGAGTTGTGGCAAACACCTGCTGAATTAATTCAAATGATGTTGGCAGCATTTCTTGTTGGTTCTGCTACACTGGCATTTTTTAGTCCTAAGTGGAGCAAAGAGGCAAAAAGAGATTTAGCTATTATTTTAGGAATGAGTGCATTTTTATCATTTACAATCTATATGGGTGAATATTTCTTATCGTGGAAATTGGCTGAAGCAGAGGCAACAATGGCTTATGTACACTCTGGTGGTGAATATAATATGTTGTTTTGGGCAGGACAAATTATAGGTTTTATTTTACCTGCTATTTTCTCATTTATGGCTACAAGAAATGGAAGTGCTCCATTACTACAAATTGCAGCTATTTTATCAATTATTGGTCTTTATATGGCTAAGCATGTGTGGCTTGTTATTCCACAATTATTATCGTTAAGTTAGGGAGAAGTGAATGTTCTTAGAAAGTAGAAGAAAATTTTTAAAAGGTTCAGCATATGGTGTAGCTGGTACAACAGTAGCAATTGGAGTATTCTCTAATGTTATTGCCGAAGATACTAAAGCAACATCTAAATTCACACCAACTCCAGATTCACTAAACTTCTATCCTCCACAATCTGAGTGGGATAGTTTTGAAGAGCTAGACGGTGATGATTGGAAAAGAGGTGGAACAGGCAGAAATGGTGTACAGTCTGAAGATAATCCAGATGGTATTCAAGTAAATGATTACACAATCGTACCTACAGCTTGTAGTAACTGTGAAGCGGGTTGTGGTCTTACAGCTTGGGTTGATAAAAAGACTCTGACAGTTAGAAAATATATGGGTAACCCTCTTCATACAGCATCTCGTGGTAGAAACTGTGCTAAAGGTTACGGTACTATGAGTCAAATGTATGATCCAGATCGTATCCCTTTCCCTCTAAAAAGAGCACCAGGAAGTAAAAGAGGTCAAGGTAAATGGATTAGAATCACTTGGGAACAAGCGATGAAAGAGATCGGAACTAAGATTCATGATACTCTAAAAGTTGGTGATGAACTTTCCAAAAAATCTATTATGTATCAAGTTGGTCGTCCTAATGAGAATGGTTTTGGACATAGAGTTCCTCATACTTTAGGAATTGATGGTTATAACTCTCATACAAATATCTGTTCAGCAGGTGCTAGAGAGGGTACAATACAATGGGCAAATGATGATAGAAACTCACCAGATTGGGCAAATGCAAAACTTATTTTCCTACAATCTTCACATGCTGCAGATGCAGGACACTACTTCCAACAATCGGCTGGTTTGATTGCTGATGCCAAAAAGCGTGGTGCAAAAATGGTTGTTATTGATCCTCGTCTTAGTAACTCTGCGGGTATTGCTGATTTATGGATATCTCCATGGCCAGGAACAGAAGCGGCACTTTATCTTCATCTAGTAAATAGAGTTCTTCATGAGAGTGAAAAAAATGGTAAAGATCTAACTGACCATAAATTCATGAAAGAGTGGACAAACTGGGATAGACTTATGGCTGATAAAACGCACCTTGAAAGAATGGTGAAATATGGCTATATGGAGAAAGTTCCAGAAGATAAAAGTTATGAATCATTTATCAAAATGATCAAAGAGATCTATTCAGCGTATACAAAAGAGTTTACAATCAAAGAGTGTAGACTTGAAGGTCAAGAGCATAAGCTAGATGAACTTTTTGAGATGTTTATTGATGCTGGTCCTAGAGTTTCAACTTACTTATGGAGAGCTGGAACTATTGGTCATCGTGGTGGATGGATGAATACTAGAGCTGGTTTCTTACTTCTTGCACTTCGTGGAGCAATGGCTGGTGATGTAGGTGGAGTTGGTATGCACCATTGGCATAAAATCTCTATTGGAGCAAAAGGTGATAAAGCTACAGTAGCTGGTAAAAAACCAAAAGCAGTAGATGTTTGGAATGAGGTTGTTTGGCCTCCTGAGTATCCACTTTCTACTTATGAGATGAGTTATCTATTGCCTCACCTTCTTTCAGATACCGCGTGGCAAAAAAAGTGGAAAGCTAAAGGTCTAAAAGTACCTGAAAAACTTGCTCTTTATATTCCAAGAATGTATAATCCTGTTTGGATTAATCCTGATGGATTTAGATGGATTGATGTACTCAAAGATGAGAAAAAAATCGAAATGAGTATGAATCTTTCACCTACATGGAGTGAGACAAACTGGTTTTGTGATTATGTTCTTCCTGTTGGACTTGCTGGAGAGAGACATGATCAACAGAGTGAGCCAAGTAAACCAGAGCAATGGACAGCATTTAGACAACCTGCTCTTAGAGTTGCTATGGAGAAAATGGGCTGGAAACCAAAAGATCCAACACAAGCTACACTAGAAGCACACATGAAAGCTGGACTTGGTGAGATTTGGGAAGAGAATGAATTTTTTATGAATATGTTATTCAAATATGCCGATCCTGATGGAAGCCTAAATATCAAAAAACATTGGGCAAGTAAAAAAGATCCAAGCAGATGTGTAACTATCTCTGAATATTATGATGCTGGTTTTAGTCTATTACCAAACCTTAAAGCAGCTGCCACTCAAAAATATCCGAAGAGTGAATTTCCATGTTATGAGTACATGAGAGATCATGGAGCATGGACAGAGAAGACTAATGTATTTAGACCTCAAGAGAAAGAGGTTGTTATTGATGAAAAAGCAAAAACAATATCTTCTCATGGACATACTTATAATTCAGATCATGTCCAAAAAGATGAGTTTGGAACATTATGGACAGAACATAAAGGGCATAAAAAATCTATTGGTGTTGAAGTTAATGGTAAAATTCATGAAGGTTTTGCAACACCTAGTAAAAAACTTGATTTTTACTGTGATTGGTTGGCAAATGATTGGAAATGGCCTGAATATGCTATTCCATTCTATCCAAGAAATGAGGGTGAAGCGGATAAAATGGTACACCTTGTAACACAAGTTCACCATAAATTCATGAAAAAAGATAATGAGTTTGCACTAAATACTATTTATAGATTGCCTTATATGATTCATACAAGAAGTGGAAACTCTAAACACCTCATGGAGATTAGTCAAAACCACAATCCAATTTGGATTCATACATCAGATGCTCAAAAAATGGGACTCAAAAAAGGTGACGCTGTAAAAGTTAAAATTGTTGATACTATGAATGGCTTAGAGAGTGGTTATTTCATCGCAATGGCAGTTCCTACAGAGGGAACAAAGCCCGGTGTTTTAGCTTGTGCTCACCACTCAGGTAGATGGAAACTTAAAAATGCAGTAAGTATCCCTGGATTTAAACATGAATTGGGTGTAATGGGTCTTGGTGCTCCTCTATATACTATGACTGATGATGGTAAAATAGGTACAATGAAACCAAAAGAGGGTATCAAAAAGATCAAAAAACCTTGGCAATTTAAAGAGTACAATAGAGATCTTGATAATATTTGGTGGGATGGTCTTACAGGAAGTTGGCAAAATGCTGTAGCTCCTGTTCATCCAGATCCAATTGCAGGTAACCATGCATGGCATCAAAAAGTTATTATTGAGAAAGCAGGAGAAGATGATAAAATTGGAGATATTTATGTTGATTATGAGAATAACTTCAAAGTATTCCAAACTTGGAGAGATGAGCTTACTCGTCCACTAAACGAAGAGGATACGATTCGTCGTCCAAGACATATTAATCGTCCAGCAGTACCTCTTTCAGACAAAGCTTACGCAGTTTCGATAAAATCGAAATCATAAAATAGAGAGATAAGCCTTTTGGCTTGTCTCTACACTACATTACATTCACAACAAGGTCAAACAATATGAATATTAGATTAATGAATTGTCAAAATAGAGAGTTTCTTTATGCCCTATACTCTAGAATCTTCATGATAGAAGCAAATGAAGAGTTATTAGAATTGATAGAATCAGAGGATATAAAGGAGTTCTTTCCAAACATGGCAGATTGGGAAATATATAAAACATTACCAAGAGAACAAATTATAAATGAACATTTAAATGTAGATTTTACAGATATTTCACTTCTTCATCTTGTCCCTTATGAAACATTTTACATAAGAGAAGATGCCATGATTGAAAGTGGCGGAGATAATAGTGTTATAGCCTTTTATGAGCGATTTGAATTTGTAGTAGAGAAAGATAAAGCTCGTATAGTTTCACCAGATCATATTGCTGTAGAGATGGAGTTTTTGTATAAACTAATATCAGCAGAAAAAGATGCACTAAATGATGGAAATGAGAAAATTGCAGATGAGTTGAGAGATTTACAGATAGAATTTTTAGAAAAACATCTTCTAAAATGGGCTCCACTATATTTTATCAATGTCAAAAATGAAGCACAAACACCCTTTTATCATGATAGTGCCATGACTGCTTTAGACTTTATTCTTGGAGATTATGAATATTTAAAAGAGAGTTTAAAAGATTAAATGCAAAAACTCAATATAGATTTGGGATCATGTGTAAAAGTATCTAGCAAATATTCAAACTGCACAAGTTGTGCAGATATATGCCCAATATCATCAATAACATTTAACGATAATATTCCAATTGTAGATGAGAGCTGTATAGATTGTGGAGGATGTATCGGTGTATGTCCTAGTGAAGCTATTAGTTTAGATGATTTTAAAACTATGGATTTTATATTTGATTTTATACAATCAAAAGAGAATCTAATAAGCTGTAAAAAAAATATACCTTGCCTTGCACTACTAAGTGTAGAAAATCTAATATCAACAGCTATTTTAAAAGGCAATACAGTCGTAGATATAGGACATTGTGAAACTTGTCATATAAAAGATCCTCTATTTGATCAAATCAAACAAAATGTAAACGAAGCAAATTATCTACTAGAAAAACTTCAACACAACACCAAAATAGATATGCAAAATATAGCATACGAAGAAGAGAAAGAGGAGGAAACAGCAGATAGAAGAGCTTTTTTTAAAAACTTGACTATTAAAGGTGCTATCAAAAATAAGATAGAGTTTGAAAAAGAGGTAGAAAAAAGTGAAACTAGAAATATTCTAAGTTCAAATGACACCTCAAAAATAAAAGAAAAACAGCTACCAAACAAAAGAAAACTGCTCTACATGGCACTAAAAAGAATAGAGAAAATAGATACTTTTGAACAACTAGAAGAGGATACTATCTCTTTTAGCTCTCAAAAAAGTATAGATAGTAGCTGTGATAACTGCTCATTTTGTTATAGAATCTGTCCAACAGGAGCATTAAGTACCAATAGAAGAGGAAACAAAATAGAGTTTGATACTCTTTTGTGTCTAAAATGCAAACTATGTCATGATGTATGTCAAAGTGATTCTATACATCTTGAACCAATATCAACACAATCATTTTTTCAAGCAAAAGTAGAAGAGTTGATTCACTTCAACATGATAAGATGTGAAGATTGTGGAATATATTTTACAATCTTAGGTGATGAAAAAATGTGCCGAAGATGCACAATTGAAGAAGAAGAAGCAAAAAATTTATGGGGTATACAATAATGGAAGATTTAAGAAAAGAATTTGATGATTTTATGAAACAAAACCAATTTGATTCATGTCAAAGTGGAGATTGTGAAACAGAGGTAGAAGAGGAGTATCCAGATTATATAATTGAACTAAAAGAGAAGATGTTATCACCTCAAAAAGTGGGAATATATTTTTCAAAAAAAGATTTCAGAGAGATAGGATTGGCAACAGAAAACTCTATCTCACTAAAACAGAGAGATAGAATGTTGACTGATCTTCTAAAAAGTATCTTCACTTATGAAGATATGGAGAAAATATTTGCAGTTATCAACCTACTAATAGATCAAAGAATAGAGTACTACAATGAACTACAAACCACATTCCCTCATAGCAACAGCTTTTTGGATGAACATAAAAACAAAGCTCTAAAACTTCAAAAAACTCTCATTAGAATTTTGGAAGATAATAAAAATGTACTTCGTGCTGATTAGTATAAAAAAGTCATAGTTGTTTATCACTTTATAGCGTAAAACCACCTCCTTTATGGGGTGGAGTATCAACTCTCTTAAGCTATAGACACTTTGAGTTCTTTACCAATACTGTGAGCAAAGTTCTCTAATGTTGACAGCTTAATATCTTTTGCATGATTTTCAATCCTAGAAATTGCTGATTTTTTGGTCTTTAATAGTATGGCTAAATCCTCTTGTGTTAATCCTGCATCGATTCTAGCTTGTTTTAAAATCTCGCCAATTTTAAACTCTTGATATCCTGAATCAAAATCTTTTGCAAATTCTAAATCTTCTTTTTTTCTTTTGTTGATATATTTTTTCAAATCACTCATGGTTGTCCTTTCTTGATAAATAATCTTTTCTTCTTTGTTGTGCCAAATCTATTTCAGGTTTTGGAACCTTTTGATCTTTTTTCTTAAAGCCATTTGTTAAAATAACAAATGTACCATCGTTTTCAAAACCCAATAATCTAAAATGGTTTTTACCAATCTGTACTCTCACTTCAATGATACCATCACAATTACTCAATTGTTTGTAATATTTGGTTGAAATGGTTTCCAATTCTTCAATCAGTTTTAAAACCCAAACAACTTTTTTAGCCTCTTTTGATGATAGGCTATCAAGAAAATCATCAATAGGGCTTTTCCCTGATGGCATTTTATAAAATAGTATCTCTTTCATATCGACAATGTTAACATAAAAGTTAACTTTTGTCAAGCTGGTTTTCTTTTTTGTTTGGAAGTTTTTCAAGGAAAGTTTGCACAAGTGCAACCGCTATTCGCTACTTTTGGACACCTTTTTTTAAAAAGGTGTGGGTTGCATAGAATATTTTAGTTTTTAAAAGATTAAGGGGGCTGACCCAAAAAATCTGAGAAAATCTGAGGATTTTGGATGAGAATAAAAGTGTACTTTGTGCTGATTAGTACCATGTCAAAAATCAACACTTTTTTCGGAGATATTGAATAAGTACTGAAAAAGAGAAAATATTGATTCTGTATTCAAAATGGGATATAATGTGAAAAATAGAAGGCATTATCATGAAGACTCAGACAACCATTAGAGTAGAAGAGACAAGCTACCGACAAGCGAAAGAAATTTTAAGTCAAATGGGACTTAACTATTCACAAGCTATAAGTGTATTTAATAATATGATTGTTTTAAATAAAGGTCTACCATTTGAATTAAAAATACCAAATAATGATACAAAACAAGCACTTCATGAACTTGAAACAAAAAAAGGAAAAAATATAATACCCCAAGAAAAACAAACAATTTAAAAAAAAGTTTAATTCTGTAAAATCAGAATAAGATAAAAATAGAGAATAAAATAGAGGGTAAGACTATGAGCAGAAAAAACTTGCTATCATGAGATAGGTGAAAACGATTGTGAGCAGATGCAGATTTTTTTACTTCACTGTTACCCTACAATTTTCAAACCCTTTAACGGAACATAAAGAGAGATATTAAGCCAACAAATATCACTAAAATTTAATCTTTAGTGGCGTTTAGAATATTTTATAATACCCCGTTGCTTGCCTCGGGATAGTTCATTTTCACAAGCTACTTTTTAAAAAAGTAGCAAATAGCGGTTGTACTTGTGCAAACTTTCCTCGAAAAATCCTAAAAAATAAGAAAACTTTAAACTACTAGCACTTATAATTACACATATACTTTAATTAAGGATATTTATATGGCTCAAATAACTATTTATATTAACAACGACTTAGAATCAAAAGTAAAAGAGATAGCAGCCTCACAAGAAACTTCTATTAGTAAATATATATCAACAGTAATAGAAAGAAATATTAACAACAATTGGAATCCAAAGATAAAAAATTTAGCTGGAAGTTGGAGTGATTTCCCCTCAATAGAAGAGATTAGAAATAACAATAATCTTGATGCACAAAGAGAAGAATTTTAAATGTACTTGCTAGATACCAACAGCATTATTTACTTTTTTAAAGGTATGGGGCAAGTCTCTAAAAATCTATTTTCATATTCTCCAAAAGATATTTTTATTCCATCAATTGTGCTATATGAATTGGAGGTTGGGATTGCAAAGTCAAATAATTCCCAAAAGAGAAAAGAACAATTAAATTTGTTATTAGAACAAATTCAGATTGTTGATTTTTGTGAGAAAGAAGCAAAAGAGTCTGCAAAAATAAGAGCTACTTTAGAAAAACTTGGAACTCCAATTGGACCAATGGATACCTTGATAGCTGGTTGTGCAAAAGCTAACAATTTAACTTTAGTTACCAACAATACGAAAGAATTTAAAAGAGTAAATGACCTAATAATTATTGATTGGTTTTAGAGAAACAAATGTTAAGGGGTAACAAAACCTCGCACTCGAACGGCTATGCCGTCGGTGAAGTCCACCGTTATCTTAACATTGTAAACTCTCTTTGGCAAAAAAAGAAAAAACCAAAATATTTTGATAAAATAACAAAAGAATAATGTGAAGGATAGATATTT
>CAZLLE010000061.1:0-7046 GCA_964560425.1 uncultured Campylobacterales bacterium
GTTCATTAATCCATTCAAGAATACCTAATTGTTGTAGTCTAATAATAGATTGTTTATTAGCTCCAAAAGTAGCTTTGTTTAGAAATCTTACAGCAAGAGAGTTGTCTATAACTTTAGGTATATAAGGGTATTTGTCAGTAACAATAATAGTTACTGTATCAGTTGCCCAAGCACCATCATTATCAGTAACAGTTAATGTGAGAGTATGAGTACCAACAGTAAAAACTTTATTAAAAGTAGCACTACTACTTAAATTTGTTGTTTCCTCATTCCAAGAGTAACTTACAATATTACCATCACTATCACTTCCTGAGCCATTCAAAGATACAGTTGTTCCCTCTATAACAGTTTGATTGTCACCTGCTTCTGCCGTTGGGGTTTTATTTGTTGGATCTGTACTTCCCAAGATAAAAAGAGTACCTATTAAAAGAATTACAAATACTCTTAAACTTTTCTTATGTTTACTAAACATAATTTTCATCACGCCTCCCTATTTTTAATTTGATTTATAATGATATATATATAATTCTTTATTAATTATTTAATTTAATATTAATAAAATATATTAAATTAAATAATTCAAGGTTCCTATTAAATAATTGATATTTTTTAAGATATATTAGTTATATATGATATTTTTAGTGATATTATAAAAATTGTTTAAATGTAACTAAAAGTTACATTTAAACAATGTGAAGGATAAATTATCACTTTATTTGTTGTGATAAAAATTTTTGGATTTATTTCAATTAATAAATTTAGGCAGTGATATTGGTAAATTATCTCTTTTCCAGTCGTTGATACCACCTCTTAAATTATATGCTTTAAATCCATGATTGCTTAAAATTCTTGATGCTTGAATACTTCTATTTCCTGTTCTGCAATATATAAATAATTTATTGTTTTTATA
Organism: uncultured Campylobacterales bacterium; assembly: GCA_964560425.1. GTDB lineage: Bacteria > Campylobacterota > Campylobacteria > Campylobacterales > QNZT01 > CAZLLE01. The sequence goes on from CAZLLE010000061.1 coordinate 911, forward strand.
ATTTTTTAGTCTGTCTAGATTTTGTTCTAATATAGAGATAGGAATTAGGATTGAGCCAGGGATTTTTCCCTCATGTCTTATTTCCTCTTTTGTTCTGACATCTACAATAGTTATATTTCTCTCTTTTCTTAATTGTTTAAATGCCTCTATTGGTGTAATATTTTCAAAATTTGCAAAAATATATCCCTTCTGATAGAGAAAAAAGATTAAAATTAAGGCAATAAATAGCCAATATAAGAGATTAGATTTACTTTTCATTTGCTTTCCAATATAAGTTTTTATTAAATTATATAAAAATAAACTTATATAGATATTTTAATAATCTTCTGCTATTATAAATGCCTTGTAGTAGTGATATTTTAGGGGTTTTATATGAAAATAGCGATAGTTGAAGACGATATTAGTATGAGAAAATCTTTGGAAATAGCATTCAAAGATTATCCTGAATTTGAAGTAAAAACTTTTAAAAGTGGAGTAGATGCTCTTAAGCATATGGATACAAGTTTTGAACTTATTGTAACCGATATAAATATGCCGAAAATGGATGGTATAGAGTTTATTAAAAAAATTGATTTTAAATGTGACATTATTATAATGACTGGTAATGCTACCCTGAATCGTGCAGTTGAATCTATGAGACTTGGTGTTAAGGATTTTTTAACTAAGCCATTTGATATTGAAACACTTGTTGAATCTATTAGACGAAGTAGTCAAGTTACAAAAATACAAGCTCTTCATCAGAGAAAAGATAGACGAGAAGGTCTTAAAGATACTAGAGAAGAGAAGATAGAGCGAAGAAAAAGAGGAAGTGAGCGTCGTACAAGATTTTATGGGAGCTCAAAAGAGCTAGAAAATATACTTGCAATTTTAAATAAATCAGCAGCTACAAATGCATCTGTAATGTTACTTGGTGAGAGTGGTGTGGGAAAAGAACTTTTTGCACACTATATTCATGAACACTCAGAGCGATTTGCTGGACCTTTTATTGCTATTAACATGGCTGCAATTCCAGAGAATTTGTTGGAGAGTGAGCTTTTTGGATATGAAAAGGGTGCTTTTACTGATGCTCAAAAGAGTAAAAAAGGACACTTTGAAAATGCTCAAAGAGGTACACTCTTTTTGGATGAGATTGGAGAGATGCCTATATCTCTTCAGGCAAAATTATTAAGAGTTCTTCAAGAGAGAGAAGTTGTTAGAATTGGTTCTACAAAGCCAATTAAAATTGATGTTCGTATTATCTCCGCAACTAATGCAAATCTTTTAGATAAGATTAACAATAAAGAGTTTAGAGAAGATCTCTATTATAGATTAGATACGATTCCTGTACATATTCCTCCGCTTAGAAATAGAAAAGATGAAATTTTGGCTATTGCACAAGAGAGTCTATATCGAATATGTCTTAAATATAATTTTTCAAAAAAAACTTTGAGTGAAGATGCCAAAGAGTCCCTTCTTTCGTATCTATGGCCAGGAAATATAAGAGAACTTCTCTCTGTGATGGAGAGGGCGACAATTTTATCTGAGGGTGATATAATAACAAGCAAAGATCTATTTTTGGAGAGTCGTAAGGTTGAGCGGGGTATTGATCAGTTAGAGAGAGAATTAATTGTAGAGATACTTAAAGAGACCAACCATGATCTTGATATAAGTACAAAAATGCTTGGTATGAGTCGTACAAATTTACAAAAAAAGATTAAAAAGTATAATTTAGGAGAGAGGGTTTGAGAAAATTTAATGTTGCCGTAGTTGGAGCTACAGGGGCTGTTGGTGAAGAGTTTTATAGGTTGTTTGAGGAACATGATTTTCCTATCAATAAATTGATTCCTTTGGCAAGTAGTAGAAGTATAGGCAAAAGTATTACTTATAGAAATAGAGATATTGCAGTTATTGAGCTTACACCAGATGTATTTGAAAAAGAGGAAGTTGAAATAGCTTTTTTTAGTGCTGGGGGAAGTATCTCTGCTGAATTTGCTAAATATGCAGTAGAAGCTGGTGCTGTAGTGATTGACAACACAAGCCATTTTAGAATGGATCCTAATATTCCTCTTGTTGTTCCTGAGGTAAACCCTGAAGATATATCTATGTGGAAAGAGAGTGGAATTATTGCAAATCCAAACTGCTCTACTATTCAAATGGTACAAGCTCTTAAAGCTTTGGAAAACTTATATCCCATTAAAAGAGTAGATGTAAGTACATATCAAGCTACAAGTGGTGCAGGTAAGGCAGGAATGGAGGAGCTGGTAAATCAAATGCAAGACTTTTTCAATTTTAAATTGGGTGAGAGTAAACATGAAGCATTTGCTCATCAAATTGCACTCAATGTAATCCCTCAAGTAGATGTACCCCAAGAGAATGGTTTTACAAAAGAGGAGATGAAGATGATCAATGAAACTCAAAAAATCTTGCATAAAGATATTGCAATTGCTGCGACTTGTGTTCGTGTTCCTGTTTTGAGAAGTCATAGTGAATCTATAACTGTAACTTTTGAAGATGATGTATTTGTTGATATTACTGATGTAAGAAACTCTTTTAACAATTTTGAAAATTTAGTGGTAGTTGATGATCTAAAAGAGGGTGTATATCCTATGCCTGTGAGTGCTACTGATACTGATATGACATATGTAGGAAGAATTAGAAAAGATATCTATAGTGATAATATATTACATTTTTGGAATGTTGCAGATCAAGTAAGAGTAGGAGCTGCTACAAACTCTCTTAGAATTGCTCAGAAATGGATTGAATTAGAGGATGTTTAGATGAAGTTTATAGAAACTATTTTTGAACATATATTATGGAAAGGTCGTCTTTTTATTCTATTGGCTGTTATTTTTAGTATGGTTGGGGCTATTATTCTATTTGTTGTTGCTAGTGTAGATATTTATGGAGTTGCATCAGAGACGATCAATGTTTATATTAATCATCTTCATCCTGATGACTTTCATGGAATGGTTGTTAGTGGTATTATTGGTGCTGTTGATCTCTACCTCATGGCGGTTGTTATGCTTATTTTTAGTTTTGGTTTATATGAACTATTTATATCAGAGATTGATCCTGCAAAAGGTAGTGGTGCTTCAAAAATATTGGAGATACATTCACTTGACCAGCTTAAAGATAAGTTAGCTAAAGTTATTATAATGGTGCTTGTGGTAAGCTTTTTTCAAAGAGTTTTACATACAGAGTATAGTGGTGCTTTAGAGATGTTATATTTTTCGGGATCCATTTTGGCACTCTCTGTAGGGCTCTATTTTTTACATAAGGGCGGGAAGCATTAGATGAGTAAAATTTTTGTAGATGCGTGTTTTGGAAAAAAGACACCATATACTCCAGTATGGATGATGAGACAAGCGGGTAGATATCTACCTGAATATATGGCAGTGAGAGAAAAAGCGGGTAATTTTTTGAATCTTTGCCATAATCCTTCACAAGCATGTGAAGTAACACTACAACCAGTAGATATAGTTGGCGTAGATGCAGCTATTATGTTTAGTGATATTTTGGTAATTCCAAATGAGATGGGAATGCAACTAGATTTTGTAAAAGGCGAAGGTCCTATTTTTGCAAATCCTATCAGAAATATGGAAGATTTGGATAAGTTGATTGGTGGCGAAGAGGCTGCTAATAAATTGACTTATGTTTATGATACTCTTAAACTTTGTAGAGAAAAGTTGGCAGATGATAAAGCCTTAATAGGCTTTACAGGTAGTCCATGGACACTTGCTACTTATATGATTGAAGGTCAAGGCACCAAAACTTATAATATTGTCAAAAAAGAGATCTATTCAAATCCAGAATTTATGCATGCATTACTCAGAAAAGTGACAGATGTAATCAAAATTTATCTTGAAAAACAGATCGAAGCGGGTGCTGATGTAGTACAAATCTTTGATTCATGGGCTTCAGCACTTGAAAAATCTAAATATTTTGAGTTTAGTTGGGATTATATGAAAGAGATATCCGCACATATCAAAGCCAAATATCCACATATTCCTATTATCATGTTTCCAAAAGGAATCGGTCAATATTTAGATGATATTGATGGTGATTTTGATGTTTTTGGTGTAGATTGGTCAACTCCTATGGAACTTGCAAAAGAGAAATTGGGTGATAAATATGTACTTCAAGGAAACATGGAACCATGTCGCCTATATAGCCAAGAAGCTACAAAAGAGTGTGTAGAGTCCATAGCCGAAACTATGAAAGATGGTAGACATATCTTTAATCTAGGTCATGGAATATTACCTGATGTCCCAGTTGAAAATGCAAAATATTTTGTAAAACTTTGTCAAGAAGTATCTAAACGATAATCTTAAAAATCTACCCTATAAAATGGGTAGATTTTGCCATATATTAATTAAAACTTTAATCTTCTAATCCATGAAAAATTATACTTATTTTTTGAGCTGTCGATATTGTAATTAAGTTTATTACTAAAAAAATATTAGGAACAAAAGATGAATGAAGAGTGGTTTTTAGAGTATAGTAATGGAACAGAAGTAGGTCCAATTTCAAAGGCTGAGGCAAAAAGATATGCTCAACAAGATAGTGATGGGTATGCTTGGAAAGAGGGCTTTACAGATTGGAAGCCTATATCTCAAATTAAAGAGCTTCAACAGCAAGTTAATAGTTTATACGCTAGAGGTGGATCTGCCTCAACACCTCCACCTCCTCCATCACGAGCAATGGGGAGCAGACTAGTAGCTACTCAAGCTGATGAGATTGATTATGAAATATTCGGCGAAGATATACAGTATGTAGAGATAGAACTTGATCCAAAAGAGAGTGTTGTTGCTGAGGCAGGTTCAATGATGTATAAAGATAGCACCATAGTTATGGATACAATATTTGGTGATGGTTCAGGGTCAAAAGTCGATAGTGGTGGTCTTTTTGATAAATTAGTTGGAGCAGGAAAACGATTAATTACGGGTGAAAGTCTTTTTACTACAGTATTTACACATCATGGTGAGGGTAAAGCAAAATTGGCTTTTGCTGCTCCTTATCCAGGTAGGATTATCCCTGTTGATCTATCCAAAATGAGTAACAATACACTTATATGTCAAAAAGATTGTTTTTTAGCCGCAGCTAAAGGAGTTTCTATTGGTATCCACTTCCAAAAAAAGATACTTACAGGACTTTTTGGTGGAGAGGGCTTTATAATGCAAAAATTAGAGGGTAATGGAATGGTATTTATCCATGCAGGAGGAATGCTAAAAGAGATTGAACTAAAAAGAGGGGATGTACTTCATCTTGATACTGGTTGTCTTGTCGCAATGGAATCTCATATTGATTTTGATTTGGAACAAGCAGGTGGCATCAAAACAGGACTCTTTGGTGGTGAAGGTTTCTTCTTTGCCAAACTCCAAGGCGAAGGCAAAATTTGGGTGCAATCTCTACCATTTTCAAGACTTGCAGGAAGAATGCTCTCCGCCGCCCCTCAAAAAATTGGCAACGATGATGTAGGCGAAGGCTCTGCTTTGAGCCTCATCGGTGATATGGTTATGGGAAATAGAGGTTAATTATCTGTTTTGATTAGAGAGTATAATATTACAAGAGTAGAAAAAATTATAAAATAATAAAACTAATCAAATTTTGTTAATGTTTTCTAAATGGTTTTATTCTAAAATTTGGCAATGCTTTTTTTGAAGGTTTTTAAAAGAGGCTGTAAAGTAGAGAGAGTGAAACCCCCGCCTGGAAGCTAACGGTTTCACTCAACAAGCACAAGGCTCAGTGAGAGTTTATCAACTTTTTGTTGAATTTTCATTTAAAAGAGTGACATTTTATTGTTCAACCTCTCAAATCGCTGGAGAGTCTACTTTGCAATAAAGCCATAAAAACCTTCCGTCACTTTTTCTCCTTTTAGGAACTGTGACTTTAGTCTATTTTGGATGAGACTAAAGTCACATTTCCAATTGATATAAATATGTGATGTGCTTTTGCTGGGCTAAATTTTTCTCAAAAAACATGTCTAAAGAATAATCTGCTAAACAAGATCAATAGTAAAAGATAAATAGATCGGTAGCAATTGCTGGAGAGTAGAACATGCCGAGATATAAGATGTTAGTAGTTGGGACTTTAGAAGAAGATAGATGCAATCGAAAGATATAAATATGGTAATGGTCTCCGCCATATTGAAGCTATC
>CAZLLE010000062.1:0-24025 GCA_964560425.1 uncultured Campylobacterales bacterium
AACGATTCACCGCTTGCAGGAACAGAAGGAAAGTTTGTTACTTCCAATAAAATTGCCGAAAGACTTGAATCTGAAATGCAGACTAATATCGCCATGAAATATGAGAGCAGCGGAGAGGGAAGTTTCAAAGTTTCCGGTCGTGGTGAACTTCAGATTACCATTTTGGCAGAGAACATGAGACGTGAAGGATTTGAGTTCTTACTGGGACGTCCTGAAGTAATTATCAAAGAAGAAAATGGTGTAAAGATGGAACCATTTGAGCATCTGGTTGTGGATGTACCGGATGATTTTACCGGTGTGGTTATTGAAAAACTGGGTCGTAAAAAAGCAGAGATGAAATCTATGACACCGACAGGTGACGGACAAACCAGAATTGAGTTTGAGATTCCCGCACGTGGTTTGATTGGTTTTAGAAGTCAGTTTTTGACAGATACTAAAGGAGAAGGTGTCATGAACCACTCTTTTCTGGAGTACAGACCGTTGATGAGTGGTATAGAGCATCGTATGAACGGCGCGCTTGTCTCTATGGAAAATGGTGAAGCTTCCGGTTTTTCTATTTTCAACCTTCAGGAACGTGGTGTGATGTTTATCAAACCGCAGGATAAAGTCTATGTCGGAATGATCATCGGTGAACATGCACGTGCAAATGATCTGGATGTCAATCCTATCAAAGGAAAACAACTTTCAAATGTGAGAAGTTCAGGTGCAGATGAAGCAATTAAGCTTGTTCCGCCAAGAACACCAACACTAGAACATGCCTTAGAGTGGATTGAAGAGGATGAATTGGTTGAGATTACACCAAAGAGTATCCGTATTAGAAAAAAATATCTTGATCCTACAGTAAGAAAGAGAATGACTAAGAAGGCAAAATCGTAAAAAAAATTAAAAAGTAAGTTGTGATATAATTACACTGTTTTACAAATTTAATTTAAGGAAGAGAGTAAATGGAATTAGCAGATATTGTAAATATGGGGACAGAGCTATTTAAAAGTAAGCTTGGTGATAGTGCAGGCGAGATAGATCAAAATACTGTTATGGACGCATTGAGTGGTTTGATCTCTAATGAAGAGGGTGGAATAGATTTGAGTAATATCTTATCTTCTCTAACTTCTAGTGATGGAGTTGGTTCTATCATATCCTCTTGGATGGGCGATGGTGAAAATGAACCTGTAGATGGCTCTCAACTTACTGAAATATTGGGTGAGGATAAAGTTAGTGAATTTGCTGATAAGTTAGGTGTTGATAAAGATACTGCACTTAGTGGTCTTACTGATGCAATTCCAAATATGATTGATAAAGCTACAGGAGAGGGTTCTTTGCTTGATGCTGTTGGTGGTATTGATGGTATTATGGATATGGCTAGTAAATTTTTTGGTAGCAAATAACCTTATCTCTATAGTTCCCAAGTTTTCTTGGGAACTACTCTTTCTCATTTAATACTTATTTAGAAATTAAATAATTTCAAAAAAACTATTCAAAAAATAAAATTTATGTCGATATATATCTATTAATAATATACTAGGGATTTAACTATGGATATGAATCAACTTATAAATAAAGAGTGGCATAAAAAAAGATTAGAGAGTGAGGGGTGTAGACACCTTTTTCAAAATATTCCAAATACTGCAATTTATGCATTAGATGAGAATAGAGTTGTTGTAGAGTGGAATAGAGCCTGTGAGAATATGTTTGGTTATAGTGGTGCTGAAGCTATTGGTAAGAGTATAGACTCTTTAATTATTCCTAAACACCTAGTTGAGCTTTTTATTATAGACTTTGACAACTCTTTAAAGAGTGGAATTTCAAGTTTTAGTGATGAAATTGAATACATGAAAAAAGACAACACACTTTTACTTACAAATCTTAACTCAATTGTGATTGGTAATGAGAATCAAGGGTTTAAATTTTATGCTTTTAATCTTGATCTTGCTAAATTAAAAATGCCAAAAAGAGTTAATAATTTGGTAGATCAAAATTTGGTTGAAAATAATAAAATGGTCGTGATCTCTTTTGATATAGATGGAAAAATTAATGAATTTAATGCTCATGCTGAATCTTTGAGTGGATATAGAAGTGGTGAAGTTTTGGGTGAAGATTTTGTATCCCTTTTTGTGCCTCAAAGTTATCAAGAGAGAGTACGATTTGATATACAAAAATCTTTTAAGGAAAAAAAATCTATTTTAGAGTTAAATTTTCCTTTTATATGTAGAGATGGTAATAAAAAAATTGTAACTTGGGAAAAATCATTTGTGAGTAAAAAAGGGTATATTGATACACTCTTTTTATTGGGGATTGAACACTCTGGAGAGGATGAAGTGCAAGATAGATTGCAATATTTAGCAAACTATGATGCTTTAACAGATCTACCTAATAAAAATTTATTAATGGATAGATTGCAAAACTCTATGAATAAAGCAAGTAGACAGAATAAAAAATTAATTACACTATTTTTGAATATTGATAATTTTAAGAGTGTTAACTATACATTTGGTTACTCATTTGCTGATGAACTTTTACGCTCAATTAGTAAAAGATTATACTCTAAACTAAGAGATTATGATACTGTTGCACGATTTGGCTCTGATGAATTTGTTATTATTTTTGAGGAGGTTGAAGATGAACTTGATGCTGGTGGTTTGGCTCAAAGAGTTGAAAAACTATTTAAAGAGCCGTTTAGAATTAAAGGTAATGAGATATTTTTAAATCCAAATATGGGTATATCATTTTTTCCTTCTGATGCTAATAGTGCAAAAGCATTAATTAAAAATGCAAACTTAGCAATGCTTGAGGCAAAAGAGAATAAGCAGGGATGTTATCAAATTTTTAGACCACAAATGCATGAAGTTATTACAAATCGTATTATGCTTGAAAATAGTCTTAGAAAAGCAATTGCTAATAATGAATTTTTTGTGGAGTATCAGCCTCTTGTTGATTCAAAAAATCAAAAGGTAATTGGTGCAGAGGCTCTTGTAAGATGGAATCACCCTGATCTTAAAAAGATTCCACCATTAGATTTCATACCAATTGCGGAAGATACTGGACTAATTTTGGAGATTGGGCAAATTGTTCTAAAAGAGTCAATGATGCAGATGAAAAAGTGGCATAATGATGGTTTTAAGGATCTAATTTTATCTGTAAATATCTCTGGTGTTCAACTATTACAGAGTAATCTTCTTGAAACTATAGATCAAATTTTGGATGAGACAGATTTTAACCCTTATCGTTTGAAATTGGAGCTTACAGAGAGTACACTCATGAAAAACATGAGCCTTGCTGTCTCTGTTTTAAAACAGTTACAACAAAAAGGGATTACTATTGCTATTGATGATTTTGGTACAGGATATTCATCGTTTAGTTATTTAACATCTTTGCCTATTGATACACTTAAAATTGATCAATCTTTTATACAGAATTTAACACTATCAAAAAATGATAGAGTAATTGTAAATACTATTATTGCTATGGCTCATAGCTTAGGGCTTGGTGTGGTGGCTGAGGGTGTAGAGAGTCTTGAACAGTTTGAATATCTTAAAAAAGAGAATTGTGATGTAATACAAGGGTACTATTTTGGTAAACCTTTTAGTGGAGATGTTTTTAGTAAAATACTTCATAATAATGTTGGGGATTTTTCTGAATATAGTGAGCATGAAGTATCTGATTATAAGTTTAGAAAAGAATTAAAAAAATATACTACACCTATGAAGCTAGTTTTTAATCAAAAATGATGCTTTAATTAGGTAAAACCTTGATTTATTCCGTCATTAGTGTTATAATCCTACTTCTAAGATAAAAGGTTTAATTATGGTGATAGCATTTTTACGAGGGAAGGATAGAGAGTTCTCTATTCCTGCCCAACAAAAATTTATTATTGAGTATGCTCACTCTAAAGCTTTAGCAATAGAGATTACAGAGCTTGATAATAGTTGTACTAATGTACCTTTAGAGGAGCGAGAAGATTTTTTGGCTCTTTTAAAAAAACTCAAATTTAATGATACTCTCCTTGTCTATGACATTACTCTTTTAAGCCATAAAGTTGGAGAATTAACTAAAATTTTTGATTGTATATTTAAACATAATATTAATATTCATCTATGTCGTGAGAAAATTATTATATCTAAAGATACAACTGCAAGTTTTATGATGAGTACTCTCTCTCAAATTAGAGCTCTTAATATGAGTAAGGATAAGAGTCTACTAGGTAGACCAAAAGGCAGTTTTTCAAAATCAAAATTTGATCCAAAAAAATCTGAAATTCTTAAGATGTTAGAGATGCGTTTATCTGTTAGTGAAATAGCAAAAAGATTAGAAGTTAGTCGTAGTTCACTAAAAGATTACATTAACTCTAGGTCATTAAAAGAGATTGTAAATTTACAAAACATGAATGATATGAATCTGCATATACATGAAGATATTAATAATTCAGTACAATCTAAAAAGTGTAAACTAACAAATAGTTAAAATTACTTAATATAGGGGGAAGTAGATGGCAGAAGTAGAAGCTAAGAAGAGTTCTAAACAGAGAATGAAAGAGTATTTAAAGGGGTGGGTACCTTATCGAATTAAAAGATATTACGCCTTTATTGCTGTAACAATTATTTCACTGGTACTACCATGGATTAAAATTAATGGTGCACATTTCTTTTTATTAAACTTTGATCATAAACAGATTCATATGTTTTTTACAAAATTTGATATGCAAGAGTTGTATATGATGCCATTTTTATTGATTTTTGGTTTTCTAGGTGTATTCTTTTTGACAACATTAGGTGGTCGTGTATGGTGTGGTTGGATGTGTCCACAGACCATTTTCAGGGTGATCTATAGAGATTTAATTGAAACTAAACTTTTGGGGATTAGAAGAAGTATTCAAAACAAACAAAAAGAGCCAGAAGGAGAATATGGTAAAAAGAGTATTGCTGTATTAATTTGGACAATCTTATCATTTATTGCGGCTGCAAACTTTATGTGGTTTTTTGTTCCACCTGAGGAATTCTTTGAGTATATTAAAAATCCAGCCGATCATGGTGTTATGATGGGGACAATCATTGTTTTGGCTCTATTTTTGATTTATGATGTAATTAAGCTTAAGGAAGATTTTTGTATTTATGTCTGTCCTTATGCTAGAGTTCAATCTGTTATGTATGATGAAGAGACAATTCAGACTATCTATAATACACACCGTGGTGGTCATATTTATGCTGAAAATCAACAAGATAAGCTTGTTAATAATAAAAAAGAGTTATTAGCTGTTGATGAAAATAATGAGTGTACATATTGTGATAGTTGTGTTCGTGTCTGTCCTACACATATTGATATTAAAGCAGGTACGCAATTAGAGTGTATTAACTGTCTTGAATGTGCTGATGCTTGTACTGAGGTAATGGGTGCTCTTGGTAAGCCTTCATTAATTACTTGGACTAGTTATAGTGCTGTTGAAGAGGAGAGAAAACCTAAGTTTTTAAGATTTAGAACAGTTGCTTATGGTATTGCTCTAATCTTATCTCTTGTAGGTCTATTTTTGATGGGTTCAACAAAAGAGTATATGTTGTTAAATATCAATAAAACTACCTCTTTGTATAAGATTAAAGATGATGGTAAATTAGTAACAAATGCTTATAAATTTCTCTTTAAAAATACTGAGAGAGAGGATCATATGTACTATTTTGAAGTGGTAAATAATCCTGATATTAAGGTATTAAGACCTAAAAAACCGTTTAAAGTAAAAGCAGGTGGAGAAGATGTACAAATTGTAAGACTTGGTACTAGAAAAATTTTATCAAAAGATACAACAAAAGATACTGTTCATCCGATAACTATTCATGCTTATGCAATTGATAACAAAGATAAAATATCTGTAACTAGAGAGACTGTATTTGGTTTTCCTAGATATGATATTCTACTAGAGAAGCAAAAATCTAAATAGTTTTTCTAGAATAGTGCTACTTTTAGTAGCACTATTAAAAAATACCAAAAAACTTTCAAAAAAAATAAAAATCAAATAGTCTAACTTAAAACAGTATAAAAATAAAACTATAAAAAAATACTTAATTATTTTATCATTATAAAAAAATATAGACTAAAAACTTTAAAAGAATTTAAGTTTTAAGAGTTGAAGAACTCAGTAAAATATGTTTAGAGCCTATAAAAAGATGGGGGAGTTCATTGATTGTAGGTATTAAATAAGGAGTTTATTATGACTCAAAAACTTAAAAAGATAATTAAACTTAGTATGGTACTAGCATTAGGTACATTTGGGGTTATAGGAAGTGTTTTGGATGGTGATGTTAAGGGGGAAGTGTCTCTTTTTGGACCACTTAGTAAGGCCTCTTATGATATTCGTATTCCTAATGTATCTCATCCTCTTTATAGAGGAGTAACTACTGCTGGAGATGGAGTAGATATTAATAGCTCAGGTCTAATTACAGCTATAAAAGAGTTAGTAGATATGAATATCTCTACAGATACACTATTTAAATTAACAAAAAGTGATTTTTATATTATTCAGGTCTCTGGTGGTGTAGATGTTGATGTAGATACCAATGGAATATGGGATAAAAAGCCCACTATTAACAGTGGTAAACTGCATCTTATTATATCTCCAAAGTTATTAAATAGTGGAGTTTTTAAAATTAATATTTTAACTGAAATTATCTACCAATCTATGAAAGAGTTAGTCAATTCAGATCTATACTCATCTGATGAAATTCAAACAATGATTAATGATCGGGCAAAAAAATTACTATTAAGCGTTGAAAATGGTGGAGATTTAAATGATGATGCTGTTATTGATTTAAATGATATTCTTTTGTGGAGTCCTATTGCTCATAGAGATAAATTGCGAGTTGATTATGAAAAAGAGATAGTTCCTATTATTAAAATGGTTAGAGCTGGTAAAGATATTTATGTTCAAGCAAACCAGTTATTAGAAGAATTTGTTTGGAAGATTACATCTCTTGAACAAGATGTCGAAGGTGATGGAAATATTGATAAAAAGATCTCATATAGTTATAACAAAAATGCAAATTTATCTAGAGAAGAGTGTGATTTACATGCTGATGGTTCATTAGATACGATAAAAATTTACTCTTATGATAATAAAAAAAGATTATCTAAATTGGAAGTTGATCTATCAGCTGATGGTAGCATAGATGAAACAACAACCTACGCTTATAATAATGATGGTGTTTTAACTGCTGTTGAGACTACTATTCTCTCAAGTGGTTCAATTACAACAACAACCTATAGTTATAATAGAGATGGATATTTAACTAAAGAGGAGAAGAAAAGAAATACTGATGGTATTTTTGAGGTATCTCTGTATGAATATAGTAGTAAAAATGGAACTCTAATTTCAAAAGAAATTTTGCATCCAGGTGAAAAAAATGGAGATGTTTTAATCTCATATCTTTATGATGAAAAACTGAATTTACTAGAGGAAGATATTGACTATAATAAAGATAATAATATTGATTCTAGAATCTTATATACCTATAAAATTAGTGGAAATGTAGAGAAAAAAACTGAAAATTATGATGAAGGTTCATGGAATATATTTTTAATTGAAACCTATAATTCAGATGGATTACTTATTAGTGAAAAAAGTTCATTTGATGGTGAAATTGCTAATCGTCTAAAAAGTTATGATAAGCATGGAAATGAGTTTAAATCAGAAGTAGATATACAATCTGATGGAACATACAAAAAAAGTGTATTTACTTTTAATAGTTACGATAAATTTGGAAATTTGATACAAATTACAGATGAAAAAGGGAATATAGTTGAGAGTAGAGTTTGGTCAAAAATTAAGTAGGGTTAATCTTTTTAATTTTTTCAAGCCAGTTATTAAGTGTCTTTTCAAAGCCAATACCACTTGAATTATAAAACTCTTTTGGCTTTGTTATATACTCTTGAGATACCCATCCATTAAAATCATGTGGATAGAGGTATCCTCTATTTCCACTTCCCTTTAAATATTTTGGAATGGGTAGTTTTTCGCTCTCTCTAATAAAAGATAGGGTTTTATTAATTGCTCTATATGCACTATTTGATTTTGGACAAGATGCCAAAAATATTACACATTGAGCCAAAATAATCCTACTCTCAGGATATCCTATCTTTGCAGTTGAAAGCATTGTGCTTGTGGCGATATTTAGAGCATTTGGATTTGCATTTCCTATATCTTCACTTGCCAAAATTACTAATCTTCTACTAATAAATTCAACACCCTCCCCTCCATCAATGAGCCTTCCTAAGTAGTATAAAGAGGCATCTATATCACTACCTCTAATACTTTTAATCATTGCACTTGCTAGATCATAGTGTGTATCACTGCTACTTATCCCATCTTTTAGCATGTGTGGGCGGAGTGATTTTAGTGTTTCTAGCCTAATATTATTCTCTATTTGTAGTGCAAACTCTAATAAATTTAGCAGTGCTCTGCAATCCCCTGCCGATGAATTAATAAGATATCTTTTTGCATTATCCTCTATTTTAAAACTATATTTATCTCTTACTCTATTTACTAACTCTTCTAAATCATCAAATGATAAATTAAAAAATTCAAATAACATAGATCTAGATCTAATTCCTGCTGTAAGTGAAAAGTATGGATTTTCTGTCGATGCTCCAATTATAATAGCTCTATTGCTCTCCATTGGAATAAGTAAAACCTCTTGCTGTGTTTTACTTAATCTATGAACCTCATCAATAAATATAATAGGCTTTATCAGACTATTTTGATATTGTGTCAAAATTTTACGAATCTGTTCAACTTTGAGGTTTGTAGCATCCATCTCATAAAATGGACTATCTAGTTCTAATGCAATAATTTTTGCTAAAGTTGTTTTACCACTTCCTGGAGGACCATAAAAGAAGCTATGAGGAATAGCTCCTTTTTTAATTAGTTTATAGAGTGCTCTATTAGGAGCAATTAAATGTTTTTGTCCAATAACCTCTTCTAATTTTTTTGGTCTAAATTTATGAGGTAGATTTGTCACTTATCGTATGACTCTTTTCGTTCACTCTTTATTTTTGCTATTTTTATAGAGTCCAAAAATGTATGTAGGCTGTGATATTCACTTTTTGATAAAAAACGCATCTTGCCCTCTTTTAACTGATCTAGACTAATACCTCCAAACTCAACTCTTTTAAGATCCATGACTTCTGCATCAAAATATCCAAAAAATCGTCTAAGCTCTCTATTTTTACCTTCATTGATAATAACTTTTAGTCTTGAGTAGTTGGGATTGTTTTTAATGATTGTATAGCTCACAAAGGGGGCAAATTCCATCGAAGTGATCTTTGTATGACTATGAGCACCTTTTGTTGCTACTGAAGCATTAAGACCCATTTTCATTGCATTTTCCATCTCTGCTGTTATAGCACCTTTAATTTTAAGATAATATACTCTCTCTAAATTTGTTGTCATAAGAGCAGTAGCTACACTTGGAGAGTCTGTTAGTAAAATTAATCCTTCACTTGCAAAATCTAACCTACCAATTGGTAGGTAGTGGTGGTATCTTTTTGATAGATTATCAAATATAGTTTTTCTACCACGATCATCTTTTTTTGTTACAAGTTCACCTTTGGCTTTATTGTAGACTAAAACTGTAAACTCATTTTTTCGATGTACAAATCGACCATTTAGATAAACTTTATCACCTTTCATGACTTGGTGTCCTATATCTGTGATAGTTTTACCTTTGATTACTACTTTGCCATCTTTGATTAATTGATCTGCTTCTCTACGAGAATTTTTTGTGTTATGTGACAAAAATTTATTTAATCTTATTCCTTCACCGCTCATTTTATACCTGCCTCTATTAAGTCATGAATATGAAGTATTCCTTTGACCTTTTTATTATTATCTGTAATTACTATATGTTGCATTTTATATTTTTCAATTAATATTAATGCGTCACTTGCCAACATATTTTCATTGCTACTATATCTTGGGTTTTTGTTTGCATGTTGATATGCACTATTTTCTAGTGAAAAATCTTTTTGTAATAGTGCTCTTCTTAAATCACCATCACTCAAAACTGCCTTTAATCTATTATCTTTATCACAAACTAGAACATTACCTAATCTTCCTTCGCTCATAACAACAATAGCATCTTTTAGTAGTGTATCTTCTCTAATGATAGGTAAATTTTTCTCTTTCATAAGATCTTTAATTTTTATAAAAAGTTGTTTTCCCAAACTTCCACCGGGGTGAAAAGATGCAAAGTCCTCTTTTTGAAAATCTCTCTTTTTCATCAACATCACAGCCAAAGCATCACCTAATGCCATTGTAAGTGTCGTTGAAGATGTTGGGGCAACTCCTAGTGGACATGCCTCTTTCTCTATTTTGATAGATAAAAATACATCGGCATATTTACCTAATGTAGATTTTTTATTACTTGCCATGGCTATTAATGGGATATCAAATCTTTTGATATGTGGAAGAATTCTAATTAACTCTTCACTCTCTCCACTGTAACTAATAGCAAGAAGTGTATCCTCCTTGCCAATCATTCCTAAATCACCATGCATAGCTTCGGTAGGGTGTAAAAAAAAGCTACTCGTTCCTGTACTCGCAAAAGTGGCTGCCATTTTAGAACCTACAAGCCCACTTTTTCCAACACCTGTAATAATTAACTTACCTTTTGTGTTGGAGATAATATTCATAGCCCGAGCTATATCTTCACTAATAAATTTACTTGCTCTTTCTAGTTCACTTGCTTCATTTAAAAGAACATCTTTTGCTATTTGTATATAATCCATTCAAACAGTACTTACATCAAAAATATGGTTGGAACAATAGTAGGATACTTTTTTTTCTGTCTAAAGATATGTTTTCTAATTACTTGTCTAATCCCATTCTCTAACCCCTTTGCATCTTCAAAAAGTTGTGGTTTTGCATTGATCAAAAATTGATCCAAGACCTCTTCCATCTCTATTGAAAATGCTTTATCTTGTCTATCTGCAACAATACCATAAGTTTTTACTTTTGGTTTATTTATAAGTTTTTTTGTCTGTTTATCAATTTGAGCAATGATCATCACAACACCAGCATCAGCAAGATTTTGTCTATCTATAACAATATCATCATCAATCTGTTTATTTATTTGATTATCAATATATGTTTTACCTGCTTTTACACTTCCCACTTTTTTCATATATTTTGGACAAATCTCCATCTGATCACCATCGCTCATTAGATAAGTATTTTTTGGATGTATACCACATGCAATACCTGTCTGTTTGTGTTTATGAATATGGTTATATTCACCATGAACTGGCAAGAAAAACTTTGGTTTAACCAATCTAAGCATTAGTTTTTGCTCTTCAATTGCAGCATGTCCGCTCACATGAATTTCACTAAAATCTTGATATGCTACACTAGCCCCTGCTTTAATTAGATAATTTAATATACGAGATACACTCGCTTCATTTCCAGGAATTGCTTTTGCTGAAATGATAATTTGATCAGTTGGTTTTATTTTTATATGTCTATGTTCATCAGTAGCCATTCTATAAAGAGCACTCATTGGCTCTCCTTGACTTCCTGTTGTAACAATCAAAACCTCTTTGTCATTATATTTATGAACCTCATGAGGATCAATAAATACTCGTCTATCAATATTGATATAGCCAAGTTCCATAGCGATATCTAAGTTTCTCTCCATACTTCTACCAATTACACAAACTTTTCTATTATATTTGAGTCCATACTCAATAGCTTGATAAACTCTATGAATATTTGAAGAGAAAGTTGACATAATCACTCTACCCTTTGCTGCTGCAAAAATTCTATTAAAAGTAGGTCCCACTGTTGCTTCACTTCTAGTAATACCTTCTCTATAAGAGTTTGTACTATCACTCAAAAGTGCCAAGACCCCTTTTTCTCCATAATGTGCAAATCTATGTAGATCTGTAGGAAAACCATCAATTGGTGTATGATCTATCTTAAAATCACCAGTATGAATAATTGTACCAGCCTCTGTTGTAACTGCTAAAGATGAAGCATCGATAATAGAGTGAGTGATATGCATCCACTCAATTGAAAACTCTCCAATATGATATACTTTTCTCTTTTGTACAGGTTTAAAAAACTTCTTCTCTTTTTTTAATCCATGCTCATCAAATTTATTTGCAAGCATTCCTAATGGTAGTGGTGTTGCATAGATTGGAAACTGAAACTGTTTAAAAAAGTATGGCACAGCACCAATATGATCTTCATGGGCGTGTGTAATAATAATAGCTTGGATTTTTTGTCTTATTTTTCTAATATATGAAAAATCTGGTACCAAAATATCCACACCATGCATGCCATCATCAGGAAAGCTCATCCCAATATCTATTATAATAGCCTCTTTTTCAGTCTCCATTATCATAAAGTTTCCACCAATTTCACCTAGTCCACCTAGTGGAGTTATCTTGATAGTTGCTTTTGTATTGAGATTAAGCTTATTATATGATTGAAGTGCCTGTTTTCTAATAATCTTATTTGCGTTAATCGCATCTTTAATGCTTATTTCCCACGGTTCATTACCTAATTTGGCAGAAAATTTTCTTCGTTTACCATAATTAGAGTTTTTTGATCTGTTTTGCTTCGGTTTATTGGTGGTTTGCTTTGGTTTTTGACTGTTTGTCTGTTTTTTATTGGTTACTTCAACTTTTGCTGGTGCAATTACCTTTTCTTGGTTGTTTGCACTACTATTTTCATTTTTTTTATCATTGCTATTTTCTTGCATATATTATTTCCTATTATTAATTTATTTTCCTAAATAATAAGTGATAATGTGAGATTGATAGTTGATGTGGACGCAAATTATGTGCTATCTCATTTTGATTAAAATACTCTAAAATTAACTCTTTTGAGTAATTACTCTTGAGATTTTTTATTAAAGTTTTTCTAGGAGCTGAAAAACTAACTCTTAGAAAAACCTTAAATTTTTCAAATTCCTCTTTTGACACAAAAAGCCCCTTATATCTCTCATCTGGTATATAAGAACCTTTTTTACTTAGCCATAATATGGATGATGTAACCTTGGGTGCTGGATCAAAACACTCAGGAGGAACATCAAATAATATACGACAATCAGAAATAGCACTTGCAAGTACAGAGAGTGCAGAAAAATTTTTATCTCCAACTTGTGCAGAAAATTTTTGAGCAACCTCTTTTTGAATCATTACTAAAATTGAGGAGCAATGAGTCTCCTCTAATGCCCTTAAAATAATATTTGTTGCAACATAATAGGGGAGATTAGCTATTAAATGATATGGCTGATGAAGAAGGGATTTTCTATTATCC
The DNA here is from genome assembly GCA_964560425.1 of uncultured Campylobacterales bacterium. Classification (GTDB taxonomy): domain Bacteria; phylum Campylobacterota; class Campylobacteria; order Campylobacterales; family QNZT01; genus CAZLLE01. The sequence continues at coordinate 13,298 of CAZLLE010000062.1, forward strand.
CACTCCTTAATCACATCATTACATACTAATGTCAACTCTTTTGTTTGCAACTGATCAACAAACTTATCTTGCAGATAATCACATAACTCTAAATCAATCTCAAAGGCTACAACTTCTCTCTCACCAGATTCAAGTAGCCTTTTTGTTAAATCACCTAAGCCAGGTCCAATTTCGACAATCTTTTTTTCGTCATTGGGCATCGATTGGATGATCTTCTCTAATATCGACTCATCTTTGAGAAAGTTTTGACCAAATCTTTTTTTTGCTTTAATCAAATTTTAAGCCTTGTGTTAGAATGGCGTATTCTACATTAAATTTTCTTAGTTTTACGATATAGTTTTAAGAAAATTAAAAAAAGGGTAAAGATCCCCAATGAATCAGAGAAAAAATATTGTTGTTGTCGGTGGTGCAAATATAGAATATATTCTAAAAAGCAAAGATAATATTGTGCGAGGTTCCAAAAATTTTGTAGATGTTGAGGAGTTTATTGGTGGTAGTGGTGTAAATTATACCATGAGACTTTTGAGTGTTGGATCTCCCGTTTATCCTATTTTATTTGTAGGAAATGATGAGAATGGAAAAAAGATCCACAAAACTATTTTGGATGCCCTCTCCTCCTCTATTGATGATAAGAGTAGATTTTTTATTCAAAGCAATAACTTCTTTGTAAAAAATTTAAAAACTCCTCAATCGACTATTGTTGTCGAGGGAGTTCATCGTACTATCTTATCATCTGATCAAAATAATGAGAATATTTTTAAAGAGTTTGTAAAAGAGAGACTCTCTAGTATAGAAGATATTTCTGCACTAATTATTGGACATATTCGTAGTGATAGAGAAGAGATTAACCATGATAAAAATGATTTGAGTACTATCTATGCGATTGAGAATATTAGTGATGGATGTTTAGTCTACTCAAATTTTGGTCGTACTCAAATTGAATATGGTGTTGATTATTGGAAGAAATATCTTTGTAAAATTGATATTTTTCAATTAAATGTTCAGGAGTTTAATACATTTTTTAAAAAAGAGTCCAAAAAGTTATATCTAAAAGAGATCATAAAAAAAATAAGAGAATTAAATATAAATGCTATTGTAACGCTTGATCGTTTTGGTGCAATTGGTATTATGAAAGATTTGACCAATGCCCTTTTTATGGCAAGACCAGTCAATATAAAGGAGCAGTTTGTTGATTCAACAGGTGCAGGAGATGCTTTTTGTGCGGGTATGGTATATAAATTAAGTGGTAATAAAAACTTTACAAAAATAGATTTTAAAGAGGCTATGGAGATGGCTAGAAGTTGGGCTGCTTTTGCATGTCAATCTTATGGCGGGGCTAACCATTGTCCATCTAGAAAAAATATCGAGGCATATCATCAAATATTAAATAGTAATAATGAAGTAGTAATCTATGAAGGTAGTAGCATGTATGATTTAATTGCTTTAATTGATACAACTTTATCTTTGAGTAATAATTGATATGTCTATAAGATTGCCAGCAGAGTGGGAAGAACAAGATGCTATTTTAATGGCTTTCCCACATAAAAATAGTGATTGGTCTAATAATTTACAATCCGCATTATCTGTTTTTGTACGCATAGCAAGTTCAATAGCTACATACCAAAAATTGATTTTAATATGTGATGATATAGAGTCTACAAAAGAACTTTTTTGTTATACACATAATATCTATTTTATTAAATTAGAGACAAATGATACATGGATTAGAGATTATGGTCTGATCTCTATTTATCGTGATGGAATTAGAGAGCTTTTAGACTTTGAATTTAATGCTTGGGGTGCAAAATTCGACTTTAATCTTGACAATAAAATCAATGAAAAACTACTCAAACATCGACAAATAGGTAGCTGGTTAAGCACTGAAAATAGCCAAAAAAGAGAAAAAGCTAGTTTTAAGTTTAAACTTGACAAGAAAATCGTCAAAAAACCACTCAAACATCGACAAACAGGTAGCTGGTCAAGCACTAAAAATAGCCAAAAAAGAGAAAAAGCTAGTTTTAAGTTTAAACTTGACAAGAAAATCGTCAGAAAACCACTCAAACATCGACAAACAGGTAGCTGGTCAAGTACTAAAGTCGACTTTGTACTAGAAGGAGGCTCAATTGAGAGTGATGGAAATGGAACACTTATCACTACTTCAAAATGCCTATTAAATCCAAATAGAAACCCCTCTTTTTCAAAAAAAGAGATAGAAGAGAGGCTAAAAGAGTTTTTTGGTCTTAGTAGAGTTTTGTGGCTAGATCATGGTGAATTGATTGGTGATGATACAGATGCCCATGTTGATACTCTTGTTCGATTTGTAAGCGAAGATACTCTTGTGTATGTGTCATGTAAAGATCAAGAGGATGAACATTATGAAGAGTTAAAAAAAATGGAAAAAGAGCTTGAACAATTTAGAACATTAAATGATAATCCTTATCAATTAATCCCTCTTCCCCTCCCCTCTGCTAAATATAAGAATAATCAAAGATTACCTGCAACTTATGCAAATTTTCTAATTACAAATAGAACTATACTTCTACCTACTTATCAAGATGATCTTGATAGAGAGATGATTTTGCTCTTTAAAGGGCTTTTCCCTTCTCATGAGATAATACCTATTAATGCTCTTAGATTGATCGAAGAAGGCGGTAGTATACACTGTTCAACGATGCATTTGCCTTCAATACAAAAAAAGTTTAACTAGATATAATAAAAACATAAAAAATATGGAGGTTCTTATGCGTTTGAGTAAATTTTATTCTCCCTTTTATATATTTGTTCTTTTATTTATGTTTGGTTGTGGTAGCGGTAGTGTGTCAATTAGTGATAAAATTTCAAAAGTAGAGGTTTTTAGAACAGGAGATGTTGATAATATTTTAGTTGGTTTTACAAGTCAGAGGATTAGAGATTATAATAGTTTGGATATTTTAATTGGAACTTTAAATATATCTTTGGTTAATACCGACGAAAAGGCCACAGAAGATATTGCAAAGCTTACAGCACTTATTGAAAAATTATCTAATCTTAGCGTTGATTTTGAGGAGAAAAGTTTATTACTTTATGTTCATGATGAACCTATACTTAGATCCTATAAAGAGGAGCTTATTGCTAGAAATCCTACTATGTTAGATATTCCCTCTGTTGAGATTCAGTTTAAATATATTGATAATGCAGAAGGAGTTGGTGTTGCTACTAGATATGTTCTGATATATGAGATATCAAATAACATGACAAAGGTAACACTAAATCTTTTTGATAATGAAGAGGTTGTTATTCCTTGGTAAGTTGAATTTTCAACTTACCAATATCTCATAGTTATAATATTTCCAGACTCCTTGCTCTTTTACAAAAAAGCTTTTCTCCTCTATTTTACCACCTTCAAAACTTGCAATAAACGAAACAGATGATTTATTATCTCCGATCTCTTTAAACTCTATAATTTTTAAATTTTGCCAAATTGTTTCACGTGAAACAATTTCTAACTCTTTTTTCCACCTAACTTTATCTTCTTCATAAAGTGGATTGTCTACATGTGTAGTTTTGATGATATAGTTTACCTCACCTACATAATAAGCACTATATCTACTCTTCATCAAAGTTAAAGCATTTGGGGCTAATGCCCCTTTATGATAAATCTGACAACACTTTTTATATTTTTTACCACTTCCACATGGACATGGACTATTTACGCTAATTTTCATAGCGTTATTATAGTCTCATTTTGATAATATATTTGTATTAATATAGGAGAGGAGATATCAATGGAACATTTTGCTAAACGGATTATCCCATGTTTAGATGTAGAAAATGGTCGTGTTGTTAAGGGGGTCAATTTTGTTGGTCTTCGTGATGCGGGTGATCCTGTGGAGGTTGCCAAAAGATATAATGATGAAGGTGCAGATGAGATAACTTTTTTGGATATTAGAGCTAGTCATGATAATAGAGATACAATAGTTCATATAGTAGAGCAGGTTGCAAAAGAGGTTTTTATTCCATTAACTGTTGGTGGTGGGATTAGAAAATTAGAAGATATTTATGCTCTGCTCAATGTTGGTTGCGATAAAGTAAGTGTAAATTCAGCAGCTATTCAAAATCCAAATTTAATAAATGATGGAGCGAAACGGTTTGGTTCACAATGTATTGTAGTCGCTATTGATGCAAAACGAACAGGAGATAGTTGGAATATATATCTAAATGGTGGAAGAAAAGATACTAAAATTGATGCTATAGAGTGGGCAAAAGAGGCTTATAATAGAGGTGCAGGGGAGCTATTGGTTACATCTATGGATTGTGATGGTACAAAAGCTGGATATGATAATGAACTAAACTCTCTAATAGCAAAAGAGGTATCTATACCAATTATTGCAAGTGGTGGAGCTGGGACTATGGAGCATATAAAAGAGTCATTTGAGAGAGGTGCAGATGCTGCCCTAGCCGCTTCGATTTTTCATTTTAAAGAGATTGATATTATGGATTTGAAGCGATATCTTAGGGATAATAATATTCCTGTGAGGATATAAAAGTGATTGTTTGTGCTGGAAATAATGAGACTTTTCCATTTGCTACAGCTATAGGTGTTGGATTGATTGAGAGTGCTATGAATCTTACAAGAATGGCTCTTTTTGATAAGCCTGAATATCTAATATTTATTGGAAGTGCAGGGAGCTATGGTAAATATAAACCTTTTGATATTGTAGAATCTTCTATAGGATCTAACATAGAGTTATCTTTTTTGGATAATAACTCTTATACTCCGATTGATAATGTAATTGAGGCATACAAAGATGAAAAAAATGTTTCACGTGGAACAATTGCCACTTCAAAAGATATTGTAAACTCTAGTAATTATATTACAACCAATATGGAATTAGCTCAAAAATATCGAAAATATGGAGTCGAACTTGAAAATATGGAGTTTTTTTCCGTTTTGAAAATAGCACAAGAGTTTGAAATACCACTACATGGTATTTTTGTAATTACAAACTATTGCGATAAAGAGGCACATGATATGTTTTTAACAAATCATGAGAAGGCAAAAGCCCTACTCTCTGTTTATATGTTAGATAAATATAAGGATTTAAAGAGATGAAACAATCTATTTTGGATTTTACCAAAGATGAATTAGCTCAAAAAGTAAAACCATCATTTAGAGCAAAACAGATTTTTCACTGGATATATCAAAAACAAATTAATAGTTTTGATGAGATGAAAAATCTACCAAAAGATCTAAAAGAGAGTCTTAAAAATGATTATGTTTTTAATCCTTTAGAGATAGTTCATGTAGAAAAAAGCTCTGATGGAAGTAAAAAATATCTATTTCGTTGCTATGATGGTTATACTATGGAAACTGTGTTATTACCAATGAAAAAAGAGATTAAAAATGATGAAGGAAGAATCACTCAAGAGGTGAAATATACGGTGTGTGTATCAAGTCAGGTTGGTTGCAAAATAGGGTGTGCATTTTGTTTAACAGCAAAAGGAGGTTTCAAACGAGATCTTTCTGCTGGAGAGATTGTTGCTCAAGTCTTGATACTCAAAAATGAGAACAACATAGCCCATAATCGCCGTGTGAATATCGTCTATATGGGTATGGGTGAACCTCTTGATAATATTGATAATGTAACTCAAGCAATTAAAATCTTTAATGACCTTGATGGATTGGTGATTGGATCACGAAGACAGACAATATCTACAAGTGGACTAAGTCATCAAATAGAGAAACTAGGGAAGATGAATTTGGGAGTTTTACTTGCTATTTCACTCCACGCTGTAGATGATCAATTAAGAGAAAAGTTGATGCCAATTAACAAAGCATATAATATTGAATCAGTTATTAATGCTGTACGAAATTTTCCAATAGATGCACGAAAGAGGGTAATGTTTGAATATTTGGTTATGAAAAATCTAAATGATGATATCAAAAGTGCAAAAAAGTTAGTATCACTTCTACATGGAATCAAATCAAAAGTAAATCTAATATACTTTAATCCCTACCCTAATTCACCATTTCAAAGACCCTCAGAAAAAGATATGATGAGTTTCAAAAATTATCTGAATGATCATGGTATTTTATGTACAATCCGACAATCAAAAGGATTGGATATAAGTGCTGCATGTGGACAATTAAAGGAGAAAACAGACAATGACATATCTTGATTATGCTCAAATTGGATTTATAATAATTATTGTTGTTATAGGTGTTGGTGGCTTGATAAAAGTTGCTTTACTTGATAAAGATTAGATATTTAAATGATCCAATAAATTTTGTTTTGAGTAGAGTTTGAATCTATTATAATATTTAAACTCTATCCAATTAGCTTGAAGTAGTAGGCGACTAGCCCCACTCTCTTTTATTCGTTCTTTTTGATCTAAAACACCATTTAAATAGTCATCTGCTACTCTAAAATCAACTCCATAAATTGGATCACCAACTATAGAATGTTTCACGTGAAACAAATGGACTCTAATTTGATGTTGCCTTCCTGTAATTGGTGTAGCTTCTATTAGTGTAATATTTTTATTTGGAAAATATTCAATAGGAGTAATAATTGTTTGTGCTTTTTTGCCCTTATCATCAATATGAACTTTCAATTTTATATCAGAAAAATCACGATTTTTGAGAATAGGGGCTTTGATATTTAGTACTTGATCTATTTTACCATTTACCAATGCAAGATATCCCTTTTTGATCTCTCTATTTTCAAACTGCTGTTTTATAATCTTTTCTGCTTCTCTATGTTTTGAAGCCAAAACTAAACCACTTGTCTCTTTATCTATTCTATGAGTAATATTTGCATTTTTGCCATACTGATATTTTATCTCATGAGTTAGAGAATAGGGTGTTTTTTTATTTGCAGGATGAACTAAAATACCACTAGGTTTATCATAAAGTGCAAAATTAGAAGTTTCAAAAATAGGTTTTAATCCTTTTGTAGTAGGTTCAAAAATAATTACCCCTACTTCTCCAAATAATAATTCATGTTTTTTTATTACTACTTGATTGTTTAAATATACTCTTTTTTTATCAATCCATCTTTGAGCTTCTCTCATCGAAAGATCAAAATTATCTATAAGAAATTTAAAGGCTTTTATCTCTGAGTGAATTGTGAAGTTTTTAATTTTATAGGACATCTCCTATTATAGCATTTGTTTTTTATTTTTAAATAATGTATAGTATAAAGTGTCACTTTGTATATCGTGATAAAAGAATTGTATAGAAATAAAAAAATGATTTAGGCATATATTTTGCTACAATAGTTTAAAAGACTATTCTTAGGAAAATATATGAAAATTTTATTAACTGGTACAGCTGGATTTATCGGGTATCATGTCGCTTTAAAGCTTCTTGAAAGAGGGGATGAAGTAGTTGGTCTTGATAATATCAATGACTATTATGATGTAAATCTAAAGTATGGAAGAGTTCAAGAACTTGGTATCAACAAAGATGATATCAAAGATAATATTTTAATTACCTCTTCTAAATATAAAAATCATAAATTTATCAAACTTGATCTTAGTGATAGAGAGAATATGCAAAAACTTTTTGAAAATGATAAGTTTGATGCTGTATGTAATCTTGCAGCACAAGCGGGAGTGAGATATTCATTAGAAAATCCAAATGCTTATATTGACTCTAATATAGTTGGTTTTATGAATATTTTAGAGGGGTGTAGGCATAGTGGTGTAAAAAATCTATCTTATGCCTCTAGCTCTTCAGTTTATGGACTCAATAAATCGCAACCATTTAAGACAAGTGATCATACCGATCATCCTGTCAGTCTATATGCAGCTATAAAAAAATCAAATGAGATGATGGCTCATACATATAGTCATCTATATAATATTAGTACAACTGGTTTAAGATTTTTTACTGTTTATGGACCTTGGGGGAGACCTGATATGGCTCCTATGCTTTTTAGTGATGCGATGCTTCATGATAGAGAGATAAAAGTATTTAATCATGGAAATATGAGTAGAGATTTTACATATATTGATGATATTGTAGATGGAGTAATTAAAGTAATTGATAATCCTGCCTCTTGTGATAAAGATTGGAATGCCTCCAACCCAGATCCATCTTCATCTTCAGCTCCTTATAAAATATATAATATTGGAAATAATTCACCTATAAAATTGATGGATTTTATCTCTGCTCTTGAAGATCAATTGAATATAAAAGCTCAAAAAAATTTCATGGATATGCAAGCTGGTGATGTTGAGAGTACTTATGCAGATGTTCAAGGCTTGATTGATGATTTGGGTTATAAACCAGATACTCCAATTGAAAAAGGTGTGGAGAATTTTATAAAGTGGTATAGGGAATTTTATAATATTTAAATATTTGATATAATATTATCTTTAAGTATAGGATGGGGAAATGTTATATGATATATTAATTATAGGAAGTGGTGGAGCTGGGCTTAGTGCTGCTCTTCATGCTTCAAAGAGTGGAGCAAAGGTTGTTGTAGTCTCAGAGGGCTATCCAACTCGCTCTCAAACATGTATGGCTCAAGGTGGTATTAATGCTGCTTTGGCAAATATGGATAGTGATTCTACTATCTCACATATTGAAGATACTATTGCTTCATCAAAGAGGCTAGGATCCTCAAAGATGATTACAAAGCTTTGTAAAGGGGCTATTGAGTCTATAGATTGGCTTGAATCTATTGGTGTGCCATTTAGTCGTACCAAAGATAACAAAATTGCTCAAAGACGACTTGGTGGGGCTTCTCATCAGAGGGCTTGTTATTCACAAGATTATACTGGACTCAAAATTTTACATACACTCTATGATCAATCTCTCAAAGAGGGAATTAAATTTTTGAATGAGCGATTTTTGCTTAATTTATCGGTTGCTGATAATAGCGTAAAAGGTGCAACTTTTTTAAATATTAGAGATAGTAGTATAGAGTATATAGAAGCCAAAAGTGTAATTATGGCAACTGGCGGGTATAGTGCGATCTATTATGGATTTACTACAAATACAAATCAATCTACAGGTGATGGAATAGCCTCAGCACTAAGAGCAGGGGCTAAAATAAGTAATATGGAGTTTATGCAGTTTCACCCTACAGGACTTAAAAACTCAGGTATTTTGATTAGTGAGAGTGCTAGAGGGGCAGGGGGTTATCTTGTCAATCAAAAAGGTGAAAGATTTATTGATGAGCTTAAACCTAGAGATGAAGTGAGTCGTGCTATTTATGCTCAAATAGAAGATGGCAATGAGGTCTTTTTAGATATTCGTCATTTGGGTGAAGAGTTTATCAATGAGAATATTCCTCAAGAGAGAAGACTTGCTATCACTTATGAGAGTGTTGATCCTGTATCTGAACTTATTCCTATTGCTCCTGTAGCCCACTACTCTATGGGCGGTATCTCTGTAGATGATAATCTTATGAGTAGTATAGATGGACTATTTGCTGTTGGCGAATCTTCTAATGCTAGAGTTCATGGGGCTAATAGGCTTGGCGGTAATTCACTATTGGAGATTATTGTTTTTGGTTCTTTATGTGGCAAAAATGCTGCTAAATTTGCAAAAGATGTAGAGTATAAAGCTAATACTAAACAGCTACAAAAAGATCAAGATTTTATTGATAATATCTTTAATATGCCTAAAGAGATAGATTTTTATCAAAAAAGGGAGCTTCTAGGTTCTCTATTTTATAAAAATGCAGGAATTATCAGAGAAGATAAAAGGCTTAAGTTGCTATTAGAAGATCTGAAACAGATGCAAAAAAATCTACCACTCATGGGAATTGTTGATGGTGGAAAAACTTATAATACAAACTTGATAGAGTTTATCAAATTTGGTAATGTTTTGGAAATTGGTGAAATAATTTTGCTTCATGCCATTGATAGGCAAGAGAGTAGAGGGGCTCACTATCGAGAGGATTTTCCACTTTTAGATGAAAAATTTTCTCATGACTCTATTTTTGAAAAGGTGGTGAAATAGATGAAAATATCAATTAAAAGATTTTGTCCCCAAAGAGTTCCAAAAGGTTCTATAGATGTTGATTATAAAGTATCTGATAAAGTAAAAACACTCTTAGATGCACTTACTTTTATCAAAACTATGCAAGATCCAACACTTACATTTAGTAGCGGATGCAAAAGTGAAGTTTGTGGAAGTTGTGCAGTTAGGGTAAATGGAAAAGAGAAATTAGCTTGTGCTTATAAGATTAAAGATGGTGATATTGTAGAACCGCTCTCTAAAATGAAAGTTTTGAAAGATTTAGTAGTTGATCATCAAAAAGCACAAGATACTTTGATTCGTGTCAAAAGTTGGCTTTCAGATGAGAGTAAAAAACATGACATATCTATCCAAGAGGAGAAAAAGATAGAGAAACAGACAGATTGTATTTTGTGCTCAAGCTGTTTTAGTTCATGTCCTGTTCTTGAAGTAGATGATATGTTTTTGGGACCTTTTGCTTTAACTAGAAGTTATCGTTATATTAGTGATATACGATGTGACGATGAAAAAGAGAAAATTGATGAGGTACAAACCAAAGGAGTTTGGGATTGTACGCTATGTGGAGAGTGTACTTTGGCTTGTCCTCAAGGTATTGATCCCAAAATGGATATTATAAATTTAAGGTCAAAAAGTGTACAACATGGATATAGTGATCCATCATTTAGTAATGGTGGATTTGATGATTTTGGATTTAATCCAAGTTTTTAAAAGGATATAAAGATGGCAAAAGAGCATAGTTTTGATATAACAGCAGA
>CAZLLE010000063.1:0-31573 GCA_964560425.1 uncultured Campylobacterales bacterium
CATAAAAATAGATAAATCCCTCTATTTTAGATGATAATAATTTTCCTTTAAGAATATTTATAATATAATTTCTTTGTCGATAAAAATTATCAACTAAAGGAGAGTATCATGGCTATTAGAGGAAATTCCATTATCAAGGGAATTGAGATCAATGAGGTTATTGGGCTATTAAACAGGGCTTATGCTGATGAGTGGTTGGCATATTATCAATATTTTATAGAAGCAAAAGTGATAAAAGGGATCATGAAAGATGCAGCAATTGCAGAACTTGATCAACACGCAACAGATGAACTTAGACATGCAAATATGATCGCTGGTCGTATACTTCAACTTGGAGGAACACCACTATTAAACCCAAAAGATTGGTTTACCCATACAAATTGTGGATATGAAGAGCCAAAAAACTTTGATGTTGTATCAATATTAGAGGATTCTATCAAGGGTGAACAGTGTGCTATTAGTACTTATTCAAATATTGCCGATTTAGTTAAAGATAAAGATATTGTCACTTATGACATAGTATCTCAAATCTTAGCAGACGAGGTGGAGCATGAAGAGGATCTTCAAGCACTTCATGATGATATAACAGATTTTGTAAATAGTATAAAAGGAGAGTTAAAATGAGACAGTATGAGACATATAGATGTAATAAATGTGGTAATGAAGTAGAGGTTCAAAATGTGGGCGGTGGAACACTTGTATGCTGTAGAGAGGATATGGAGATGATTACAGAGAATCTAACAGCAGTCAACCTTATGAAAGCATTTGCAGGAGAATCTCAAGCTAGAAACAAATATGAATTTTTCGCAGATATGGCTAACCAAGAGGGACTTCATAGAATTGCAAGATTTTTTCAAGAAGCAGCTGATAATGAAAAGTATCATGCTATGGCAGAATTCAAAGCATATAATAAACTTGTAAATGATGTAGAACTAGATACAACAAAGAAAAATCTTCAATATGCAGCAGATGGTGAAAAATATGAACATGAAGAGATGTATCCAAACTTTGCAGCTATCGCAAAAGAGGAGAATTTAAAATCTATCGCAAGATTGTTTACGGCAATTGGAAAAGTAGAAGTTGAACATGAAGCTGAATACCTAGCACTTAAACAAGCACTAATTGATGAAGGCTTTTTTGCTAGTGATGAAGAGGAAGAGTATGTTTGTGAAGTGTGCGGTCATGTACATCGTGGTAAAAAAGCTCCAAACAAATGCCCTCTTTGTGGAGTTGAACAAGAGTATTTCAAAAAAAGAAATAGAGATGTAACAGTAGGTTAAGATTTAAAGGCATGATAAATATCATGCCTTTTTTGCAACAAACCTCAACCAAAAATATCCAAACAATCCAGCAAACAAAGAAGCCGCCAAAATTCCTACTTTTGCCTGAAATATTAATACTTCATTACCTACAAATGCCAAATCAGCAACAAATATAGACATAGTAAAACCAATACCACCCAAAAATGCTACACCAAATAGCTGATTCATACTACTTCCCTCTGGAAGCTTGGCAATACCCAATTTGATAGCAAGCCATGCCACACCAAATATACCCAATACTTTTCCCAAAACTAAGCCCATCATTATACCCATAGATACAGGAGTCATAATAGTATTTGAAAGCAAAGAGAAGTCTATAGCAATTCCTGCATTTGCAAGGGCAAAGAGAGGTATAATCACTAAAGCCACAGGCAAGTGTAGATCATGTTCAAGTCTTGCAGCAGGTGAGTGAACAGCATCAATACTATCTTGGATATTAAGAAGGATCGCTTTTTGTTTTTCATGTAGTATATAATCTTCACAAGTTGGATATTTTTCATACTCATCTAGTAAATTTTTATTATATTGTGTAAAATTGTCTGGTGTATGTTTTGGTTTGGTTGGTATTGCCATTGCTGCTATAACTCCAGCAATAGTCGCATGAACACCAGATTCAAGCATAAAAAACCACATAAAAAGTCCTACAATAAAATATGGTAATACCATACGAATACCAAAACGATTAAACACTATCATAATAAGAAAACTCACTCCTGCTAAAGCAAGTGGCAAAAACTCTATCTGTTCTGTATAAAAGAGAGCTATAACTACAACTGCACCTAGATCATCCACGATAGCCAAAGCTACTAAAAATGTCACTAAAGCAGTAGATACTCGATTACCCAAAAGCACCAAAGCTGAAATAGCAAAAGCAATATCTGTTGCCATAGGAATCCCCCAACCACTAGCACCCTCTCCACCATAATTTACACCTAAATATATAAGTGCAGGAAGAATCATACCACCAATCGCAGATAAAATTGGCAGTATTGCAACTTTTATGTTAGATAGTTCTCCTGCTAATACCTCCCTTTTTATCTCTAATCCTATGATAAAGAAAAATATAGCCATCAGACCATCATTTATCCAGTGGTGCATAGAGTGAGAAAGCTCCCATGAACCAACTTTTAGATCAATCTTCGTATGAAAAAAGTGTGCATAACTCTCTGCTAGTGGAGAGTTGGCTAGTAGCAGTGCCAAAACAGTCATAAACATCAACACAATACCAGTTGTAGTTTGTGCATGTAAAAAGTGTTCAAAAGGTGTCGCTATTTTTTTAAAATGTTTTTCCCATGGTGCATATATACGCATAATCCTTCCTTATATTAAATTATTTATAACTATATCTTGTTTTATTGGATAAAAGTTAATATGAATTATTTTTTGAATATATCCATGAAGCAAATGTCAATAATATATACAATCCCACAATAAAAAATAGTTGTTCAACCTGAGTTATAATCTCATAATATATAATAAAAATAAATCCCATAAACAGACCAAACATAGATATTACGGTAACAACAACAGATGATTTTGTCAAATGGCGTATTTTATAGTTTGCATAAGCCATCAACAAAGAGACTAATAAAAAAGTGATACTACCAAACTCAAGAATGACCTTTAAAGATCCTACCAAAATAAGACAAAATGCTAAAGTTGACATAGTTATAACAGCATAAATAGGTATATTATTTTTACGCTTTTGTAAAAAAGAGGGAAAATAACCATCTTTGGCAATAACTGACATCTGTCTTGATGCTCCAAATACAGTTCCACTAATTGCACTACTTGTAGCAAGAAGTGCGCCCATGATCACCAAATCACTTCCCCAATGACCCAAAATATCATTGGCTCCAGATGCCAAAGCATACTCTTTATTTTTGATAATATCCTCAAAAGGTATTGCCAATATTGCTCCTAAAGAGATAATAATATAGATTGAAATAGTAAGAAAAATTGCACTATAAATAGCTAATGGAATATTTCTATCTGGATTTTCCATCTCATTTACAGCATTTATAACTAATTGAAACCCCTCATATGCTACAAATATAATAGAAGCGACAATAAGTATATGCAAAACATCTACATCCCCACCACTTTGTACTAATATAGGAATAGTTGTATTTGTATGATTCATTAAAACAAATGAGATAACAACCAAAATAATTAATTTGGTATAAACCATAAGATCTTCAATCTTACCCATCCCTTTTACGCTCCAAATATTAATAAGTGTAAAAAGAGCTATGATTGCCCCAGCTACCAATTTTCGTACCCATTCACTATCTGCAAATGAAAAACTACTAATTGCATAAGATGAAAAAGTATAGGCATAAAGAGCAAGTGTACTAATATAACCAAAGATTACCCACCAACCAATAAGTGAGGCAGCAAAAGGAACATCTGGAAATGTCTTTTTAAAAAATGAATAAGTAGCCCCCTCATCTTTATAATATACACCCAACTTTACATACGAATAGGCAGCCATCATAGCAATAAAACCACCAAGAAGAATAGCTAATGGTGTCCACACTCCAATCATATCCACAGAGATACCCAAAACAGTAAAAATACCACCACCAACCATTCCACCAAGTGCAATAGCAATTAATTCAACAACTCCTAGAGCTTTATTTCGTTTTCTATGTATAGAATTATTGCGTTTTTTGTTAGATATCATAAATTTTTTTCCTAAATTTTATTTGTGGTACTCAGCTTTATACTCCTGTTCAAAAACTCTCTTGTTTCTAGTAATAATAATCACAAGTGTCAAAGCATAAGTAAAAGTTGAAAGTAGAATCACACCCACAACAATAGCATCAAAAAGTTCTTTATGAGCAAAATCATGTGGTAACATCTGTAACATAACGATAGATAATCCACCTTTGATACCAGAAAAGAGTAATACACTCCACCATCTCATACCTATATTTGTCATCTTTTTCACTCTATTTGATAAAAAAGCAAATTTAGCCATCATCAACGCTCTAATTACTGTAGTCACTCCAAACATCCACAAAATTTCACTTTGATACTTTAAAAGTAGATCAAAATTTACAATACTTGCCATAGAGATAAACAAAAAAGCATTTGCTAAAAGTGCAAGAACAGCTATATAATTTAGATTTTGTTTGTGTCTTTCTACATTTGTAATGTCACTATTTAGTCTATTTGTTATACCACTCATAAATCTTGTTGAGAATATTTTACGACTTTTATTGGCTTTATCCAAAATTCTTTTGCTTTTTCTAATTCTTCTATCTGTATCTTTTAGAGATTTTTCAGTGATATGATTTAGAGTAATAATTGCAACAATGACAGCAAGAAGTCCCGCCATGTGAAAATGTTCTGCAACCTCAAATGCTAAATATGCACTAAAAATAATCAATACTAATTCACTCATAGCATCTTGAGTAAGTTTCATTAAAACAATACCAATCAATCCAACAACAAATCCAATTATAACAGATATAATTGCCACTTTGAAACTAACAAAAACAATATCAATAGCTGTAACTTCTATACCATTAATCATAGGAAGAGCAACAAAACTGAAAATAATTAGAGCTGTTGCATCATTAAAGAGAGATTCACCCTCTGCCAAAATTTTGAGTTTATGAGGTACTTTAAAACTAGAAAAGACACTAACAACAGAGACAGGATCAGTAGCCAAAACCATCGCAAACAACGCTATTATCGCACCTACACCCAAATGATACTCTGCAAAAAGTGTATTTGCGACAATAAAACCAAATATAACAGACAAAACAACAGCGACCACAGCTAAATAGAACAGGCTTAAGCCATTCTTTTTCAAATCATCTAATTTTAGTTGCAAAGAATCTGATGCAATTAATATAGGAATTAGAAATAGAACAAGATGAGCAAAATCCTCTTCTGAAAACATTGCCATATGTGGAAAAGTATAATAAAAAAGATAACTCAAAAAAATAAGCGTAATTGGTGATGGTATTTTGAAATGTTTTTGTGCCTCAATAGATAAAAAAAGCACACTCAAAAGTAGAAGAAGGGTTAAGATCATGTAAAAATTCCTTATAATTTTTAATTTTTGGAAATTATAGCAAATTCAAAATATTTAACAGACTCGTTAGTTAATCATTTACACTCCATTTACCTTTCTTGATTACAATTACTTTAAGAGTTTTATTTTTTATTAAGAAAAATTAAATATACTTGATGTGTCAAGGTTTAATTTTTCTAAGATTTTTAACCGAGAAAGGATTTATTATGAGAAGAACTAGAAATCAAGGAAGCGTTCTTAAAACAGCTTTTCTGTTTGCTTCTGTTGTTGTGGTACTTGCTGTAGGAGTAGTTGGTCAATTTGCAGCTACTCTCCTCTCAAGGCTCAAAAGAACCCCTCTCTTTCAATCAGATTTTGAAATTATTAAAAGGGAGTTCGGTTCGTTTTCAAAACCCGCTCTATATTGACAAACTTTAGCCACCTTTCCAAGGTGGCTATTATAAAATTTTTCCCCCTCTAAACCTAAGCAATCTTTCTGTAAAATATCTCTTAAAAATTAATTTTATTGGATCTATTTATGCAAAACAAATGCAAAAAAGCATATATTACAACACCTATCTATTATGTAAATGATATACCTCATATTGGACACGCTTATACTACCATCATCGCCGATGTACTAGCTAGATATTCAAGAATGATTGGACTAGATACAATGTTTGTCACAGGAACAGATGAACATGGACAAAAAATTGAAGAGGCTGCAAAAAGTAGAGGACGAACTCCTAAAGAGTATGCTGATGAGATTAGTGGAAAATTTAAAACACTATGGGATGAATTTGATATTAGCTACGATAAATTTATCAGAACAACTGATGAAGAGCATAAGAGAGGCGTTCAAAAAGCATTTGAAAAAATGTATGAAAATGGTGATATTTACAAAGATCAATATGAGGGATTTTATTGTGTAAGTTGTGAAACTTTTTTCACTCAAACACAACTTCTTGAAGATGAATGTTGCCCTGATTGCGGGAAACAGACATCTATTGTCAAAGAGGAGAGTTACTTTTTTAGATTATCAAAATATGAAGATAGATTACTAAAATGGTATAAAGAGAATGAAGAGTGTGTCTTACCAAAAGGGAAAAAAAATGAGGTTATTAAATTTTCAGAACAGGGGTTAAAAGATCTCTCAATAACTAGAACAAGTTTTGATTGGGGTGTAAAACTACCTGCTTCATGTAATGATCCCAAACATGTCATGTATGTTTGGCTTGATGCACTTTTAAACTATATAACAGCATTAGGTTATGGAACAGATAATAAAGATATGGATTATTGGCCTGCTACTATTCACCTTGTAGGCAAAGATATATTGCGTTTTCATGCTATATATTGGCCAGCATTTTTAATGAGTTTGGATATGCCACTACCAAAACATATTGGAGCTCACGGATGGTGGACTAGAAATGGTGAAAAGATGAGTAAATCAAAAGGTAATGTTGTTGACCCACGAGAGGTAGCAAATGCTTATGGATTAGAAAATTTTAGATATTTTCTTCTTCGTGAAGTACCTTTTGGGCAAGATGGAGATTTTAGTCAAAAAGCACTTATTGATAGAATTAATAGTGATTTGGGAAATGATTTGGGAAATCTGCTTAATCGTGTGATTGGAATGAGTAGTAAATATAGTGCTTTTGAGATAAATTCTGTAGATGTACTCAAATTTCACTCTAGTGAGATAAAAAAAGCAGAAGATATAATTGAAAATATTCATAAATATATCTATAGTATGCAACTTAATAGATATTTAGAAGAGTTATGGAAAATACTTACAATTGCAAACCAATCTATAGCCACTTATGAACCATGGGCAAAAATGAAAGAGGGTAAAACAGATGAAGCAATGGCTCTTGTTGCTTTAGTTGCAAACTTACTTATCAAAGTATCGGTTCTTTTGAGTCCAATTATGCCAAAAACTTGTGCTACAATTGCAAATGCAATGGATGTTGAGATTAATAGTACCTCTTATGAGAAAATTATCGAACAACACTCCCTTTTAGAGACATTTAAAATCAAAAAAACTCCACCACTTTTTCCAAGACTTGAGGATGAATTGCTAATAGTAGAAAAACCAAAGGTAGTAAAAGAAGCAAAAAAAGAGAAAGCTAAAAAGAGTGAAGGAATTATCACAATAGACCAATTTTTTGAGACAAAAATCAAAATAGGAACTATCCTAGAAGCAAAAGAGGTCAAAAAAAGTGATAGACTTTTTGCACTAAAAGTAGATGTAGGGGAGGATGAACCAAGATCTATTATTGCAGGAATTAGAGAGTTTTATAAAATAGATGAACTGATAAATACACAAGTTTGTGTAGTTTCCAATCTAAAACCAGCCAAAATAATGGGAAATCTAAGCCAAGGAATGCTCTTAGCCGCAAAAGATGAAGATGGATTATCACTAATTAGACCAGAAAAACCCAAAAAGAGTGGTACTCCAATCGGATGACATTTGAAAATTTTATCAAAATTGTTCATGGCTCATTTCAACACCAACCAACCATTAAATCTTTTGAAAAAGTCGAAACAGACCCAAATAGAATAAAAAATGGTGATCTCTTTTTGGGAAATAATGTTGATGATGTCAAAAAAGCTGTTCAAAATGGGGCTTATGGGATTGCAAGTGAGAGAAAACTTAGGGTTTTTGATAAAGAGATAGCTTGGATTAGAGTACCTTCATGTGAAGATGTTTTAATCAAGCTACTTCGTCTATCTCTACTAAATCGTAATGTTATTTTTTATAACTTCTCTGTAGTAGCGTTTGATATCCTCAAAAAAATTACTACAACAAAAGGTGCTATTATCTTTTTGGAACATGACTACACAAAAGATTTCAAAAAGATTATTAATGCAAAAAATAGTGCTATATTTATCTCATGTCAAAAAGATTTTATGGATAACATATATCCATCGTACCAAACATTTAATCCAAAGAAATTTACTTATCCTATCAAAAGTAGAAAAAGTTCTCTATTTTTAACAAGCTTTTTATACCAAAATAGACAATATGAAGATATAAAACTACCAAAAATTTTCCTATCCAAACTTGAAAAAGTAGTTAATTTTTTAGAAGAGAATCAACTCCAATACGATATATATAAACTTGACTTTATTGAACACTTTAAACCAATTTTTGTTACCAAAAAACTTAAACCAAAACATTTTGGAACATCACAATCGACAATTATTTTAGAAAAAGATATAAATTTAATAGAAGAGGAGCTTAAATTTTTACTTAAAGAGGCAGCTTGGTCAAAAATTATTCTCTTTTTACCTAAAGAGTATAAAGTAAAAAATATTCAATATGAGAAGATAATCTATTATAGAAAACTTGAAGAAATTCAAAAACTATCATCAGAAACCTTTAACTTTATTTTAATTCTAGCCGATTATAATAAACTATTTCAAATACTAAATCAAATAAACATGGAGAAGCAATCTTCTCTTTTTTAGGAGTAACAAAACTTAATGGATTCAAACCCCACAACTATTCAAAATCAATTTCTTAGAGACTATTGGGATATTATTGGAGGTTTTATATTCCTCTTATTAACGCTCTTTTTTCACTACTATAGTCATGCTAGTCTATTATCTACACTTACATCAGCAATAGCTATAATACTTTTTTCTATTACTGTTTCAGAAATTGCTGATATTTTGGCAGAGAGACTTAGTGAGCCTTATGGTAGCTTTGTACTCACATTTAGTGCCGTAGCTGTAGAGATTATTCTGCTATTTAGTATTATGCTCCAAAGCCATAATTCACCTGATGCTATTGAGACTGTAAAAGGAGGTATTATATCTGCTGTGATTGTAGATATGAATGTTCTTTTGGGATTAGCTGTTTTTATAGGGGGATTATCATTTACTGAACAGCAACACAATGAAGATACCTCTAGTTCATATACAACTATTCTATATGTTGCCGCTCTAGCCCTATTGGTTCCTAGTATTTTAGGGCATAGCGAACACTCCGAAGAGATTATCAAAGAGGCTAGTTTTCTTATTGGGGGGTTACTATTTCTATTTTATCTTGTAATTTTAATCTTCCAAACAAAAACACATACACACTTTTTCAAATCAACTGCACGAAGTAGAATGTTTAGATTCAAAAGAAAACAGTTAGAACAAGAGGAGGAGGTTCATGATAGCTATATTTTTGACAACATATCAAATATATACAATTTTATAGCGATATTTGTCTTTATCTTTTTAATTGGAATATTAGCAGAGATGTTTGCTCATGATGGATTAGTCATATTTAATCAATTTGGAATATCAATAGGATTAGCAGGTCTTACAATCGCAATTATAAGTGTATCTCCCGAAATTTTTACAGCAATTAGAGCTGCCAAAAATGATCAAATTCAAAGAGTAATAAATATCGCTATGGGAGCATCTACCGTATCAATTTTACTAACTGTACCTATGCTTTTGATATTGGGTTATCTAGCGGGAATAAGCCTACCTCTTAGTTTTAATCCACTAGAGATTGGAGCATTGATATTTACAATTATATTGGCTTGGAAAACAACAGATGATGGAGAGACCAACTATTTTGAGGGAATATCACATCTTATGCTATTTTTGGCTTATGCTGTGATTGCTGGATTATATTAAAAGGAGAAAAAACAATGCAAAGAAGAGATTTTATCAAAAATGGTGCAACATTGGCAGGAGGAGTAGCTCTTGCTTCTAGTTCACTTGGTGCAAATATCAATAAGAATAAAAAAGTCAAAATCAAACTTGCCACAAGTTGGCCTGCAAATTTTCCAATCATGGGAACAGGAGTAGATAGATTTGCCAAAAGATTAAAAATAATCAGTGGAGGCTCCCTAAAAATCAAAGTATATCCCAAAAATGTATTGGTACCTGCTCTTGGAGTATTTGATGCTACAAGCTCAGGAGCTATTGACGCTTATCACTCCGCAGCATACTACTACAAAGGTAAAAATGAAGCTTTTAATCTTTTCACTGGTTTTCCTTTTGGCATGACTGCTACAGAGATGAATGCTTGGATGGATAATGGGGGAGGTATGGATCTATGGAGAGAGCTATATGCCCAATATAATCTAGTGCCATTTAAAGGTGGAAACACTGATGTACAGATGGGTGGATGGTTCAAAAAAGAGATCAAATCATTAGCAGACCTAAAAGGTCTCAAAATGAGAATCCCTGGACTCGGAGGAGAAGTTTTTGCAAAACTAGGAGTAAAACCTACTCTACTTCCAGCAGGTGAAATATATGTAGCATTAGAGAGAAATATGCTAGATGCTACAGAGTGGTTAGCCCCTTCACTAGATACAAAAATGGGATTTCAAAAAGTGGCAAAACACTACTATACAGGGTGGCATGAGCCAGGTAGTATGTTGAGTATAGTATTTAACAAAAAGAAATTTGATAAACTATCAAAAGAGCATCAAATGATGATAGAGATGGCATCAAACGAGCTAAATACAACCATGGCAAGTGAATTTCAAGCTGAAAATTCAAAAGCACTTAAAACATTGGAAGAGAGTGGTACAAAAATAGAAACCTTTCCAAAAGAGATTTTAGTAGCCGCCAAAAAAGCTATGCTAGAAGTAGCACAAGAGAAGAGCCAAAAAAGTAAAGATTTCAAAAAAGTTTGGGATAGTGCTTATGGATTTTTACAAGAGAATCAAAAATGGACTGATATTGGTTTAAAAGCTTACTTAGAATCTAGAAGCAACTAAAAAAAGGAATTTAAATGAAAAAAATGATATTAATTTTAGGCTTAACAGCTTCAGCAATATTTGCATCTACTCCAGCAGAACTTTTGGAAAAAAATTGTGCCTCATGTCATCTATTGAGTAAACCTACACCAGATATAATACCTACTCTAAAAGCTCCAGCAATGGAGGCTGTAGGACTTCATATCAAACTAGCTATGAAAGAGAAAGATAAGATGAAACAATTTATCTTAGATTATGTCATGAATCCTTTAGCTTCAAAATCTGTATGTGAATCTAATCAAGTAAGCAAATTTGGTGTTATGCCATCACTTAAAGGTAAAGTATCAAAAGAAGATTTAGAAAAAATTGCCACTTATATAATAGAAAAATATCCTACTCCTGAATTTTCTAAAATGATAAAAGAGATAAAAACAAATGGAAGAATAAAAGGACTTTTAAACTCACCATTTTTAATAAATCAAACAAGTTTACCCCACATTACAAAACTACTTGTAGAAAATTGGGATAAGGCAAAACTAGGATTGAGTGATGAGCAAAAAGAGAAACTTCTTGTAGTAAGACAAAATACAATATCATCTATCAAAAAATTAAAAAAAGAGATAGCTCCACTAGAAGAGAGTGTTATTAGTGCTCTATCTTATGGAGAAGAGCCAAAAACACTGCATTCAAAAGTAGACAAAATTGCCGCACTTAAAGCAGAAGCTACAAAAATCCATCTAAAATGTATATCTGAAACTATCAAAATATTAAATGACGAACAAGTATCATTTTTATTGCCATTTTCAGATTATTAAAAAACCATATAGTCATGCTAGGCATGACTATCTTGGGACTATTTTTTCAAAAGCTTTCCATTTTTATCAACTTTGATTACATAAGCATCTGATCGTCTTTTTCCAAAACTCTCTGTCTTGCCTACAATAATATATCCATCTTCAGTTTTATCGACACCATAGCCAATATCATCCTCTTTACCACCATAAATTCTCTCCCACAATGTCTTACCATTTTCATTAATTTTGATAGCGTATACATCATTTTGCCTCTTCAAATCGCCTTTAGTAACACCAACAATAACATAACCATCTTTATCTGCTACAATATCAAAAGCCTCATCATCTCCCCTGCTTCCAAAAGTTCTTCTCCAAATCATCCTTCCATTTGTATCTATTTTGAAAACATATACCTCTTTTCGTCTGTCTCGATCACTTTTAGTCATACCAACGACAATATAACCATCTTTGGCAAGAGCAACAGCATTTGCTCTCTCATCATAACCCCAGCCATAGGCTTGATCCCAAAGAAATTTACCTCTATTATTAAGCTTTACAACATAAGCATTTGAGCCATCATTACCTATACTTTCAGTCTCTCCAACCATAATAAAACCATCATCTACCTTTAAAATATCAAACAGTTTATCATCATCGTCTCCACCATATCTCTTAGTTTTAGTACGATCTCCATCTAAATCAATATCGCATACATATCCGTAAACATCTGAACCAAAAAATTTTACTTTATCTTCCCAACCAACAACCTTATAGCCTTTTTCACTCTTGGCAATCGCCCTACCATGATAATAACTATCATCATTACTATATAGTGCCCTTTGCCATCTAGACTCACCATTTTTGGAGATATTGACCACATAGATACTAGATCTATCACCTCCAAAACTTTCGGTTGTTCCAACAACCATATAGCCATCTTTAGTTTCAATTAAAGCATAACCTTTATCATCATTTTTACCACCAATCGCCTTACTCCAAACCTTTTTGCCCAACTTATCAAGCTTTAAAAGATACATATCATATCTGCTATCTAGGTCATACTCAATTTCACCAACAATCAAAAAACCATCATCTACAGCTATTACAGACCTCGCACTATCATGATCATCCATACCATATGTATTTGCAAAAGTAACTGCCTCTTTTGCATAAAGTGATGAACACAATAGCAGACTACAAATCATCAACATATAACTATTTCTCATATATCTCTCCTTTAGTAATATAAGTAATTATAATATTAAACATGTTAATAAAGGCTTATTTAAGCTTTTTTATAATAGATTTGGTTCAAAAAAGGTTATTAATGAGTAGAGAGAATACATCAAGTATAGATATGGCAAATGGCAAAAAAATGGCTTATTATGCTAGTCAACAAAAGTTAGATCCAACATTTCAGGCAAAAAAGATAGATAAAGAGGAAAAGCAAATTGTAAATGCAAAAAAACTAGCAAATCTAGCCAATGCAAAAACAAAGGCAAAAAAGAGAGCAAAACTAGCCAAAGCATCAAGGAAAAAAAATAAAAGATAATTTTTTCACTACCAAATTAAAAATTTGGTAGTGAAAAAAAGTTAAATTACTCTGGATTAGATGGATCTGTAACATCTATAGTAAGATCATGATTTTTATCTTTGATATATAATAGATTACCATTTTTTGAGATCTTTAGTGATGAACTAGGTCCACCAAA
Source organism: uncultured Campylobacterales bacterium (assembly GCA_964560425.1). Classification (GTDB taxonomy): domain Bacteria; phylum Campylobacterota; class Campylobacteria; order Campylobacterales; family QNZT01; genus CAZLLE01. The sequence goes on from CAZLLE010000063.1 coordinate 13,570, forward strand.
TAAAAAGTGTCTTGCAACAATGTATGGATTTTCACTATCATCAGTACTTACAATTCTTAATTCCGTAGATACAGCAATTTGGCTATATGGTCTGCGTTCTACTACAATATATAAACAAGTTGACTCAGTATACATAGCTATTGGATAACGCTTTTCATCTAAATTTAATTGACTTTTCAATATTGGATTATTCATATTAGTAACATCCAATATAGTTATATATGCCCCATAAGGATAGTTTATCATCGGACCAGCATGACCACCATAGCCATTTAGAGCATATCCATCATTATTCAAAAGATCTATAAACTTTGTTGTCCATTTAAATTTGTATTCACCATTATCTGGCTCAGGAACCTTATAAAATGGTATTTTAGTAGCCCTTCTAACTTCATTATCCAATAAAACAACTCCATAAGGTAGAGAATCTTCTTTCTCAAAATTACAGCTACCTAAAATATGGTAAGTATCATCAGCAAAAAGAACTACTTTATATAAACCATTAGACAAATCGTCTATATCTTGAGATGGGATCTCTATTGAATATTTATCTTCCCCAACATAACTCCAAAAGAGAATATTATTCCTAGTTGGCTCATCGCTATTATTAAAAATAGCTATCCAATCCTTATCATGATGTATATCTCGATAATTATAAAAATAGACAACATATTTATGAAGATTACTTTGATAATTGATAAATTTTAGAAAAGGATCCTCTCCCCCTTCGACAATAGATAACTCCCCAACTTGACCATATATCTCATAACTATCATTTAAAAAATATATTAAACTATAATCTTCTCCATTAACCAAAGCCCCCTCTTGTATCATATGAAGAGTTAACTCACCAGATGTTTTTGGATCTGGAGATTGTGAATCTCTAATATATCTCCATGCAATAAGATTATCAATATTTAGAGCTACACCTTTTTTAAAAACACCAACCCAATCACTCTCATTTGCAGGTGCATTTTGATATACAATAGTGGGCAAGCCTTGATTATCATATATTTGACTTGAAGGAAACATAATTTTATCGTTTCCACTAGCTACTATTTCAAACTCAACTGATTTATGAGTATCAAAACTATTATCCAAAAATGCTCTTGCTTCATAAATTCCACTTGGAAGATTTTTAAAATCAAAAACCCTGTGATGTTCATCAATAGATTCAAGATCTCTCTGCCAACTCCAGTCCAAAACATTACTCCACTCATTGGATAAGCTCTTTGTATAAATAGCAATCCAATGTTTGTTATAAGTGTCATCAATTGGATCATCAAAATTTAACTGAATCCTATTTTGTCCCTCTATAAACTCCAAACTATCTACAACATTTGGGGTAGCAAATGCAAAAGAGGACAAAAACATCATAAACCAAATTATATTTTTAAAAAACATAATATACCTCCTAGTTTTATACAAGAGGATAATTATACTTTTTTTTAACAAAATGGCAAATTATTATACAAAAGTAATATTTTTTTTAAAAGATAAAATAAAATATATTTTTATAGCCTAACTAACTAAAAGTTTATCAACAGCAAAATGAGAAGCTCCTAAAAGTGCTGTTTCAGGATTCAAAGCAATTTTTACTTGCATTCCACGAATTGACACACTCCCCATACCTAAAGGCAGTGGATTCTAAGATCAAACAATACGAACCCTCAATAAGAGGGAATTACAGTATCTAACTTAAGAGTGGATGCCCCCACTCTATGAATATTTACACTAGCATTAAGATCACGATCTATTTCAAAGCCACATTTCCCACAAACAAAAATTCTATCCTTTAATCCCTCTAAAGTCTCATTGATGGAGTCATTTTTATTCTCACATCTTGAACAAGTCTTAGAACTTGGATAAAATCTATCAATCTTATGTGTATTGGTTTTGTATTCTAGCATTAGCACAAACTGAGAAAATGCAAGGTCTGAAATTTTTCGACCCCATAGCTTTTTCATTCCATTCATATTTAAATTTTCAATAAAAATATAATCATACTCATTTGCTAATGAAGTACTTAATTTGTGTTGATAATCTTTTCTTTGGTTATCAATCTTGATATGCAATTTTGCTAGTTTTTCTTTTGCTTTTTTACGATTATTTGAGTTTCTCTTTTTTCTTGAAAGTTCTCTATTTAATCGTTTTATCTCTTTTAAATTTTTGAGATGAAACAGTGGAGCTTCAATATCTATATCATCACTCAATGTTAGAAACTTTTTAAGCCCAAAATCAATACCCACGCTTTTACCCGATGTGATATTGTACTTTGGCTCTTCAAGTTCTAGAGTGATACAGATATAAAAATCTCCGATATTATCTCTCTTAACAGTTATAGTTTTGATTTTACCGTCAATCTCTCTTGACTTCCAAAATTTATATTTATAACCATTAAGAGAGATAACATTATTCTCTATTTTGTAACCGACTTTACCTTTTAATGTGTATGATTTATATTTTTTAACTTTTTGAAAAGATGGGAGTCCACCTTGTTTTTTGAAGAATTTTTTATAACTTTCTTCTATTCTTTCTGTTATATTTTGTATTGCTTGACTTGGTACTTTTTTCCAGTAGCTATATTTTTCTAATTTTTTTAATTTTGTGAGATGTTTTTGGAGTTGATACATGTTTAATGATTTTCCGTACATTTTGTAGTATCTTTTTTTTAGTGCTATACAGTGGTTCCAAATTATTCCACTGATATTAATTGTGTTATCAATATGATTGGTTTTTTTGGTTTTGTAGAGTTTGTATTTGTAGGTTCTAATTAACATCTTTTAAATAATCTTCCCATTTTTGTTTAGCGTTTGGTCTTTGGCTTGTTTGTTGATTCTCTATGTATTTTTTTACCACTTCTAGTGATACACTCCCAACACTACTTACCAATGTAGAATTTGTCCATAATGTCGGTAGTTTCGTTCTTAAGTGCTTAAATTCTTTCCTTAAGAGATTGCTTGATCTTCCTTTTGCTCTTTTGATAAACTTCATTATCCCAAATTGGGGATCAACCGACACTAATATATGAATATGATTAACATCCGTTTCCATCTCTATAATTTCACACCTTGTATCGAGTGCAACATCTATTAAGATTTCTTTTAATCTTTTTTCGACATCTCCTATAAGTACTTTTCTACGATACTTGGGACACCATATTACATGATATTTACAGTCAAAAACTATGTTATTGTTTGATTTGAATTTATTCACAAGGTATCATATATTATATATTATAAATAATACTTTAAAGAGGAGATGCTTGTCTACAATTCGACCGCTTATATCCCCATAGCTAAAGCGAGGGGCTTTACGCTACAAATATGTAAAACGAGAACGAGCAATATCACTAGATATGACATGAATCACCGCCTCTTGAGAGGCAACATTTCCAAAAAGATTAAAACCATTCATAGCCTCTAATGCAGCTTTTGCCATGCCAACCGAACTACCATTTATCTCTGTATCACCATGATTGATCTTATTACCCCTCTCCCAAATACCAAAATCAGGAGTAGAGTATGTTTTACTAACATAATGAACTAAGTTTTGAATAAAATTAACTTCATCCATAGTATATATAATTCGCAAACCAGAAGCTGTCATCTGTGCAATCATAAGAAGATAAAGAGAGGTTGCATCAAGCTGTAAATGCCCCCACTCATCATCCCCAACTACAGCCAATCCTGTATTTGTACCATATTTGGCATGAAGTGAATCTATAGGATTGAGACTCTTTTTAAAAGCTTCAACCCTATCAGATTGTCGCATCATAGCCACAAGAAGACCTCGCATCAACTTAACAACACTCTGAGTCAAAAGAAAACTTCTATGATGATCTGGGTTATATTTACGATATGAGAGTCCAAGCCCCCAAACACTAAGGATACTATAAACATTATCCCTAACCCAAGCATCCGTATAATCTCCATGTGCATTTACTGCCGTACTAGCAGGAAGCAATCCCGTAACAGGATCTTGACGAGACAAAATTATCTTATCAACAATCTTAAAATGAGTTTCAAGAGAACTATTAAGTTTGTTTAAATCCATATAATTAGCCTTTTTTATTAATTATAATATAATATAAACTCTTGTCCTATGCTGACCATGTTTTAAAACTAATATGTTTAGGAAACGCTTCTGGCTTCAATATTGATTTACCAACTAATACTCTCAAACACTCTACAATTCCCTCTGTCATACTAGGATGAGGATGTATTGTCTTCATAATATCTTTAATATGTTGTTTATGGTGATCCATCACAGTTGTAACATACATAATAGAGGCAGCCGCTTGTAGTCCTGCTGCTCTCATTCCCAATATCTTTGGATTCTCTTCATCTGTTACGATCAGTTTAAAAAATCCATTTGTCTCTCTCATAGCAATCGCTCTTGCTACGAGAGAATGTCTATAAAATACAACTTTATATGAAATTTTTCTCTTTTGGCACTCTTTTTCATTTAGTCCAACAGCTGTAATCTCAGGATTAAAAAACATTATTGTAGATATATTTCTATATCTAAGAGGAAATGTAATTTTGCCCTCTATCGCTTTGGCGGCAAACCGCCCCTCCATCTCTGCAATATTTACAAGTGCAACACCCCCAGATATATCACCAGCTGCATATATATTATCTTTTACTCTACAATTTTCATCAACATTTAATAATCCTCTTTCACTAAGCTCTATACCAATATTTTCAAGCCCCAATCTTTTGAGCGTAGGAACTCTTCCTATTGATATTAAAATCACATCTACAGCAATAACTTCTGTATGTCCATCTTTATAATCAAGAACAATATCTATATGATTTTTCTCTTTTCTCACCTCTCTCAGCTTTGCTAAATGGTGAATATTTACACCAATATCAGATAATCTATCACTTGCATAATCGCTTACATCATCATCTTCAAATGGAATAACTCTCTCTTGTGTATCCAATAAGTGTACTTGAGTTTCACCAAAATTGGCAAAAATTGTTGCAAATTCACACCCAACAATACCAGCCCCTATAATCAAAATTCTTTTTGGAAATTTTTTGAGTTTCAAAATATGATCAGAAGTGATAATCCTCTCACCATCTACTTCTAACATAGGATGTTTTCGTGGATGAGAACCAGTAGCAATAATAAAATTTTCAGCCTCAATCTCTACAACTTCACCATCTTTTTTAGTAACCAAAACACTCTTATTTGTCTCAAATTTTGCCCAACCACGAACCAAAGTAACACTTTTGGAAGAGTTCTCTTTTCTTGAAAATGTCTCAATCTGTGATAAAAGCTGATACTCTCTCTCTCTTGCAGCTTCACAAACACTATCTTTGACCTTATCATAATCAACACTAAGACCCGAAGCACGATAACCTCTATCTGTTCTCTTAGCTACTGAATAGTTACTAGAGAGTTCCCATAAGGTCTTGGAGATAAGTACACCATTATGGATACTAGCACCACCCATGTTACCACCCTCTACAATACAAACATGATTTCCAAAATCATAAGAACGCATAGCCGAAGCAAATCCAGCAGGACCAGAACCAATAACACAAACATCAAATTTTAACTTTTTCACTAAATAACCTTAAAGATTTAATATAATATATTTTATTTATTAAGCACATTATATACCTATATTACATTAATACCTGCCAAAAAACCACTAGAAAAAGACCATTGAAGATTATAACCGCCACATGGACCATCCAAATCCATCACTTCTCCACAAAAAAATAGACCTTTAATTAATTTACTCTCCATACTATTTGGATTAATCTCCTTCAAAGAGACTCCACCTCTAGTAATCATCGCCATCTTAAAACCATCATGACCGATTATAGTAAGTGGAGTCCAAGCAAGAATTTTGATAAGCTTATCTCGTTTTACTCCTGCAATATTTTTGAATTTTTCCAACTCAGCTACTCCAACAATCAGACACAACTCTTTTGCAATAGAATATGGAAGAATTTTTTTGATATTTTCAATTATTGGAACATTAGAATTTTTTATAATATTTCGTATCTCATCTTCATTCATCCCTTTTGTTAAATTCATCAAAATAGGAACTTCTCCATGTTTCTCTAAAATAGGAGTTATCTCTCTTGCAAAATCCAGAACAACAGGACCTCTAATACCAGAAGATGTAAATATCAGATCACCTTTGGCTCTCAATTTTTTATATTTTGGAAGAGCTATTTTTAATTCAACTTTGGCAATAGTATCTGCACGACAATTTTTGCCCCAATCTTCCTTAGTTTTTAGAGGTATCATAGCAGGAAAAGGTGTTTTGATCTTATGACCAACATCAGATGCCAATTTATAACCATCCCCCTCTGCCCCAAGCTGAGGATATCCAAGACCACCAGTAGCAACTATTACATTTGGGGCATTGTAAATAGTAGAATCTGTTTCTACTCCTACTATTTGGCTATTTTGAACTATAAGTTTTTCTACTTTTGAAGAAGTAAGTATTTCAATACCTAATTTTTGCATCTCTTTTTGAAGTGCTAATATAATAGTAGATGAGTTATGAGTGATTGGAAAAACTCTCTGTCCATCAGGAGAGTGAGTCTCTACACCAATTTTATAAAAAAAGTCAATAAGCCCCTTATAATCCAAAGCTCTCAAAGCTTGAGTCATAAAACGACCTTCACGACCAAAAGAGGACATAAAAGATTCACTCTCTAAAGTATTGGTAAGATTACATCTTCCACCACCAGTAGCTTTTAGTTTTGCTCCGATTTTTGGTAATTTTTCCAAAACTAAAACACTCTTACTATTACGAGATGCAACTATCGCACCCATCATTCCAGCTCCACCAGAGCCAATGACTATCAGATCATAATCTTTTTTCATGTAACCTAACCATATCTTTTATTCACAATCCTATCTATAGCATCAACATATTTAATACCTTTAGTTTTAAAATAGATTTTTAAAAGATTGTTCTATAAAGTATCATAAGTTTTGCAAAAACTATATGATGTTAGTGGTTAATTAGGCAGATATTAACTCTTTTGTATCAACGCTAGATAGACCAATAAGATCTAAAGATTTAAATAACTCTAAAGAGGCTTTTTCCATATCTTGAAGTAGTTTTTCAATATGACTATTTTGAGAACCAGATTCCAAACTTTTGATTTTAGATACCGCTTCAGCTACATTTTCATGAACTTCTTTATGGAATTTATCCATAGATTGATATATTGTTGATCTATTAATAAAAACTTTTTTACTAGAATCATCCATGAGTAATTTACTAAATTGACAGCTCTTATGATCAACCATTTTCGCATTTTCATCACCCATTAAAATAGCACTATAACCTTTTGCTTTAAATGCAATATGATCAAGTTTCAACATATTAGTAAGAACTTTTACAAAAATTTCATCACTCTTTTCACTTATTGTAGTTGAGTTTAATGTTAATATTTGAAGTTCATCTTTAAAGTTATCTATTTTATCTTTTGAATTTGAAGCTCTATTTTGAGTATCATTTGCTCGTTCCAAAATATTTATAGAGCTCTGTTTGATTAGAGCAATGCTAGTTTCTACCTCTAAAGTTGCTTTTTGAGTTCTTTCAGCCAAATTTCTAACCTCATCTGCCACAACAGCAAACCCTTTTCCATGTTCACCTGCTCTTGCAGCTTCAATTGCAGCATTAAGTGCCAATAAATTTGTCTGATCTGAAATATCTTTTATAAGTAAAATTATATTATTAATATCTTCAATACTATGATTTAACTCTTGAGAATTTACTCCAGTTTCATTAATCATTACAACAACATCATCCATAGAGTTACTTATATTATCAATCGTACTGTTTACACCATTTGCTATCACTGTTGTTTGCTTATTAATATCATTTAAATTTCCAAGTTCATTAATAATCTTTGACATATTATCTCCAACATCCCCAATATCTCTATCACCTGAATTCATATAGATAGTAGATATTCTACTCATTAAAATATCTTTTTGTTTTGATTTCTCAATTTTTTCTCTATGTTCATTTGCAATATCTAATTTCTCTTGACTATCATTCAACATATTTTGAGCAAAATCCAACAAAAAGTTTAATGCCTTAGAGACTTCACCCAACTCATCGTTATATTTAGGTTCTAATCTAATAGTAAAATCTTTATTCTCAATAATTTGTTTAGCTTTTGTTTTTATTTTAGCTAACCTTGAAAGTACTATTTTACTAACCATCAAATGAACAATAAAAAAAGCAACAAGAACAGAAACTATAAAAGTAACTACTGCCATTTTAATCTTATTAATCTCTCTCATAAGCTCAGAAGTAGATTGGGTAGATAACTTCTGAAAATTTACTTGAAGATCTTTTAGGGCATTAAGAGCAGGTTTATCATCTATTTTTATAACACTATCTATTTCACTAATACTCTTACCTTCCGATTTCAACTTAACAGCCATTTTCAAGTTTGAATGATATAAATTAAATGTATTTTCAATATGTTTTAAATTTTTAATTTCACTAGCACTAATTGAATCTAATGTTTTATATTTTTCAATGACATCTTTTAATTTAATATATTTTTTCTCAAATTTAGAGATATAACTATCTCTCCCTCTTATAATATAATTCTTAAATAGGTGTATAGCACCTCCATATCCAAATGAATCTTTGATATCTGATATATAAACCAACCTCAAATCAACTTGAGAGGTATAATCATTCCAAGCATCTTCAACATCAACTGTTTTATTAAAAGCAAATAATCCCAAAAAAATAATAGATACTATAGAGATGCTCATAAGCATCATAAATTTATTTTTAATTGATACATTATTCATATTTTACGCCTTTTCGTTTTTAATCTTATACTATCATCGTCAATTAATTATTATTTTTTATAGTTGCGCTTTTTTCTCCATCTCAAAAATAACCAAACAGCAATCCCACCAAAAATAGGTGGCAATAATAGCTGAAACCAAGCTCCAATATTTAAAAGTTTATGCAAAATATCACTATGCATCTTATTATCAATCTTTATTCCTACCATATTTGCGGCATGTGTCATAGCAGAAACAGCTAAATTACCAGCAGGTATACTTTTATGACAACTCAAACAGACTCCTCGACGATCTAGTTTCGATCTTGTTTCATTATCTAGTGCAGATGAGAGTCTCCAATGGTCTCCTACTGTTTGAACTTGTTTACCATTTTTGTCTATCAAAACAGAATAGTCATGTTTTAAATTTGGAGTAGCTGGAATCTGTTCATCAATTTGCAAAGGTAAGACCTCTCTTTCAGCACTCATTAGATCAACAATAGTTGTTTTTGAAGGATCAGAAAAATATTTACCACCATTAATTCCATATCCCATAGCTTTAGAATCTGTATGACAACTTTCACACTCACGAGATTTTTTACTTATTGTATGAGGCTGAACAGGAGACATAACAATAGAGTTTACACCCTCTTTTCCAGCATCTTCTACATTTGGTAGTTTCCAAATATGATTTTGTAAAAGAGCATTACCACTCTTGCCAATTACAGTAAGCGTCACCTGACACCCAGGAATAGTAGGAGAAACTCTCCCTTCTCCATTTCTACTAAGAGCGGGATTTTCCCATCTTAAATAAGATCTAGTCTCTGTTACTTTTCCATCTACCAAAAAATCTTTAAGATCATCTACCTCTCCTGTTTTTCCATTTACATGAGATTTTGAAGCAGCCAAATAGTCTGGGTTTTGTTTTCCTTGTGAATAATCTATCTTTACATGACAACCATAACATTGAGGAGCCCAAGTGGCATGACAAGTATAACACTCCAATTTATCAGTATGTGCTTTTATCTGATCCATAGCAACTATACCCTCTTTTGAGATATTGCCATCTTCTTTTAACTTTTTCAAAGGAGAAAGAGTAATATCTTTGCCAGAGGCTAAATGCATCACAACTTTATCTCCCTTTCTCACGGCTTTAGTCAAAGGATTACCACGAGCAGAGAGTAAAAAACCATCTCCTATATCTTTTGGAATTGCACCTTGTTTTAGATACTCTGCTAATATTTTAGTCGTTCCTCTTGATTTTCCAGTTTTTGGTTTTGTATCAAATTCATCACCATAACCAAGAGGTAATTCCCATGGATATTTATCAGTAGTACCATGACAATCTTGACACTCAATCTCAACAGCACCCAAATTTGCACCCCTGAAAAAACCATCACCATGCATATCATTTGAAGTATGACAATCTTGACATAACATACCCTTACTGTAGTGTATATCTTCGGTTAAATGTAGATATCTCTTAGTATGTAGTTTTGGCTGTCCATTTCCTCTATTATCAAATGTAGCTTGATACTCAGTCTCCATCAAACCTTGATAAGATACACCTATTCTCTTTCCACGATTATGACAAGTTGTACAAGTCTCTACAGGAATACCAGAGTAGTTGATATCATGAATAGTTACATTTACTTTTCTAGAAGATTGAATAGAGTGAATAAGCATATGCCCATCCTCTTTTTTGTCAATACTTTTATCCTCGCCTTCATATAATCCACCATTTGAGTATGGAACATGACACGATGCACAACCAATTCCTCTATAATCTCCCCTTCTTTTTCGCCCTTTTCCACCTGTATGACAACGCAAACACTCTTGTCTTAGATAAGTATAAACAGAAAGGCTAGGATCTTTTTCCACCTCATCAGCAGTAGGAGCAGGAGGAAGCTCTTTTGTCTCTTTTAAAAATCCTTGTGGCTCTAGTAGTGCTAACTCATCCATGTATTTTTGATATATTGTAGTTCCTAATCTCTTATGAGGATCGGGAGATTTACCTCCAAAATTGGTATAAGTATGTTTATATCCCTCTTTTGCACCAAATCCCCACATAGCACCATGAATTTTACCCTGTTCTGTTGCCATAAGATTATTATTTTGAGCAGAAACCTGCTTTGGATGACACATGCCACATGTATTTTCATTTATCCATGGACTTGCGGGATATGGATAAAACTCTTTAGGTCCGTTATGATCAGTAAAATAGCCTAGAGTACCACTGTGAGCTTTATCTTTTTCACTCTCATATGGATTACCACCATGACAAACAATACAATCATTACCTTTGACCCCTGCCTTGTTGGCAATTTTTAAAATTGCTTTCATCATGCTAGAATCTTTTTCCCTAATATCTGCAATACCTTTATGGCACTTTAAACAGCTATTTTCTCCACTATAAAGAGATAGTGTTATTATGATCAATAATAGTATTTTTGTCACTAACCACTCCTATTAAAATTATTTGATTTATTTTTAAAAGTATTATAGCTAGTTCTTATACCAATTCTTATTAATGAGAATATAATCTGTGAGAAGTTAAGTAAATTTCAATTAAAATATCTTTCAAATATTAGGGGAAAAGATATGAAAAAAATAGTTCTTGGTCTATTGTTGCTAATAGTGCCATTATTTATAAATGCAAATGATTTAATTATAAAAACAACTCCTTTTGGTGTTAACCAAACAATTTCAAAAATAGAAAATGCTCTAAAGAAGTATAAAGGAATCAATATCTTTACAATAATTGACCATCAAGCTGGAGCAAAAAAAGCTGGCTTAAAACTCAATGAAGAGAAAGTAATTATATTTGGTAACCCAAAACTAGGAACACTACTAATGCTCAAAGATCCAAAAGCAGGACTTGATCTACCTCTAAAAATTTTAGTATATAAAGATAATAATCAAAAAACAAAAATTGTATATAGAGATCCTCAAAAATGGAAAAAAGGTTTTGATTTAGAGGGGTGTAAACTTATCAATAAAATGGTAAAAGTACTAAATGAAGTTACAATAGAAGTATCAAAATAAATTAGACTCCTTGCATAACCTATGAGATTAATAGACTCTAACTAATATATTTAATCTTATAGGTTATGCAAGAAATCTATCACAAGGAAGAAGTCACATGCTAAAAAATATACTAAAAGAGTACCCTCTTTTTGCATCTATAATTACATTAGCCATTTTTATACCATTAGAGCATACTTTTGCACACTCAATGAGTGGTAATATTATAGGTTTTATAATAATCTTTGGAGTTATTATATATTCAGCACTAAATGTAGCCCACCATGCAGAGATACTTGCACATAAATATGGTGAACCTTACGGTACACTTATACTTACAAGTGCTGCGGTTATTGTCGAAATCTTGATTATTGTAATCATGATGGTACACTCACATGACCCCGTTTTAGCTAGAGATACTATATATTCAGCCATCATGCTAGATATCAATGGACTACTTGGTCTTGCTGCTATTATTGGTGGTATCAAGCATGGAGAACAGCAATATAATGTTGATTCAACAAACTCATATATGTCTATGATTCTTGTTTCTATTGGTATTGCAATGGTTGTCCCACACTTTATAAGTGATGATAAAATTCATATGTATATGAACTTTACAATTGTTATGTTTATTCTTCTATATATTATTTTTACAAGAGTTCAACTCAAAGAGCATAGTTATTTTTTTAAATATAAGAGTGGAAGTATTGAACATGAGGAGAGTAAAGAGGAGAGGGATAAAATCAATGGTGTATATCATGCTACTATTTTGGCTATATCTATTGTCATGATTGGTATGCTTTCAGAGATTTTAGCAGTTTTTATGAGTAATAATCTCAGTGCCTTGGGATTACCTCTAGCTCTTGGAGCATTTTCTGTAGCACTTATATCTGCCTCACCTGAACTCATCACGGCTATTAGAGCAGCATCTGATAATAATATGCAAACTGTTGTAAATATAGCGGTAGGTGCTAGTTTAGCTACTGTACTTATGACAATACCCGCTATTCTTATAGTAAGTAATCTAATGGATATGGAGATCATTCTTGCTATTACACCTCTTCAAGGTCTTATGCTTGGACTAACTATTTTGGCAGGAATTATTCACTTTAATGATGGAGAGACAAATGTCTTAGAGGGATTTGTCCATTTTGTAATATTTATAGTTTTCTTCTTTTTAATGTTTGTTTAACCAAAATGGGTCTTATGACCCATTTTAAAATCTCTTTACATAAGTATGACAATAAGGCTCTTTATTGTGTCTTTTATAATAGTCTTGGTGATACTCCTCAGCCTTATAAAATGGATGATCTTTTGTACTAATCAATTTAGTAGCAATCTTTAAACCTTTTGTTTTCAAAACATTTATCAACTTTTTGGCACTCTTTCTTTCATCCTCATTATTATAAAAAATTGCTGAGAGATATTGAGAACCAATATCTGGACCTTGTCCATTTGTTTGAGTAGGATCATGAATCTCAAAAAATAGCTTTGTTAAAGTCTCAAAATCAACCTTTTTAGGGTTATAAGTAATCTCAACCACTTCTAAATGTCCCGTATCTGTATAACATACATCTTTATAGGTAGGATTATCTTTATGCCCTCCCATATAGCCACTATTTGCACTAATTACACCATCTATCTTTTCAAAGTGATACTCAACACCCCAAAAACAGCCACCTGCAAAATAGGCTTTTTTACTATTTTTTTCTGTAGCTGGTTCAAAATTCATAGATATAGAGTTTACACAATGTCTACAGTTTTTTGGAGTAATCTGCTCTCCCTCAAAAACATGTCCCAAATGAGCCCCACAATTTGCACAAACAATCTCTACACGCCTACCATCTTTATCAGGAACTCTCTCAACTGCCCCCTCTATAGCATCATCAAAACTAGGCCAACCAGAACCAGAATCAAATTTATCTGATGATTTATAGAGTGGAGCATTACATCTTTTACACTTATATATACCACTCTCATAAAACTTATCATATTTTCCAACAAAAGGCATCTCTGTGCCTTTATCCACAATAACTCTCTCTTCTGCTAGAGTTAGTTTATTAAATTTTTGATCATCTTGCATTCTTTTATCCTCCCCATGCAATATACTCATTCCTAAAATAGAAAGAACTATAAATAATAAAACATTTTTTTTCATAACTTTACCTTATATATTATTATAATATAAAAAGATAAACCATTAAAAAACAGTAGATGTAAATATTAACTATTTTATTGACTTTCATCGTCATTTGAGATATAGTGTCACTTCAATTTTTAGAAGAAGGGGAAAAAATGAAACAGACTACATTTAAAGATAAATATCCAGTATGGACACTTGAACTAAACAAAGAGGAGATATCACAAAAAAATATTCCAGAGATTTTGGCATATTTCAAAAAAAAGATAGATAACCATAAAATTGCAAAATATATTGCTATATTTGATCACTATTCACATACTTCTAGCATAGGTGGGGCTATTAATCCTGAAATCAAAGATATGCAAAATATTGTCTTCTGTTTTGGTCCTGAAATTCCAAACACTAAAGTAGCAGCTGTAAGACCTAGATCTATTGGCATATGTGAAATGGATGATAAATTTATTATTGAATTCATGGAAGCACCCTCTGAAAAAGCACATGACACAATGGAAGAGTGGGCAAAAGAGTTAAAAATCTCTTAAAACTTTATTTTACGATGCCGATATAGGTCATATAACAAAATCTATAAAGGCATATGTAATGACAAAAGATATTATACTTAAAAAAGTAAAAGCATTCCCCCCGCTTGATGACACAGTTTCTAGAGTAATGGCAATTTGTAATGATGAGAATAGTTCAATTGGAGAGCTTGCAAAAGTTGTTCAATCTGATCCAATGACTATGGCAAATATTCTTAAAGCTGCTAATAGTCCACTTTATGGTTTTAGTAGAGAGATTAATAGTATTTCTCAAGCTGTATCTATTTTTGGAATGGATACAGTAAAAGGTTTTGCATTCTCCTCATTTTTGCAAAAAAAACTTGATCTAAATCTTGAACCTTATAGCATGGATGCCAAAGGTTTTGCTCAAATTACAGAGAGACAGAGTGCATTTGTAACAAAATGGTTCAAAGGTGATAAGAGTAAATTAGAGGTATTAATACTTACATCTTTTCTTATGGAAATAGGTAAAATTGTACTTGCTAATGTAGTTGTTGAAAATGGAAAAACAGATGAGTTTAAAACAGCAGTTGCACAAACAAAAAATGCAAAAGAGTTAAAAGCTTTAGAAGAGAGTGTTTTTAATATCACTAATGAAGAGATTACTGCAATTGTATTCAAAGAGTGGAACTTTGATGAGAAAATGTGTGAAGCAATTGAATTTCTTCACCATCCAGAAGATGCAAGCAATAGTGCACAAGAGTTTTCACAAATCTTAGAAGTTATCAAAACTTTTATTACAACTCAACCTTATGATCAAGAAGAGCAATTCCAAAAGGCATTATCTCTTGTAGAAAAATATGGACTAAACAAAGATAAATTTTTGGAAGTTGTGGAAGAACAACTAAATGTAGAAGCTCCAGTAGCTTAATAATTTGTAAGTTTGGCTATGCCAAACTTACAAACAACCTAATCAAAAAATCTAAGCAACAGCAGCTTGAACTTCAGACTCCAACTCAATATACATAATACCTTGCATACAAAGAACAGATTTACCCTGAATATTTACTATTCCATTATCAATTTCACAAATAATTTCACTTCCTCTTTGAGAGAGTTGATGAGAAACTAACCTCTTTTTATTTAAGACTTCAGACCAAAAAGGAGCAATCTCTGAACATACAGATTTAGAGTAAGAGTCTCCCTTAATACCAGAATTTGGAGCAAAAAATCTAAATACAAAATCACACTCATCACCCTTGGCAGTTATATAAATACCTTGCATATTTAATCTAGGTAAAACTTCTCTCTTTATCTTCAGGTTCTTTACTACCTCTTCACTCTCATAAATTAAAATATAGTTTTCACCACTTTGCAATACTTTTAAAGGGTCCATGCCAAAAGCCAAATCAAAAAGAGGACTGTAATGCCCTAATCTTGGCATAGAAGCAGGAAATGAAAGAGATAATAGTTCGTTATCTCCTCTTGTCACCACAATAGTATCTCCACGATATATAAACGAAATTTTAGAACTACTTTTTTCAATAAAATTAAACAACACAAATGCACTTGCTAAAGTTGAATTTCCACAAAAAGAGACCTCTTTTTTAGGTGTAAACCACCTAATTTCATATTTATTTCCAGATTTAACAAAAAATGCTGTAGTAGCTAAATTGTTTTCTAATGCAATTTTTTGTAACATTTGATCATCTAACCAATAATCAAGAGGACAAACGGCAGCAGGATTACCAGAAAAAAGTTTCTGAGTAAAGGCATCTACATAATATACACTAATCTTCATGTCATTCCATCCTTAAGTAGTAATAGTTTCAGTATTTCCGATTATAACCAATATATTTATTTTTATACTTAAGATGTAAAATTAACTAAATTTTATTAGGTTCTTACTCCAAAAAAACTCAATCCACATATTTGCCTCTCTACATTTAAAATCAGGTCTATAAGAAGCATCCTCTTTATAAAAGATTGTTGCAGATCTAAATTGACTTTTTGGATACTTTTCTCTTAATATTTCCATCACTTCAATCATAGTATCTCCACTATCTACAATATCATCCACTACTAAAACTCTACTATTATCAGAAATTAAAGGTATATTAAAAATATCAATAGTATCAAGACGAGATTTATCATCATAATGGATAGAGTTAAGAGTGTATAAATTTCTAAGCCCCAATCTCTCTGATAAAAAATGACCAAGAGTTACGCCTCCTCTTGCAATTGCCAAAATAGTATCTGGATTAAATTTTGCTACTTGACCCTTCAGAGATAAAATATCATCTTCAAACTCTTCATATTTATAATAATAAGTCATATTTTCTCCTAATTAAATAATTAATATGATAACATTTTAATTTAGAAAAATATATAGAGGACATCATGAAAGATAATTTGGCACAACTTTTACAAAATCAGCAAATGAGAACAGATGAGCTTGAAACACTCTTAGAAGCAAGAAAAAATGGGGAGATAGATTTTACTCTTATTGATATTCGAGAAGTTTTTGAATATACAAATAGTAGTATTGAAGGCTCTGACCTACTAATTCCTACATCAGTCATTCAAGGACATTTAGATAAATTTGAAGAGCTAAAAGATAAACCAGTTATACTATATTGTAGAACAGGAACAAGAACAGGAAATGTCATGAATGCTCTTCATAACATGGGATATCAAAATATTGTACATCTAAATGGAGGAATTTTATCTTATAGAGGTAAGACACTTAGAAATGCAGAGATACCAATTGATACTCCACCCCCTAAAGAGGGTGGATTCTTCCGAACTCTGAACTAATGTTCAAATATTTAGGAAGCTTTGACGGTTAATCCAACCGCATTAACAATATTTACACTAGCATTTAAATCTGCATTGAGTGAGAAACCACACTTAACACATTTAAAATTTGCTTGATCTTTTCTATTGTTTTTTTCAATATGACCACACAAAGAGCATTTTTGAGAGGTGTATTTTGGATCAACTTCTATCACCTCACCACCTTTTTTAATGGCTTTATACTTTAGCATTACAAAGAATGCTCCCCAAGATTGTTGAGTGATAGTACGATTTAAACCTCGTTTACCACTTGACTTTTTAGGTTCTTGTATTGTACCTACGGCACTTTTAGTCATATTTTTAATGTTTAGCTTTTCGATTTTTATGATTTGGTTTTCATCAGTAATCTTCTTGGAAAGCTTATGTAAAAAATCCTTTCTTTTATTGGATATTCTTAAATGAACTTTCTGTAATTTTAGTTTTGCTTTATTTCTATTCTTTGAACCTTTTTTCTTTCTACTTAATCCTTTTTGTGCTTTTTTCATTTGCTCTATTTCTTTATCTAATTCAAGAGGCTTAATCATTTCTCCACTACTTAAAGTGGCAAATAATTTAACACCTACATCAATACCTACTTCTTTACCATTATGTTTAGGCTTAGAATGTTCAATCTTATCATCAAAGGTTAATGACGCATGATATTGTCCTGCATTGAATGAAACTACTGCCGATATTAATTT
>CAZLLE010000064.1:0-20754 GCA_964560425.1 uncultured Campylobacterales bacterium
GGGAAATATTGATTTGGCTGTAAAAGATGGTTATCTTTATGTAGATAGTTTTATTGATTTAGTGATTTTGGATATTCGTGATATTGATGATATAAAGATAGTAAATCGAAAAGAGGAAGTTTTTCCTTATGATGCTTTTCAAGTATTGACTCAAAAAGAATTAAATGAAAATAGATGTTATCGCTCGTATGATAAAGATCGTGGTGTTGTTGTGGGGTATAAATAATGAAAAAG
Organism: uncultured Campylobacterales bacterium; assembly: GCA_964560425.1. Lineage (GTDB taxonomy): Bacteria > Campylobacterota > Campylobacteria > Campylobacterales > QNZT01 > CAZLLE01. Next base: position 235 of record CAZLLE010000064.1, read on the forward strand.
TATATTGTAAGTTTGATTTTGGTTGTAGGTTTAGTTGGTTGTGGTGACTCTGGTAGTTCATCTTCTAGTTCTGATAGTGTTCAAAGTGTTCCTACTTCTGCTGGTGGTGCGAATAAGATCGGAAAAGGTGGCTCACAAGCTAGATTTGTCATATCTGGTGATTATCTTTATACTCTAAATAAACGAGATTTAGAAGCATTTGATATAACAGAGCCTGATAATCCTCTCCCCTACACAAGAGATAGTGTATCTTTTGATGTTGAGACACTTTTTTCTTATGGAAAATATCTATATATTGGTGCAGAGGGTGGTATATATATCTATACCAAACCAACACCATCAAAAGGATTAGAAAAAATTGGTGAATTTACGCATGTTAAAAGTTGTGATCCTGTAGTAGTGGCTAATGATTTGGCTTTTGTAACTCTTAATAGTGGTAGTTCATGTAGATTAAATAGTGGTAAAAATGCTTTGGAAGTATTAGATGTCAAAGATCCTCTTAATCCAAAACTATTGATGAGTAGAAACATGATTGAACCTAAAGGGCTTGGCATAGATGATAATAGACTCTTTATTTGTGATGGAGTTGGTGGTTTAAAGGTTTTTGATGTTGTTTCATCTGAGAATAATGAGAGCAATGAAACTAAAGTAAATATTATTTTTGATAGAAATAGTACTCTTGCTGATATAAATTGTTATGATCTTATTCCTTATAATAAAAATTTGATTGTTAGTAATGGTGATGATGTGAGACAATTTGATTACTCTCATTTTCCAATGGTTGAATTGGGGCGTATTAAATAGGAATAATTTTTGCTTACATATGAAGTAATTTTTAAACAAGGACTTTTATGTATATTAGATTATTTCTAATTTTTATCTTTTTTTCTACTGAAATTTTTGCGGCAAGGGTACAAGAACTTGCAAATGTGATGGGTGTAAGAGATAATCAGCTCATTGGTTATGGGCTGGTTGTTGGTCTTAATGGTACTGGCGATGGCTCTTCATCTTTGTTTACTAGACGAGCGGTGGCTAGTATGTTAAAAAGTGTAAATGTTAAAATTGATCCTAGAGATATAAAATCAAAAAATGTTGCTGCTGTAATGGTAACTGGTAAACTTCCTCCTTTTTCTCGTCATGGTGATAGATTGGATGTAGAGGTTTCATCTATTGGTGATGCTAAATCTATTAGAGGGGGAACTCTTCTTTTGACTCCTTTAAAATCTGTAGATGGACAAATTTATGCTGTGGGACAAGGTAAAATTGATAATGGATTTAGTTCGGGAAGATCAAGAGCCAAACCTATTACCTCGGCTAAAATGTTTGGTGGTGCGATAGTAGAGAGAGAGCTTGGATTTGATCTATATAATAAAACAAGTATCAATATTAGTCTAAAAAAAGCAGATTTTAATAGTGCTTTAAAGATTCAAAACTCTATTAGAAGAGCTTTTGGTGGAAATGTTGCTGTTGCTCTTGATCCTAGAACAATAAAACTCAATAGACCTCAAAATCTTAGTATGGTTGAGTTTTTGGCAAGAGTTAATAATCTTCAAGTTAGAGATGTTCAATCTGGTAAGGTTGTAATTGATGAGAGTACAGGTACAGTTGTAGCTGGAATTGATGTATTGATTGAGCCTGTTGTTATTACTCATGGTGATTTGACTATCAAAATTCAACCAACGGCAAAAAGTTTAGGGCATAAAACACAAGTAAATGTAGACTCTAATCTTATTAGAATGGAAGCAGGAGAGATATCTGTGGCAAATGTAGCTAGGGTTCTCAAAAAACTTGGTTCAACCCCCGCAGATATAATTGCTATTTTAAAAACAATCAAACGATCAGGAGCTATTTTGGCAGATTTGGAGGTGATATAGTGAAAATAGATAGTTTTGTCGCTACTTCATCTATCGGATTGCAAAAAGTTGAAAATAGTAAAAATGATGAAAAATTAAGAGAACAAACAGATGCTTTTGAATCATTTTTACTTAAAAAAATTCTTGATATTGCCATTAAAAAAGATGAAAACTCTATTTTTGGCAAAGATGCTGGAGATAAGATTTATAACTCTATGTACAATGATACTATGAGTAAGGCTCTTGGTGGTGGAATGGGTTTTAGTGAAATGTTGTTTAATTTCCTAAAAGAGGCACAAAAAAGTTAAACTTATTACTATCTTTGACGATATACATTTAATATAGATTAAGGATAGAATATGTTGGAGATACATTTACAAAATGCTATTAATGAGTTGGATAAATTAATAGCATTAACTCATGAAGATATTGCTTTGGTAAAGAGAGCAGAACACACAAAATTGACAAATAATATCAATCAGAAAAATCATCTTATGCTCTCTTTTGAGAATCAAAAAGCCCTTTTGAATCAATCTTTGATGAAATTGGTAGAGTTTGATGAGAGAGGACTTGAGGATATTTTGACTCAGGAGCAACATGAGTTGATGGATCTTTTCAAAGATAAATTGCTTGAGCTAAAAAATACTAATATTCAATTTTCAAAATTTGTTATGTCTGTTGGAGAGTTTTATAATGAACTTTTTGATCAAATATTTGTATTAGATAGAAGTGGATATCAAAAGACAAATCCTCTTCCTGCTGCATTTTTTAAGACAAGGGCATAAATTATGGGCTTGATGGATACGCTCAATGTTGGATATAGTGGACTTAGTACATCTCAAACGGGTGTTACAACTACAAGTCATAATATTGCAAATAAAGATACAGAGGGGTATACAAGACAGAGAATAGATTCTGAGGTAAATACTCCTTTAAATAGAAATGATCTCAATTATGGTAATGGCTCTCATGTTGAACAGATTACGAGAATACATGATGAATTTGTATATAAAAAATTAAAAACTAGCGGTGCAAATCTTGAATATAATCAATTTAGCAAAGATACTCTACAAGAGATAGCAAATCTATCTCCTGAATTGGATGGTTTGGGAATTTCGCAAGATATCAAAGATTTTTTCTCTGCATGGAGCGATTTTTCACAAAATCCAAGTGATGAAGGTAACAAAGTTGTCGTTGCTGATAGTGTGCGTACTATATCTAGTGATCTTAAAAGTTTTAGAGAATCTATAGTAAGTGTTCAAGATAGACTTGATAATCAACTTCAAGTTGCTATTGATGAGGTAAATGATATCGCTTCTGAGATTGCTACTATAAATAAAGGTATTGCTTTTAGTGAAGCTGGAAATGGAGGGGATGCTAATGATCTAAGAGATCAAAGAGACTCTTTGGAGCTTAGATTATCAAAATTAATTGATAGTGAAGTCTTTAAGGGGGAGTTCCACTCTGATAGTAGTATTGATAGAAATTTGACAGATCAAGGTACAGAGTATACAATCAATGTTGCTGGAGGATTAAATATTGTAGATGGTGTTGATTATCACCCTCTAGTCCTTGATAAAGAGAAAAATGATAGTAGATTTAACTCTGTATATTTTGAAGATCAATCACATAGACAAAGAGTAGATATTACCGATAAACTACACAAAGGAAGAGTAGGGGCTATTGTAGATTTGAGAGGAAGTAGTATTGATGAATCGAGTGGAAAGGCAATTCATTCAAAAATTCAAGACTATTTAGATGATTTGGATGATTTTGCAAAAGGTTTGATTCAAAAAACAAATAGTATTTATGCTCAAAGCCCCCAAGCTTCTATAACTAGTGATCCATTTTTAAACTTTTCTGATACACAAAAATTGATAAATTATGATGATAATATCAAAACAGGATCATTTGATTTAGTAGTCTATAATGGAGCAGGTGAAGAGGTAGCAACAAAATCTATATCTATAACAGAGACAACAAATTTAAACGATATCGTAACACAAATTAACTCCAACACAGATGATAATAGCGATAATGACGGAACCAATGATGTAGATGATCTATTTAGTGCCACTTTTGGACCAGAGAGATTACATATCATGCCAAAAGATGCAGACGCAGGATATACAATATCTATAAGAGATAATAGAACAAATCTAGCTGGAGTAATGGGTGCACATAAACTTTTTGATGGAGATAGTGCCAAAAATATTGATTTAGCTAGAGATATCAAAGAAGACCCTTCAAATCTAAACGCATATTCAAATCCCGTAGATGGTGATAATAGTGTAGCTAATGCCATGGTATCATTTCAGTATGAGGAGTTCTCTTTTACCAAACAAAATGGCACAACAGCAACACACACAATAGAGAGCTTCTATCGAACAACCTCAGTAAGAGTAGCCTCAGACGCACAACAAGCCACAGCCCTATTTGATTCAGCAGAAGTTTTAAACAAAACAGTAGAAGACCAAATGGCTTCAATTAGTGGAGTTGACATGGATGAAGAGCTAATAAACCTCATGAAATACCAAACAGCCTACCAAGCAAACGCAAAAGTAATTACTGCCATTGATAGAATGATGGATACATTACTAGGGATTAAACAGTAAATTAGATTACACAATTATTCTACTTTTTAAAGCTCTATTAAATTAAAAAGTAGAGTATATTCTCGCCATCATACAAGATACAAACAAAGAGATTTTGGATAATATACCACCTAATATAAAGCTAAAAATTCTACATGATAAATGTTTTATAGATATTAAAACAGTTTTGGATTGATGAAGTTGTGAGTGTGTAAATAAGGGAAAAAAATGATAAATAAGTTTAAAACCAAAGATACAGGGATAGGATTTGATTTTGATATAGAGCTTGAAAAAGATAAGAAGGTTTATTGTTTTATAGGTAAAAATGGGATTGGTAAAACTCAACTTTTAGAAAATATGGCAAAGTCATTGATATATTCGCATTCAATATTTCATAAAAAAGATAATAATCTCAACTTTTCAAATTTTTTTATGCAAAATGGTGTTTTTAATGCAATTAAATCATATCAATTAAGATTACCTTCGGGGATAGTTCTCAATAATATTATTATTAAAGATAAACTCAAGCAGAGTTGGAGCTATACAACATTTGAAATGATTGGACTACATCAGAATAAAGAGTTTATTTGTGATAAACCAATAGTTTTTATTGGTGCAAAAAATAGGGGTTTTACAAAAAATATTGATCCTGATAATATAAAGATTTTAGGTAATTATCAAAGTAGATTTATAGAGAGTATCAAACGAAGTATGAGTTATATTCATGGTGAAGGGTTGGAACATGAAGAGATTGCTAATTGGTTTGTATCTAGGCTTATTATAAATCCAAATTTTGTTATATCTGATCAAAACAAATCAAATGAGGTTATAACAGTTTTGAAATTGATGGAGAAATTGGAACCTAGTTTAAAACTGGTAATACCAAAAGAGGATGGAAATAACTCCCTTGCCATTTTATATCATGAGGGTCAACTTTTGATAAATAATATTCCTCTTGATAAGCTCTCTACTGGTTTTGTCTCAATTATCAAAATTTTTCAAGAGATTGTTGCTGGTTATGGTGGTTGGAGTAATATAGATGATCTTAATTTGGTTGATGGGATTGTTTTTATTGATGAGTTGGAACCACATCTTCATATAAGTTGGCAGACAAAAATTATCTCTATTTTAAAAGAGTTTTTTCCAAAAACAACATTTTATCTATCTACACACTCTCCCCTTGTATTGGCAGGTCTCAAAGATGGTGAAGCTTATGAGCTTTTGAGAGATGATAAATTTGTCAAAGCAAAAAAAATAGCAAATATAGATAACTATTTTTTATCAGATATAGTTAGTGAATTTTTTGGTGTGGATCTAAATCAAAATAAAATAGATAATCCAGATAAAGAAAAACAAAAAGATGCAAAATCTAAACTTCTAAAATTGGTAAACATGCTTCAATCGGAAGAAAAATGAAATACTTTATAGATACAAATATAATCATAGATTTATTGGATGGAGATAAAAAAGCTGTAGAGCTAATTGTTAGAATTGCTAATGATAAGGATAGTAAACTATTTATCAATAGATTAGTCTGTATTGAAGCTTTGAGAACTATTCATTTTGATAATTCCAGAATATTTAATCAAGCTAAAGAGTCATTGGAAAGTTTTGAAAAACTAGAGATAAATCCCAAAATATATGAAAAAGCTATCAATTTTTCAAGATATTGCCATAGTAAAGGTGTTAAATTAAAAGGCAAATGTGAAGCAATAGATTTTTTACATTTTGTAACAGCTAAATATTATGATCTTGAAATAGTATCAAATGATAAAGATTTGAATAGGCTTGAAGATGTCTATAAAAAGTATATGATGTAATACTCATAAATATTAAATTTAAAAAGAATTTGGGTAGTTTTATATGTTGAGTGCTATAGACTAAAGATACTTAAAAATAAAAACTAAATAAAGACTTGACAAACATCGACTAAAGTTGTATAATACTGCCAACTTCACTATAGGAGGCTATATGAGCGAAAAGAAACAAAAAGATCAAGATGTTGAGAAACAGATTGATGTAGAAGAAGAAAATATAGAAAATGAACAACCTGAAGAGGAGGTTGAAGTTGATGAAATTGAGATGTTGAAAAATCAGATTGCTGATCTTGAGGATAATAGATTAAGAGATTTGGCTGATTTTCAAAATATCAAAAGAAGATTAGAGAAAGAGAAGGCACAGTCTATGGCTTATGCACATGAGCAGTTTGCTAGAGATCTTTTGTCTGTCGTTGATTCACTTGATAATGCTAGTGCCATGGTTAGTGGTGATATTGAGGTGAATGAAGAGAGTTTTTCTAAGCTTAAAGAGGGGATTGAGTTGACTATCAATCAGTTTGCTAAGATATTTGAAAAGCATGGAGTAGAGCTTGTAACTATGGATAATGGATTTGATCCAAATTTTCATGAAGCAGTAATGAAGGTAGATAGCCCAGATCATAAAGAGGGTGATGTTGTCCAAGTGTTACAAACAGGTTATAAGATTAGAGATAGAGTATTAAGACCAGCAATGGTTAGTATTTGTAAATAGATTAAAAAAAATAAAAATAAGAAGAAAAAATAAAAGGTAAAAATATATGTCAAAAGTAATAGGAATAGATTTAGGAACAACAAATTCATGTGTGGCTACATATGAGAGAGGTGAGAGTAAGGTTATAGCGAACAAAGAGGGTAAAAATACAACTCCTTCAATTGTAGCTTTCACAGATAAAGGTGAAGTGTTAGTAGGTGACCCTGCAAAAAGACAAGCTGTAACAAATCCAGAGAAGACAATTTACTCTATTAAGAGAATCATGGGTCTTATGTGTAATGAAGATAAAGCATCACAAGCAAAAGAGAGATTACCTTATCATGTAGTAGATAGAAATGGTGCATGTGCTATTGAGATTGATGGTAAAACATATACTCCACAAGAGATTTCGGCAAAAGTTTTGATGAAGCTAAAAGAGGATGCAGAGGCATTTTTGGGTGAGAGTGTAACTGATGCAGTTATTACTGTTCCTGCTTATTTTAATGATTCTCAAAGAAAAGCTACTCAAGAAGCGGGTGTAATTGCTGGATTAAATGTACTAAGAGTTATCAATGAGCCAACTTCTGCGGCACTCTCTTATGGATTGGATAAAAAAGAGGCTGAGCAGATTGTAGTTTATGATCTTGGTGGTGGTACATTTGATGTTACAGTTCTTGAGACTGGTGATAATGTTGTTGAAGTTTTATCAACTGGTGGTGATGCATTTCTTGGTGGTGATGATTTTGATAATAGATTGATTGATTGGTTGGCTGCTGAATTTAAAAGTGATAGTGGAATTGATCTTAAAAATGATGTTATGGCTATGCAAAGACTCAAAGAAGCTGCTGAAAATGCAAAAAAAGAGCTTTCTGCTGCAACTGAAACAGAGGTAAATTTACCATTTATCACAGCAGATGCATCAGGTCCTAAACACTTGGTAAAAAAATTAACAAGAGCAAAATTTGAATCATTGATTGAAGATTTGGTAGAGAAAACAATTAAAACAATTGATTCTGTATTGGATGATGCTGGAATCTCTGCTAGTGAAATCAAAGAGATTATTATGGTTGGTGGTTCTACTAGAGTTCCAATGGTAAATGAGAAAGTAAAAGCATTTTTTGGAAAAGATCTTAACAAATCTGTAAATCCTGATGAGGTAGTTGCGATTGGTGCTGCTATTCAAGGTGCTGTTATTAAAGGTGATGTAAAAGATGTTCTTTTACTCGATGTTACTCCTTTATCTCTTGGTATTGAGACTTTGGGTGGTGTAAAAACTCCTGTAATAGAGAAAGGAACAACAATTCCTGTAAAAAAACAACAAACATTTTCAACAGCAGAAGATAATCAACCAGCAGTAACAATTCATGTTGTTCAAGGTGAGAGAGAGTTTGCTAGAGATAATAAATCTCTTGGTCAATTTAATCTTGAAGGTATTCCACCAAGTCCAAGAGGTGTACCTCAAATTGAAGTAACATTTGATATTGATGCAAATGGTATTTTGACTGTAAGTGCTCAAGATAAAGCGAGTGGAAAACAACAAGAGATTAAAATTAGTGGTTCATCAGGACTTAGTGAAGAAGAGATTGAGAAAATGGTGCAAGATGCAGAAGCCAATAAAGATGCTGATTCAAAAAGAAAAGAGGCAGTTGAAGCTAGAAATCAAGCAGATGCACTTGTTCATCAAACAGAGAAATCTCTAAGTGAGATGGGTGATAAAATTGATGCAGCTGATAAAGAGAAAATTGAAGCAGCAGCAAATGATCTAAAAGAGACACTTAAAAATGATAGTGCATCAAAAGAAGATATTGATGCAAAAGTTAAAGTATTAACAGAAGCGAGTCATAAATTAGCAGAAGCAATGTATGCTAAAGATGGTGGTGCTGATGGAGCAACAGCTGGTGCAGGAGCACAACAAAAGAAAAAAGATGATGATGTCATAGATGCTGAAGTAGAGTAATCTTATTAATTTAGGGGAGATATTAATTTATCTCCTCAATCTTTCCCCCTCCTATCCCCCTTTTTTAACAAATTGCATAAAAATCCTAAATATATTATATAAAAATCCGATTATATAAAATATATTCAAATTTAGGAGAGTAGTATGAGTAGATTTTTTTTATTGGTATTTGTTGCTTTTGCATTAATATCTATAAATGGATGTGGTGATGAATCATGTTGTGATAATGGAGTAAAAATAGATAATAGTTTTGTAGAAGAAGATAAAGTTAATACAGAGGATGTGGCAATTGAAACTTTATCAACTATTGTTCCTGAAGTGCAAGATGAAGAAGAGACCCAATTTAATAAAATAGATATAGCTCCTTTATCTATGAAGGAACCGAAGCCTGAACCAAAAGTAGAGCCGAAGCCTGAGCCTAAGCCTAAAGTAGAACCGAAGCCTGAGCCAAAAGTGGAACCGAAGCCAGAACCAAAAGTAGAGCCGAAACCTAAGCCTAAAGTAGAACCGAAATCTGAGCCAAAACCTGAACCAAAAGTGGAACCGAAGCCAGAGCCGAAGCCAGAACCAAAAGTAGAGCCGAAACCTAAGCCTAAAGTAGAACCGAAGCCAGAGCCTAAGCCTGAACCAAAAGTAGAGCCGAAACTTAAGCCTAAAGTAGAACCAAAGCCTGAACCAAAAGTGGAACCGAAGCCAGAGCCAAAACCTGAACCAAAAGTGGAACCGAAGCCTGAGCCAAAACCTGAACCAAAAGTGGAATCGAAGCCAGAGCCAAAACCTGAACCAAAAGTGGAATCGAAGCCAGAGCCAAAACCTGAACCAAAAGTGAAACCGAAGCCTGAGCCAAAACCTGAACCAAAAGTGGAATCGAAGCCTGAGCCAAAACCTGAACCAAAACCTGAACCTAAAGCAGAGCCAAAGCCTAAACCAAAAGTGGAACCGAAGCCTGAACCCAAAGTAGAACCAAAACCAGAGCCGAAACCTGAACCGAAACCAAAGATAGAAGTTGTAACTTCTATTATTGATGGTTTAGATAATAAAAAAATTAAAACAACTTGTCCTGTTGAGTTATCTGGAAAGAAAAGTAGTAGTCAAAACGGTGATATTGAAAAATATGAGTGGGTTTTAGATGATAAAGATATTTATACTGGAGTAGATTTGAATCTATCTTTTAGTGATGTTGGGGAACATGAAATTTGTTTGAGTGTGGAAGATATTTTTAATGAAAAGAGCTTTGAAAATTGTAAGAGATTTAAAGTTTATAAACATGATGATCCTACCCCTGTTATTGTGATTAAAAATAAAGATGGTGTCATCATGTCAGATGATAGTGATTTTCTTAAAGATAATATCTATTATTTGGATTGTTTGAGTAGTCATGATGATTGTGATAAAAATGTTACAACATGTATATGGAGTGCTAAAAGTTTTAAGTCTGATGGTAGTGAGTATGTTCCTGTTTGTATCTCTGATGATGAAGATTATCATGGAGGAGATACTAATACAACAGAAACCTATTTATATATATGTACAAATCCTGTTTTAGATTATATTGAGATCACATTGAATGTAAAAGATCAGTTTGATAAAAATAAAACAGTAATTAGGACTTTAAAAAATATTAAATAGTATAGTAACTTTTTATATAAATATTTAGATATTAAGTTGCCCGTTTTAATAAAAAATTTTAATAATTTAATTTAAAGTTCTATCGATACTAATTTTTGAATTATTAAAAAAAAATTAATTGTGAATTAATTGTGAATTAAAAATATAAAGTGTTACTAATAGTAACTATAGTAAAAATATTTAATTTTTTATAATAGTGAATTAATTGTGAAAAAATTAAATATATTTAATTTTTTCACATAAACATGCGTTACTTTGCCATTTATGTTAAATATTATTAAAAGATATAATTTGAATTTTATCTCCTTTTTCGTTAACATTCTTATAAATAAAAAAACAAATGGGAGATAAAAATCATGAAAAAATATTTATCTATTATATTAATAAATGTGATGGCTATAACTTTAAGTGGTTGTGGTTCTTCAGGCGATACGGGTTGTTGCTCAGGTTCTAGCATAAATAGTGAAACTACTTTGGTAGATACAGCTAATAAGAGTACATCTACAGTTGTTGCTAATCCAACTGATTATGCCTCAATTAATCCTCCAAAATTGGGTACAAATAGTGTAAATCATGTACCTTTTGGTACTTTTGATCATTTCACTACAGGTATAAATGTACCTTATTGTGGACAACTTACAGCTAAAGATGATGATCATGATACATTAACATTTCAGGTGGCTGATAAACCTTTACATGGTAGTTTGGAAGTAGATGAAAATGGTGCTTTTACTTATAAACCAAATTTGGGTTACGAAGGTAGTGATAGCTTCACTTATACAGCAAGTGATGATGTTAGTACTTCTGATAAAAAAAATGTTGATATTTCAGTTGAGGGAACTAATAAAGATGTTCCAGATGCTCCAAGTGATCTAAAACTAAAAGTAAATGAGGAGTGCTCTATTGATGTTGAATGGAAAGACAACTCTGATAATGAGGATAGATTTAACATATATGTAAATGATGAATTTAGTAAAAGCGTTGAAGCTGATGAAACAGATACAACACTATGTGGACTTCCTACTAATGTAGATTATAAAATTACAGTAGAAGCAGTTAATGAGTCTGGTCCATCAGATTCTATTAGTGATGAAATTACAATTGGTTCAGTTGCTCATAAACCAGATTATCCATCAGGTTTTAGTGTTAAATGTAAAGATGAGAACTCTATTCGCTTCGAATGGAAACAAGTTAAAGGGGCATCTTGTTATGAGCTTCGTCAAGATGGTGTTTTAGTTGCTACAGTCTCTGGTCATACTGATGAAGTTGTTATAGATGATTTAGTTGTTGGTAAACAATATACATTTGAGTTGAAAGCAGTAAATGATGAAGGTAAATCAGAGTCTGCTATTTTAAAAGTAGAGTTATCTTCAGACTAACTTTATTAAAAAGGTGCTTCTAGGCACCTTTTTATTACAACTTGTAACAAACTCTCTAATTTAAATTTTTTTCTCTTTTTATATATTTTTACAAAGTTTTTTCCTCTCTATCTTCCTTTTATCTATAATTATTCAAAATTTTCCTAACGATTTATTAAATCAATAAAATATCAATTTTAAGTTTTTTATGCCTTTTTTAGCTATAAAAAGACAACTCTTAAATAAAATCAATAATTATAAAAGAGTTAATTAAGTTTTACTTTAATATAATTTCATTTACAAGAAGAGGGAAACATGTCAGAAAGATTTTTATTAGTAAAGAAGTACCTTGTCAACTTTTTAAGAGAAGAGACTTATAAGAGTGGGCTTAGTGGTGGTGTTGTTGGATTAAGTGGTGGTATTGACTCTGCTGTAGTTGCAGTACTTGCTAAATATGCATTTGAAGATAAATTACTTTGTGTGATGATGCCATCTCAATACTCTAGTCAAAATAGTATAGATGATGCCTTGGAGTTGAGTAGGGCATTTGATTTGAAGACTGAGAGTGTAAATATTGGACCTTTGATTCAATCTTATGGAGCAAATGAGAACTCTAGTTCTTTGAGAGTTGGTAACTTCTCTTCAAGAATGAGAATGTCAATTTTGTTTGATATTTCTGCAAGAGAGAATTCATTGGTGCTTGGTACTAGTAATAAGAGTGAGCTACTTTTGGGTTATGGTACACTTTTTGGTGATTTGGCTAGTGCTATTAATCCAATAGGTGATCTATACAAGAGTGAAATTTTTGCTTTTGCTTCATATTTGGGAGTGCCTGAATCTATTATTAAGAAGCCTCCATCTGCTGATTTATGGGAAGGTCAAAGTGACGAAGATGATTTGGGTTACACTTATGCACAGATTGATGCTGTCTTGAGAGATTATGTAGAAAATAGACTTTCACCAAAAGAGTTGGTTGAAAAAGGTTATGAGCAAGAGTTGGTAAATATGCTTATAAAGAGAATTTATCAAAATCAATTTAAAAGAAAACCACCAATTATTGCAAAACTTACATCAAGAACTATCGGACATGATTTTTTATACCCGCGAGATATTAAATTATAGTTGAAGTTAATAAAAATAATAAAGGAGAGATAATGAATGAGATTCCATTTTACAAACCGTCAATAGATTTTAATGAGAGGGGGCTTATTGAAGAAGTTTTGGCTCTTAAGGGAGCCTCGAAGATTGAAGAGTTAGAGGATATGTGTGCAGAGTATGTTGGTTGTAAATATGCTGTTGCAACTTCTAGCTGGAGTGGAGCTATGCATTTAAGTATGTTTGCACTAGAGCTTAAAAGAGGGGATAAAATTTTATGTTCTGTCAACTCATTTCCAAGTGTTGCCGAATCCGTACGGCATTTTGATGCAGAGCCTATTTTTGTAGATATTGACAAAGATTCGTTTAATATGAGTCCCGCAAAATTAAAAGAAGCTCTTGTTAAATATAAACACAAAAAATTAAAAGCTGTAATTGTTACTCATGTCGGAGGATTTAGTGCTCAACTAGATGAGATATATAAAATTGCAAAAGAGAATGGTATAAAAGTTATTGAAGATGCCTCTTATGCTCTTGGAGCTACCTATAAAGGTAAAAAAATAGGTTCACAAGAAGGAACAATTACAACATTTAAATTTATTGGTCAACTGAAAAATAGTATTTCAAATACTGGTATGTTGACAACTAATGATGAAAAAATTTATAAAAGAGCAAAACTGATACGACATCATGCAATTGAATCTCATGGGTGGGATAAACATGGAAATCTTGGTTATGTTTATGATGTTGTAGATATCGGTATTAAATATGATGCAAGTGAGTTAGAGGCTGCATTTTCTATTGGACAGCTTAGAAAAATGGATGACTTTATTCAAAGACGAAGAGAGATTGCAAAACTATATCATAGTGAATTAGGTGATGTAAAACATATCTCTTTACCTGCTTTGGTTGATGAACATATTTACTCTCTTTTTATTATCAAAGTAGATAAAAATAGAGATGATTTTTCAAGACTTTTAAGAGAGAAGGGAGTCTATACTTCGCTTCATTATGTACCATTACATCTTTTGAGCTATTATAAACAAAAATACTCTTTGAGAGTAAATGATTTTCCAACAGCACTTACAAATTATCAGCAAATTTTATCTATACCAATCTATCCATCTATGAGTGATTCAGATGTAAAATTTGTGTGTGAACAGATCAAAGAGATAGCACGAACTAGGGCTTAATGAAAAAAACTATATATTTTTGGATTGAAAGGTATCTTTTCAATCCAAATAAACTCCAAAAAATTATTGCTTTCTTGCTTCTTCCTATAACTTTTATATATTGTTTTATCGTAATTTTTAAAAGAAAGAGTTCTAAAGCAATAGATTATAATATCCCTATTATCAGTATAGGAAATTTAGTTGTTGGTGGTAGTGGAAAGACTCCTATAACTATCTCATTGGCTTCAAAATATCCAAATAGTGCGATTATTCTTAGAGGTTATGGACGAGACTCTTTTGGTATGAAAATGGTAAGTAAAAATGGTGAAATTTTTCTAAATGTAAAAGAGAGTGGTGATGAGGCTATGCTTCTTGCTACATCTTTGCCTCAAAGTATGGTAATTGTGAGTGAAGATAGGGTAGAGGGTATTTTAAAAGCCAAAAAAGAGGGTGCAAAAATTATCTTTTTGGATGATGGGTTTAATAAATCTAAGATCAATAAATTTGATATTTTGATCAAGCCTTCAAATATAAAATCACTTCCCTTTTGTCTCCCTAGTGGTGCTTATAGAGAGATGCCATCTTTTTATAATATGGTAGATCTACTATTAGAGGAAGATATTGATTTTAAACGAGAGGTGGAGATTAAAAATCCTACAAAGCGAATGATTTTAATTACAGCTATTTCTAAACCAGAAAGATTAGATATTTTTCTTCCTGATGTGCTTGAGAAAATATATTTTCCAGATCACTACTCTTATAATAAAAAAGAGCTAGAAAAATTAATAGATAAATATAGTGCAACATCTATTTTAACCACTACAAAAGATGCTGTTAAAATGCAAGATTTTTCACTGAATCTATCTATCTTAGAATTAAAACTTATTTTAAAAGATAATATTTATGAAAGAATAGACTCTTTTTTGGAAAGATTTGATAAAATCGCGTAAAAATTAGGGGTGGTGATTTTATAGATGCAAAAGAAAATAGAGACTGCAAAAACGCTAATGGACGCATTTCCATTTATCAAGAGATTTAGTGGAGAGACAATAGTTGTAAAATATGGTGGGGCAGCACAGATTGATCCTACTCTTAAAGAAAAATTTGCAACAGATATTGCTTTAATGTGTTTGGTAGGTATTAAGGTAGTTATTGTTCATGGTGGTGGAAAAAAGATCAATGAAATTTTGGAGAAACTCAATATTGAGGTAAATTTTATTGATGGTCAAAGAGTGACCCGTCCTGAAGATATGGAGATTATTGAGATGGTTTTGAGTGGCTTAGTAAATAAGGAGATCACAGCCCTTTTAAATCATAGTGGAGCAAAGGCTATGGGAATTAGTGGTAAAGATGCTCTGTTTATGAAGGCTGAAGCTAAAGATAGTGAAAAATTTGGCTTAACAGGAAATATAGTCTCTGTAGATGCTGATGTAATTAAGAGATTACTAAATGATAAGTTTACTCCAGTAATTGCTCCGATAGCTTCTGGTGGGAGTTCTGGTCATCCTGGATATAATATCAATGCCGACTTTGCAGCAAGTTATATTGCAAAAAGTATTAATGCTAGAAAAGTTATATTTTTGACAGATACAGCAGGGGTACTTGATAAAGGCTCTAATCTACTCTCAACACTAAAACTAGATAATATTAATACATTAATCGAGAATGGAACTATTAGTGGTGGAATGATACCTAAAGTAAATGCTTGTTTAGAAGCGGTAGAGGGTGGTGTAAGAAAAGCACATATTATTGATGGTAGAATAGAGCATTCACTTTTATTAGAACTTTTTACAAGTGATGGTATTGGTACAGTAATAAAAAAATAGGAAGAGTAATAAATTATGAATTTTATAGAGACAAGAGGCAATGATAGTGCCAATTTTAAAAATAGTGTTGCATTTTCAGAAGCAATTTTAAATCCAAGTGCTAGTTTTGGTGGATTGTATGTACCTGAATCTTTACCTATATTGGATGATGAATTTATAGCAAAACATAAAGATAGCTCTTATAAAGAGTTGGCATTGGATATTTTAAATCTTTTTGATATTGATATAGATCAGAAAGTTTTACAAGAGGCTCTATCTTTGTATGATAACTTTGATGATCCTTTGGATACTACACCTTTAGTCAAGATAGAAGATGATCTATTTGTAAATGAACTCTATCATGGACCAACACGAGCATTCAAAGATATGGCACTTCAACCTTTTGGATATATTCTCTCCTCTTTGGCTCAAAAAATAGGTGAAAACTATCTAATTCTTGCAGCTACAAGTGGTGATACGGGTCCAGCTACGCTAGAGACTTTCAAAAATAGAGCAAATATTCAAGTAGCATGTCTATATCCTGATGGAGGTACAAGTGATGTTCAAAGATTACAAATGGTGGCAGAAGATGGTAAAAATCTAAAAGTTATCGGTATCAAAGGAAATTTTGATGATGCTCAAAGTGCTTTGAAAAATCTACTTGCCTCTGATGGATTTAAAAAGGGATTAGAAGAGAATAATATTAAACTAAGTGCGGCAAACTCTGTAAATTTTGGTCGAATTATTTTTCAAATTATCTATCATGTTAAATCATATCTATCTATGTTAAATCAGGGTGAGATTAGCAAGGGTGAAAAGATCTATATCATAGTTCCAAGTGGAAACTTTGGAAATGCTCTTGGAGCTTATTATGCTAAAAAGATGGGAATTCCTATTGAAAAAATATTGATTACCTCTAATGCAAATGATGTTTTGACTCAACTTATAAATAGTGGTAGTTATGATATTAGAGATAGGGAGTTGATCTTGACAACATCTCCTGCTATGGATATTTTGAAATCTTCAAATGTTGAGAGAGTTCTATTTGATAAATTTGGAAGTGAGAGAACAAAAGAGTTTATGGACTCTTTGAATAGCCAAAAATATTATAAATTGAGTGAATCTGAGTTGGAGAGTTTGAGGGAAGATTTTGACTCTATCTCTACAGATGATAACTATGCAAAAAGTATAATAAGATCATATGCTTCTAAAGGTTATTTGATGGATCCTCATACTGCTACTTGTCTTAAAGCGTATGAAGAGTTAAAAGATAACAAAGATCTAAAAATGGTACTATGTTCTACTGCTGAGTGGACAAAGTTTGCTCCTACTATGATGAATGCTATTTTTGAAGATGATATTGCCCATCCAGATTTGGAAGCCCTCCAAGAGGTAGCAAAAAAGCTAAATATAGAGATTACACCTTCAATAATGGCTCTTTTTGATAAAGAGATTATTCATGATGAGGTGATCAATAAAGATGATATTGAGTCTACTATCCTTAAATTTATAAATAACTAAGAGCAATATGCCTTTATCAAATTTAAATGCCCAGCAGCTTGAAGCTGCTACGGCTTCTTATGGCAAAAACCTCATTATCGCATCAGCAGGAACGGGTAAAACTTCTACAATAGTTGCAAGAATTGGATATCTACTAAAACAGGGTGTAAGACCACAAGATCTACTTCTTTTGACATTTACAAATAAAGCAGCTGCCGAGATGATTGAGCGAATTTCAAGATATTTTGATAAATCAATTACAAAAAAAATCCAATCAGGTACTTTTCACGCTGTAAGTTATCGGCTTCTTAAAGAGGCAGGACACAAAATTGTACTCAAACAGCCAAAAGATCTTAAACTTGTCCTAAAAAGTATTCATGAAAAGCGAAATTTTAGTTATATAAATGCAGAAGTTCCGCACTATTCGGCTTCTCATCTTTTTGATATGTACTCTCTTTATCAAAACAAAGCTTCTGATAAAAGTTTTGGTGTTTGGTTGGCTGATACTCATGAAGATCATGAACCATTTATTGATATTTATGAAAATATATTTGAAGAGTTTGAAGAGATCAAAAGACGATTTGGATATGTTGATTTTAATGATTTGCTGATTAATTTTAGAAACTATCTTCGCAAAAATGATGTAATATTTCAAGAGGTTTTGGTTGATGAATATCAAGATACAAATAGATTACAAAACTCTATGATTGAATCATTTAAGAGCCAATCTCTATTTTGTGTGGGTGATTATGATCAGAGTATTTATGCCTTTAATGGAGCAGATATCAATATCATTGCTTCATTCAAAGATAAGTTTGAAAACTCAACTGTCTATTCACTCAATAAAAATTACCGATCATCCAAAGATATTTTATCTCTTGCAAATCGTGTAATCCAAAAAAATGAGAGAATATATCCCAAGAAATTAGAAGTAACAAGAGAGGGGAATTTTCCTCCACCAAAATTGATGGTTTTTGATGAGCTATTTTCTCAATATGGAGCTATTGCCCAAAAGATTAAACAGAGTAAAACTCCTCATGAGGATATTGCTGTAATTTTTAGAAATAATGGTAGTGCTGATGGAATAGAGGCAAATCTTAGAGAAGTAGGAATAGATTGCAAACGAAAAGGTGGAACAAGTTTTTTTGATTCTCGTGAAGTAAAAGCGATACTTGATATGTTTGCTATTTTGATAAATCCTAGAGATATGATGGCATTTATTCATATTTTTGAGTATGCTAGAGGGGTGGGGGGAGTATTTGCCAAAGATGTCTTTGATGCTCTTTATAAAGTAGGAGATGGGAATATTTTGGATGGGATACTCAATCCAAAAGATAAAAAAAATCCATTCAAAAAAAGTATAGTTAACCATCAATTAGGTCTTTTTGATGATGTAATAGAGGAACAAAATGTAGCAAGATTTAGAAAGTTTGGATATCCAGATCAGTTTTTGAAAAATCCAATTCTAAGACATGCCAAAATGAATAATGACCTTGTATCATATCTATATGGTTTTTATCACTATATAAAAGAGACAAGACATCTAAGTTCTCCAATAGCAATAATCAAACATATCAGTAACTCTGCTCTATTTGAAAAGATAGCAGAGAGATTAGCTACCAAAAGAGCAACTCAAAAAGATTCGAGTGTAAATGAAAAGATAAAAGAGGAAGCTCTAATAAATATAAAAAGAAAAGCGGAACTTTTGCAACATCTAAGTAAAAGTTATACTGATAAATATAGATTTTTAAATGCTCTAACTCTAGGTGGAAGTGAAATGAGCGAAGGGAGTGGTGTTCATCTTTTAAGTGTTCATGCGAGTAAAGGTTTGGAGTTTAAAGAGGTCTATATAGTAGATCTTATGGATGGAAGATTTCCAAATAAAAAGCTTATGAATAAAAATGGTGGTGAAGGCGGATTAGATGAAGAGAGAAGACTCTTTTATGTAGCAGTCACAAGAGCAAAAGAGATTCTTTATCTATCCTATGCCTCATATGATAGGATCAAAAAAATTGATTATCTACACTCCCAATTTCTAGAAGAGGCGGGCTTAGTTCAAGCTTGAGCTTCTCCTGACTTCCGCGATAAGGCACACAAATCAATTTCACTTGTTCCCAAGTTTTGCTTGGGAATAGATACTTGAATATATACTTTTTGTTAATTTGATTATCTGTTTTTTATTATAGTTTTGTGTGTTTGTATGCATTCCAAAGTTTGTTATATAGCTGTTTTATGTTGTTCAATTTGCATGATCTTATCAGCTAACCAAGTTTTGATTATAGCCTGTCTGCTAACACCTATATGTCGTGCTTCTTCATCAAGTTTTTTAACCATCCAAGTTGGAAAATCTATATTAATTCTTTTTGGTTCTAAGTTTGGTCTTCTTATGGTTGACATATCAAGATACTCTATTATATCCTCTTTGTTATCATCAAAGATTTTATCAAATTCTTTAGCTTTCATAAATCTCAATCTCCTTTTTTCTTGCTCTTCGTGCAGAAATTATTCTTATATTTTCTTTACGATAAGTTGTTACAACAGCATATACTTTTGTGCTAATTTTTCCAATATTGATAAATCTCTCTTCATCTTCATAAGATGTTTTAATTTCTACCATCCTATCATCATTCCAAAGAAGCTTAGCCTCTTCAAAATCAATACCATGCTTTTGCTTATTTGACAAGTTTTTGTTTATATCATATTCAAACTTCATATAAGAATTATATCATTTTTATATGAAATTGTAAAGTTTTAAAATGCCCCCTTGTTCCCAAGTTTTGCTTGGGAATAGATACTTAAATATATACTTTTTGTTAATTTGATTATTTACTTTTTATTATAGTTTTGTGTGTTTGTATGCATTCCAAAGTTTGGAACTTTGGAACGAGGAAAAATTTGAAAAACAAAAACAAAAAATAGAGAGAAAACGACACTTTCAATCCCCTATATGTCGGGTCAAAATTTTCTTAATCCTTTATTTTGTCTTGCTATAAGTATACTTTCAATCCCCTATATGTCGGGTCAAAATCTTGCCGATGTATCAGCATAT
>CAZLLE010000065.1:0-17706 GCA_964560425.1 uncultured Campylobacterales bacterium
TTAAAGATAATCGACTATATCTATCAAAAGTAGGCTTGTTAAAAATGAAAGGCTTTAGGGAATTTGAGGGCAAATTAATATCAGCGTCTGTCTCTTTTGAAGCAAATCAATATCATGCATCACTACTTTTTAATGACAAAATAGACCACCCTGTGCCTAAACACATTGGGGCTTGTTTTTCACAATGCTAGAATATAAAGCAATACGAAAAGGTGGAGAGGTCATTAAAATAGATCCAAAATTCACCTCTCAAAAGTGTTCTTGTTGTGGTTATATATCAAAAGAGAATCAAAAAAGTCAAAGTAGGTTTAAATGCGTGAAATGCACATTTGAAATGAATGCTGATTTGAATGCTTCGATTAATATAGCTGGGGCAGGATATGCCCTTAAAGCTTCTTAAATATCTGGCATTAGTCAGAGTTCAGAAGAATCCACCTCTTTTAAGGGGTGGAGTATCAAATTGAGTCTGTTACAATGATATCTTAAAAAAATAAAATATTTTGGCGTAAGTTTAGATAAATTTCTCAAAACAGGATATAAAAAATGAACATACGAATTTATTATGAAGATACAGACATGGGTGGTATTGTTTATCACTCAAATTACTTAAAATATTGTGAGAGGGCTAGGAGTGAGCTGTTTTTTTCTGCGGGTAGATCTCCTATGATAAATGGTTGTCATTTTGCTATCAAAAATATAGAGGCGGATTTTGTGAAACCTGCTTTTTTGGGAGATATGTTGAGTGTTCAAACTAAAGTATTGAAGATCAAAAATGCTTCTCTTAGATTGTTTCATGAGATTAAAAGAGAGGATGATCTTATATTTAGAATGAGTGTCAATTTGGTCTTTTTATCTCAAGAGGGGAAAATTGGACGGATTCCCCAAGAGACAAAAGAGTTTTTTAAACTATTTAAATAGTGGGATTTACCATATAGTAACTAGCAATAAATAGTAAAACTGCAAAAATTAGATATTTGACTACGACAGCTCCCATGCTTACTACTTGACATCCTGTACATGATATTATTTTACTTGCTTCATATTTGCCATAAGCAAAGTATCCTATTGCCAAAAGAACTATACCTACTGACGCAAATTTATCATAGGTATATAGGCTTTGCATAGTTTCATTTGTAAAGTTAAATAGAGGGGCAAATAGTGTTAAAACTCCAAAAAATAGTAGTTTATTCATGAAGCTTTTAAAATACTCTCTTTTTGAAAATGTTGAAGTTGCATTAAACTCTCCATGAACTCCTTGATTTGAAAGTTTTTGTTGTACTCTCTTTTTCTCTTTATAATTTAACTTATTTGCAAATGTTCCTCCAAAGGTATAATCAAATTTTCTCTGCAATAAAAAGGCAAAATCACCCTCGGCACTCATTGATTTTTGAGCACCCGTTTTATCTTGATATATAAATGTTATTTGATTATATCTAGGTATATCTTCCTCTATATTTGGCATGTATAGTGAAGATTCTGTTGAGATGACTCTCTCTTTTGTCTTGATTATTCTTGGATTTATAAATTCTAAATACTCTCCATTTTTATCTTTTGCAACGACAACTGATAGAGGGATTGCTAGTTGTATTGCTGCAAGAGCTTGTGCATTGTTTGCCTCTATTGTATCTTTGAGATCTTGGATAAGTTCCATGAGAGAGTCATCAAAATTTCGTACATCAGCAGATGCTATATTTATTCTCTCATCTGGATAGATAATAAGTTCTTTTACCATTGGTTGCCTTGTTTTAATATAATAAAATATTATATTATAAGACAATCCAATTGTCAACCTTTTTTTGTTAGACTATTTACATGAAAAAACATGGTTTAGAAAAGTTTAGTAATTTGGTAGAGGCTCTATCTTCTCTACCTACAGTGGGTAAAAAATCGGCACTAAGATATGCATATCATATGGTATTAGAGGACTCATTTTCAGCTTTAAAACTAGCTCATGCTATAGAAGATGCTGTTTTAAATATTAGACGGTGTCAACAGTGTGGTGCTTTGAGTGAGGATGAAATTTGTGATATTTGTCATGATGAGAGAAGAGATAGTAGTAAATTGTGTATTGTTCAAAGTGCCAAAGATATTTTTGTAATTGAATCAAATGCCTCTTATGATGGTAAATATTTTGTGCTTGATAATATTGATAGCTTCATGGTTGAAAAATTACAAGAGATTATCTCTTCTTATGGTGTAAAAGAGGTCATTTTTGCATTTACTCCATCTCTGCCCAATGATACTACTATTCTATTTATTGAAGATAAATTACAAGGGTATGAATTAGAATTTACCAAAATTGCACAAGGTGTACCAACAGGGGTAAACCTTGAAAATGTTGATATGCTCTCTCTCTCAAAAGCTCTTCATGGAAGAATTAAAATTTAAAAACATTAAATAGTGTTACTTTTAGTAACGAGGTGTTGCATTTTAATATAAATAGAATTTATTTAAAATATAAATAATAAATTTTATTTTAAATAGCATTGAAATAACTTTATATTGCATAATATCTGCTTAAATATTTAAGTTTTAATATAAATAAAAATTAGATATCTTCTTTTATATTTTATTCAGGAAGGAGATGTTTATGAAAATAGTTCAAGTTATTTTTACTTTAGGAGTTATGGTCTTTTATATTGGTTGTAATGATGGTAATATTAATAACCCAAATTCAAGTGATAAAAATAGTAGTATATTAAATAGATCAGGAGCAAATGTTGCTTATGATGATTTATCACCCAATTATATAGATATATATGAAGTTAACAAAATTATATATACCAAAGGTACAAAAACATATGAAGATGCTGAAGATGGAGAAATTTTAGGTTGGTATATTTATGATTCTAGTTGTGCCAAAGTTCTTAATATTGACAATGACAATAGTAGAATTATTCAGTTAAAAGGTAGTGGACTTAGTAGTGGTTTTGTTTTAAGAGATATGAATGGAGAATTTTTAAATAATCTCGATGCGAGAGTTGTACAATGGAGTGGTAAGTTTTCTGGTGATTTTATTATATTTGTTTCTCTTCTTTTAGATGATGATTCTATTAAATATTTGTCATATGCACCAAAACATTATAAAAATATGAACGAACTTTTTGTTAAGTTATCACAATGGTCTTCAGATGGAAAATGGCATACATATAAAAGAGATTTGAGATTAGATTTACAGAGATATTTTCCAGATAGAAAAATAGAAGCTGTTTTAGATTTTCAGGTGAGAGGTGAGGGTTGTTTAGATGATATTAAATTATTAAAAATTGATTTATTAGAAAAAAAGAGTTTAGATGTAGAGATAAGTGAATTAAAGAAAAAAATTGATAATATGTCAAACAAAACGAATATCACAATCAATAATAGTAATACCAATAATAATTCAGATACAAATACTAATAACCTATCAAATATAAATAACAATGATTTCAATAATACAAATACTCAAGAGATTAATAGTAGTAAAAATTTAAATTTATCTATGTCTTCTAATACTCCTGATTTAATGAGTGGATTTGCTACTTTAATGACACAATTTGCTTCTATGATGGCACCTATGGTAAGTACATTCATGGATATGATGGAAGAGATGATGAATACAATTTTGACAAGAACAAACAGAGTATTTATTATGTCTAATACAACAGAGAATGATTCTAAAATGGAGCTTTTAAATAAAAAACTATTAGATATTTCAGAGGATGTTATGGCTGATGTAATTAAAATGCAGGAGTTTGGTTTGGATTTAAATAAAATTGATACAAGGGCATTAATTAAAGCATTGGCTGATTTGCAAAATAATCAAATGGATACAGATACTATATCAAATGCTATGAATGCATATACTGATTTACTGAGTGATATTGCAGATTTAGTATTTATTCCAGATTCTAAAGCTAATTTTAAAGAGCTTAATCCACAGATTATAAATACTAGCAATTCGCTTCTTCTATTTTCAACAAAATTATTAAAAGAGTCTATGCGTACATCGAAAAAATTAGAAAATCTTGAATTGTTTGCCAATTTTATTAAAAATTTAAAAAATATTATATTCGCATCAGTAATAGAGATGATTAATAATAGTCAGATATCAATATCTGATTCTAAATATTTATTATCTACATTATCTCTTATTGACAAGAATATGGATGAATTTAGTAATTCGTAGGTTAAAAAGCTTTTTTCATAAATTTTTCAATCTCTTCAAAAGAGAATTGATTTTGATAAAAGAGATTAAAAGCCAAAACACCTTGATACAAAAGCATATTAGAGCCATCTTTAGTTGGGAGATTATAATTTTTGGCTAATGATAAAAATGGTGTCTCTTTGTTGTATATAACATCAATTGCATATTTTGTATTAGAGAAGATATCTTTCATGATCTCTTCTGGGGCAGGGTAGGCTTTTGTCTCTAGTCCTGCTGATGTGGTATTTACTATAAGATCAAAAGGACTACTTTGGAAATTCTCATGAGTGTATGTTTTGAAGTTCTCTTTTTGGAAGCTCTCTAGTCTTTGGGCTGATCTATTTAATATTGTGGTATCAATACCATTTTCTCGAAAAATAAAACTAATTGCTTTACTTGTTCCTCCGGCTCCTAAAATGAGTGCATTTTGGATAGTGCCAAATGTTTGAATAGATTTATAAAATCCTTCTGCATCTGTGTTGCATCCTACCATTTTACCATCTTCATTGATTAGAGTATTTACTGCACCTATATTTTGGGCTATTCCTCTTACTTCATCACATGAAGAGAAGGCGATCTCTTTATGGGGAACGGTTACATTTGCTCCATCAAAATTTGCTAGAAATATCTCTTTTAGTTTGCTACCATCTTCTAGGTGAGTTTTTGTATAAGAGGCATCTAGTTTTAAACCCTCTATCGCAAAGGTGTGCATTTTGGGGGAGATAGAGTGTTCTACGGGATTTCCAAATATTGTAAATTTTTTACTCATTTATACCTCTTTTAGCTCTTTGAGTGAACTCATCATAGCTCCTAGTTTATTGTGTACTTCAAGATACTCTAACTCTTTTTGACTATCTGCTACTATTCCTGCACCTGCTTGAAAGATTATTTTATCTTTGGTGAGTAGTGCCGTTCTAATAGTTATTGCACTATCCATGTTTCTATCAAATCCAAAATATCCAATAGAACCACTATAAAATCCTCTCTTAATTCCCTCAAACTCTGCAATTAGTTCCATTGCTCTAATTTTGGGAGCTCCTGTCATAGTTCCTGCTGTAAATGTTGCTCCAAAAAGATCAAACATATCATATTGATCATCTAAGAGGGCATCAATATCACTTACCATGTGCATGACATGTGAATATTTTTCTACTCTCATCATATCAGTAACTTTTACTGTTCCTGTTTTGGCTACTCTTCCCACATCATTTCTTCCTAGATCAACTAGCATGAGGTGTTCTGCTCTCTCTTTTTCATCATTTAACATCTCTTGGGCTAACTCTTCATCTCTTATTTGTGTTTTGCCTCTTCTTCTTGTACCTGCTATTGGGCGAAGGAGTATTCTATTTTCATTGAGTCCTACCATTACTTCAGGAGAACTTCCTGCAATTGTAAACTCTTCAAACTCTAGTAAAAACATATATGGGGAGGGGTTTTGGCTTCTTAGGATTCTGTAAAAGCTAAGAGGATCAATAGAGGCGTATTGAGTAAATCTATTTGCCATCAAAATTTGAAAAACATCTCCACTTTTGATCATCTCTTTTGATTTATCTACCATCTCAAAAAATTTCTCTTTATTAAAGGCAAATGCACCTTTTGAGTGGTCTATTTTACTCTTCTTGATAGGTTGATATATACATGGCTCTTTTAGATACTCTATTATTTCATCTATTTGATTTGCAAAGCTCTCTTGTGAACTTAAAAGTGTGAGTTTATTTGATTTATGTGAAAAAGCCAAAACTAATTTTGGACGAATTAGATCAATGTCTGGAGTGTGAAGCTCATCTTTTAGATTTTGCATAAATGGCTTAAGTACGGGTTCAAAAACCTTAACTCCATCATATCCGATAAATCCCACAAATCCATCAATATAGCCTATTTTTAGTTTTCTTGAAAGCTCTTTGTATGGTTGAGTATCAATTTTTTTGTAGTATGTTTTTAAAAATGAAAATGGATCAATATCTAACTTTTCTACTTCTCCACTTTGGTTTGTAAAAAATGTTTGTTCATCTTTATATGTTATTCTCTCTTTTGCTCCAATAAAGATAAAACTATAGTTTCCATCTTCCGAATTGATTGCACTCTCAAAAAGAAAAGAGAGTTCTTCGGGAAATCTCTCTTTTAGTTTTGAATAGATTGAAATAGGAGTTAGCTGATCAAAAAGTATCTGTTTGTATCTAATCATTATTTAATTCTGTATATATAAGCACTAGGGTTGATTTTTGTTCTAATATCTCCGAGTGCATTGCTAGCAGATGATCTATCTTTATATGGTCCTACAAGAATTTTTTTGATAGTTTTACCCTTGACAACAACATTATGAACAATATAATCATATCCACTATTTCTCACTTTATTTAAAAAGTTTTGATCTGGAAATGCTCTTGATGTAGCTCCTACTTGAACAAAATAACCACTTGGTGTATTAAATGAATTACTTACACTTTGATGTTTTGGTTTTGTTTTAGTTTGTGGATAACTAATAGGTTTTTTTGCCAATGGTTTCCACTCTTTTTTAGGTTTCTCTTTGTACTCAATTGGCTCAGTAAACTCTTTGGATGTTACAACAACTCTCTCTTGTTCGGGTATGGTTTTTGTTGTTGGTTGAACTATTTCTGGTGTAGGTATAGTTGTAGTTTGTGTTACTACTGGTTGGCTTATTACAGATGGTTCCTCCTCTGGTGGTACAGTTACTACTGGTTGTTGTGTTGTTGCAACTTGAGGATTTGATTGTTGCTCATCTTGCTCTTTAAGTTTTCTTACCATCTCTTCAAATTTAAGATCTGTATCTGAATTTTGCTCAATAATAGGATCTTGTGTAAATAGTTGCTCACTCTCTCTATTATTATTTTCAGTTGCACTAAATAGTGCATCTTCACTCTCTTGTGTTACTTCTGGTTGTGTTGTAGAATCAATAGGTGTAATCTGTGTAGGTTGAGCTATATTACTCTCAGGTATAGTGTCTTTGTTAAGCATTTTTACAATGATAAGAACAATTAAAAAAAACAGTACCAACGATGCTAAAAGAAGCATGATTTTTTTTGTCTTTTCCGTCTTTTTTGCACTCTTTTCTAAAATAATGTCGCTTAGATCATTACTACCTTTTTTCTGCATACTTTTTAACTTTTCTTCCATAACTATCTCCTCTTTTTAGTAGTTAAATTACATGTGCCGAGCCCAAGAGGCTCCACGCTCTTTTTGATATACTTTATATGGTAAATTTAATATATTAAACTCTTTTGGTATATCTGGGTTTGGAAACATCTTCCACTCTCTTGGCAACTTTTGTGCTAATTTCATAGACAACATAGAAGCCAACTGGTGTGCCTCTTGTAGAGTAGTATGTCCTTTATGTATGTATAGATGTAGATGACCAGGAGTTTTACTTTCATATGCGGTAAAGTTTAAAAACCCCTCTTCTCTTAGCATAAGTTGAGCTCTATGCCAAAATTTTTCACTATTTCTACCATTATAATCAAAGACAATATTTTCTACTTTATCTCGACTATTAATAAGTGAGTGAGCGACAATAATTTTCCTATCGCCATGTTCATTCATAATAGAGCGAGATAGTGGCTGATTAATTTTTTCATATTTATCAAAAAAGAGTCTGCCCTTATAATTTACTTTGTTGATAATCTTATCTCTTTTAATCCAGTAGTGATCTGTAATCATTTTTATTAAGGAAGTATCAACATTGTACATCTCTAACTCCTAATAAATTGCACGATCATATATAATGAAATTAGATGCTAAATCTTTCATCTCATCTTTAATCTGCTTTTGTAGAGTTGTATTTTCAATATCATCTAAAATATCAGCGATTTTATTGGCAATAATTTCAAACTCTTTCTCTTTCATCCCTCTTGCTGTAAGGGCAGGTGAACCGATTCTTATTCCGCTTGTAACAAAAGGGCTTCTTGTCTCTCCCGGTACAGTATTTTTATTAATAGTAATACCTGCATTTCCAAGAGCTGCATCAGCATCTTTTCCACTAAAAGACTTATCAAGAAATGAGACAAGAATAAGATGATTATCAGTACCACCACTTACTACATCGTAACCTCTCTTGATAAGTACATCAGAGAGAACTTTTGCATTTGCTTTGACTTGTGAAGCGTATACTTTCCATTCTGGTTTTAGGTTTTCTCCAAAACCTACTGCTTTTCCTGCTATAACATGAACAAGTGGTCCACCTTGAATTCCTGGAAAGATAGCACTGTTTACTTTTTTGGCTATATCTTCATCATTTGTCATGATCATTCCACCTCTTGGACCTCTAAGGGTTTTATGAGTGGTTGTACTTACTATATGACAGTGTGGAAATGGGCTAGGGTGTTCACCTGCTGCAACAAGTCCTGCAATATGAGCAATATCTGCAAATAAAATTGCACCAACCTTGTCAGCTATCTCTCTAAACTTGGCAAAATCAATCTCTCTAGGATATGCACTTGCTCCACAGATTATCATCTTTGGTTTGACAATTTTTGCAATATCCAAAACTCTCTCATAATTTATTCGTCCATCTAGTTCGACACCATAAAAGAAACTAGAGTAAGTTTTACCAGAACTACTTACTTTTGAACCATGAGTCAAATGTCCACCATGACTTAGATCCATACCCAAAATTTTATCAAAAGGTTTGAGAAGTGCTTGATAAACACCTTGATTTGCTTGACTTCCTGAGCTTGGTTGTACATTTGCAAATTTACATCCAAAAAGTTCACAAGCTCTATCTATTGCTAATTGCTCAACTTGATCAGCAAATTCACAACCACCATAATATCTCTTATATGGATAACCTTCTGCATATTTATTTGTAAATACACTTCCCATTGCCTCCATGACTGCTGGATAAGTGAAGTTTTCACTAGCAATCATCTCTAGGTGGTCTGTCTGTCTTTTTAGTTCATTTTGGATTATTTCATAAACTTTTGGGTCATCTTTTTCTAAAAAATTCATCTTTTAATTTTCCTCTTGTTCTTGTTTTTGAATTGGTTTCATCGCTGGAAATAGTATTACATCTCTAATTGATTGTTGATTTGCCAAAAGCATTACTAATCTATCGATTCCTATACCTTGACCCGCTGTTGGTGGCATTCCGTATCCTAATGCATGAACATACTCTTCATCCATTTCATGGGCTTCATCATCACCACTATTTTTATGTTCTATTTGAGCCGAAAATCTCTCATGTTGATCTATTGGATCATTTAATTCGTTAAACCCATTTGCAATCTCTTGAGCTGCTACAAAAAATTCAAATCTATCTGCAATAGATGGATCTTCATCACTTCTTCTAGCTAATGGACTAATCTCTATAGGGTAGTGAGTAATAAATGTTGGATTTATTAGTTTTGGTTCTACAAATTCATCAAAAAGTTCTTCTTGAAGTTTTGCATTTGGTAATTTTGGATCAACACTCACTCCCTTCTCTTTTAGATAAGCTACAATTTTTTCATTATCACTAATAATATCTTCAGGAACTCCACCAATTTGAATAAGAGAATCTCTCCAAGTTACTTTTGCAAAAGGAGTAGAGTAATCAATCTCCATATCTCCAAACGGTAGTTTTGTAGGAAGGTTTAGTTCACTTAAAAGTTTTTGAAAAAGATCTTCTGTAAGTTTCATTAGGTCTTTGTAATTGTGATATGTCCAATAAAATTCAAGCATAGTAAACTCTGGGTTATGTGTCTGATCCATTCCCTCATTTCTAAAGTTTCTATTTACCTCAAATACTGCTTCAAATCCACCAACAATTAATCTTTTTAGATATAGTTCAGGTGCAATTCTGAGAAATCTCTCAATTCCAAGTGCATTATGATGAGTAACAAATGGTTTTGCATTTGCACCACCTGCAATTGGGTGCATCATCGGTGTTTCTACCTCTAAAAAGCCTAAATCTTCAAAAAATCTTCTACTGATACTAACAATACGACTTCTCATTTTGAAGATCTCTTTTACATCAGGGTTCATGATCATATCAAGATATCTTTGTCTATATCTAAGCTCTTTATCTTGCAGACCATGAAATTTTTCAGGTAGTGGTTTTACTGATTTTGTTGCCAAATTTAAATCGGTTACATGAAGAGATAACTCTCCTGTTTTGGTTACAAAAGGAAAACCTTTTACACTGATAATATCGCCTACTTCTATAAGTTTTTTAAATATAGTATTGTAAAAACCTTCTGGTAAATTATCTCTTGATACATAGATTTGCAATAATCCACTCTCATCTTCTATTTTTACAAATGCAGCTTTTCCCATGATTCGTAAAAATTTAATTCGACCACTGAGTCTTCTCTCTTTGCTCTCATCTCTTTTCTCTTCTGAATCAATAACATAAGCAAACTCTTCGTTAAATGCTCTTGTTGAACTATCTCGTTCGATATTATGTGGATAAGGGTTTTGTCCTAACTCTTTTAATGTATTAGATTTCTCTATTCTCTGTTGTTCATATTGATTATCAAATATCAACTCTATTCTCCTGCTTCTTGACACTCTTTGCAAATTCCATATAGTTGCATAAGGTGATCTGTTAATTTAAAATCGTGAATACTAGCTACTTCTTCCTGAATCATCTCAATTTTTTTATTTTCAAATTCAACAATTTTTCCGCACTTTTCACAGATCAGATGATCATGATGTGGTTTGTTTGCTATTTCAAATTTTTTACCTTGAGTTCCAAATGATATAGAGCTTACAATAGAGTTATCTTCTAATAAATTTAGAGTTCTGTAGACAGTTGTAATACCTACATTGTAGTCAGGATAATTTTTTTTCACTAGATTATATAGATCTTCTGGTGTAAAATGTTCAGGATTTTCAAAGAGAGTTTTAAGAATAGCCTCTCTTTGTGCTGTAAATTTTAAATTATTTGATTTTAACAATGTTTTAAATCTATGAAGAAGCTCTTCATATTTTAGATTAATAATATTTTTCATATTCTAGTCCTAATATTTATTTTCTAAACTCTCTTCTTCGTTATCACTATCACTATCTATTTTTATTTGATTTTCCCATTGATCTAGAGCATCTGTTTGTACTATTTTGGAACCATATTCTAAAAATATTGGATACATCATACTACCCTCAAAAATATTTTTTACACTTGTCTTAAAAACAGGAATACTGGAAATTACATGTATAATAATTGAAAAAATTAGAAATATTTTGGCAGCTCCTGCAAAAAAACCCAAAATTCTATCAACAACATTCAAACCGCTTGAAGCTACCAATTTACCAAGTAACATACCCACAAAAGATGCTAAT
Organism: uncultured Campylobacterales bacterium; assembly: GCA_964560425.1. Lineage (GTDB taxonomy): Bacteria > Campylobacterota > Campylobacteria > Campylobacterales > QNZT01 > CAZLLE01. The sequence continues at coordinate 11,459 of CAZLLE010000065.1, forward strand.
AGCCAAAATATAATAAGTGCTGCAATAAAGCCAATTAGATAGATAGATCCCTTATTTGTAAGATGGAGAAAATTAACATCTAAATACTCTCCTACACTTTGAGCAAATCTAGAAGCGACATAAATTCCACCAATAATACCTATTAGTCCAAATACCTCTTTGACAAATCCTCTAAAGAAACCTTTAATACCCAAAAAAAGTATTAACGCTATTGATACTATATCTAGAAGTGAAACATTTTCCATTTGCTCTAAAACCTTTATATTTTTAATTATTAAATAATTATATCAGATAATAACAAAATTTTTTTACTTAATTATATATGTATTTAATTAAAATTTAAAATTAAACTTGCTAATTAAACACCAATTTTATTTTTTAACTCTTCTGGTTGAGATGCTACTTTGAGTGCATCCTCTTTTGAGATAGTGTTATTTTTCACCAATTTCTCCAAAGCTTGTGTTTGAGTTTGCATACCTGTTGTACCTTGATTGAGTTGCATTTGTGAATATATTTGGTGCATTTTACTCTCTCTAATAAGATTTCCAATTGCATGATTGTTAATCATTATCTCTTGTGCAACAGCTCTTCCTCCACCTTTTTTTGGTAGAAGCATTTGCGAAACAACAGCAGTTAATGAAATAGATAACATATTTGTAATTTGTTGCTGTTCTGATCCATCAAAAGTATCAACAATTCTATTGATAGTTTGTACTGCTGAGTTTGTGTGAAGTGTGCCAAAAACAAGGTGTCCTGTTTCTGCCGCAGTTAGTGCTGCCTCTATTGTCTCTTTATCTCTCATCTCCCCAATTAATATTACATCAGGATCTTCACGCATTGCATATTTGAGTGCCGAAGAGAAACTCTTGGTATCTTCTCCTACATTTCTGTGTGAAAAAAGAGATTTTTTATTTTGATGAATAAACTCAACAGGATCTTCAACTGTAATGATATGTTTGTGTTCTGTGAGATTAATCTCATTGATTAGTGCTGATAGTGTTGTTGATTTACCACTCCCCGTAGGACCTGTTACTAAAATAAGCCCTTTTTCTCTTTTGATAATCTCTTTAAATGTAGGAGGAGCTTTGAGATCATCAAGAGATGGAATCTCTGTAGGAATTATTCTAAATGCAGCTGCTAGTTCACTATTAAATGTATAGTAATAGTTTCCTCTAAATCTACCAATATTAGGTATCTCTATTGCAAAATCGACCTCTTTATTCTCCTCTAAATATTTTTTCTGTTTATCTGTAATTAGTGCATAACACATCTCTTCAATCTTTTTACCTGTCAAGATAGGAAGATTAAGTGCTATTAGTTTTCCATCGATTCTAATTTGAGGTTCACTCCGACTTACAAGGTGTAAATCGGAAGCACCATGAGCTACTATGTTTTTGAGTAGAGTGTTTATATCCATCTCTTGGACTGCTGGTCTTTGTAGTGTTGCTGCTTCCATTTAAATACTTCCCTATTCGATTATTTTTGGAACAACAAAAAAACCTCCCTCTCTTTTAGGTGCATTTTCCAAAATTGTTTTTACAATTTCAGGATTATTTGAAGGTATATCCTCTCTAAAGGGAGTTCCTCCAGCGATTGTTGAGAAAGAAGCATCTTTATCGCTCAGATCTAATTCACTTAGATTCTCTACAAAATCGACTATTTGGCTAATCTCCTTAATAGTCTCCTCTCTCTTATCTTCACTAATCTTTAAAGATGAAAGTTTTTCTAGTTTTGTAAGCAGTGCATCATCAATTTTCATGTTTAATAAACCTTTTTTATAAAATACACTTATTCTAGCAAAAGTAGATTAATTCTAATATCAATACTTAATAAATTCTGTGATAGACTCCCAAGATTATAATGAGTAAATATGAAGGATATAAATTGAGTTTAAAAGATAATGTAAATGCGATTAAAGAAGAGTTAACTGCCGAAGAGCAATTTCTTGAGAGTGTTATAAAAGCAGAAGGGTTTTGGAAAAAGTATAAGACTATTATTATTGCGATTGTATCGCTAATAGTTATTGCTGTAGTTGCCAATTTAGTGATGAAGAGTATAGAAGAGAATAGATTGTTAAAAGCAAATGAAGCTTATGTAAAAGTTCTAAAAGATCCATCTGATGTGGCATCATTGGCAGAGTTAAAAGATTCAAATCCAGCTTTGCATGAGCTATTTATTTTTCAAAATGCTATGAAAACAGATACAGTTGAAGCACTAAGTGGTATATCTAGTCAGATCAAAGATCCTATTTTGAAAGATCTTCTTTCATATCAAAAGGCATCATTAGAAGAGAAAGATTTAGAAACCTATAGTATAAAAAGCTCATCTATTTTAAAAGATATAGCTCTTTTAGAGAGGGGCTATATGCTTCTTGAAGAGGGAAAAATTAAAGAGGCATCATCAGCTTTGATGAGTATTTCTGAAAATTCTCAACTTAGAAGTGTTGCCGATGCTCTTAGCCATTATAGTGTTAAGTAGTCTATTATGAAAATATTTTTGTATACATTTCTTGGTCTACTATTTTTTAGTGGTTGTGCTTCCAAAAATTATTATGAACCCAAAAAACTTGATGGTTCAATATCTTTTGCCAATAAGATTAATAGTCATCTCTCTGAAGTATCGAGAGATGGAGCAACCTTTAAAAATGGAATGTTTGTTACAAGATTGAGTGGAATCGAAAAATATAAGCTTCCTAAAGGATTTAGATTTGTTAGCAAAAACAAAGATTTAGAGACAATTGCTGTCTCTAATAATGGAGATATTGCCATTTTTGTCAATGGTGTAAAAAAGTTTAAAAAAAAGTTTGAAACAGCAATTAGTGGTGCTTCTTTGCATAAAAATCTTTTGGCTATAGTATTTTCAAATAACACTATCATGCTTTATGATATCAAGGCAGATAAAAAAGTTTATACAGAAGAGTTAGAATCTACATTAGCACTTGATGCAAGAGTCGCTAACCCTCTATTTTTGAATGATTTGGTAATTTTCCCCACTTTAGATGGACGACTTTTGGTTATGGATGTGAATCGTAAACAGATTTTGAGAGATGTTGCTATTAGTGATAAAGAGTTATTTAATAATGTAATTTTTTTGGAAGTGCATAATAATATTCTCATAGCTGCAACAGCTTCAAAGGTAGTCTCTATAAATCCAAAGACGATTAATACTCTTAGAGTTCCTGTAAAAGATCTTCTATATATCAATGATAAAGTCTATATTTTTACCAAAAATGGTAAAGTTATATTGAGTGATAACTATCTAAAAGTGATTAAAGAGATTAAATTTCCTTTTGCAATATTCTCAACTCTAATGTATGCTGATAAGATTCATGCTGTAGAAAAAGGTGGCTATCTAATCTCTTTGGATAAAGATTTGAGTGGTTCATCTATATATAAACTAGATGATGATGTAGAAAAACCTCTTTTTGGGTTTGGAAATAGCTTGATTTTAGATAATAAACTTTTACTTTTGAAGTAGTAAAAACTGAAAAAAATTGTAGATGATCTAAGGAGACATGGGTATATCTTTAGAGTGTTAGAGAGTATTGATAAAAAGAGTTTGGGTACACGAAAAAAGGTAGATATTTATGAGGGGATTGATCTCAAAGGCTATTTTATATCTATCTTTGTTCTTGAACAAAAGAGTCGTTTTTTGAAAAAAAATGCTTCTGAATTTGAAATTTTGTATGAGAGATTAAAAACGCTTCAAGATCATAATTATAAAAAAAAGCTATTTTTTTATAAGATGCCCTTTTGTTCATTAGCCCAAAAACAGATGAAAGAGTTTGGTTGGAAGCTCATAAAAATATAATTTTATATGATGGTGGTAATACAAATACCAAAATTTATTATAATGGTGTAGTCAAAAGTGTGCCATCAGATAGTAATTTTTTACTACCTAGTGAAAAATTTTATTATATAAATGTCAATAATAGACTAAATAGATACTTTGCATCTTCTTCTTATGGTATTAATCTTGAAAATTATATTAATCTTAAAACTTCGTATCATGGACTGGGAATTGATCGTAAAATAGTATGTAAAGCTATAAGTGATGGTGTGATTGTGGATGCTGGTAGTGCAATTACTGTGGATATTATGCATAATGGTACCCATTTAGGTGGATTTATTACTCTTGGACTACACTCTTTTGAGCAAAGTTTCGCTAATATTTCTGATAGTTTAATTTTTGATCTTGATAATAATATTGATTTGTCTATGTTACCACAAAATACACATGAAGCCTTAAACTATGCCGTGTTTCAGGCAGTTATTTCAAGTATTAAAGCAGTTTTAAAGAAAGAACAGAAGATATATTTTTGTGGTGGTGATGGAAAAATTTTAATGTCATTTTTCAAAAATAGTGAATATAGAAAAAATTTAGTTTTTGACGGGATGAAACAGGTGATAAAGGAGAGTGGATGTTAACAATAGCTTTGCCAAAAGGTAGAATTGCAGAAGAGACTTTGGATATTTTTGAAAAAACTTTTAATCAAAAATTTATTTTTGATGATAGAAAGTTGATTTTGGAAGTAGGAGAGTTTAGATTTTTATTAGTAAGAAATCAAGATGTTCCCGCTTATGTACTTCATCAAGCAGCCGATTTGGGCGTAGTTGGGTTGGATGTATTAGAAGAGCAGGAGTTGGATTTGATGAAACTTCTTGATTTGGGAATTGGTAAATGTAAACTTTGTGTTGGAATGAAAAATGAAGATGAATTAGATCTTACAAAACCAGAGATAATTGTAGCTTCCAAAATGGAGAATATAGCAAAAAGACACTTCTCCAAAAAAGCGATGGCTGTAAAGGTGATTAAACTATATGGCTCTATAGAATTGGCTCCAATTGTAGGACTCTCTGATGCTATTGTAGATATTGTTGAAACTGGTACAACAATGAAACAAAATGGACTAAAAGTAGTAGAGACAATCATGGAATCTTCTGCTCATTTGATAGCAAATAAAAATAGTTTTATTGCCAAAAAAGAGGAGATTTTATCTCTCTATCAAAAAATAAACCAAAATATTTAGAGGATTTGAGTATTGAAATCTATAAAGAGTATTTTAGGTGGTAGTAGAGTACTCTCTCCTCTTGTCAAAAATGATTTTAAACAGAGATATCTAGGATCTTATCTAGGTATTTTATGGGCATTTATTCAACCAACAATTACAGTCTTTATTTTTTGGTTTGTTTTTCAAGTTGGTTTTAAAGTTCAGCCTATAAATGATGTTCCATTTATTTTATGGTTAATTGCAGGAATGTTTCCATGGTTTTTTTTTGCAGAGTCTGTAGCAAGTGCTACAAATGCTGTATTGGAAAATAGTTATCTTGTCAAACAGATTGTTTTTAGGGTGGAACTTTTACCTCTAATTAAAATATTTTCAGCTCTTCTTGTGCATCTATTTTTTGTTATTCTAATGTATATATTATTTCTCGTCTATGGCTATAAATTTGATCTTCATTGGCTTCAAGCACTCTATTATTTGGTAGCTATGATAGTTCTTGTCCTTGGAATTACCTATATTACTTCATCTGTAGTTATATTTTTTAAAGATATGGGACAGTTGGTAGCTATGTTGCTTCAATTTGGTTTTTGGTTGACCCCTATATTTTGGGCAATTGGAACAATACCTCAAAAGTATCACTTTATCATCAAAATAAATCCTCTATTTTATATTATAGAAGGATATAGAGATAGTATGATTAATCATATATGGTTTTGGGAAAAACCTCTCATGAGTATCTACTTTTGGGTAGTAGCACTAGCTTTTCTATTTTTAGGTTTTACCACCTTTAGAAGACTTAGACCCCATTTTGCAGATGTGTTGTGATGAATGATATAGAAAAAATCAAATATAAAAATGAAAGTGAAATTATAAATGCAACATGATATTGCTATTAGTGTAAAAAATCTTACAAAAATATATGCTCTTTATGATAATCCCATGGATCGACTTAAAGAGGCTCTAAATCCTTTTAAAAAGAGTTATCATCATGACTTTTATGCACTGCATGATGTGAGCTTTGAGATAAAAAAGGGTGAAACTGTCGGCATCATCGGTAAAAATGGAGCTGGAAAATCTACACTTCTAAAGATGATTACAGGAGTACTTACTCCTACAAGTGGCAAAGTAGAAGTAAATGGTAAAATTGCTTCACTTTTAGAACTTGGAGCAGGATTTAATCCTGAAATGACAGGAATAGAAAATATCTATCTCAATGGTACTATCATGGGCTTTACCAAAGAGG
>CAZLLE010000066.1:0-29176 GCA_964560425.1 uncultured Campylobacterales bacterium
TTAAAAAATATATGAAATCATTTTATGAGTATAAAAAGAGTGAGTGGGAGAGTCAATTTTTAGAATATAGAGAATTGAATGAAACAAGAGACCGTGCTAACTTAATAGATAACTATACCATTACGGTGGAAGATAAGGAAACAGAGCTTATAGATAGGTTAGAGGCTCTTAGAGAGATGCTTGAGAGTGGTGTTGTAGATGATACTGAACTTCATCGCCTAGCTAAGAAGGATTTTAGAGCTTTTTCATTTGACAAACACTTATATAATCCTCTTGTATTCAAGGATAGAGGCGAAACAGCTTTACAGATAAAACCAATAGAGTTAAATGATGGCGAAAAAGATTTTGTTGAAGATTTAGATAGCTACTTAAAAAGAAATAGTGCCAAGTATGAAAATACAGAGATATTTCTTCTGCGAAATCAAAGTAAAACAGGTCTAGGATTTTTTACTGAGGGTAATTTTTACCCAGACTTTATAATGTGGATTATTAAAAATGGTAAGCAATATATTAGCTTTATAGACCCAAAAGGTATAAGAAATTCAAATCCAGAAAATGACCCTAAAATCAATTTATCTATAAAAATAAAAGATATTGAAAATAATCTTGGAGATACAGATATAATTTTGAACTCTTTTATAGTGTCTAACACTTCATGCAATGATATCTTAGATTTGCATAATGATATTTCAAAAGAGCAACTTGAAAGTAAAAATGTATTGTTTCAAAAAGATGATAAAAATGACTATATTGGTAAAATATTTGATAGAATTTTAAATTAATTAAGAGGGAATTTAATGAATTCAAAATTCAAAATTACTCAACCAAAAATCTATTTTGTTTTATATAATAATTAGTGAGATATATGAGAGTTTCTCTCATATCATCACTATCATAAAACTTTATCATTTGAGTATTGAACTCTAATTTATCTTTTGCTTTTATATTTAATATAGGATAACCACCATCTAAAAGTATGCCATTCATCATGAGCCTAGAGACTCGTTTGTTTCCATCATAAAAAAATTGATTTTTTGCACCAAACAAAAAATATGTCAAAGCTTTTAAAATTGTATTGTTTATCTTTTTCAACTCTATAATTCCAGCTTGAAAAATAGAATCTAGCTCACTTGCTTTTGGTGGTAAATATTCACAGCCTCCTATATTTACGCCACTACTTCTAAACTCACCCCAACTCAAAGCCTCTTCAAAGGCTACTTTTTTATGAAGAGCTAAAAGGGTAGCTTTATCTACTTTAAATATTTTTTTCTCTAACATCTCAAAAAGTAGATTTAGACTTCTATTTTGATTTAAAATTTGCTGTTCATCACTCAGTTTATGCCCACCAATAGTTATACCATCCAAAAGAGTTTCAACTTCAGGATATGTCATAGCATTGCCCTCTAGTGCTGAAGTATTATAAATAAAATCAACTCTATCTTTTTTTGCCAATGCTATAAAAAGTTTTTTGTTTGGTTGAAATATCTCTAAATTTTCTATTTTATAACTATTTATAATATTGCTATCTATATTCATCTTTTAGGTAATAGACTCTAATTTTTTAGTCTAAAATCCCTAGGTTCAGGGCTTTCAAATGTATATCCTAAAAGTGAAATTTTACTAGCATGGAGAAGGACTCTGTTGTTTGGTCTTCCACCATATACTTGATCTCCGATTATTGGGAATCCTTCGCTTTTTAGGTGGACTCTTATTTGGTGTGTTCGGCCTGTTTTTATAACTACTTTTACTTTTGTACGCTTTCCATTTATCTCAAGAGGTTCTACTTCACTAATAGCAGGTCTGCCATCTTCTGATACTTTACTATAAGATTGGTTGTTTTTTTTGATAGTTAGAAGAGGGCTATCAATTGTCATTGGTTCAACGACCATGCCACTAACCCAAGCCAAATACTCTTTGATTACATCATGTTTTTTGAAGGCTCTAATAGCTTTTTCTCTAAACTCTTCATCTTTTACCAATAAAAGAACGCCACTTGTCTCTTTATCAAGACGGTGAAGAAGTTTATGCCCTCTTTTTTTGGCTATCTGCTCACTTGTGATAAATGCTGGTTTATCAATAGCCATAATATTCGCATCTTCAAAAATTACTTTGACTTTGCCAATGCTATCTACTCTAAATTTTGATGATGCGTCCATCTCTGCTCTTGCCATGACAACTTTTTTACCACTACTATATACAACACCTCTATCTATCAAATCTTTGGCAGAACGGTTTGTAATCCCCTCTTGTATTGCCAAAAGTTTATATGCTTTTTCTCTCACTATATATTTCCTATACTTTTTATAATTGGATCCAAATCAACACTACCCAAAATTTTTGTAGGTTTTGATTCATCCAAAGATTTATTCAATTTTTCTATATCCGATATTACTATATTTTCTACCAATTCAAAAAGGGCTTGTTGATTAAAAATATATTGACCACTTATAATCTTAGACCCAAAATAGGCAGGTTCAAGTGGATTATGTCCACCAATTTTATCAACAAAAGAGCCACCTAAAATCACACTATCGCTAATAGCATAGATATTTATCAATTCACCCAAAGCATCAACCAAAACAATATCACTATCAAAATCTTCTCTTTGAGAAAATTTATGATAACTCAAATCATGAGTAGTTGTAAATGTTTTCAAAAATTTATCTACACTATCAAATCTCTCTGGATGTCTTGGAACTACAATAACTACTCTGTTATCTTTTTTTACGCTCAAAGAGTCTAAAATTAGAGCCTCTTCTTTGTCATGACTACTTGCAATAGTTACTACTTCTCTATTTGGTTTTATAAATTTCTTAGTTACTTCTATCTCTTGATATGCTTTTATATTACCTGTAATTTTAATATTTTTGGCACCTAAACCTTTTAGTCGATCATAATCTTTCTGACTTTGAGTAAAAACTTCATCTATATTTGCAAAAATATATCTATAAAACCAACTAAATTTCATATAACTTTTATAAGAGTTATCAGAGATTCTAGCATTAATCAAAACTGTTTTTGTACCTTTTTGTTTTGCTATAAAAAAGAGCATAAACCACAATTCAGCCTCACTAACTACCAAAACTTTTGATCTTCTAATCCAAAAAGGGAGAAATATCTCAAAAGGCAAAAACCTAACATCAGCATCATATTTTTGAGCCTCTTCATAGCCTGTATTTGTAGTAACACTAATACTTTTTTTGCCATTTAATCTATTTAATATAGGTTTTAATGATCTAACCTCTCCAAAGGAGCAGACATGAAACCATATTGAATCTTCTTTAAAAGGTCTATTTTTATATAAAAAGAGGCGACTAGGAATTGAAAAATGGTATTTTTTTTTAAACGAAAGAAGCAATAGAAGGGGAATAGCCACAATATAAATAATAGTGGCTATCAACCAATAAAAAAAAGAGAAGAGAATCAAAACTAACTACTCTCTTCACCCTCTTCACTATTTGGCTCAAGATATAAAATTCTTCCACAATGAGGACAGTTTTGAATCTCTTCAGATCTAATTACTTCAGAGTAAACATGATCATTTAGTTTCATATAACAACCATAACATGCCTGTTTTCTTACAGGAACTACTGTTGTATTACCCGCCCATCTTCTAATTTTTTCATAAAAAACAATAATATTTTGACTCATATTAGATACTAATTTTTGTTTATCTTCATAAACTTGCATACGCTCTTTTTCAAGTTTTGCAAGCTCTTTTTCAGTAGCATCAGCAATATCTTTTGTTGTACCTTGCATTGCATCAATTGACTCTTGAGCCTCTTGAATCTCTCTTTGTTTCAAAACTTCTATCTTATCAAGTCTCTCAATCTCTTCATTTGCAAACTCTATCTGCTCTTTTGCAATCTCCTCTTCAAGTTGCAAAGCTTTAATCTCTTTTTCAGTCTTTAAAGAGGCACTTTTTGCATCCATGCCCTTAATTTTGGCTACTAACTCTTCTAAATGTTGCTCATTTTTAGCACGACTAAGAGCATTTGATTCTAAAATTTCTTGATCATCTTCAATTCTTTTTTGAAGAGCTCTCTCTCTTTTGAGTTGTATATTTAAGTTTGTTTTTATCTTCTCTATTTCTGGATCAAAAGAGTCTATTCTTTGATCAATATCTTTCAACTCTACAAGTTGACTCAAGTATTTATTCATGTATATCCTTCGAAATATAACTAAATGGATTTTTGGAGTTCGCGATTATACCAAATAAACCATAATTTTCTAACTCTCTTTGAAGTGATTGTGCAAAAAATATTTCACTTTCATAGTGTTGAATATCAATTAATGAGAAAGAGTTCTCAAAAGCCTCTTTGGCAATATGGTATTTTATATCACCTGTAATAAAACAATCAGCATCTACACTGTTTATTAATTCACTACCTGATCCAGTCGTAATAGCAGCTACATTTATCCAATCAGTTTTTTTGACAACCCTAATTTTTTCAATATTTAGTTTATAAGCCAAATCTTTAGCAAAAGCATCAAAAGATCTATCTACTTCAAAATAGAGAAGATATCCATCTCTTTTTAGAACTTCATATCCAAGTACCTCTTCTAAAACATATTGATTAAGGTGAGAAATATCATAATTCGTGTGCATAGAGACAATTGCAATATCTTTTTTAATTGCCTCTCTCAAAAAGCTAGATGGATAAGATGAACTTATAATAGATTTAAGCCCCTTGAAGATAGGTGGATGATGTACAATTAAAAGTGAATTTGACTCTATTTTTTGAATAAGTTCCAAATCTGCATCTAAACTTAGATAAATTTTACCGACCGCCTGATCAATATCACCCACACAAAGCCCACTATTATCCCAACTATCTTGTAGCTCAAAGGGACTAATCTTATCAAGAATCTCCATCAGGTTCTTTAGAACCATCAATCAACTCCTTATAAACCTTTGCACAACCTTTTGCAAGTTCTCTTACTTTCAACATATAGTTTTGTCTCTCTGTCACCGAAATAGCTTTTCTAGCATCCAATACATTAAAAGTATGAGAAGCCAAAAGACACTGATCATAAGCAGGAAGAGGCAAGGAAGCTTCTAAACATCTGTTGCACTCTACTACAAAATCATCAAAATGTCTAAAAAGCATATCAATATCAGCTATCTCAAAATTATATTTACTAAACTCATATTCACTTCTTTTATGTACATCTCCATAAGTTGTAACACCATGAGCATTCTCATTCCAGACAATATCATATACACTATCTTTATTCTGTAAATACATAGCAAGTCGTTCAGTTCCATAAGTAATCTCTACAGCAACACTTTCGCATGGATAACCACCAACTTGTTGAAAATATGTAAATTGAGTAACTTCCATGCCATCAAGCCAAACTTCCCAACCAAGTCCCCAAGCTCCAAGAGTTGGTGATTCCCAATTATCCTCTACAAAACGAATATCATGAGAGCTCAAATCAAGTCCCAATGCCTCTAGACTTTGAAGATATAACTCTTGAATATTATCTGGACTAGGTTGTATAATCACCTGAAACTGATAATAAGCCCCTAATCTATTTGGATTTTCACCATATCTTCCATCAGTAGGACGACGCGAAGGGGCAACATAAGCTACACTCCAAGGAGATGGATCTAATGTCTTCAAAAAGGTAGCATTGTGAAATGTACCTGCTCCTGCTGGAATATCATAAGGTTGAACAATATTACACCCTTGATCACTCCAAAAGGTTTGTAATTTTAGTAACATCTGTGAAAAATTTAATACCTTATCACTCATATATTTAACTCTCTATCTATTTTTTTTTGATCAAAACCACAAATCCAACGACTACCAATCAAAACTACTGGTACACCCCTGCAACCATGACGCTGACAATCTTCTGCTGCTTTGTGATCTTTGCTAATATCTATTTTTTTAAATTTAATTTGATTTTTTTTGAAATGTTGTGAGGCTACACTACACCAACGACACGAAGGGGTAGTAAAAAGTACAACTCTTTTTTGTCTTTTAGTTTTCTCTTCTGACATCAAAACTTCCTATTTTTTATCAAAATTTTCTACAACTTGATTCCACATAAGCTTATATTTTCTCTTGATAAACTCTATCTCTTCTTTTGATTCATCAAGTTCATTCATAAGCCTCTCAATAGTTACCCTATCCTCTTCATAAATATCTTGTAAAGATTTTAGAGCCTCTTTGAGAAAAGCATTCTCTTCTCTAACTGATTCAATAGTCTCATTTTTTGAATCTACGACCTGCTCATGAAGAGTTAGAACTGCTTCAAAACTACTCTTTACAAACTCATGGGTACCTATATCTTTATGCTGATGAATGTCAAAACTATCTTCAACAATCATCAAACCCTTTGATACTATATCCCTATTTTCATCCATAATTTACAACTTTATTTCTATATCACTTGAATCAACTTCAACTTTTTTTGCTTTTAAGATTCGATCCTCTTCTAGTTTAATCTTTAGATCATCATCTTCCAAAGCCAAGACTTGCATAGCCAAATAGGCTGAATTAGTCGCACCAGCTTTCCCCATCGCTACAGTAGCAACAGGCATACCCGAAGGCATCTGTACAGTACTAAGCATCGCATCCATGCCATCCATTGCTCCACCCTTCATAGGCACACCAATCACAGGCTTAATTGTCAATGCAGCAATAGCACCAGCTAGATGTGCAGCCATACCAGCAGCGGCAATAAAGACCCTAGCACCCTTCTCTTCCGCCTCTTTTACATACGCATGTGTTCTCTCTGGACTTCTATGAGCAGAAGATATTACCAATTCATGCAATACCCCAAACTTATCCAAAACTTTTGAACACTCTAACATAACCTCATAATCACTCTTACTTCCAATAATAATCGATACAAACTTCAAACAACACTCCCGTCACATTTCAATCTAATTAATTTTAACATAATGGATATTAATCCTCTTCTATCGGTTTTCTAAAGATTGAAAAAGAGGGTAATTTTATAGGCAATTTAATAGGGTTTAAATTACCACTATGAATCTCCTCTAGCTCTTTTCCACTTTCTGCTAAGAGCCTATAAAATCTTATATAATTCTTTCCATTCTTTGCAAAAATAGTACCAAATTCATTATCGATATAATCAATTTTACTCTCTTTTGGTAAAATTAATTCGATATCTTCATTTAAAAAAATCTTATATTTACACATAAAATATTCTCCATCTTCACGAACCAATCCAGCTACTTCATGACTACCACTACTAATAGCATTATCATGTTTTTGTGTATCATGTTTTTCAAATGGTCTAGATATTAAATAAGCATCACTAAAGCCTCTATGTTTAGTTGTGTGAAGCTCCTTTTGATATTTTTGAGCATCAAATTTATCTTCAAAATAGTCATCTATTGCATCTCTATAAGTTGAAGCTGTAATTGCTGCATAATATGCACTTTTTGTTCTTCCTTCAATTTTAAGAGAGTCAATAACTCCACTTTTGATAAGCTCATCTAAATGAGAAGCTAAATTCATATCTTTTGCATTAAATATATAAGTACCAATATCAGGCTGTTCTTCAAGCCTAAAAAGTGTTCCATGCTCCTCGTTTTCAGCATAAAGAGTGTACTCAAATCTACAATCATTTGCACAACTTCCCCTATTTGGAACTCTTCCCATCTGAACTGCACTTACAAGACATCTACCACTATAGGCAAAACACATAGAGCCATGCACAAAAACTTCAAGTTCAAGATCAGGAATATGTTTTTTAATCTCTTCTAAATCTCTCAAAGATATCTCTCTTGCGGCAATAATTCTTGAAACACCTTGATCATAATAGAACTGTGCATCCAAATAGTTTAAAACATTTGCTTGAGTTGAAAGATGAAGAGGAATTTGTGGAGCAACTTTTTTTGCTAATCCAATTACACCCGGAGTAGATATAATAAAAGCATCAGGTTTCATATCAGCCATCTTTTTTAGATGCTCTTCTAAGAGTTTGAGTTGATTATTAAAAGGGAAACCATTAATTGTCACATAAATTTTTTTACCTAAAGAGTGAGTATATTCAATCGCCTCTGCAAAGCTTTCATAAGTAAACTCTTTAGATGATCTAATACGAAGAGAGAAGTGGCTAACACCACCATAAACAGCATCAGCTCCATAAGCTAATGCAATTTTTAATTTTTCAAAATTTCCCGCAGGGGATAGGAGTTCTGGTTTTTTCAATTTTTTTCCTAAAAGTAATAAAAACCATTATAACAAGAAAATTTTATAACTCTAACTATTTTTTTCCAAAACTTGCAATTAATGCTTCAATATCATCTTCATCCATTAATGTATCTGAAGTATCTCCATGAATATGATTAGCAGAAGATACTCTACTCTCATCTTCAATATCAGAGTGAAAAAGTGAATTCATGTAAGAAGATAATGCTCTCATAACATTTACAACTCTTTCTATTTTCTGCCTATGAATATCTTGATACTGCATTACATCCATAATCATCATAATTTCATCCATACCCATTTGATCATTTGATATAATATTTTCTATTGTTTCAACTGCTTCTCTATTCTGTTTTAAGGATTTTTGAAAAGTTTCAATAGTTGTAAAATTTGAAGATAATTTATCAAAAATATCTATATTTTTTTTGAGTGTTTCCAGAATAATCGAAGCATCAGACTCTATATCCATCATATAACTGTTAACAACTTCTAGTTTATCAAAAATCTCTGTAGCTTTTTTCTCTGAATCTTTTGTAACATCATCTAGCTGGGTAACAACTTTATGATCATCTGTTGGTGGTGGTGGTGGCCATTTAGCACTAGCTTCAAGTTTATAATTTTCAGCTATATCATCAACATCTTCAATAGGTTTTGCCTCCTCTTTGGATTCACTATTATCTTCTAGAAGAGCAATCTCTTCATCGAGATCACCCGCCATCAAAGCATCAAGTTCTTCTTGTGTCATTCCTAAAACTCCCAAATTAATTTACTTATGTTAGTATATCGACGAATAGAAATATAAATTAATGAATAAGGAAGTTAATGTTAGTAGATCTACATAATCATACAATTTTATGTAACCATGCAAAAGGTTCAACTAACGAATATGTCCAAGCGGCTATTAAAGCAGGAACTTCATATTTTGGTTTTAGTGACCATGCACCTATGAATTTTAGTCAAAAATATCGTATGTCTTTTGATCAAATGGACATGTATGAAAAAGATATTCACTCATTAAAAGAGAGATACAAAGATCAAATAGATATTCTTCTGGCATATGAAGTTGACTTTTTGGAAGGCTATATGGATGAGAGAGTATTAAATGCAGATGTTGATTATCTTATAGGCTCTGTCCATTTTATCAAAAAATGGGAATTTGATAATCCTGAATTTATTGGAGAGTATAAAAACAGAGATATTAACCAAATTTGGCAAGAGTATTTCGACACAATTGAAGAGATGGCAAAACAAAATTTATTTGACATTGTAGGACATATTGATCTAATTAAAATATTCAAATATATGCCAACAAAAGATATTAGGATCATAGCCCAAAATGCAATTAAAGCAATCAAAAAAGCTGACATGGTTGTGGAATTAAATACAGCTGGATATAGAAAACCTATAGGAGAAGCATATCCTTCTAGTGATATTTTAGAACTTTTAAGTGATTTTAATATTCCTATTACATTTGGAAGTGATGCCCATGATCCATCTCAAATAGCTCTACGATCAAACGAAATTGAGAATCTAGCAAAAAGATTTGGATATAGAGAATGTGCCATCTTTAAACAAAGAGAAAGACAAATGATTAATTTTTAGGCAATTCTTTCATCTAAGTTTCTGCTTTTATTGGGTATAATGTTCCCACTTTTTAAAATTTTAGGAGAAATAATGGGAAAATTCGTAAACAATGTAGAAGAGTTTTATAAGTTTTGTGAAGAGAATGAGGTTGAATTTGTTGACTTTAGATTTACAGATATTAAAGGTGCGTGGCATCACATCTCTTATCGAATGAGTGCTGTTGAAGCATCAATGTTAGAAGCGGGTTTACCATTTGATGGATCATCTATCGAAGCTTGGCAACCAATCAATAAATCTGATATGCTTTTAAAGCCAGAAGTCGGTACTGCATTTATGGATCCATTTACTGCTGATCCTACAATCATTGTTATTTGTGATGTTTATGATATTTATGAGAATGAGCTTTATGCAAAATGTCCAAGAAGTATTGCTAAAAAAACATTAGAGCATTTAGCTAGTACTGGTATTGGTGATGAGGTATTTTTTGGTCCTGAAAATGAATTTTTTATATTTGATGATGTACAAATTTGGGCAGGTGTAAATAGATCAGGATATAGAGTTGAGAGTGAAGAGGGTGAGTGGAATGATAGCAGAATGGATTCTGATTATATCAACACAGGACATCGTCCTAGAACAAAAGGTGGTTACTTTCCTGTAATGCCTACAGACTCTATGGTTGATCTAAGAGCTGAGATGATGCAAATTCTTGAAGAAGTTGGATTAACAGTAATGTTAGGTCATCATGAAGTTGCACAAGCACAAGGTGAAATTGGTATCAAATATGACACACTTGTAGAAGCAGCAGATAATGTACAAAAATACAAATATGTATGTAAAATGGTAGCACACCTAAATGGAAAAACTTGTACATTTATGCCAAAACCACTTTATGGTGATAATGGTAATGGTATGCATGTACACCAATCAGTATGGAAAGATGGTAAAAATACATTCTACAAAGAGGGAGCATACGCAAACCTAAGTGAAACTGCTCTTCACTATCTTGGTGGAATTTTTAAACATGCCTCAGCTGTTGCAGCATTTACAAATCCATCAACAAACTCTTATAAGAGATTAATTCCGGGATTTGAAGCACCTTCAATCCTTACTTATTCATCTCAAAATAGATCAGCTGCTTGTCGTATTCCTTATGGTGCTGGTGAAATGGCAACAAGAATTGAGACTCGTTTCCCAGATAGCACAGCTTGTCCATATCTTGCATTTGCAGTTCTTCTACTTGCGGGAATTGATGGTGTTAAAAACAAAGATATTCCTGTAGGACCAATGGATGAAGATCTATTTGAATTAACTCTTGATGAAATTAGAGAAAAAAATATTCCTCAAATGCCTCATACTCTAAGAGAAGCATTAGAAGGATTGATTGCAGATCATGATTTCTTAAAACCAGTTATGACTGATGATTTCATTGATACATACCAACACTATCAGTTTGAAAGACAAGTTCATCCTGATGAAGCTAGACCAACAGCATTTGAGTTCAAATCAACTTATTCATGCTAATTTAATTTTTATAGGAGATCTCTCTCCTATAAAATTCTTCTTCTTTTTATGATATAATTCAACTATTAAAAAATATTTAAGGGGAATTATATGATAAAAAAAGTATTACTACTACTTATTTTCACTACTGCTTCGCTTTTTGCGATGAATTTTCAGACTGCTTCAAAAGATGAACTTATGAGCATCAAAGGTATCGGAGAAAAAAGAGCTGCATCAATCATTAAATATAGGAAGACAAATAAAATCAAAGGTGCTGATGATCTAAAAAATATTCCAGGTATCGGAAAAGAGGTTGTCAATAATGCAAAAAAGGGAATCAAAAACAGCACTAAAAAGGTAGTTAAAAAGAGCACAAAAAAAGTGACTCAAACAAAAAAAACAGTAACAAAACCAATATCTAAAAAAGCTCCTTCCAAAAAAGAGGTTGCAACTAAAAAACCAAAAATTAAAAAAGAGTTAAAAAAAGCTGGTGATAAAACTAAAAAAGCCAAAAAGAAGAGTCTTGCAAAAATTAAAAAAGAGACAAAGAAAATAGAAAAGAAATAATAAAGAGTAGGTTAACACCTACTCTTTATTGGCAATAACATCCGTATATCGAACCTTTTTACCTTCAAAATCTTCTAATGAAACAAAATCTTTTTCAAAAAGCATTACAACAGTAGAACCCATCATAAACATACCAAGTTCATCACCTTTTTCCAAAGTAACACTATCATAATCATAAACTTTCATTTTAGAAGCATCTATATTAGTCTCTATTCTCTTATCAAAACTAAGTGTCATTTTACCTACATTTAAAGCTCCAACAAGAACTATAAAAAAGAGTCTATTTTCACTATCATAACACTCCAAAATAACCCTCTCATTTTTTATAAAAAGAGAAGGAACCTTTCTTAGGTATTTGAAATTTACAGGATACAAAGCACCAGGTACATGAATTGCTCTTCTAACACTCATACTCATTGGGACATGATATCTATGATAATCTTTTGGAGATAGATAAAAATTTATAAATTTTCCCTGATTTAGAGCTTCTATCTCTTCAACTGCAATATGTTCTGTTAGTAGTTCTGAAATAGAATATTTAAAACCTTTAATCTGTAAAGCTTCTCCCTCTTTAATTTCTCCCATAGAACTAATAAGAGAATCCGCTGGTGAAATAATAGATTTTGCATCTTTGGAAAACTCTCTCTCAAACCTCAATGATCTTGTAAAAAGGGCATTTAAACTCTCATAATGTCCTGCTTGATAAAAAGCATCTAAATCTACACCAGTCACTTTAACATACAAATTATTTACAAGAAGTTGTATAAATCCAGGGAACCTAGCTGAAGCAATCTTTCCAAAAATTCTTGAGAGTGTATTTGTAAATGATGCTTTAAAAATACCCATTATTTTTTACTCCGTATATGAGCCAATGCTTTCTCCATCAACGCTATATGATAATTTTCTTGAAAGTTAATAAAATTAAAAAAATTACTAAGAGAAGGATGATCAACCGCCTTTGCCAATGCAAGACAACCCTCTTTTGCCATCTCCTCCTCTTTGATACCATCAATAAGGAACTGTTCTAAATCATCAAATTGATAAACTCTTTGCACTATAGTTCTAGGTACTGCTAATAGCCCCATTTTGGACATCATTCTTGCAAAACTTTTGAGATGAAAATGTGACTCATAAATAAGATCTACAAAAACAGAGGAGAGGAGTTTAGAATCTGTAAAAAGATTACTATATGTATAAACCAAAATAAGCTCATACTCTTTATAAGCCTCCTCAAAAAGAAATAGAATAAGAGAATCACTCTGTTTTTGATTTAGCTCATACCCTTCCAAGACTCTTGATTTATTAAATGCCTTAATCTCTTCATTATTTGACTCATCTGATAGATATTCTCTTAGTTTTTGAATAAAGTAGATCTCATCACTAATAAATCTCTGATACATTTTGTCATTATTTTGAGGATAAAAGCTGTTCATTTGTTCAATTTGTTTAATCAACTTTTCAAAAAGTTCAAAATTATTATCAGCCTGAAAATCTATATTATCCTTATCAAAATCAAACTCTTCACCAATCTCTGCCAAACTAGAACCAATCCATGAAAGATGTCTATACTCAATCATAGCAAAATCATATATTTCATCAAAAAGTTTCTCATTTTGAATACTAAATGCACCAAACAAAATACTCAACCATAACTCATGTTTTTTTTGTAAAATATCTCTAGTTTTCATCTTCAACCACCACACAATCTGTACTAATTGCTAAAGAGTACTCTTTTTCATCTTTTCCATCTTCTCTATTGGAGAAGTTAATTACAGATGCCAAAAATGATTTTGCAACCATTTCAGAACATGCTCTCTCCTCTTCAGGAGCAAATTTCACCTTTTCCAAAAACTCTTCGGCAACATCACTTGCTTCATCAAGGCTCTCTCCCTTGATAATATCTGTAAAAATAGAACCAGTTACAATTGTACTCATGCAGCCAATAGCTTGAAATTTAATATCTTGGATTTTTTTATCTTTATCTACTTTCAAATAGATCTCTACAAGTTCATTATTATTTGGGTTTATACCTATGCCCTTAGCATTTTCATCTTTTACTACACCATAGTTTCTAGGGTTCATCATATGATCGAGGTATTCATCTTTTAGTGCTTCTCTATCGCTCACTTAGACTCCTTACTTATCTAAATTTGCGTCATTCTAACATGTTTATGTAAATAGTTTTTATAGGAAACAAGAAAACTTATCTCCTATAATTAATAAGTTAATAGGCTCCCTCTCTAAGAAGGACAACTCTAACTGTTTTAATAAGAACCATGATATCTAACCATAACGACCAGTTATAAATGTACCATGTATCCACTTTGACCCTAAAATCATAATCTGTATCGCTTCTACCACTAACCTGCCAAAATCCAGTAATACCTGGTTTTACCATTTTATAATATTCAGCAGAATCTCCATAATACTTCTCAAGTTCATCAGCTACAACAGGACGAGGACCAACTAAACTCATATTTCCTTTTAATACATTAAATATTTGAGGCAACTCATCAAGTGAAGTTTTTCTGATAATATTACCAATTTTTGTTACACGAGGATCATTTTTAAGTTTATAATTTGTCTCCCACTCTTTTCTAATCTCTGGATCAGATTCTAATAACTCTTTGAGTCTCTCTTGCGAATCAGAAAACATACTACGAAATTTCATAACGGGAACAATTTCACCATCTCTACCAATACGATTATGAGCATAAAAGACTGGACCGGGGGACTCTTTTTTGATAAAAAATGCCAATATTGCAATAACAGGAAGAAGAATTGGTAATAGTAAAATAGATACTACTAAATCAAATACTCTTTTTACAACTTGATTAAATCCCGATCTAACATTATTATTTACTCTAAGCATTAAAATATCTAAATCATATACATGATAAGTCTCTGTATTAAGAGGTGAGACACCATTAATCTCTGGAACAATTAAAAGAACCTTTACGCACTTTTGAATATCAACAATAATTTTTGATAATCTATCGGCTGCTAAAGTAGGAAGAGCTAAAATAGCTATATCTACATATGGCTCTTTATCTAAAAAATTTTCATAATCACCAATTTTACCAAGAACTTTAACATTTTGCTTTCCAATTTTATAGACTTGACCCTGTTTAGCAGCATCATCATCCAAAAATCCAATAACTGAAGTACCTAAGTAATCCTGATTATCCAGCTCTTCAACAGCAGCCCTACCAGCTCTTCCTGCACCAATTACAATTGTTCTTCTTTTAAAAAAATCAAATTTATATAAAAAATGTTTAATCAAAAATCTACCAATAGGTAGTAAAACAATAGCATAAGCCCATAAAGATAGGACAATTGATCTTGGTAATTTATTAGAGAATTCACCAACAGAGAGCATTACAAATACAATCAAAATTGTTAAGGACATTAACTTAAATATTTTTTTTGTCTCATCCCAAAATGGCTTTCTTGTAGTATAAAGCTGTTCATTTTCAAATGTCAACAACATAATAAGAGGTAGCCACCAATATGACAACATTGTACTTAAACTAAAATCACCAATAATCTCTCCAAACAAGCTTCCTGTGTAATATGCTAATATTACAGATATATAGTAAAATAGTAAGTCAAAGAAAACTAATAACGAAATTTCCAAAATTTTTTTCAATACTTAAACCTTTCTTTATTTTTAAATATTCACCATAGTATATTATTTTATATTAAATTTATTTTAAACTTAGTATTAATTTATATTACTAATTAAAAATTATAATAAATAATCTGGGACTTATTGTGAATTTTTAGTGCCAATAGATAACTAATAACACATATATTTGTATATATCGTCTTTTATAGATTAAAATTAAGGTAAAAACTAAAAATCAAACTTTTTAACGACATCCAATTTTTTAAAACTAGACCTTTGAGGCAACACAATACCAACTTCATAATGCACTTGATTTGAAATCATCTCTTCATGTGTTACTCGATTTAATCCCAAACTAGTAAAAGTACCCAATAGATAATCAATACCTATAGAGGCAGAATAATCGATCCAACTAAAAGATATATTATTACCAAAAAGAAGATTAATATCTTTGAGTTTCATATCTGATTCTGATATAGAGTTTGCAATATACATAAGCTCCCTATCTTTTGGTTGGGTTAGAGTTAAAAGAAGAGGTGAATAGTTGATTTGTGTAGATAAAATATTTTGATAATTTACATGATAAAGACTCAATTGTGAAGCAACCAAAGAGGTAGCAACTAATGGTAAATTTAGAAAAATAGATGCATCATTAAGTTTATAATTTTTACGAAAAAGATGAGATATATTTGCTTTTGTATTAGCGATCTCTCTTTTGAAAGCAATTTCACTAAAACTACTACTCTCTACATACATATCCAACTTTTGAGCAAGACGACTTTTATCACTGAAAATAGCAATTCTTTCCCCAGCAAATTCTAATAACTTTTCAATCTGCTTCTCATAGTCAATACCACCAAAAAAGATATTTTGACTCTTCAAAAACATATCTTTTTTGTTAATTGTAGGGATATAGACCAAAAGTTCTCTCTCATTAGCAACAATTACACTAGCTCCCTTTTCTGTTACAGGGGCAATAACAAGCTGATAACCCTTTTGCTTTATCTTTTCTAGCTCCTCCACCAAAGCTAAATCATCTTCTGTTTTTGAATCAAAAACTTCAAATTGAAAGTCAATATCTCGAAAAAGGAGATATGAGATAATAGAGTTTGAGACAGAGGAGGCATATCTACCTATAACTTTTTGAGGAACTAAAAGAGCTACTTTTATTCTATCAATATATGGCATTGGAGTGCTATTTATAGGCTGTTCCAATGTAACAACATCTCCTGTAACTACATCTGTAGACTCAATCACAACACTATTATCTTTAGTCATAATCTCACCCAATGAGTTATCTGAAGTAATATTTTCACTCTCCCCCATAATCTCCTCTTGAACTGGTGGTAAATTCCAGTTAAACGCAAATAATTGAGTAGATAAACTTAAACATATAACTAAAACTAACTTTTTCATATCATAGACCTTACTTTTAACATATCAGCAAATACAAATTTTTTTGCTGAGGGATTTCTCAAAAGATAACTAGGATGAAATGTTGGCATCAACACACCATCACCAAAATTAATTATTTCACCTCTTACACGAGAGATAGGAGATTGATCTTTTGTTAAATATTTATAGCTTGTTGCACCCAAAGAGATAATTATTTTTGGCTTTATAAACTCTATTTGCCTTAGCAAAAATGGTAGACACTTATTTGCCTCTTGAGGTGTTGGAACACGATTATTTGGAGGACGACACTTGACAATATTAGCAATATAAACATCTTCTCTCTTTAAATAGAGAGTTGTCTCAATAATTTTAGTCAAAAGTTGACCAGCCTTTCCAACAAAAGGATGACCACTTTCATCCTCCATAGCTCCAGGTCCCTCACCGACAAACATTATTTTGGCATCAAGATTTCCCTCACCAAAAACTGTATGTTTTCTACTTTTAGAGAGATCACACAAACTACAATTATTAACAACTCTCTTCAAACTATCCATATCATTGCTATCATGAGCAATCTCCTCTTGATTAGAATCTGCCAACTTTATATCATCAAAATATTGATAGCCTAAAGATTTATATCTGTATAAGTTTTGTAAAAGTTTTAACTGCTTAAAATTTTTCACTTCAAAATATCTCTCTCATCAACTTTTACAACCAAAAAATTTTCAAGGTTTTTCAGTAAATCTTTTTTATCAATCTTAAAAGATCCTCCACTATAAATATTATCCTCTAGTTTTCTAATTATCTCTCTCATTTGATCTGTTCTATTTGTATATGGTAGCAAAATATTTAACAACTCTTTATCACTTTTTGATGATTTTATCTGATTAAATAGTGGCTCTTCACTACTTTTTGAAATATTAAAAATAGATAACCTATTAACTAATAATATAGAGCCAATTCCAAGTAAAAACCCACCAAATAGGTATAAAAAATTATTTAAAATTGAACTATCTTTATAAATAACGACCTCTTTTAAAGAAGAGGTATTATTATCTAATTTTTCTAATTTAGGTACCATTTTTTGATAGTTTATATTTGGTTTTACATTAATCAAGAAAGGTTCTGACTTGAGACTTTTGACAACATGACTCTTTGAATCAAAATATTTAAACTCCAAAGAGGGAATCGTAAAATTTCGATCAGAAACAAGTGCAAACTTTTGTTTAAAAGATACTCTATTCTCTCCATTATCTAATACTTCCCCTCTTTTTGGCTTATCAGGATATACAATCGCATTATCAATATCTATAGAAAACTCCTCAATAGCCTCAACATTTCCTTCACCTTCAATCAAAATTGATAAATTTACAGGCTCATTTGCATCTACACTCTTTTTATCAACAGATACTTTAAAGGTAAACTTACCAAAATTTGTAACACCCGATGGCAGAGATTTAACCTCTATTTTTTGAGAATTAGAGTATAAACTCTTCCATTTTACCCTCTCAAAACTAAAAAAATCTCGACTTTTTGGCTTTAGAATACCAGCATCCATTCGTCCTGATTTAATCTCTAAAGTTCCACTTTTTTGAGGATATAAAATATAGTTAATCTCATAAATAGTGTAGTCACCTTCAACTCTGTTTGGCACTTTTTGGGTTGTTTTTGCCCAAAAATTATTAAATGATGGTGCATTAAAATTTGCCTCTGCCAAATCTACATCTACTCTTTGCTTAAAGATAAAGGAAGTAATAAGAGGTTCACCAATATAGACTCTATTTTTATTCACTTTAAGTTCAAAAATAAAAGGAGATGATTTACCTTTAATCTCTTTTTTGACCACTAATTTAAGAGGCTCACTCTTATACATTTCGCCATCTACTTCAACATCAAATGAGGGTACTCTCAAATCTTTCCTAGGCTTAAAGATATATTTTTTGGATAATTTTTTCTCCATTTTGCCATTTACAAGAACCATACTTCTAGAGATTGAACGAGATATTATCTTATATTTAGATATCTTCTTAATTTTAGGAAATTTTACACTATCTCCATTAGCCTCTATTACCAAAGATACCTCATCACCCTCTAAAATCAAACTTTGCGAAAGATATGCTTTTACATTAGCAAAAAGGGGTGAAAGTAGCAAAATAGAGACAAACAGATATCTACCAAGGATTTTCATCTTCTCTCCTTCGATCAAATTTTTCTGTTTTAAATTGCATTGGCATAGTTTTTGGTTTCATCTTCTCTAACTGTTCTTGCCACATTTTTTCCTCTCTATCTGAACTTTTTTTTGCCTCTTCTTTTTGCTGTTGCTCTTTAGTTGGTTTTTGTTTATCTTTTTTATCAGATTTATCACCCTTTTTTTGATCTTGATCTTTTTTTGAGTCACTATCTTTATTATCTTTCTTCTTTTGATCTTTATCTTTTTGATCCTCTTTTTTATCTTGTTTCTCTTTATCTTTTTTTTGATTCTCTTCTTCTTGTTTTTTCTTCATCTTTTTGGCAAGTTCTATATTAAAATCCAAATCCTCTTCACTCTTAATCTTTTTTGCCTTCTCATAAGATTTGATTGCTTCATCATACTTTTTGAGATTAAAATAACTATTTCCAATATTAAAATATTTTTTGTACTCAAGCGAAATATTATTTTTTGGATCCACCTTCTCAAAAGAGTCTAAAGCACTCTCATAATCTCCACTCTTATATCTAGAGTTTGCTAGATCATAAAAACTCTCAGCACTTTTTTTAGATTGAACTATAGATTCATATAGAGTAGTTGAAGTATTAAAATCACCTTTTATATAAGCTTCTTTAGCATCCTTAATATCAAAAAAATCAAAAACCTTTGCCTCTAATGGTATATTCATATTAGAGAATAGAAAAGCAATCAATAGTAATTTCACACCTCTTTTAGGAATAGAGCTAAATGCAAAGAGTAAAAATAGAACAGCAATAGATAGAGGATAATAAAATAGCTCTTGATACTCTTTTATTATCTTCTCTTTAAGATTTTTCATCTTAAACTTTTTCTTAATATCATCAATCATTAATCTAATACTTTCCCCTTTATAATCACCAATAATATATGCCCCATTTGTCTCTAAAGATAAATTTTTTATAGAGTCATTGAGCCTACTAATCACAATATTTCCATTTTTATCTTTTATAGACTCTCCATTCTCTTTGATTGGAGAGCCAATTGGCGTAGCCGTAGCATAGATGTAGATACTTTCACCATACTCTTTTGCCTTTTTTATCTCATCTGAAAAATCTTTCTTATCACCACCATCACTAAAAATAACAACTATCTTCTCTTTGGCATCTTTTAAAAATGAGTTACCCTTTTTTATAGGAATCATCAAATCTGTCCCTTTAAGGCTCATAGAATCAAGAGATAAATTATCTACCAAATACTTTAGAGTTGTTCCATCTTGTGTCATAGGAGAGACCAAAAACCCACCTGAACTAAAAGCAATTACTCCAATATTTGCTTGTGGAAAACTATCCACTAAAGTAGAGAACTCCTTTTTTGCAAACTCTAATCTATTTGGATAAAAATCTGTTGCCAACATAGATTTTGATATATCAAGAGCCACCATAAGATCAATACTTTTAGATTTTGTCTTAATCTCCCCCTTCTCAAATACAGGACGAGCTAGAGCAACTATCATGAAGAACAGAGCCATAAAAAGCATAATATTTCGCCCTACTCTTCCAAGTGAATCATTATCATATCGAAGCTTTTTCAAAATCTTTGCATCAAAAATAGAATCTATTTTATTTACATGAGTCACAACAAAATAGAAGAGTATAACAGTAGGAATAAGCATAAATATTAGATATTCAGGTTGTAAAAAGCTCATGCACTCCCTCTCTTATTGAGTAAAAATGTATAAAATAGTAGAGATAAAAAGGCAATAAAGAGTGGAAACTCAAAATAGTAACTCTTTTGTATATACTTTTCACTCTCAATTTTACTCTTCTCTAACATGTCAATCTTTTTATAAATCTCTGAAAGAGCCTCTTTATTATTAGCACTAAAAAACCGCCCTCCACTCTTTTGAGCTATTGCAACAAGATGAACTTTATTAAAATCACGATCATTTCCAATACCTACAGTATAAACTTTTACACCATATTTATCCACAAGTTTCATAGCAATATCAAAAGGTATATTATCACCCCTTGTCTGTCCATCTGTCAATAAAATTGCTATTTTTGTCTTAGATTTGGATTTGGCAAAAAGCTTAGCACTCTGAAATAGGGCATCATTGATTACAGTATAATTAGACCCAGCCATACCAGCTTTCATATTAGCCATAATCTCACTCAAAACTTTTTTATCATAGGTCAAGGGAGCGGCAACATAAGCAAAATTTCCAAAAACTACCAAAGATATATGATCATCTTTTCTCTTTTTTACAAAAGCATTAGCCAACTCCATAGATACATCAAACTTACTCTGCGTTGAAAGAGTCTGCAAACCATAGTAGTTATCACCAAAACCATACTGCATTGATCCACTAGCATCCAAAACCAACGCAATAGAATATCCATCTCTATTCTCTACTTGAACATTATCCTCCAAAATAGGTGATGCTAATGCCACTACAGCGGATATAATTGCCAACCATTTTAAAAGAGATAAAAGAAGAGACTCTTTACTAGATTTTTCCATAAAAATATCAAGATGAGGAAATATAATAGCCTCTCTTCTAGCTTTACAAAATCTTGCACATAAGATAAAAACTAAAAGAAGTAAAAAAACATATGGATACTCAAAAGAGAAATTAGCCATCTAACATCTTTATAAAAAGGTCATACTGATTTATTGTACCTTCATCTATAGGAGATACCTCTTTGGTAAATTTATATCTCTCCAACTTCTTCTCTAACTCCAAAAAGATCTTTTCACTCTGAGGGCTATCAACCAAAAACCTACCATATTTAGTAATCTCATAAGCAGCCTCTTTTGGATTATCAAAATTTACATTCTCTAATCTCTCCAAAACCTCTTTTCTAATATTTGACTCTTTTTTGGCTCTGAAATGTTTATAAAATAGAAAAACTAAAAGCCCAATAATAAGTAAAATAAAGATTGAAACCCCAACAAAAAGATAAAAACTCAAATCACTAATCTCTTCTAATCCTCTAATATCTCGTAACTCTTCCATGTGTAGTTCTCCTATCCTCTGATAAAAAGTTTTGATAGTTTTACAAATGGCTCTTCATCAGTATAAATCTTAGTAAAAGAGACTCTATGTTTACTAAAACTTTTATACAAAGCCATATCTCTATTATGCAATCTCTCTTTATATCTCTTAATTGACTTTTGATCAATATTCATTAAAGAGCCACTCAAGTTTTGAGGATCAACAAGATCAACCATTCCAAATTCAGGAGGATTCTCTTCTAATCTATCTCTTACAATCAGAGCAACCACCTCATGTTTTTTGGAGAGTATTTTAAAATCAAACTGATCAAAAAAATCTCCAATTACAAAAATAATAGAACGCCTTTTGAGCTTATTAAATAAAATTTTAGATAAATTTTGAGAGTCAATCCTCTCACCCATAACATCAAATGATAAAATCCCTCCTACCAACTTCTCTACTGCATGTATATTTTTGGTAGGTTTTATCTCTTTTTTAATCTCATCTGTATATACAAATGATGAAAAGAGATCACCATTTTTAAGTGATGAAAAGGCAAGAAGAGCTCCTATTTCAGCAATAACATCTTGTTTTAGTCTTCTTTGCCCAAAATATACACTACCGCTCAAAAGGGATACAATTACAATATTAAGCTCTCTCTCTTCATGAAAGACCTTAATATAAGGCTTTTGCATTTTTGCAGTGACATTCCAGTCAATTTTACGAACATCATCACCATAATTGTACTCTCGAAGTTCTACAAAATCAAAACCTTCACCCTCAAAAATAGATGGATTATTACCGCTAATTTCACTAAAAATTTGTCGTCTTGTCTTGATTACAATTTTTTTTAGATTTGTTGCATCACTCAAGGGATATCAACCACCTCTAATATTTTTTCAATGACTTGATCACTTGTAACCCCCTCAGCTTCTGCCTCATAACTCATGATGATTCTATGTCTAAGAACATCTTTTGCAATCATAGCAATGTCTACAGGAGTAACATGATCTTTACCTCTCATATAAGCATAAGCTTTTGCACCATTAAAAAGATTAATAGAGGCTCTTGGACTTGCTCCATATTGAATATAATCTGTAAACTCTTTCATATTATATTTTTCAGGCTCTCTTGAGGCAAAAATAAGATCTACAATATAAGATTTTAACTCTTCATCAATATGAACAGCTTTTACCTCCTCTTTTAAAATAGCCAAATCTTCAATAGTAGCTATTGTCTTTATCTCATCAAATTTACCCTCAGATACCCGATTAATAATCTCAACCTCTTCTGCTTTAGAGTTATATCCAACTACAATTTTGAGCATAAAACGATCAAGTTGAGCTTCAGGAAGAGAGTATGCACCCTCTTGTTCTATTGGGTTTTGAGTAGCTAGAGTCAAAAATGGTCTTTGAATCTGAAATGTCTCATCTGCAATAGTAACTTGTCTCTCTTGCATCGCTTCAAGAAGGGCTGATTGCACTTTGGCAGGAGCTCTATTTATCTCATCGGCAAGGAGTAGATTTGTAAAAATTGGACCTTTTTTTACTTTAAATTCATTGTTTTTTGGATCATAAATCTCTGTTCCAATAATATCACTAGGAAGAAGATCAGGTGTAAACTGTACCCTTTTAAACTCTAATCCTAAAGTTTTTGCCAATGTATTTACTGTAGTTGTTTTGGCAAGACCAGGGACACCCTCTAATAGGATATGTCCTTCACACAATAGACCAATCAAAAGAGAATCAATCATGGCATCCTGCCCCACAATAACCTTCTGAACTTCTTCTTTTATTTGCAATAGTGTTGCACTCATACTTACTCCAAAAATATAATTATTTTAATAATTCTTAATATTACTTTAATTATTTTAACACATAAAAGTTAAGACATAGAAAACCAAAAACTACTTAGTAGTATAGATAAACATCTTACCTTTTAATCGAATCAAAAACCCTTCCAAAGAGGGTAAATCCAAACTAGCTTCTCTCTGCTTTTTACCCCACATAGACTCAGGAAAATAGGAATCTTCTTTGAATCTAGCCATAACATGAAAATGTACATGAGGCATATAATTACCTAAAGAGGCTATATTAATTTTCTCAGGCTGATAATAAGATATCATTGTATTTTCAATAATATCAATTACCTCCAAAAGCTCTAATTTTAACGACTCAGGGCAATGCGAAAACTCCTTATATGGAACTTGCGTAAAGACCTTTAGCCATGGTATTTCACTCTCTTCTATCTCTATAAAAAGGTTCTCATTCTCAAAAATTCTATTTTCGTTCAACTATTTCCTCCACAGTATAAGGTTTCTTATTTTCAGCAGCATAATATGTACGAACAATCAACTCTGCCAAAAATCCAGTCACAATCAAAATAATTCCAATAAATGTCATCATGACACCCAAAATCAAAAGGGGTCTTGTTCCAATACTATAACCCAAAAGTTTTATACAAAACATATAAAAATTAATAATCATTCCAATACCAAAGCTCATAATCCCAAGCCCACCAAAAAGGTGCATCGGTTTTTGTCTATACTTCTCCATAAAGACCATCAACAAAAGATCACTAGCTACTTTAAAGGTTCGACCAAGACCATATTTTGACTCACCATGAATTCGTGAATGATGTTTTACATCAACCTCTGTTATATTAGCACCATTAAGATGAGCCAAAACGGGGATAAAACGGTGTAATTCACCATAAAGCTCTAAATTTTTTGCAACTGAACTTTTAAATAATTTAAGAGTACAACCATAATCACTAACATAAACACCCGTTAATTTACGAATCAATCTATTTGCTATCTTACTAGGCAATTTTCTAAATAGAAAATTATCTTCTCTCTTTGCCCTCTTACCAGCGATAAGATCCCACCCCTCATTCTCCAACTTTTCAATCATCATAGGGATATCACTTGGATCATTTTGCAAATCACCATCAAGTGTGGCAATTAACTCTCCACTAGCAATATCTATTCCAGCAGCCATAGCTGTTGTCTGTCCATAATTTCTAGTAAAGATCACAAGTTTAACTCTATCATCAAGATTCTCTTTAACTTTTTCTACTGTTTTGTCTGATGATCCATCATCTACAATAATTAGTTCATAATCTATATTAGCCAAAGCTTCCCTCACCTCTTTAAAAAGAGGTTCCACATTTTCCTCTTCATTCATCATTGGCACCACTAAGGATAATTTTTTCACTTGAGAGCTCCATCCAAAGAGGCATCCTCTTTATAAAAGAAAAAATATAGTAGTTTAAAAATAGCAAAATTAATAATCAAAGCAAAAACAACATCACTCAAAAAATGCCCCCCTCCAACAACTCTAGTCAAAGACATCAATAGAGCAAAACCAAGAGCTATATAAAAAATTTTACGACTCCTATAAAAAAAAGCAAAAGCAATAAAAAAGATAGAAGCACTAACATGACCACTTATAAATGAGCAATTTCTATTACACTCATCAGCAATTTCATAAAAAGGTGTAAATTTGGCTTTCCCCCCAAACTGAACCATCTTCACAGGTCTAGCTCTTCCACTATACTCTTTAAAAATAGAGTTAGTAATCAATCCCGGTCCAATAAGCAAAAAAGTTAAAAGAAAAAAGATCGCTTTCTTATTCAAAATATCAAACTCAACACTTTTTCTATATTGATAAATCAACATAGAGATAAGAGAGATAAGAGTAATTACCATTAAAACAGGAAGAGCTTTATAGATAAAATAGAAAAATAGATTTCGTTTGAGATAAAAACCACTTTGATCATCATAAAAAAGAGATGAGACTTCCAAGTCTATTTGAGGATAAAAACCAAAAATTAAGATAGAAAAAATTAGAATAGAGATAAATAGTCTAGAAAACTTCATCTAATATCCCCTAAAATTTTTGAGAAGAAAAATATTATAACTTCTATTATAATCCATATCGACTCTCGTGGTAATAAAATTTAATTTCTTAAAATCTTCAAAATCTTTAGATACTTCATCAATATCCCCTCTATTAGAGACAAAAAGAAAATCTCTACCAATTTCATTATTCATATTTTGAGTCATGTGATACTGATTTTCAATAATCTTTTTGGGATTATAGAGATAACATTTTTGCTTTAGATAATAGGTGAAAAGAGCAGTCTCTTTTCGACTATTGGTTAATATTATTGTCTTTGGATAATCTTCATGAACTCTATTAATTTTTTGAGATATTTCACTCCAACCACTTACCCTTCTAAAGGGATCCATCTTTGCACTCACTTCTATACCAAAAAATGAAGCTAAAAAGTGATAATTAAAAAAGATTATAGCAATCAAAGAGTGTATTATTATGGAGTATATAAGAAGTCTCTCTTTTCTATTTTTCAAAAGATAAGCCACTACCAAAATAGTAGCAGAGACAAATGCAGGAGCAGCCCAATTTGCAAAAGCACGGCTCAAAAGACTAAGAAATGTAATAAAAGCCAACATTACTATAGAGAATAAAAATAAAATTAGATAATTTTTCTCTTTTTTAATCTCCTTATACTGAAAAATAATCACTAAAAAAAAGTAAAATAGAATTGGACCAAAAAGTAAAAATTGAGCAGAAAAAAACTCAATAAAATATTTAAAATTAAAAAGTTCTCTATCAATATGTGATATCTCTTTTGTATGCACAAAGGAGATAAAGTCATGAGTATAGTTCCAATATAAGTTTGGTAAAAAGAGTATAAAAGCTATAACTATAGCCATATAAAAATATCTATTTTTCAAATGTTTTCTATATGAGGGGATTAAAACAAGAACTAATATAGCTGAAACTAAAAAGAGAATAAAATTATACTTACTCAACAGTCCCAATCCTGAAAATACTCCAGCCCCAAACCATTGCCAAAATTGATTATATTTGATAGCTTTGATAAAAAAGAGTAGCCCAAGAGACCAAAAAAGCAACAACACTACATCGGTAGATATAATCATCGAAGAGAGCCAAACAGAAGGCAGAGTAAAAAATATAAGAGCAGAGTAAAAAGCGACCTTATAATTAAATAACTCTTTTGAGATAAAATATATCACAATAGAGGTAATCGGATATACCAACATAGCACCAATTTTAATAGCAATCACACTATCACCAAAAAGCCAAGTTGTCAAAAAGATAAGAAGAGAAAGCATAGGAGGTTTTGAGTAATAACCAAAATCCAGATTTTGTGACCAACCATAATAGTAAGCTTCATCAAAAAAAAGATCATACTCTAAATTAAAAAGTAGAAAAAGCCTATATAACCATATTCCCACCATAATAGATATCAATAAAATAGTAGAATTTTTATAATTTATAGGCACAATATTACTCTTTAATGGGAATGACTAATTTTGCCAAAAAAAATGTGAAAACTTCGCCTAATATAGTAACTAATCTAAAAATTATAGCTCCTGCTAATAATTCCTCTTTTGATAAAAACAGAACCGAAGGCAACAAAAGTAAAAGAGTTGATTCTCGAATACCAATCCCTCCCGGAGCACCAGGGACAATAAACCCCAAAAGCCATGCAATGGAGGAGATCAAAATCATATTTCCAAAAAGCCCAAAAGATATATTGACATCAAAAAAAATAACATAGATGAAGATCAATATAGATGAAGATCCAACCAAAAAAAAAGTTTGCAGAACAATAACAGATAAAATCTCATAACTAAAAAGTTGGTCTCTATATTTTTTTTGAGAAACAACAATAGAGATCAAAAAGATAAAAAGAGCAAAAGCCATCATAATAGTATTAAAAGAGAGTCCAAAATAGTAACCAAAATCTATCTCAACTCCAAAAAAGATCAAACCAATAAAAATAATAATCCCAACACTAATCAATTGCAAAATAATCTCTGCCCCATTTGCAAAAACTATCGCCCTATTAGATAATCCATGACTCTTTACAAGCGAATGTCTTCCCAAAAAATGAAACACATTACCAGGAGCATATTTAAAAATAACCGTTTTTAAATACACAGAAATTACACCCATATCCAATAATCTATTTTGAGAAATTTCCAACAGTTTTTTCCAGCCATAAGCCAAAAAAATATATAAAAAAGAGAATATAAAAGAGAGCAAAACAATAGTTGGAAACCAAAATAGTTCAACTCTATTTATAATAGATGAAAAATCAAATTTATAGAGCAAAAAACCAAGAAACAAAAAAGATACAAAAACAATAATACGACCCAAAATAGTCGTAAAATTTTTAAATTTCATTTACAATACACCTTTTTTCACTCTTATTCATCTAAAAATATCAAACATGCATTATAGTATAAATACACAATATAAACACTTGATTAGTTTTTAAAGAAAACAAACAAATATCCAGAGATTGAGCAGAAGCTTTTGAGCGTATTCAGCCTTCAAAAAAAAGCTGAAAAATGAAAATTTGAAATCCGTCGAAATCGTATCGTCCGTCGTTTAGACTTAAGTAGATAGTACAACAATGATAAGATTATTTGGAATAAATTATTATGCAGAAATCAGTAAAGGTATCAGACTAGCAAAATATGTTAAAATAAAGTAATAAAAATTACATAGGCTATCGTTTCTTTTTCTTCTCAAGAGAAGAATTGAGACAGCATATTCATATACAATGTCAAAAAGGTGAAGCAAAATTTTGGCTTGATCCACAAATTGAATTGGCAAAAAATTACAAATTATCAAGAAAGGAACTCAATGAAATTGATCAAATAATTGAGGAACATTATAATAAATTTATAAAAGCTTGAGAGGAACATTTTGGAAACAGAAGTAACTAATATATCAAGTCATGGATTATGGATACTATCAAATAAAAAAGAGTTTTTTTTATCTTATGATGATTTTCCATGGTTTAAAGATAAAACAATAAATGATATTACAAAAGTTGAGAGTTTTGGACAAGGACATTTATATTGGGAAACTTTAGATGTTGATTTGAGTTTAGATACGATAGAACACCCCGAAAGATTTCCACTTCAATCGAATACATAGCAAATTTTAATACCAAATTAAATCTAAATTTGATACAATACATTATCTGCAATTTAAAGGAAATCCAATGTATTTAAGTCAAGATATAAAACCAATTAGTTACTTAAAAGCAAAAACAGCTGATGTTATTTACACTGTAAATAA
>CAZLLE010000067.1:0-1888 GCA_964560425.1 uncultured Campylobacterales bacterium
TCAAAAGATTCAACAAAGTATTAGATAATAAAGATGAAATACCCGATAATCAAAATCTAATAGCACAATATCTGCTTCTCTACTCCCTATCTCTTCCACAAGGAATGGAGATAAATGATAAAATGGATATAGATGAACAAAAACTTCGTATTTCTGCACAAGTAAACATAGTAGATACCTCAAAAGATTTGGAGATGATAAATTATGCTCATGATTGGTGGAAAAATACTCCATATAGTGCAAGTGTACAAGGACAAACAGCAATGTTTGCATATATGCAAAAAGATGTAACAGATACACTTATATACTCTTTATCATTGGCTATTTTATTGGTATCTATCGTGATGTTATTGATTTTCAAACAAATCAAACTACTTTGGGTATTTTTACTTCCAAATATCTTACCTGTATTATTAGTAGTAGGACTCATGGGCTGGATAGGAATTAATATTGATATTGGTGTAGCCATAGCAGGGGCAATTATTATTGGAGTAGCCGTAGATGATACAATTCACTTTTTGGTTAAATATTTTGATGCAAGAAAAAAAGGATTGAATCTAGCCCAATCTTTTGATGAGGTTCTCCACTATGCAGGAAAAGCAATACTATTTACAACAATAATTTTGAGTATATCATTCTCTATATTTGCATTTAGCTCATTTACCCCAAATCAAAACTTTGGTATTGTCACTGCTAGTGCGTTGATTATCGCCTTTGTAGTTGATATGTTGTTATTACCTGCATTATTAAGCATAACACAAAAAGAGGAGAAATTAGATGTTTGAAATGGGTGCAAAACTTGAAAATGAAGATTATAGTATCAAAAAGAAAAAACCAACTCAAAAATCTTCAAATGAGATAAAACCACCACAAAAACATAGCTTACATTTTGCCAAAGAGAAAAGAAGAGGCAAAGTAGTAACTATAGTCAAACCATTTTATCTTGAAAAAGATCAAATGAAAGAGACTCTAAAAAAATTAAAAAAAGTGTTAGGTTGTGGTGGAACTCTCAAAGATAATTCACTTGAGTTTCAAGGTGAGATTCAAGATAAACTAAAATCCAAGCTTATTGAGCTTGGATTTGGTGTGAGGTAGTTTGATTATTAGTTTTGAAGTAAAATTACTTTATAAAAGTTTAAATAGAGATCAGAATGTTTAATAAATATAAAAAATTTACAGATTTGAAAAATTCATGAGTAAAACTCCTTATTTATTGGATAAGGTACCACAGTATCATATAGCAACCTATCTTGGAATAACCCCTCAATCTCTTAGTAGATTAAAAAAAGAGTTCAAGAATTAACCTATGTGAATGATAATATTTGTAATATTTTATATAATTTCTCAAAGGGATAAATTATGAAAAAGTTAATTTTATTAGTTTTTGTTTTTTCAAATATTTTATATGGTTGTACAATATTCAATATACAAGATTATAATCAATCCATATTAGTAGGAAGGAATTTTGATTGGTCTATAGATAGTGGATCTATAAATTTTATATCCTCTTCTCGTGATAATAATGGTATTGTTATTATCTCTCAAAGAGGTGTTGATATGCCTTATGAAGGTATGAATGATAAAGGATTGTTTGTAGGTATTTCAGCGGTTCCTTCTACTTCTACTCCTATAAATATTTTTAAACCGATAAGAAAAAGTTTAGAAATGGTAAAAATTGTTTTGCAAAAAGCAGATACTCTTAATAGTGCCCTAGAGATATTTTCAAAATATACGGTTATCTTTGGCGAATTTTTGGGCAATCCTCTTGTCCATTTTAAGATAGTTGATAAAAGTGGTCATAGTGCTGTAGTTGAGTTTATTGACTCTGAAATAAGAGTAATCAAAAATAGTCCTATTATGACAAATCACTACATATCAAATAATGATT
>CAZLLE010000068.1:0-39473 GCA_964560425.1 uncultured Campylobacterales bacterium
TCATAGCAAACCCAACAGCATTTGCAACACCCTGCCCTAAAGGTCCAGTTGTCACTTCAATACCAGGAACATCTCTATACTCTGGATGACCAGGAGTTTTACTTCCAAATTGTCTAAACGCTTTCAAATCTTCCAAACTCATATCATATCCCCAAAGATGCAGAAGTGAGTAAATCATAGAACTTGCATGCCCACCACTAAAAACCAATCTATCACGATTGAGCCATTTTGGATTTTTTGGATTGTGGTTTAAATGAAGTGATAATACACTTACAATATCTGAGAGTCCCATCGCTACACCGGGATGTCCGCTGTTTGCTCTTTGAATCATATCTGCACTTAAAAATCTAACTGTATTTGCCATGTTTGTTAACATCTGTTTTTGTGGCATTTTATTCCCCTATTTAAAATATATATTTATGTCTGTAAGTAATCTATCTTTTAGCACCAAATCTAACTGATCAATCTGTGCTTCAATTTTTGATTTTAATTTTGCTTTTTCAATCAACGCACCTTCAATTCCTAAAAGGTTCGTAAATGAATTTTTACTGTTATCATTGTTGGTTGGTTTACCCGCAACTTCTGTCGTAAATGTAGCGTCAATGATATCATCTTGCACTTGAAAGAGTAATCCTAGTTTAATACCAATATCATAAAGTAAATTTTGTTGATTTAAAGGCAAATCAACAATAATTGCCCCCATTTTAAGACTTACAGCAATAAGTTTTGCAGTTTTATGTATATGTAGAAATTTTAGTTGTTCAATAGTTAATTTTTTCTCTTCAAAAAAACAGTCAATTGCTTGACCTAAAACCATTCCCCCACTACCACTATTTTTGGAAAATTCTCTAATCAAAGCAACTTTAACTTTATCTGAAAGAGGAGCCTCTGCTATCATAAGAAAACTATCAGTATTAAGTGCATCACCAACTAAAGTAGCGGTTACTTCACCATAAGTAACATGAAGTGTCTGCTTACCCCTTCTTAATGGAGAATCATCAAATGTAGGAAGGTCATCATGAATAAGAGAGTAGGTGTGTAACATCTCGATTGCAGTTGCAACATAAAAACTATTTTGCAGAAGTAATGGTTCATAAGCATCTACGACACTTAAAAGTAGAAGTGGTCTAAATCTCTTTCCACCAGCTTCAAACATCTCAACCATTGCTTTTTCAAAGTGAGGGTGGAAACTCTCTTTTTTATATACATTTTGAGCTAAAAAAAGCTCAAACCCGTCTAATAGACCATTATCTAAGTTATTCAAACTTATTTTCCAAGCCCACCAAAACCGCCAAATCCACCTAGCCCACCTAGCATATTAGAAGCAGCAAGCTTTTTATCATCTTCAACCATTTTGAGAACATCATTGACACAACTAATCAGTAGTATCTGCATAGCCTCTTTATCTTCTAAAAGAGAGTCATCTACATCAATATCAATAATTTCACCAAGACCATTTGCAGTGGCTTTTATCAAACCGCCACCACTTTTTGCTGAAAACTCTTTATTAGCACTCTCTTCTTGCATTTTTTTAGCATTCTCTTGGGCTTGTTCTAATATTTCACCCATTTTGCTAAAATCCATTTTATCAAACATGATTTTTTATCTCATCAATACTATTTTTTTCATTTAAAAGTACAACATGAGGCTCAAAAGTTTCAGCCTCTTCAAATGTCATACTAGCATATGCAATGATAATAATAATATCATCAATTTCCGCTTTTCTAGCGGCTGCACCATTGAGGCAAATATCTCTTTTACCTCTCTCACCCTCAATTACATAAGTGGCAAACCGTTCACCATTATTAATATTGACAATCTCTACCTTTTGACCAACTCTAAGCTTCGCAGCATCCATCAACTCTCTATCAATAGTAATAGACCCCACATAATTTAGATTAGCATCAGTAACCCTTGCTCTATGTAGTTTTGAGTAGAGCATATCAATAGTCATGACTATCTACCTTCCTGCCATTTTCATAGCTTCCAAAGGAGCTAAAGGAGCATCCCAAAACTCTTCTGCAATCAAATATTCACTTACCGGTTTTTCACCAATAATATGTTCATCAATAATTCTATCAATTTTCTCTTTTGTAAGAGCTACATACATAAAATGTCCAGGTTCTACCAACATAACTGGTCCCATTTGACATCTATTTAGACATGCTGTTCTTACTGGTTGTACTGTAGCAATAAGACCTTTTTCCATCAATTTCATCCCCAAATGTTGAAATAGATCTCTTGTTGTATCATTTACACAGCTTGGCTTTGGCATCCCTGGAGGTGACGCTTGTTCACATTTAAAAATATAAAATGCTGGTTGTGGTATTCCCATAATTATTCCCCTATATTAAAATTCGCTCTATTCTATTCAATTATCTATTAAA
The DNA here is from genome assembly GCA_964560425.1 of uncultured Campylobacterales bacterium. Taxonomy (GTDB): domain Bacteria; phylum Campylobacterota; class Campylobacteria; order Campylobacterales; family QNZT01; genus CAZLLE01. Next base: position 2,388 of record CAZLLE010000068.1, read on the forward strand.
TTTTTCTTTTATTATATTTCTAATAATCAGACGATCATCAAAAGCAATTTTTTGACCTTTTATCTCCTGATACTCTTCATCACCTTTACCAAGAACTAATATCACTTCGCCCTCTTCAAGTTCATCAATAGCCATCTTAATAGCTTTTTGTCTATCTACTATAATTTTAACTTTATCTTTCTGCTCAATTGCTACATAAATATCATCAATAATATCTTCAGGCTCTTCACCCCTAGGATTATCATTTGTCAAATAGATCTTTTTTGCATACCTATTTGCAACTCTTCCCATCATAGGTCTCTTTTTTCTATCTCGATCTCCTCCTGCTCCAAAAACAACAGATATATCTTTATCTTTTAGAGAATCTAAAACTTTTTCCATTCCATCAGGAGTATGTGCAAAATCTACAATAATAAGCGGTCTTTCACTCACAACTTCCATTCGCCCAGCTACCCCAGCAAAATTTTCTACTACATTACAAATTTCTGAAAGTTTTCGTTTTGTAACCAACTGAACGGAGGCAATTGCAGCCAAAAGATTATAAACATTAAAAAAACCATGCATAGAAGATGAAAACTGTTCTTGATCTCTAAAATATTTTATTGCTGCTACAATTCCATTATTTAAAGAGTATGCCATAATATTAAAAGAGGCAGGAGCATCAAGAGCATAGGTATAACAATTTTTTATATTAAACTCTATTTTTTTAGCATCTTTGTTAATAAGTTTAAGCGTATCATCCATAAAAAATGAAGCTTTTGCCCTCTTATAGTTTTCAAAACTACCATGATAATCAAGATGATCTTGTGTAATATTAGTAAAGACTTTGAGTGCAAACTTTAGCCCTTCAATCCTATTTTGAGATATAGCATGAGAACTTACTTCCATGATAAAGTACTCACATCCTGCCTTTTTAGCTCTAAAAAGATTATACATCGTTCCCAAAAGAAGAGGAGTAGTTAATGTTTTTCCTTCTACTCTCTCTTCATTGATATAAAGACCTCTAGTCCCCTGAAAAGCAACCTTATAATCCAAATCCAGAAGCATAGAGTATATTGCCGCAGCCGTTGTAGTTTTACCATTAGTCCCTGTAATACCAATAATTTTCATATCAGATATATCAAAAAACTCTTCTAACTCTTTTGGAGAAACAATGTCAACAGCTCCATTTTTTTTAGCATCTTCTAAAAATGGTTGGTTTTGTTCACAACAAAAAAATGCTGTTTGATTATCAATATCTTGTGAATTATCACTAAGATATCTATATTTATTATGATTAATTTCTATTTTCAACTACTATTTAACCTCTAATTGTTTTAAAACACTCTTAAAAAATTTCTCGCCAGGATATAAAGAGAGTGCACTTTCAAGATAATTCAGTGCCAAATCTTTATAACCATTTTCAAGTAACTTTTCCAAAAAATCTATAAAGTCCTCTTTTTTATGGATAATAATTTTGGAACTAAACATTAAATCTTCCAAAGCACTCTTAAAATCACCACGGTCCTCAATAAAATTTTTAAAATCTATATAATTGATACCATCTTCTAAAGCAATAAAATTTTTCTCAATATCAGAGAATAGTGAAAAAAGTATCTCACTATTTACCTCATTAGAGTGAATAATATTTTCAACAACACTATTTGCATTATCAACATCATCAATTTTACTTACTTCATAAAATTCAAAAAGAGCAACTGCTTCATCCTCTTTTTCAAATGCCATATCAGCAAGCATAGCACCTATCTTAGCCTCTCTATCATTTGGCTTATCTTTAAGTGCAAAAGAAAAATTTAACAATGCCATCTTATAATCTCTTTGAAAAAAACTATTTTTTGCTTGCTCTTTATAGTTCATAAGTTACCCCTGATTTGCAATTTGCTCAATCATATGTTCCATCCCTTGAGCGATATTAATAACTTCTAATTCAGGATGAATATCCATTCTAAGTTGTCTCTCAATACCATATTTAATCGTCTGATTACTTGCAGAGCAACCTACACATGCACCTTGAAGCTGTACAAAAACTTTTCCATTTTTTATATCCAAAAGTTTCATACCACCACCATCTAATGCCAACATTGGCTCTACTTTCTCAAGAGAAACCTCTACTACTGGTCTTAACTCCTCATCTGTAAATGGAATCATCTAAAATACCCCCTATATTATCCTATCTAAGTAGATAGATTATATCAGAAAGGAATTAAAAAATGTTAACAAGTATTTAAATAATAACTATAAATAAAACTACTGGGAATTTTTGAATAAAGGAGATATTAATAGGGCATTTCCTGCCCTATTAATTATATTATGTAGTAAAAGAGGTATTAAACAAGCTCAATAAAAGCCATAGGCGCAGCATCACCGCGTCTAGTTCTTGTCTTGATAACTCTTGTATATCCACCATTTCTATCTTTATATTGAGGTGCAATCTCCTCAACTAATTTGTTTGTAGTCTCTTTATCTTGCAAAGAAGCAAATATTGCTCTGTGTGCATTAAAATCACCTACTACCGCTTTTGTAATTAACTTCTCAAAATACGCTCTAAGTTCTTTTGCTTTTGGAAGTGTCGTCTCTATTCTTCCACTCTTAATCAATGCAATTGATAAGTTCTTAAGCAAAGCTTTTCTATGACTAGAGGTTCTTCCAAGCTTTCTATATCCGTGCTTATGTCTCATGACTCTTATGCCTCACTTTTTTCTATTTTTAACTCTTGGATTTTTGTATTTAATGCTTTTAACATATCATTATCAAAATTGTATCCAACTGGAAAACCTAGTGTCTCTAGTTTTCCTGTAATCTCTTCAAAAGATTTTTTTCCAAGATTTTTAAGCCCTTTAAGCTCTAACTCACTCATTAAAGATAATTCTGCAACAAATTGAATATTTGCACGATCTAAACAGTTAAAACTTCTCGCACTCAGATTCATAACATTTACATCTTGTAAAAGTTTTTGCATATCTGCTGAATTATCAAATTCACTCTCTTGTGAAACAATACCAATATTAATTGCTTTACTAAAGATAGAGATCTGTCCATTAAATGCTTCAATTGACTCTTTAAATGCTTGAACTGGTGCAATTTGACCATCTGTTTCAACATCAAAAATAATCTTTTCGTATGTAGGATCATCTTCTACAAGCATCTGTTCAATTGTATAAAGTGCCTTTCTTACTGGCGTAAAAAATGCATCTACAGGAATAAAATCTTCTGCAACATTATCTCTAAACTCTTCACTAGCAACATATCCAATACCTTTTTCAATAACTAATGAAAAATTAAGTTGAGCATCCTCATTAATTGTTGCAAGGTGATTTTCAGGAGTAACAATCTCAATAATATCGTTAGAAAGATCACTACCTTTAATCTCTTTATGACCATCAAATGAATAAGCTACTTCTGCTTTATTAGACTCATTTTTAATTTTAAATCTAATATTTTTAAGATTTAAAATAAAAAGAGCTACATCTTCAAGCATACCACGAATACTATCAAATTCATGAGTAACACCATCAATCTTTACAGCTGTTACTGCATACCCAGCAGACGCACCATATAGAAGTCGTCTTAAAGGGTGTGCTACAGTAATTGCAAAACCTGTCTGAAATGGATAAACTACAATTTTTACTCTATTTTCACTTATCTGCTCTATCTCAATCTCATGTGGCATATAAAGTGATGTACTGATTTTCTTCATGTATATTCCTACTTACTATTTAGAGTAAAGTTCAACGATCAATCTCTCTTCAACTGGTATCACTACCTCTTCTCTCTCTGGTACTCTTGTATAAATTCCCATAGTTTTCTCTATCTCAACATCAACCCAAGGAACCATACCTGTTTGAGCAGTTAACTCACCAGCTCTTACGATTTGAGGGTTTGTTTTAGATTTTTCTCTGATCTCAATTTTTTGACCGGCTTTTACTCTATATGAAGGAATATCTACTTTTTTACCATCTACTAGAATATGACCATGTGTTGTTAATTGTCTTGCAAAACTTCTTGTTGTTGCAAAACCCATTCTATAAACAACATTATCTAATCTTCTCTCTAGTAAAAGAATAAGGTTTGCACCTGTATTTCCTTCCATATTATTGGCATCTTTAAATAGTCTTCTAAACTGTTTCTCAGATACACCATACATAAATTTCGCTTTTTGCTTTTCACGAAGTTGCAAACCATATTCGCTAACTTTTGTTCTTCTTTGACCATGTTGCCCAGGAGCATAAGGTCTCTTCTCTAAAGCACTTTTTCCAGCTAATCTTCTCTCACCCTTAAGATTAAGGCTAACACCCAATCTTCTCTCAATTTTTTCTACAGGTCCTCTATATCTTGCCATTGTTTACCCTTACACTCTTCTTCGTTTTGGTGGTCTACAACCATTATGAGCCAAAGGTGTTACATCTTTAAAGTAAAGAACTTTAAGACCTTCTATTGCACCTACGCTTTTTACTGCCGTTTCTCTACCTGAGCCAGGTCCCTGAACTTTAATACCAACCTCTTTAATTCCATGCTCCATAGCTTTTGCCATTGCATCTTCTACAGCTTGTTGTGCAGCATAAGGTGTAGATTTTTTACTACCTTTAAATCCTAATGCACCAGCAGATCCCCAAGTAATTACATTACCCATTTCATCTGTTACAGTAATTACTGTATTATTAAATGTTGCAGCGATATGAACAATACCTTTTGCAATATTTTTCTTAACAACTTTTTTTCTAGTTACTTTTCTTTTTGCCATACCCTACTCCTATGCCGCGCCGACAGTTTTTCTTCTGCCTTTTCTTGTTCGAGCATTTGTTTTAGTCTTTTGACCTCTTACAGGCAGACCTCTTCTATGTCTAATACCTCTATAGCTTCCTAAGTCCATAAGACCTTTGATATCCATAGCAACTTTTTTTCTAAGATCACCTTCAACCATTACAGATGCTTCGATCTCTTTACGAATATCAGCTATTTCATCTTCACTAAGTTCGTGAACTCTTTTATCAAAAGAGATATTTACTTTATTTAACAACACTCTTGATGTTGCTAAACCAATACCATAAATATAAGTAAGTCCATACTCTACTCTCTTTTTCTTCGGTAAATCTACACCAGCAATCCTAGCCATAGTTATCCTTGTCTCTGTTTATGTTTAGGGTTTGAGCAAATTACTCTTACAGCCCCTCTTCTTTTAATAATTTTGCAATTATCACACATTTTTTTTACTGATGGTCTAACTTTCATCATTATCTCCTAAATCTTTTTCCACTTTACAAACAACAAACGAATAGGTTTATCGAAAACAGACAAACCAATAATTGAGAAAACAGTGGAACTTTATCAATTACTCTTCATACAGTCTCGTCGCTTGGAAAAGAGACGCGGATTATACTCTAAACAAAATAAAAGTTTACTTATATCTAAAAGTAATTCTACCCTTATCTAAACTATATGGCGTTAACTCTACTTTTACCTTATCACCTAACATAATTTTAATATAGTGCATTCTCATTTTACCCGCTATATGACACAATACTTTATGTCCATTCTCTAACTCAACCTGAAAAGTTGCATTTGGAAGTGCTTCTATTACTTTACCATCTATCTCTATTACATCATCTTTTGCCATTTTATCTCCTATATTCCTATATCTCTACTGATAGTATTTGGGCTCTATCATTAATTACCGCTACTGTATGTTCATAATGACTTGCTCTCAAACCATCTTCAGAAACAACCGACCACTTATCATCCAAAATTTTTGCCACACCACTCTTTTGACAAATCATAGGCTCCAAACAAAAAACCATTCCATTTTTAATCTTTGGTCCTTGTTTAGGGTTATGTCCATCTAAATAGTTTGGAATCTCTGGCTCTTCATGAGGCTTACGCCCTATTCCATGACCACAAAAACCACGAAGAGGTACAAAACCTTTATCATGTATAAAATTTTCTATTGCAAAACTTAACTCTTTAAATCTCATACCAGTTTTAATAGTTTCAATAGCATAGTAAAGAGCATCTTTTGAACAAGCAATTAGTGCTTTATCTTCATCACTAATTTCACCAATAGGCATAGTAATAGCAGAATCACCATACCAACCATCTTTTTCAACACCAATATCTAATCCAAGAATATCACCCTCTTTAACAACACTATTATTTGGTATACCATGAATAACAACACTATTTAGAGAGGTGCAAACACCAGAAGGAAAACCATATAGACCCTTAAAAGCAGGACGAGCATCAAGATTATAGATAAACTCTTCACCCATCTGATTAATTTGTGAAAGTGTCATACCTGGTTGAATTGAAGATTGAAGATAATTAAGTGTTGCAGCGACATACGAGTTAGAAACCCTGAGTTTTTCAATCTCAGAAGGTTTCTTAATCGAAATAGCCATGGTAGCTAAAGCCCCGCACTATTTAGAGTATCGTATTTATTCATATAAACTTGTGCTTCTATTTTTCTCATACTATCAAGTGCAACTTGAACGACAATCAAAACAGCAACACCACCAAATTGGAATGGCATACCCAAAATTTTCATAATCAAAAAAGGTAAAGTAGATATAAGTCCTAAATATATAGCACCACTAAATGTCAATCTACTAGCAACCTCATTAATAAAGTTTTCAGTACTTTTACCAGGTCTAACACCAGGAATAAAGCCACCTTGTTTCTTTAAATTTTCTGATATATCTTTTGCATTAAAGACAATTGATGCATAGAAAAATGCAAAAAAGACAACACCCAAAAACATAAAAATATGAAATAGATAACCATTAAAACTTAATGCATCTGTAACTGCTTGAGCAATAGGATTTGTACTTCCTGAAAGTAAACTAGCTGGCATCATAATAATTGCCGAAGCAAAGATTGGAGGAATAACACCACTAAGATTCACTTTAATCGGTATATAGTTCATAACTCTTTTATTTTGATTTTGCATCATAGTTTTTCTAGAATATGAGATAGGAACCCTTCTCTCACCAAGTTCAACATAGATAATAACACCAATTGTTACCAAAATAATAAAGAACATGAATAGTACTGTCAGGAAATTTAACTCACCACTATTTACAAGATTGATTGTACCACCAATTGCTGTTGGTATACCAGAAACAATACCTGCAAAAATGATTAAAGAGATACCATTACCAATACCTTTTTGTGTAATCTGTTCACCGATCCACATCAAAAGCATTGTTCCTGCCAACATTGAAAAAGCAGCAAGAGGAACAAAAAGAGACATATCCATCATAATAGCACTCTCACCACCTCGTCCAGTCATTGCTTGAAGTCCCATAGAGACACCAAGAGCTTGAACTAGAGTGATACCAACTGTTGCATATCTAATGATTTGCATATATTTGGTCATACCATCTCGCTCTTTTTTCATTTGACCGATATTTGGGAAAGTAGCAGCAAGAAGCTCCATAATAATTGAAGCAGTAATATAAGGCATAATACCAAGAGCAATAATACTGAATCTTTTAACAGCATTTCCACTAAACATATTTACCATTCCAAGTGCATTGTTGCTATTATTCTCAAAAAAGTATTTGATAACATCTACATCAACACCAGGAACAGGAACATAGGATAAAATCCTATAAGCAAGCAAGAAACCAAAAGTGATTAAAATCTTGCTTGTTAAATCTTTACTCATTATTCTTTACCAGAATAAGTTACATTGTCATCTTTGATCTTTGAAGATAACTCTTTTGCACCCGCTCCAATCAATTTTACTTTCTTTACAGAACCTTGTAATTTATATACACTTCTGATAGACTCCATCGTAATTTCATCTAGTTCAGCAATTTTTGTAATTTTTGCAATATTAATTGCATGAGGTTTGATTACACGAGATGTAAATCCTACTTTTGGTAATCTTCTTTGAAGTGGTTGCTGACCACCCTCAAAACCTCTTTTTTGGCTATAACCAGTTCTACTTTTTTGACCGTTTGATCCACGAGAAGCAGTTTTACCCATTCCACTACCTTGACCACGACCTTTTCTTTTTCTATTTTTAGTAGAACCTTCAGCCGGAGTTAAATTATGTAACGCCATCTAAATATCCTTAATTTTTAATCATACTAAGAGCTTTTAGTGTCGCTCTTACTAAGTTTGCAGGGTTGTTAGAACCAAGTGATTTTGTCAAAATATCTTTAATTCCAGCCAACTCAAGCACTGGTCTTGTTGCACCACCGGCAATTACACCCGTACCTTCTGAAGCTGGTTTTAATAAGATTCTACTCGCATTAAATTTTACTTCAATATCATGAGCAATTGTTGAACCATGAACATTTACTGTTGTTAAGTTTTTAAAAGCATCATCAACAGCCTTTTTAATAGCATCAGGAACCTCTTTTGCTTTTCCTGAACCAAATCCAACAATACCATCTCTGTTACCTACAACAACCAAAGCAGTAAATCTAAATCTTCTACCACCTTTAACAACTTTTGTTACTCTGCCAATATTAACAATGGCTTCTTCAAAATCTTCTCTATTAATTTTTTCCATTACCATCGCCCTTAAAGTACTATTCCATTATCTCTTAAGCCATCAGCAAATGCTGCAACTACGCCATGATACTTATTATCTCTTCTATCAAAAACAACTTTCTCAATACCTTTACTTTTTAAAGCCTCTGCAAATGTAGCAGCTACAGCCGTAGCATCATCTTTATTTGCTTTAAGACCAAGTTTTCTACCATCAACACTAGCTAAAGTTACAGCTTCAACATCATTGATTGCTTGTGCGTAAATAGCTCTATTTGATTTAAAGATAGCCACTCTTGGCACTTCAGAAGTTCCAAAAATTTTTGCTCTAACTCTTCTAACTCTTCTTGCTTTTAGTGCATTTTTCTTTTTTAATAATTTAGTTCTCATTTACTCACCCTCTACTTACCAGCTGTCTTACCAGCTTTTCTGATGATTGTTTCATCAGTATACTTAACACCTTTTCCTTTATATGGCTCAGGTGGTCTAAAGCTTCTAATTTCCGCTGCGATTTGTCCAATTACTTGTTTATCATTACCTTTGATAGTAACAACATTTTTTTCTACACTAATTTGAACATCTTTTGGAAAAGCATAGTTAATAGGGTGAGAAAAACCAAGTTGTAATTCAAGAGTATTACCTTTTACAGCAGCTCTATAACCAACACCATTAATCTCTAGTTGTTTTTGATAACCATCAGTTAAACCAACTATAATGTTTTGACTTAAAGCTCTAAATGTACCCCAGAATGCACGACTTGATCTATCATCATTTTTTGGAGAAAAAGTAACTTGATCACCCTCTACAGAGAAATCTACAAGTCCTTTTGTATCTAAAGTTTTTTCTACATTACCTTTTTTAAAAGATAAAATTGCACCATCAGCCTTCACTTCAATTCCAGCTGGAATTGAAACAGGTCTCTTACCAATTCTTGACATATATTTCCTTTTACTTGTCTACGATTTATATCGAATGCCGTAAAATACTGTTTTACCAGATACTACAGATCATCTCGCCGCCAACACCTTTTGCATAAGCAGCGTCATTACTAAGTACACCTTTTGAAGTACTTACTACAATTGTTCCATAACCATTTTTAAATTTTTTAATATTTGAATGTGGTTCATATACACGACGACCAGGGTTAGAGATTTTTTTAATCTCTGTGATTACACTTTTACCACTATCATCATATTTCAAAACAATTTTGATATATTTTTTATTTCCATCTTTTTCGATTACATTAAAACTCTCAATATAACCTTTATCAGCGAAAACACCAATAACTGACTCTACAAGTTTAGAGTGTAGAAGTTCAGTTACTTCAAGTTTTCTCATAGAAGCATTTCTGATTCTTGTTAGTGCGTCTGCTACTAAATCATTTACCATTTTTTTACCTTACCAACTTGATTTTTTAATGCCAGGTAATTTACCCTCATTTGCCATTTTTCTAAAACAAATTCTGCAAATTCCAAAATCTCTATAAACAGAGTGAGGTCTCCCACAAATCTGACATCTCGTATATCCTCTTACGGCAAACTTAGGTTTTCTAGCCGCTTTTGCAATCATTGATTTCTTAGCCATTATTCACGCCCTTTTGCAAATGGCATACCCATCAATTCTAACAACTTAAAAGACTCTTTATCGTCTTCAGTAGTTGTTACAAATGAGATATTCATACCATGTGTTTTTATAATATCATCAAACTTAACTTCAGGGAACACAAGTTGTTCATCTAACCCAAAAGTATAGTTCCCATGACCATCAAAATTGTTTCTAGGAACACCTCTAAAATCTTTTACTCTTGGCAAAGTAATTGAAACTAATTTATCCATAAAAGCATACATATTTTCGCCTCTAAGTGTAACTTTTACACCTGTAGGGAAATCTTCTCTTAGTTTAAAACCAGCGATAGATTTTTTTGCTCTTGTAACAACTGCATGTTGACCTGCAATCAAAGAGATTGTATCTTGCACATTTTGAAGAACTTTAGAATCTTTTGCCTCTTCACCAGCACCAACACTGATAGAGATTTTTTCCAATGCAGGAATTTGCATTGGATTTTTGATACCAAACTCTTCAGTCAATGCTGCTTTGATTGTGTTATCATATTTTTCTTTTAATCTAGCCATCTATCTACCCTTCTACTTTAGCAACATTTGAAATATGGATTGGCATCTCTCTATTCTCAAATCCACCTTGAGCATTTTGCTCTGTTGGTTTAATTGCTTTTTTAACAAGTTTACAACCAGCAACAATAACTTGAGAAGTTTTAGGCATAACTTTTAATACTTCTGCCTCTTTCCCTTTATCATCACCAGCGATGATCTTTACAGTATCACCTTTTTTAATATTAAATTTAATTGCCATTATAATACCTCCGGTGCAAGTGAAACAATTTTCATAAAACCAGAATATCTAACTTCACGACCTATTGGTCCAAAAATTCTTGTTCCAATTGGCTCTAATTTTGAATCAAGAATAACTGCCGCATTCTCATCAAATCTAATCAAAGAACCATTTTCTCTTTGGATCTCTTTTCTAGTTCTAACAACAACAGCCTTAATAACTTGACCTTTTTTAACTTTTGCAGTTGGAATAGCTTTTTTAACTGAAGCAACGATAACATCACCAACAGTTGCATATCTTCGCTTACTACCACCAAGAACTTTAATACACATAATTTCCTTAGCTCCACTATTATCAGCAACTGCTAATCTTGTAAAACCTTGTATCATGAGCTAACTCCTCTACGCGTAATCTCTTTTAATCTAAAAGATTTTCTTTTAGAGATTGGTCTACACTCAACTGCAATAAGAGTATCACCAATATTTGCTTCACCTTTTTCATCATGAATCAAATACTTTTTAAATCTTTTTACAATTTTATGGTATCTAGGGTGCATAACCTTTCTCTCAACCAAAATAGTAACAGTTTTTTCACCTGCTACTTTTACAACTGTTCCTTGAACTTCTCTTTTTAAAGCCATTTTTACGCCTTAGCGTTAGCAGCAGTAATTGCAGTTTTGATTCTTGCAATATCGTGTCTAACTTCTTTTATTTCATTTGGATTACTCAATTGCATAGTTCTAAGCTTTGATCTAAGCTTAAACAGCAATAACTTTTGCTCTTTTAACAACTCGTTTAACGCAGCAGCGTCTTTATCTTTAATATCAGTAAATTTCATTTTCATTCTCTCGAGTTATGATTTTTGTCTTAAATGGTAACTTATGCTTAGCCAAAGTTAACGCTTCTCTTGCTAACTCTTCACTTACACCAGCCATTTCAAAAATAATTCTTCCAGGTTTAATATTCATAACCCATCTATCAACTGCACCTTTACCTTTACCCATTCTTGTCTCTAATGGTTTAGCAGTTAAAGGTTTAGCAGGGAAAACTCTAATCCATGATTTTGCTTCTCTTTTTACATGTCTAGTCATTGCGATCCTTGCCGCTTCGATTTGACGAGAACCAATTCTTCCAGCTTCAGTAGCTTTTAGTGCAATCTCACCAAAAGCAATAGAGTTACCTCTGTAAGATTTACCTCTATTTCTACCCTTCATCTGCTTTCTATATTTTGTTCTTTTAGGCATCAACATGATTATCTACCTCTTCTTTGTTTTCTTGGAGCAGGAGAATCTTTTTTCTCAGCAGGAATACCTTTAGCAAGTACCTCACCTTTAAAGATCCATACTTTTATACCAATGATTCCATAAGTAGTTCTAGCCTCAGCAAAACCATAATCAATTCTTGCTCTTAGTGTATGAAGAGGAACTCTTCCCTCAAGATACCACTCAGTTCTCGCCATTTCAGCACCACCAAGTCTACCAGCAACAGCGACTTTAATACCTTTAGCACCACTCTTCATAGCACCTTGGATAACTTTTTTCATTGCTCTTCTAAAAGCAACTCTTCTCTCAAGTTGAGTAGCAACATTTTCAGCAGCAAGTTGAGCTGAAGCTTGTGGCTTTCTCTCTTCTTGTACATTAACATTTACTGGCTTACCAACAAGCTTATGAAGTTTAGCTCTAAGCTTCTCAATATCAGCACCTTTTTTACCAATGATGATTCCAGGTCTTGCAGAAACTACAGTAACTCTAAGATTTTTTGCAGTTCTTTCAATAATAATTTGACTAACACCTGCATAGTAAAGCTCTTTTTTTACAAAAGTTCTAATTTTGTGATCTTCACCAATATTTTTAGCTGTATTTTCAGAAGATGGATACCATCTAGAATCCCAGTTTCTATTAAGCCCTAATCTAAGACCAATAGGATTGACTTTTTGACCCATAGTTACGCATCCTTCTTAGTTTTTTTTGTATCTCGTTTTGCTGGTCCTACTTCTACCATAATGTGAGAAGTTGGTTTTAAGATTCTAGAAGCACTACCTCTAGCTCTTGGTCTAAATCTCTTAAGAACTGGACCTTTATCGACTCTACATGAGATAATCTCTACCTCTTCTGGCTCATAATCACCATTTGCTATTGCAGAAGCAATTACTTTAGAGATAATACCAGCCGCTTTATTTGGAGCAAATTCCAAAGAAGCAAGTGCATACTCGCCATTCATTCCCTGTACTTCTCTTGCAATTAATCTTGCTTTTGTAGGAGATAATCTAATAAATTTTAGTGTAGCTTTACTCATATTATCCTACTTTCTTTTGTACAGAGCCCTTATGACCCTTAAATGTTCTAGTTGGAGCAAATTCACCCAATTTATAACCAACATGATTCTCTGTAACATATAGAGGTACAAAATTTCTACCATTATGAATACTGAAAGTCAAACCAATCATATCAGGAAGAATCATGCTTCTTCTTGACCAAGTTTTGATAGGTTTTTTATCTCCACTCTCTTTAGCTTTGATGACCTTTTTTGCCAAATGGTCATCTACAAAAGGACCTTTTTTTAAACTTCTAGCCATCTATCTTCCTTTCTTTCTTGATATAATTAGTTTATCACTAGCTTTTTTTCTTCTAGTTTTATAACCTTTAGTTGGCATACCCCATGGAGAAACAGGATGTCTACTTCCATTAGTTTTACCTTCACCACCACCATGTGGGTGATCTATTGGGTTCATCGCAGAACCACGAGTTTGAGGACGAATTCCTCTATGTCTACTTCTTCCTGCTTTACCACCAACAACATTTGACCAATCTTCACAACCAACTGTTCCGATAGTAGCCATACACTCTGAAAGAATTTGTCTCATCTCACCACTTGGTAATCTAAGAACTACATATTTCTCTTCTTTACCCATAAGTTGAGCATAACCACCAGCACTTCTAGCGATTTGACCACCTTTACCAGGCTTCATTTCGATATTGTGAATAATAGTACCAACAGGGATATTTTTCATCTTCATTGCATTACCAGGCTTGATATCAAGTCCAGACTCAGCAGCTTGAATTTTATCATCTACTTTAAGACCTGAAGGTTGAAGAATATATCTTTTTTCACCATCAGCATAAGTAATTAAAGCAATTCTACAAGTTCTATACGGATCGTATTCAATTGCAGTAACTTTTCCTTCAATTCCAAATTTTCTTCTTTTAAAATCAATGATTCTATATGTTTTTTTAGCCCCTGCTTCTCTATGACGAGAAGTGATTCTACCATTATTATTTCTACCAGCACTTCTTGGTAGTTTTTTTAGAAGAGATGGAACACTTGGCTTAGCTGTAATATCGCTAGAGTCAAGTCCTGTCATATATCTTCTACTAGGAGTATATGGTTTATATGATTTTATTGCCATGTTATACCTCTACACTTTCAATTTTTGCACCTTCAGGAAGAGTTACATAAAACTTTTTGTAATCATCTCTTTTTCCTGCGATACCTTTAAATTTTTTAACTTTACCCTTCATTCTCATAGAATTAACTTTTAAAGGGATAAAACCAAAATACTCTCTTAAAACCTCTTTAAGACCATTTTTTGTCATTCTTGGACTTGTTGAAATTACAACAACACCATCTTCTTGAAGGCCCAAACTCTTTTCAGTATATAAAATTGCTTTAATATCCGTAATATCTGCCATCTTAGCCCTCTTGTGTCAATTTTTCTAAAACGCTTTTCTCTATTACAATAGAATCAAAAGCTGTTGCAGTATAAGCATTTAGCTCATTAGGCTCTATTAAATAAGCGTTATCTAAGTTTCTAAAAGCCAAAAATGTTTTTTCATCAGTCAACTCTTTTACAACTAATACATCTCTAGCATTCAATGCTTTTACATAAGCTGCTGCATCTTTTGTCTTTCCAGACTCAATAGCTACCAAATCAACAACAAAAAGTTTACCATTATTAGCAATCTCATTAATTGCAAATAAAAGAGCAAGTCTTTTCTGTTTTTTATTTACTTTTTGAAAATAGTTTCTATTGTTTCTAGGTCCATGTGCAACACCACCGCCTACCCAAATAGGACTTCTAGTAGAACCAGCTCTTGCTCGTCCTCCACCTTTTTGTGCAAATGGTTTTTTACCACCACCACTTACTTCTGCTCTTGTCTTTGAATGAGCTGTATTTGCTCTCAAAGATGCTTGATAAGACTTCACATAAAGATACAAGTTATGCGCATCAATATCACTATAACTCTCTGGTAATGCAATCTCACCATTCGCTTTTAGTTGGTCGTCTAATACAATTGCTTTACTCATTTAACAATCCTTATCTTTCCTAATGATCCATTTGCACCAGCTACTGCACCTTTAAGTACAATTACACCCGTCTCTGCATCAAATGAAACAATCTCATTTTTCATAGTTACTTTATCAGTACCATAGTGTCCAGGCATTTTTTTACCTTTTTGAACACGACCTGGCCATTCAGCATTACCAATAGAACCTACTCTTCTGTGAAATCTAGAACCATGAGCTCCCGGACCTCCAGCAAAACCGTGTCTTTTGATAGCACCAGCAAAACCTCTACCTTTAGAAGTAAATGAACTTTTTACAATTTTTGCATCATTTAAAGGGCTTAAATCTAAATCACCAGCCTCTTCATTTGCAACAGAAATTGTCATAAACTTATTAAACTCTGGAGTTAAATTATACTTCTTTTGCATACCAGTAATTGATTTATTCATCTTTTTACTTCTTGAATATGCAACAATCGCTTGTCTATTTTCAATAACTTCACAAACTTTTGTATCAATTAACTTTACAAGCGTTACCGCAGTACTTGGTACAGAAATTGTTCTACTCATTCCAATTTTTTCTACAATATATTCCATCATATTCTCCCTATTTACCCATCGCTCTTACTTCGACATTTACTTCAGGAGCAAGGTCAAGCTTCATAAGTGAATCAACAGTATCAGTTGTAGCAGAAACAATATCAATCAAACGAGAGTGCATTCTCATCTCAAATTGTTCTCTAGAATCTTTATTTACATGTGGAGATCTAAGTACTGTATACTTTTTGATTTTTGTAGGCATTGGAATTGGGCCTCTAATTTCGGCTCCAGTTCTCTTAACTGCTTCAACGATAGCAGCGACAGATCTGTCTAAAACTCTATGATCATAAGCTTTAAGCTTAAGTCTTATCTTTTCCATTTTTTTCCTTAAAAGAACTCGTCAGAATAGTTCTGACTGATTTTTGAGAGGCTGATTATAGTTAAAAAGGTTTTTAAAGTCAAGAAATTTAGGGGGTTTTTGAAGATTTTATTGAATTTCTGTTCCTTGCAAGAAGGAATAGAAATATTTTAGAGATGAAATATATTGAATTACTAGTAAAATAAGTTTTATCCAAAACAGATAATTTTAATTCTAAAATTAAAATTATCAAGAAGAAAAAGATGAAAAATACCATAAAAAACTAAACAGCAATCCAGGAGTTTTTACCTTTGATTTATCAAACATGAATCTATTTGCCTCTTTGATTGGCAGATACAAAACCTCGATCTGCTCATCACCAATACCACCACCTTCATCTACTTTTTGAATTTCACTAACTTCAGCAAAAAACATACTCTGCTTACCACCTGCAAAACCAACAGAAGTATAAAACTCTGTAATCTCTTTGATACTCTCAATTGGCACATCAAAACCACACTCTTCAAGTATCTCCTCTTTTGCTATTTGAACCAAAGATTTATCTTTATCTACTAATCCTGCACACAATTCATAAGTAAACCCATCTCTATTTTTCATATAAATAGCAGGACGAAACTGTTTTACCAAAACAAAAGCATTTTTTTCTTTATGAAATAGAAGTATCGCTACACTATCATGTACATCTACAATTTCCCAACTTTTTATTTTACCATCTTGCTTATACTTCATAAGATGTGGTTTTACAAAATTTGATTTAAAATTATCCGTTATTTCTAATATCTCTATCATTAATAAGAACTATGGATGTGGGATTTTAACTTTGGAGTTTAATAAAAAAGCGATAACTCCAACTAAAAGTAAGATAACAAATATATTACTAACTAAACCATAACTATAAAGAAGATACAAAACCCAAAGCAAAATCGCTCCAAGAGGAGTAGGAACACCCTCAAAATATTTAGCTACATCTCCAGCTTCACTTTTGAGATTAAACTCAATGAGTCGTCTAAGTCCTGAAATAATATAATATATAAAAACAACACCAGAGATAATAAGCTCAACCCCATTTGCTTTTTGAAGTGCATAAAAGAGTAAAAAAGCAGGCATAATCACAAAAGAGATAAAATCAGCAAAAGAGTCAAGCTGTATTCCAAACTCACATGAGAGATTATATTTTCTAGCAATCTTACCATCTAAAATATCAAATCCCCCACCAATCCAAGCCAAAATAATAGCCGTAAAAAAATCACCCTGCTGTATAAAATAGATTGCTACCACACCCGCCGTAATATTTGCAAATGTTACCAAGTTTGCCAAGTTAAATCTTGACTCTTTATCATATAGAAACATCTAAACTTTTTCCTTACCTTTTAAATATTTAAAAAGTATATCAAAGGTTCGTTGATAAGATACCTAGAGTAGTCTACTACTTATTAGGCATAGTGTGTCCACATCCTATAAATTTTAATAATTTTTTCTACTTCACTCTATACGCAATAATTCTATCATTAAAATCAGGAACCAACAACAAACCCAACGCAGAGGAGTATGATATATCAGCAGATCTAATTGGCTTTGTAGTTAAGAGAAGTTTCGCTTTTCCTCTTTTACTAACAAAATATATTTTACCCTGCCAATCAGATACTAAATATCCCATATTTTTATATCTCCAAATACCATCTATATTGGCATTAAAAATAGTTTTGGATATCGTTCTTCTTTTGTAAGTTTTAAGACTAAGAGATTTTAATTTACCCCTATTTCCTTGCATAATCAACTTATCATTATAAATATACAATCCATTTTGTCTTGGCTTATTTCTCTCCTTTTTATAAAAAAGTTTAAATCTACCATCTAGTGTCATTTTGAATATTTTTTTACTACTAGAATCAGAAACATACAAAACATTTCTCTTTTTATCATAAACTAGATCATTTAGATGATTTACACCTTTTGGAGCATAAAATATATCTTCTATTACTCCATTGATTGTATCTATTTTTACAACACTATTAATATCTGCTACATAAAGATGATTTTTATGCACTGCCAACCCCTTTGGAGCCTTCAGTCCAGATACCCATACAAGAGTATCTATAGTTCCATTTTTATTTAGTTTAGATATAAACCCATCATTATCAATCCAATGCTTTTTTGATTTTGAACTATTCACATTTGAAACATAAATTTTCTTTTTACTTCTATCATACAAAACAGATTCTGGAGTATCCAACTGATTTCTCTGCCTAGTTTCCCATTTTTTTATTAATTTTATAGGTGTAGTACTCTTTTTAGTAACTATTTTCTTTTGAGATATATTCTCAAGAGCATGTAAATAACTACCAAAACTAAGTACCGATGCAATAATTAAACCTATCCTAAAAAACTTGATTTTTTCCATGGAAAACCCCTTTATCATAATTTAAATTTCAAAACTAATTCATGATAACTATAAACAAACTAAAATTACCTTAATATTTCATAAAAGCTCGTTTCACAGTCTCAGGAGATATAACAAGGGGAATTATTTTAAGCAACTAATTTATCAAAATCCTCAACAGCAACAGATATCTCTTTAGTTATTTTTTTGCCTTGTTGAACAGATATAAACTCATTCTCAATCTGTTTTAAAACTTTTGCTTCAAAATATTTTTCACCACAATATTCACATTGTAATGCCGGAACATTATGAAAAATCATATATTTACCATCATGTTTATATGTATATTCTACCCTACTATTTTTGATATTTTTGTTTCCACAAAAACTACAACTTTGTATCATTTTTCACTCCTACTAATAAATTTTAATATAATTACATGTGAAGAGATAAGCAAGATAATCACTATCCTTTATCTTTGAAATAATCCAAGCTATAGTCATAATATTAAACTCCATATAAAAGAATTATAACTTCAACTCGTTTCATATTTCCTGATACTATGAAAGGTTCACTTATTCCCAAGTTGTGATTGGGAATAAATAGTTAAATGTATACTTTTTGTTAATTTAATTATTTACTTTTTATTATAGTTTTGTCTGTTTATATACATTCCAAAGTTTGGAACTTTGGAATTTCCACCTTTAAAACACATCAAAGATTAGATAAAATATGTTTTTATATTAACAAAAGGATGAATGATGCAAAATAAATCTTACCTAAATGCTACACCTGATGAAAAGGGATTTTTTGGAAAATTTGGAGGTGCATTTATTCCTCCTGAGTTGGAAGAGCCGTTTGCTCAGATCAATGAGGCTTATGACAAACTATCCAAATCTCATGTTTTTCTTCATGAACTCAAACAGATAAGAAAACATTATCAAGGTAGGCCAACACCAGTATCTTATGCAAAAAATTTGAGTAACTTTTGTGGTGGTGGGCAAATCTATCTCAAAAGAGAAGATTTGAATCATACGGGAGCTCACAAGCTCAATCACTGCATGGCTGAAGCACTATTAGCAAAACATCTTGGTAAAACTAAGCTTATTGCGGAGACGGGAGCGGGTCAACATGGTGTGGCTTTGGCTACTGCTGCGGCATATTTTGGGTTAGAGTGTGAGATACACATGGGTGAGGTAGATATCAAAAAAGAGCATCCAAATGTAATCCGAATGAAAATATTAGGGGCAAAGGTAATTCCTGTGAGCTTTGGAGCCAAAACACTTAAAGAGGCTGTTGATTCTGCATTTGGTGCATATTTGAGCGATACCAAAAACTCTCTTTTTGCTATTGGTTCGGTTGTAGGTCCTCACCCATATCCAAAAATGGTAAGAGATTTTCAAAGAGTGGTAGGAATAGAGGCAAGGGAGCAGATACTAGAAATGACGGGGAACTTACCAGATAGCGTCATCGCATGTATTGGTGGAGGTAGTAATGCTATGGGGATTTTTAGCGGTTTTATAGATGATCCATGTAAACTATATGGAGTGGAGCCAATGGGAAAAGGAACTAAGCTTGGTGAAAATGCTGCCTCTCTTAGCTTTGGTAAAGAGGGTATTATGCATGGATTTAATTCTATTATGCTTCAAGATGAAAAAGGAGAACCTGCTCCTGTCTATTGTGTAGCTAGTGGGCTTGATTATCCCTCTGTAGGTCCAGAACATGCACATCTCAAAACAATAGGTAGAACAATTGTAGCAACTGCAAATGATGAAGAGACAATAGATGCTTTTTATAAACTCTCACGACTAGAGGGAATCATCCCTGCTCTTGAATCTGCTCATGCTATTGCCTATGCGATGAAACATGCATCACAAAACCCAAAAGAGTTAATTTTGGTCAATCTAAGTGGTAGAGGAGATAAAGATATTGACTTTGTAACTGATACTTATGATATTCCTGAAATTTGAATATATGATGTTGTCGTAATCTTTACGACAACACATAATCAATAGGATCTTCTACTCCTGCCACATTAAATCCTTTTAACCTCAATCTACAACTATCACAAACACCACATGCCCTACTCTCATTTTTATAACAACTCCAAGTATATTCAAGAGGTACTCCAAGCCTAATAGACTCTTTTACGATGTCCTCTTTTTTTAGATGAACTAGAGGGGTTTTTAGTTTTATTGTTGTCTCTGGTTTTGTACCTTCATTGATAGCTGATTCTAGTTTTTGGATAAAACTATCAGTACAATCTGGATATCCACTACTATCCTCTTCAACAACACCAATATATATAGCCTCTGCACCCTCTTTTTCTGCTACAGCTCCTGCAATTGATAAAAAGATACCATTTCTAAAAGGAACATAAGTCACAGGAACACCCTCTTCTATACCATTTTGAGGTACAGCGATATCACTATCAGTCAAAGCAGAACCACCAATATCACTAATAAAATGTAAATCTAGTTCAATTAATCTTAAAGAATTCAAGCTTTTTGCAACTTTCCTGAAGGCTTCTAACTCTTTTTGTTCAGTTTTTTGACCATAATTAAAATGTAGTGCAATTACTTCAAATCCATCAATTCTATTGCATATATAGGCACTCAACGCACTATCCATGCCACCACTAATAATACATACTGCTCTCTTCATTTTTACCTTTTCTTTTATTTTTCTTTATTTAAATAATTAATTTATTTTAAATAGGATAATTTTAGTCTCATTTGTATATAATTTCTCCATCACCTAGCCAGTGATAAACAAACACCAATAACTTCATTATCATAAGAGAGCAATTTTGCCTCCTTTAGCTCTCTTATGGTTTATCAATTTTTTCTCTCAATATTTTAGCTTTTTCATCTTTAATACAATTTTCAACCTAACTCTAAAATACCCTATTTATGTTTAATAAAGTAACATCATTGGACAAAAAAATTATATTTTAGTAAAAAAAATTAAACTTATTTGGAAAAAAGTAAAAATTTATATAGACTAACTAGAGTTAATAAGGAGATCTATAATGAAAGCAAATATTATAATCACAAGTATACTTTTAAGTAGTCTAGTAAATCTTTACGCCCAAGATTATGAAGTCTCAACAAATATAGGATACGACACAACACAACAAAGTTCTCCACTAGATCATAGTTATAGCTATGGAATTCGTGCGAGTAAGTATCTAAACAAAAATAACGCTATTGGTATAATATATAACTACATGGATAAAGTAGGAGATAAAAATAGCTCAAAAGAGAGCAATATCCATCGAGCTTCACTTAATATCACACATGACTTTCAAACTAAAAATAAAAAGCTAAAACCTTATATTTTCGCAGGTGTAGGATATGAGTATATAGATGAAGAGCATAATGAGGTATTATCACAACCATTTGTGGATTATGGAGTGGGTATAAAATATCAGATAAATGACTCTTTTAATATAAGTGCAGATATGCAAGCAATCCATAAACTAGATAGTTCAGATATAGATCTATTAAGCTCTATAGGAGTTGGTATGATATTTGGACAAAGTGAGAGAAAAAAACCAAAACAACCTTCAAAAGTAGCAAAACTTCCAACACTTAAGCCAAAAGTTGAAAAAAAGATAGAAGCCCAAAAACCTCACAATAGAAGAATTACAATAATAAAAAGAGTTGTCCATGAGACTAAACCAGCAGTCTGTATATATCCAAAAAATAAACCTACACCATCATATAGAGGTAAATATTATGTACAGCTAATGACTGTTTTCAAAACAGACTTGGAATCTACTAGATTACCAATTTTTAGAGAGCTCAAAGAGAGAGATTATCACTATAAAATAAGATACCCAATAACAAATGGAAAAACTTCATCTACTCTAGTAGTAGGTCCATATCAAACAAGAGATGAGGCAAAATTTTATTTGGCTGATCTAAAATCTCTTAAAAAAGATGCTTATATTATCAAGCTTAAATAGGGTACATACTACCCTATTAATCTATTTTAGATAAAATTATCTACTTTTATCACTAAGGCTTTTTATTTGTACTCTTTTATCAAAATTATCTTTATTTTCCTATTACCATATATAGCTCAAGCAACACCAATACCAACAAAAAATATAGAAAAAGTTATTCATGATAGCTATACAAAAAAGTATCCAACAATAGAGATTGAATCTATTAGAGTAAAACAGATAGGCAAAACACCAAGAAACTTTGACACATTCAAAGAGCAAGAGATAGTGTTACCCAAACCTGCACTCAAAAGAGATAAATCAACTATCTCTGTATTATATAGCACTCCCAAAAAAGATAAAAAGATCTACTTTAAATATCAAATAAAAGCGAAAATATCAATATACAAAGCCACAAATTTAATACCAAGAGAGACCCCTCTAACACTAGAAAATTTACATCTTGAAAAAATACCATTTACAAATATAATATCCCAACCCATAGGCAAAGATGATCTAAATAGATATTCTGCAAAAAGAACTATCAAAAAAAATAGAATCATAACTATATTAGATATAAAAAAATCGCTAGATATTATTAAAAATCAACATGTAAATGCCACAATAGTTGATGAAGATCTAAAAATCACATTTCAAGCCAAAGCTCTACAATCAGGTTTTATAGGAGATATCATCAAAATAAAACGAGGCAAAAAGAAAATATTTAGAGCAAAAATAGTCTCAAAAAATCGTGTAGAGGTAATAGATTGAGAATTATTATAGCAATCACAGGAGCTAGCGGGGTAACTTTAGCTCAAAGATTTATCCAAAAATTACCAAAAGAGATTGAAAAACATATAATAATCTCAAAAAATGCTCAAATAGTATTCCAAAAAGAGGAAAATTTAAGCGTTCATGACGATAAAGATATCGCTGCAAAAGTAGCTTCTGGCTCTTTTAAATGTGATGCTATGATTATCATACCTTGTAGCATGAATACATTGGCAAAAATAGCCTATGGTATCGGGGATAATCTAACGACAAGAACAGCAAGTGTCATGATTAAAGAGCAGAGAAAATTAATATTAGCACCAAGAGAGATGCCATTTTCACCAATAGCACTTGAAAACATGCATAAACTTTCACTTCTAAGAGTAATAATAGCCCCACCAATTTTGGGATATTATAGCAATCCATCATCATTGGAAGATATGGAAGATTTTTTGATTGGAAAATGGTTTGATCTTATAGGAATAGAGCATAAACTTTTTAAAAGATGGGGGGAACAAAATTGAAAACAAGAGTCTTATATCCAGGAACATTTGACCCAATTACAAACGGTCATGTAGATATTATTCAAAGAGCAAGTGAGATGTTTGATGAAGTAGTTGTTGCACTAGCTGTATCTCAAGAGAAAAAGCCAATGTTTGATATCAAAAAAAGAGCAATTATGGCAAAAATTGCAACTGAACATATTCCAAATGTAGAGATTACAACATTTGATAATTTATTAATAGATTTTGCAAAAAAAGCCAATAGCAATATAATAATAAGAGGACTTCGAGCTGTAAGTGATTTTGAGTATGAACTTCAAATGAGCTATGCAAACTCATCACTAGACCCCAATATAGAGACAATATTTCTAATGCCCAGCCTAAAACATGCATTTATAAGCTCATCAGTAGTTAGAGCAATTTTAAAACACGATGGAGATGTATCACATCTAGTATCCAAAGACATTTTACCACTTTTGGGAGATATAGATGTATTTGATAGTTGAAGGAATAGACACATCAGGAAAATCTACGCAAATAGAGCTACTCCAAAAACTATACCCAGATGCCATAATCACAAAAGAGCCAGGTGGCACACCAATAGGTCAAAAAATTCGCAAGATGATACTTCATGAGGGAGTAAACAATCATAAAAGCGAACTATTCCTATTTTTGGCAGATCGAGCAGAACACTACAAAAATATAGTAGAGCCAAATAGAGATAAAATAGTAATAAGCGATAGAGGTTTTATCTCAGGAATAGCTTATGCCCTAGCAAATCATGACTATAAAAAAGAGTTTTTATTAGAGTTAAACTCTTTTGCACTAGATGAAAAACTACCCGATATAATAATATTATTAAAGACAAATGAAAAATTACTCAAAGATAGAATGAGCAGTAAAAAAGAGGATCATATAGAAAAAAGAGGCGTTGAATACCTACTTAATGTACAAACACTCATGATTGAACTTTTGGAAGATTTAGATATCAACTATAAAATCATTGATGCTTCAAAAACTATAGAAGAGATACAGCAGGAGATTATAGAGTATATTGATTAAGCAACCTTTTATTAAAATGGAGCCAATTTATATAAGGATTTTATTAGATGCTAAAAGCACTCAAAGGAATGAAAGATATCTTACCTCCAGATAGTAGGAAATTTCGATATTTTATAGATAATACGACTAAAATTGTAGAGAAATATGGCTTCTCATTTAGCCAAACACCAATACTTGAAGAGACTTCACTTTTTAAGAGAAGTGTTGGAGAGAGTAGCGATATTGTTGGTAAAGAGATGTATCAATTTATTGATAAAGGTGGCAATGATGTATGCCTTAGACCAGAAGGAACTGCGGGAGTAGTTAGAAGTTTTGTAGAGCATAAACTTGATCGAAAAGGTGGAATAAATAGACTATTCTATTATGGTCCTATGTTTCGATATGAGAGACCTCAGAAAGGGAGATTTAGACAATTTCACCAATTTGGAGTTGAGAGTTTTGGAGAGAGTAATCCTCTTGAAGATGTCAATGTTATTGTTATGCTCAAAGAGATTTTGGACTTTTTCAAGATCAACTATACACTACAACTAAACTCTCTTGGTTGTCCTAATTGTATGCCTCCGTTTAGAGAAAAACTTATTGAAACACTCAATAATATTGATGGCTTATGTAGTGATTGCTTGAGAAGAAAAGATACAAATCCTATTCGTGTATTTGATTGTAAAAATAAAAATTGTCAAACTCTTCTCAAAGATGCCCCAAGACTCAATCAACATCTTTGTAAAAGTTGTCAAGATGATTTTGAAGTAGTTCAAAAGACACTTGATTCTCTAAGTATAGAGTATGAGATTGATCCAAATTTGGTAAGAGGATTAGATTATTACTCCAAAAGTGCATTTGAGTTTGTGAGTGGTGATTTGGGAGCTCAAAATGCCGTTGCGGGAGGAGGAAGATATGATAAACTTGTAGAGTTTTTAGATGGTCGTCCTACTCCTGCTGTTGGTTTTGCTATTGGGGTTGAGAGAGTTCTTGATATGATAAATATTGAAGAAGATGAGAGAGAGGGATACTACTTTGGGGCATTAGTAGCAGAAGCTATTACTCCACTTTTCAAAACAGCCTCAAAACAGAGAGAGAGTTCAAAAGTATTAATAGGCTATGAGGCAAAAAGTCTAAAAGCACATCTAAAAGCAGCAGATAGAGCAAATGCAAGATATTGTGCAATTATTGGAGAAGATGAGCTAAAAGATAATAAGGTTTGGGTCAAAGATTTGATTACAAAAGAAGATCATTTTATAGATATAAAGCAGTAATGAAAAAATATGGTCTTGATATTTGGGCAAACAACAACTTCTGTATAGATAAAGATAAAATAAGTATAAATTACAGATCAAAACCATCTATTTTAGAGATAGTACAAAATATAAGAAAAAAAGGAAATCGAGGACCTCTAATTCTTCGTTTTCCTCATCTTATAGAGAAACAGATTGAGACAATATATACTAATTTTCAAAAAGCTTCACAAGAGTTAAACTACAAAGGTAAATTTCAAGCTGTCTTTCCTCTAAAAGTAAATCAATTTCCAAATTTTATAAAAGCTCTGCTAGAAAAAGGTGCCAAATATAATTATGGATTAGAAGCAGGAAGTAAAGCCGAACTATTGATTGCAATGACATATATCAATAAAAATTCTCCTATTTTAGTCAATGGATTTAAAGACAAAGAGATGATTAAACTAGGATTTTTATCTGCACAGTTAGATCAAGATATCACCCTTACTATTGAGGGGGTAAATGAGCTTCAAACTATTATAGAGATAGCAAAAGAGGAGAGAGGCAAAACTCCTAAAATTGGGCTAAGAATCAAACTACACAGCTCAGGTATAGGAACTTGGGCAAAAAGTGGAGGAATAAACTCAAAATTTGGGCTAACTTCTACAGAACTTATCCAAGCTATAAAACTTTTAAAAGAGAATAATCTATTAGAACAATTTACCATGATTCACTTTCATATAGGATCACAAATCACAGATATAGCCCCTCTCAAAAAAGCTCTAAGAGAAGCAGGAAATATATATGCTGATCTAAGAAAATTAGGAGCATATAATCTAAAAAATATCAATCTAGGGGGAGGCTTGGCAGTAGAATATTCACAAACTGCCAAAACTCTCCAAAAAAACTACTCAATAAAAGAGTATGCCAACGATATTATATTTATGATACAAAGCATTGCAAAATCAAAAGAGGTAAAAGAGCCAAATATTATTATCGAATCAGGAAGATTTGTAGCAGCAAATCATGCCGTATTAATTGCTCCTGTTTTTGAACTCTTTAGCCAAGAGTATCATGAGAGCTCACTTGAATTAAAAAAGATAAACCCACCACTTATAGAGGAGCTTCATGAACTTTATCTACATATAAATAAACCTCATGCATTAGAGTACCTACATGACAGTATGGATCATCTAGACTCTCTACTTACTCTATTTGATTTGGGATATATTGATTTGATTGATCGATCAAATAGTGAAATCTTAACTCATCTAATAATCAAAAAAGCACTATATCTTCTAAAAGATGAAGATATTTGGGAGCTTATTAAATTAGAAGAGAATATTCATGAGAAATATTTAATCAACTTCTCTATATTTCAAAGTCTTCCAGATTTTTGGGGTCTCAAACAAAGTTTCCCTATCGTACCGCTAAATAAACTAGACCAAAAACCAACAAGAAGTGCCAATATTTGGGATATTACATGTGATAGTGATGGTGAGATAAGTTTTGATAGAAAAAATCCTCTTTTTTTACATACAATTGATCTTGAGAATGAAGAGTACTTTTTGGGATTTTTTCTTGTAGGTGCTTATCAAGAGGTGCTAGGAATGAAACATAATCTTTTCACCCATCCAACAGAAGCCACTATAGAGATTAATGAAAAATCTTACGAGATATCTAATATTATAGAATCATCTTCAATACTTGATATTTTAGACGATTTAGATTATGATATAGAAGAGGTTAAAAATAGTCTCAAAAAAAATATTAATAATATTTTAGATATGCCAGATAGAGAGAAAAAAGATATTTTTAAAAGATTAGAACAACTATTAAATGACAATGGCTATCTAAAGACAATTAACTAAAGGAATTTATAAAAATGGGAAAATGCTCACTATATAAAATAATAAAAGAGGATCTTGCAACTCCATGGAAAAATGATCCTGCAATCACCTCAAAAATAGAACTCATTACAAACTATCCAGGAGTTTGGGCATTAATAAATTATCGTATTGCAAATAGACTTTATCAAAAAAACTGGAAAATCTTGGCAAGAGTAATCATGGGAGTTTCTCAAGTAATTACCAATATTGATATTCATCCAGGATGCACAATAGGCAAAAGAGTTTTTATAGATCATGGCTTTGGAGTAGTAATCGGTGAAACTGCAATCATAGAAGATGAAGTATTAATCTATCAAGGTGTCACACTTGGGGGTGTTAGCCTAGATAGAGATGTCAAAAGACACCCAACAATCAAAAGAGGAGCTGTAATTGGTGGAGGAGCAAAAGTCCTTGGAAATATAGAGATAGGAGAAAATGCAAGAGTTGGAGCCAATTCAGTAGTAGTCAAAGATGTACCAGCAGATTCAACAGCTGTAGGAATCCCCGCTAGAGTTATTACAAAAGGAAAAGATAGATCACAACTAAGCCACAATAAAATTCCAGATATTAATAAACAACTATTTTTATATCTATCAAAAAGATTGAGTGTTTTAGAGGATGCTATGTTAAATCATCATGAGAATAGAGTAGAAGAGCAAGATAAAGAACTTGCAAAAGCATATAAAGATTTTATTAATTCAATGAGTGATTAAAAATCCTAAATTATTCTATATTTTTGGGGATAACCAAATAAAATCTAATTTTTTTAATTTTGATATAATATTTTTTCATGTAAATAGGAAGTGAGTGCTTTAGCCTCACCAAATAAAGGGGTTTTCTATAATGATAGAATCACGCTCAGTCGAAGAGGTCAAGGCTTGTATAGATATTGTTGATGTTATAGCAAACTATATAGAACTCAAAAAGAGTGGTGCCAATTTCAAGGCAAATTGCCCTTTTCATGGGGAAAATACTCCATCGTTTGTGATTAGTCCTTCAAAGCAGATTTATAAATGTTTTGGATGTGGGATTGGTGGAGATGCTATTAAATTTGTTATGGATTATGAGAAGCTTACATATCCTGAAGCTATTGAAAAACTTGCAGATCAATTTGGTGTTCATCTTCAATATACAGACAATCATCAAGATAGTTTTCATGACAAGAAAATATTGGAAAACTATAATAATTTTCTTAGAAAACAGCTCAATTATAATCATGAAGCCAAAAATTATCTTCTATCTCGTGGTCTTTATGAATCTTCTATAGAGAAGTTTGAA
This sequence comes from uncultured Campylobacterales bacterium, assembly GCA_964560425.1. Classification (GTDB taxonomy): domain Bacteria; phylum Campylobacterota; class Campylobacteria; order Campylobacterales; family QNZT01; genus CAZLLE01. Next base: position 31,474 of record CAZLLE010000068.1, read on the forward strand.
TTGGGTTATGCTCCACAATCAAATCTAACACTCGATTTTCTTCGTCAAAATAGTGTACCTCTCAATGAAGCTTTAGAGCTTGGACTGATCGCCAAAGGTGATAATAATAGGATATATGCAAGATTTACAAATCGTGTAATTTTTCCTATATTTACCCCTGCTGGTAAGATTGTTGGTTTTGGAGGGAGGATTATTACTCAAAGAACTGATATTGGTAAATATATCAACTCTCCACAAGGAAAAATTTTTGATAAATCAACTCTCCTTTATGGATATCACAAAGCCAAAACTTCAATCATGCAAAAAGGTGAAGTGATTGTAGTAGAGGGTAATCTTGATGTTATTATGCTCCATCAAGCTGGTTTTGATAATAGTGTAGCTACTCTTGGAACAGCTCTAACTGATAAACATGTGCCTATTTTGGTCAGAGGTAATCCAAAAATAATATTAGCTTATGATGGAGATAATGCAGGAGTAAATGCAGCTTTCAAAGCAGCTTATATGCTCTCAGGAAGAGGTTTACAAGGTGGTGTAGTTATATTTGCAGATGGCATAGATCCTGCGGATATGATAAAAAGTAAAAAAATTGATGAGATAAATCAACTTTTCCACAGACCAAAACCACTAATAGAGTTCTGTTTGGAACATATTTCCAAAAAATATAATCTAGCAAACCCTATGCAAAAAGAGGAAGCACTCAAAGAGACAACACTCTACCTCAAAACACTCTCTCCCCTACTCCAAGAGGAATACAAAGGATATATAAGTGCAATACTAAACATCAGAGAAAATCTAATAGAGATAGAGTCATCTTCACCACCTCCCCAAAAAAGAGAATTCAAAAAAGAGTATAAAACAGAACAAAGACCACAACAATCCAACACCCAAAGAGAAGATATTGCAGAACTAACAATATTAAAAACACTTCTTGAAAAGCCACATTTGATAGATTTTATTTTGGATGTTATTGATGATAATATTTTTCAGACACACAAAGAGGAGTTTCAAGCTATCATACAAAACCAAATAGATCACCCAAAAGTCATAGGCATTCAAATAAGAGAAAATATCGTAACACTTGAAGATGACGAACTAAAAAATCAACTCCTTTTTATGTTAAGAAGAAATTGCGAAAATGAACTAATCAAAATCAAAAATCTAAAAAATATATCTCTAACTCAAAAAAGCTTCATGATAAGAGCTGTTAGAGAAAAACTTACAAAGCTTAAAAGAGGTAGTTTTATATATTAAGAATAAAAATCATCTATCTTTTTAAAAATACCCAACAAGTCATCTTTGTAGGCGAAAATATTGTTTAATACCTCTGCCATCTCTTGAGGTTCATCATCATATTGATGAGCAATATCATTTCTAATATCTCGCAATCTTTTCCATACATTGACACTACCTAGTATACCAATCTTTTCTAATCGATTTAAGATATCTAAAAAGGTGAGTTGTTCAATATTATCTACATACTCCGATGCAATTATTCTAAAGAGTTTTGTACCTAATGTATCTTGAAGTTTTGCAAATCTAAAAAGGTATTGATCTATCGCTTCTACCTCTTCATCACTCAAACTCTCATACCTTGAAGCAGAGAGAGGAAAGATATCTTTTACTTTTGCAGAAGATTTTTCTATTCTCATTTGATGTTTTTTACATTGATTGATATATTTTTGAATTCTTAACATTTTATCGTCCAATATTATTCCCTCCATTAGTGCTTTTTGTTCTATGGGTCTATTTTTATCTCTTGATATGATTAGATCTATTTTTTGATTGCCTATCTTATCTTTTAACTTAACCAAAAAATCTATCTTTTTAGTTGTCAAATTCTCTTTTGTTTCAGTGATGATGTAGAGGTCTATATCTCCACCTCTTTTACTATCATCTACACGAGAGCCAAAGAGATAGATCCTACCACTTTGAAAAATCTCTTTAAAAGTTGCATTTATTGCTCTTATCTCTTGGGTTGTTAATCTCATTTTAAACCTCACTACTTACAAAAATGTTGCATTAAGCATCTTCTCATGCCTCTTAAAAAAACTAGAAAGTCATGTTTTTCCCGTACCATTATAGGCAAAGAGCAGTAGCTCTTTTTCAGAAGTTCATTATAATAGCATTTTATCGTTTTAATCTTTTTTTGAAGATAAGTACTAAAATATGATCTTGGTAAAAAGAGGTAATTTTACATATTAAGTAAAATTAAATTTATTTTTTTCTAAAATAGGTAAAAGGATATATTATGAAAAAGATATTTTTTATGTTTTTAATCGCAGTTTTTTTTGGTGGTTGTCTCCACACTCCTTATGCTAGTATGAGTGCTACAAAGAGTGTTAATGTAGGTGGTATTACTTTTAGTGGTGGGTTGCATGATATAATCCAATTGCCGAGGTAGTTACCTCAGCAAAAGTAGTCTGTTTACACCAATAGAGAGTTCTTGAATAGTTGGTCTATCTTTAAAATTTGGATTATTATCTATGTCAAAATTTTTTGTTTGGAGATAGTTTTGAATACCATTCTCTAGTGATTCACCTTTTCTTAGAAAATGGAGAATATCTTTACTAATTTCGATAGATATATTTCCAAGTAGTAGTCTCAACTGTTTTTGTAAAAGCTTATCATCATAAGAGGAGAGAGTTACATTTTCTAGTAGATCCATTAAAACATCAATCTCTAAAACTTCTATCACTTTATAGAAAAGTTTTGCGATTTCACTAAAATCATACTCTGTTTTACTCTTTATTTTTAAAATCAAAAATATATATTTCATGTACTCTAGTTTTTCAATAAAACTATTCAACTTTTTATACTCTGATAATGGGGTATTATTGGATAAATTCATATTATCAATTACTTCACAAAGACGCTTTTTATAATCAGAAACTACACTAAAATCAATATTATCCAAATCAAAATTTTCCTCAAAAGAGTCCAAGTTAAATATAATTTTATTCTCAATATCTAATAATATCTTATATTGCAGATCTACAGATAGGTGATAATCATGACGATATATTTGGTATCGAACATCATTTGCATCAAAAAGTTCATTTGTGATTAGATAAGATTTTATCTTATAAAAAAACTTATCTTTCCCTAACTCTTCATAATCACTAATAAAAGTTACACCTGCTAAATTGATAATTTTATTGGCAATAATCATAGCCACAATTTCAACCCTTAAAGGGTGCAATTTTACCTCATCTTCGTATAATGCAACAAAAGGTTTTGGAAAATATTTGAATAGAAATTTATAAAAAAATCCATCTTCTATAAGAAGTGGCGTTGAGGAGAGTAAATCTTGCAAAAATATTTTGGCATAGAGTGTCATTGTTGCCAAGATAGGTCGAGATATCATGTTTGAGGAGTCCAAAACTTCTACAAAATTATGATCTTTTGGAATCTCAAAATAACCTCTTTTAAAAGATGGTATCCCCTTTTCAAGAACAATAAGTGATTTTTTAAAAATTTCTATACCATCTTTTGATCTTAAAGCATCAAGAGAGATAGATAAAGATTGAAAATAGTTTGTCCATAACACACTATTGACTACAAAATCACTCAAACTATCTAATGTTTTATCTCTCTCATCTTCACTTATTTCACCTTTACTCACAAGAGTATTAAGTAAAATCTTAAAATTTACCTCATGGTCACTTGTATCTACACCTGCTGAATTATCTATACTATCAAGGTTTATTTTACCACCATGCTGAACATACTCAAATCTAGCCCCCATACTAAGTGCCAAATTTGCCCCCTCACAGACACAATAGGCTCTTAACTCATCACCATTTATCCGAACAAATTCATTCTCTTTATCACCCAAAGAGATATTTCTTTCGCTAGAGGCTTTTACATAAGTACCAACACCACCAAAATACAACATATCAACAGGAAGTTTTAATATCTCCTTTGCCAACTCTTCACCACTAAGACTCTTTTTATTACTCCCGATTAAGGCTCTTATCTCCAAACTTAGCTCTATATTTTTGCAAGAGCGTTTAAATACACCTCCACCTTCAGATATTTTTGAAACATCATACTTTGACCACTTACCTCTTTTGAGAGAAAATAGCCGTTTTCGCTCTAAATATGCCTCTTCCAAATTTGGATGTGGATCAATAAATATCTCATCATGACTAATAGCCCCAATAAGTTTAAAAAACCTACTCTCCAACATACCATTACCAAAAACATCACCACTCATTGAACCAACACCCACAACAGATATCGCCTCTTTATAGAAATCTACACCCTTTTCAATAAAATACCTTTGAGTACAACGCAAAGCACCTTTGGCAGTAATTCCCAATTTTTTGTGATGATAACCATGACTTCCACCACTAGCAAAAGCATCTCTAAGCCAAAAATTTCGACTCTCAGAGATACTATTAGCCTTGTCACTCATGCTAGAAGTACCTCTATCTGCAGCTACTACGAAATAGGGATCATCTTCATCATAAGCTACAATTTTACTATCTCTAACTATTTTTGAATCAATCTTGTTGTCTACTACATCCAATAATGCATTGATAAATCTTACATAACAAGATTCAAATTTTTCTCTACTAATATCACTACGATCCCCAAAAATAACAAATCCACCTTTGGCGCCTTTGGGAACAATAACAGCATTTTTACCCTCTTGTGTAGACATCAAAGATTTAATCTCTGTACGAAAATCTTCTATCCTATTACTCCATCTCAATCCTCCACGAGCAACTCTCCCCATACGAAGATGTGTACCACTAAACTCATGAGAGTAGACAAAAATCTCTAAACTAGGCTGAACATTTCTAAAATGTTTAGCTAAAGATGAGAGTTCAATTTTTAAAGATAGTGCATCCGCCCCAAGAAAATAGTTTGTTCTTACAATACTTTTCAAGATTTCAAAAAATAGCTTCAAAACACGATCATCATTGATATTATCTACACTTTTAAAACTAGATATAAGCTCTTCTTGAGCAGATAAAACTTTTCTTTGACGCTCAATAATAGAGGGATCAAATTTCATATAAAAATAGTGTAAAAATAGACTGCTAATATTTGGATATTTAACAATACAATCTATCATACTTGATCTACTCATATCAGGAAATAACTGTTCACTATAACTCAAAATAGCACGAAAGAGTACAATCTCATCTAAAGAGAAGTTCTCAAAATATGTCAAACTAAAAAGTAAACCACTCTCTATCTTTTTCTTTAGAGCTAAAATAAAAAGAACTTTTACACTTCCACTATGACGCACAAGAAGAGAAGTATCTTCCAAATCAAGATCTAATTTTGTAATAAAAACCCTACCCTCTAAATGTTCCAAAGAGAGAGTAACCTCATCAACAACCCTAAACCCAAAATCATGCATTATTGGAATAATATCAGAGATAGCTATTCTAGCTTTGGAAAATATTTTGATCTCCGATTTACGCTGATCACAGATATCTATACTAATACCATTTTGCATAATATCATCAAGAATAGTATCATCAAGACTTAAATCTTCTTGATCTATTAATTGGCTACATACTGTCTGAAATTTCTCTTGCATAACTAATCCTTTGTATCATGCTATTATAAGAAAACTTTATTTTAAATTTCTAGAGGAGTTCCAGTGTGGTTGGGAATATCTAATATCTTCACTTTTATTGATAAGTGAACATAGATCAATAATATCTCGACTATCTTCTACCAAAAATAGAGCTGTATAAAACTTTTTGTTGGTCATTTTTATAAATTTGATTTTATACTTTTTTGCAAATTTTTGAATATCAACACTCTTTCCAAAACTAACATACAATTTTCTACTATCTTTACAAGCTGTTTTAGGTGATATGATACCATGTCTATAATAGACCCTATGCTGAGTATTTATTGACCTACTCTTTTTATCTACCAAAAATCTCTCATGTTTGCCATTTGGATAGACCAAATCATTTGAATTTCCCAATACCAAAGTAGAGATTAGTATCAAAAGCTTTTTCATCTTTCATGTCCATATAAGTTTAATTTCAGAGAGTTTAAAACTCCACTATCACCTTTTTCCATATCCATAATTTTTATACTCCATTTACCTCTACTTCTCTCATCCATAAAACCAATAGTTCCAAATATCCAAGGCATATATTGATCATCTGTAATAGTTCCACCATATGCAAGAGTAGACAAATTATATGGAGAATTTAGTAAAATTCTAAGATCACCGCTATATTCATGATTAATATTTACTTCAAGAGCTACATACTCTAAAATAATATCCTCATCTACATCAAAATTCAATTCAATACCAGTAGCATTATTATCAGGGATACTCAAATTCAAATCTAATAACTCTTTGGTAACTACTATTTCAGAATCTAAAGCTTTAAAATCTTTTGCCATAACAATAGCTTTTGAAGCATCTATTAGACCAAAACCATAATGGTTACTAAATAGCAATTTAGCACCATTTTCACTCCATGAAGAGTGATCTCTATCTACTTTTCTACAAGAGTGAGCCAAAATATATTTAATATCACGATAAGAGAGATTTCTATTTGCTTCAAGCATCAAAGCAACCACTCCAGAAACCATAGGAACAGCTGCCGAAGTACCATAAAAACTATTGCTATACTCATAATTTCTGTTTTCTAAAATATCAAAATGATCACCATCTAAATCATATCCATAGATATCACCAACTAAATCAGTTGTAACTATCTTTTTATCTTCGACATCTTCACCACCGGGAGCAACACACAATATATTTGCACCATAATTACTATATGAAGCTATTTTTCCATCTTGTGTTAAACTTCCAATAACTAGAGTATATCTACTATTGAGTATTGAGCTAAATTCACTATTGCTCTCCTCATTTCCTGCTGCAAAAATATATATAGTAGGATCATCACTTTGCATCTTCTCTGTAATTGCATCCAAAACGATCTTATCATCATCCAAACCAAAAGAGAGATCAGCTCCCCAACTATTTGAGGATATATCTATATTTCTATACCCTATAGCATTTTCAAAACTACTATCATCAGGCTTACTAAATACATTTAAACCTACCAAATTAGACTCATAAGCAATGCCACTAATACCAATATCATTTTGACTCGCACCTATAATTCCAGCCACTGATGTACCATGAGGAACATCTACAAATGGATCTTTTAGTTCATGCAATGAAGGAGATGGATCACTACTATTATCCTCATATCTAAAGGATCGAACTAAATCTATATTATCCCTAAGATCAGGATGAGTAGATTCTATTCCAGAATCGACCACACTAATAGATACACCTTTCCCACTATAATCACTCCAAATAGAAGAGATATTTATCCCATAACTACCATGTAAATACCATTGAAAATTATATAGTGGATCAGAGATTTTTAACTTTACAGAGTTATCCTCTTTTTTAGGAGATATTTTTTTGATTTGTTGATTATCTTTTTTAATTTCTCTCTTATTATGATCAACAAGCACTACTTTTTTAGTCTCATTTTTATCAAAAGTAGTAGTTTTGTTTTCATCAATATACAAATTTTTATCTCGAATGGGAAAAACATTTGTACTACTATTTATTTCAACAACGCTCACTACTTTTTCACTCACCACTTCATCATTTTCACAACCAACCAAAGATAAAATAGTCAATGAAACAAATATTATTTTTAAAATTCCAAAGCCTAAAAGGCTTTGGATATATCTATCATAATAATTCATATTAAGCTACATTTATGGAGCTGGTGTAGTAGATACGAAAATTGTATCATTAAGTAAAATCGTATTAGATGGTGTATTCCAACCAAGGATATTAACAATATCTACACGATAAACTTTTCCAGACTCAAGATTATTGAATGTAACTGTTGGAGAAGAGATATTTGATTGATTATTAAATTGAACACTTATATCAGCATTAAATTTATCCCCATTTTCATCAAAAACTTCAAAGTTTGCCGCTGTAATTTGATATCCATTTTGCATATTATCAATATTAA
>CAZLLE010000069.1:0-46552 GCA_964560425.1 uncultured Campylobacterales bacterium
AATTTGAGGGCAAATTAATATCAGCGTCTGTCTCTTTTGAAGCAAATCAATATCATGCATCACTACTTTTTAATGACAAAATAGACCACCCTGTGCCTAAACACATTGGGGCTTGTTTTTCACAATGCTAGAATACAAAGCAATACGAAAAGGTGGAGAGGTCATTAAAATAGATCCAAAATTCACCTCTCAAAAGTGTTCTTGTTGTGGTCATATATCAAAAGAGAATCGAAAAAGTCAAAGTAGGTTTAAATGCGTGAAATGCACATTTGAAGTGAATGCTGATTTGAATGCTTCGATTAATATAGCTGGGGCAGGATATGCCCTTAAAGCTTCTTAAATATTTGGCATTAGTCAGAGTTCAGAAGAATCCACCTCTTTTAAGGGGTGGAGTATCAATAGAGGATAATAAACACTCTCAATATGAAATGAGGTGTATAGCATATGGAATTAGTGATAAAAAGAAGAAACTTATGGTTGTTTTTACAAATAGAAATAAAAAAATAAGAGTTATATCAGCAAGAGCAATGAGTAAAAAGGAGAGATTATACTATGAAAAAATATAAGAGTATTCCAATATTTAAAAATGAAGAAGAAGAGAGAGTTTTTTGGGAGTTTCATGATAGTACAGATTATTTTGATCTATCAAAAGCTAAAGCTGTTAATTTCCCAAATTTAAAAAAAAGTACAAAAACAATCTCTCTAAGACTCCCTGCTGATATGCTTGATAAACTTAAAATTAAAGCCAATGCAATGGATGTTCCATATCAATCTTTAATCAAAATGATGCTTCAAAAAGAGTTAAGTATTGACTAAAATATTTTAATTGGTCTTTATCTTATCCATTTGTGAATAGATCTTATATCTATTTTCTAAAAATCTATTTTCTCTCTCTAGTCCTCTAACTCTTTTATTTACACTTACTCCTTGTACTGCCAATGTTGGATCTATGATTGGAAGAGCCATATAAAAGATTCCTCCTGTGACAAAAATTGCTATAAATGATATACTTGCTACTAAATGTTCCATTTTTATTTTCTTCCTTTTGCTAAAAGTTAATTTATTTTAACATCGGTATATTGGAAATAATTTTTAGTCTTTCAGTGATAATGCTCCATATTTACCCAAAATATAAAATTAAAATAAAATTTATATTGTATTTAATTTATTTTAGGCTCGTAATGATTTATAATAGAGTATTGCATCACAATAAAGGAGATAAATCGATGAAGCAGATAAATATTTTATTAATTATGGTCTTATTGGCACTTGGGGTAACTAATCTTTTGGCACAAAATAAGAGATATCATGTCAAATCAGGAGTTGTAGAGTATAAAATGAGTGGAGGTGGTAGTATATTTGGTATCAAAAATGAGACAAAAGGTACAAGTAAACTCATATTTAAAGATTGGGGAAATATAGAGTTAACTGATGAAAAAAGTACTTCAACTACAATGGGAAAGACAGATGTAGTTGATAAAATCACTAAAATTGATAATGGAAAAGTCTATTCTGTAGACAAAGATAGAAAAGTTATTACTGTTTTTACGCTTGATATGCTTAAACAATCCAAAGACATGACCAAAATGGGTAAAGATATGCTCAAATCAGTTGGCGGTAAAAAAATTGGTACGGGTAAAGTATTGGGATACACATGTGAAATATGGGAGGCATTAGGTAGTAAGATATGGATATATAAAGGTGTTACACTCAAAGTTGAGGCTAGTATTATGGGTATAAAAAGTACTCAAATTGCAACAAAAGCAAAATTTAATATCAATATTCCAAGTAGTAAATTTAAACTGCCACCATATCCAATAAAAACGATGGATCAAATGATAAATGAGGGAGCATCACAACACCAAAATGTTCAACCAAAACCAAAAGAGCTAGAACAGTTACAAGACTTTATGAAAAATTTTAGTTTTGGGCAGTAGTATTTTAAGTACTAACTCAATAATCATTTCATAATATAATGAAGAGAGAGTTATTAGACTAAAGCTCTCTCTCTTTTTGTTGATTTTCTAGAAATAGTCTCTTTTGTCATATCATCAAGAAGAGAGAATAGAGTATTACTAGATTTTTCCATTATTTTAAAATTCTCTATGATTTTAGCCTCATTCTCTAATCGTCGATCTTGATTTTGAATAAAACTAATATTTTCCAATGCACTATCATGAACTATCTTATGGGACTTAAATGAAGCTATATAGGAATTGGTCTCTCCAAATCTCTCTTTACCTGTACTTTTATACCACTCTCCTAATCTACAATTTAGGTGATCTGTAAATTTTTGATCTGTATCAAGATTTACAATTGCATTATATGTGTCTGTTTTAAATATAATGTGGTCAATTTTTGCCAAAGTAATAAATACTTTATTCTCTACATTTTCTACTAAATTAGTCATCTCTTTTGCATCATTATTGAGCTCATCCATCGTGGTGTTAAAGTTTTTTACTGATATTGATGATTCATTTGCCAAATTTGTCATAGTGGCTGATTTATCCAAAATTGCACTTGACTCTTGAGTCATTGTGTTGATAGATAGAGTTATCTCACTTGTCGCTTTTTGGGTTCTTTCTGCTAATTGGCGTACTTCATCGGCAACAACAGCAAATCCTCTTCCATGCTCTCCTGCTCTTGCTGCTTCTATTGCTGCATTTAGTGCAAGTAAATTTGTCTGCTCTGCTATATCTTTGATAAGATCTACAACAGAAGTTATTTCTCTTGTTTTATTATTTAGTCCCTCTATTGATATATTGCTATCATAAATATGATCTACAAGTGTTTGAAGTTTATTTAGAATCTGTTCTACTTCAACCATAGAGTTGTTTGATTGTTGGCTTGTTTTTTGTGTACTATTTTGTACCTCAATTAGTTCATCAATAACATAAGACATCTCATTTTGGATCAATATAAGACTATCATTAATATCACTAATATTTCTAACCTTGGCAGTAAAACTAATTTGTTGTTGTTCTTTGTGGGCATCTTCCATTGTTTTAATAGCACTATTAACTAGCTCCACAGCCTTTGCAAAATCGCCTTTTAATCCTTTATCGCTCAAATTATAAGAGAAATCTCCTTTTGCTGCCAAAGATACGGAAGAGTTAATTCTCTCTATAAGAGTAGAAAAAGTTGCGACAAGAGATTGGAGCATTTTGGCGATTTCACCCATTTCATCATTGTGCATACCTTGAAGTTTTAGATCACTCAAATCTCCCTCATTTACATGGTTTATTAATACAGAAAATTTATCGATGGATGTTGCGATAGAACTAGTGATACCTCTTGTTATAAAAAATATGGATAATAGAGCTACCAAAGAGGCTAAAGCAATAAAGATCTGTAACATTAAAGCATTTTTTGTCCTCTCTTCTGCTTTTGATATAATATTTTTAGCCATATTGTCTTTTATCTCTTTTAGTTTATTAATCTTTTTAGTAATGGTTTTAAACCAATATGTAGCATCTACTCCAAATCCACTCTGTTTAGATTTTGCTATAGTTCTCATCTTCTCTACTTCTGCAAATGATGGATCTTGTGTTATCTCATCATATAGTAGTTTTGTATTATTATCAGCTACATGATAAAAAAGATTTAGCAGGGTATTTTGTTCAGATTCTAAAGATTTAAACTTTCCATACATAGCACGAGAAAATTTATCTTTTGCAAAAACACTAGAGAGTACAGCTCTCTCTATACCAGCCCTCTCTTTTGCAGATATAAAGACAACAAAACTATTAAAACTTGTTCTCATATCTCTATTCTTTGGTATGGTAGAGACTTCCGAAATAGTATCTATGAGTCTTTTATTTAAAGCCGTATAAAAAGCAACCTCTTCTTTTGTTGAAATAGCAAATGCATCAATCTTTTCTCTTATTGGTTCGATTGAGTATAGATCAAATTTACCCTTTATAAGTGGTTGATACTCTCCATCACAAGTATCACAATGTTTTCTTAACTCTTTTATTTTAATATCTGTACTTTTCCTCTGTTTTAAGAGTATATCAGCAAATTTTTTACCATGTGAGCTTAAAAAACCAGCACTAGCTCCCCTCTCTTTTTGGAGTTCATGTAAAACGGCACTTATTTTTATAGATACTTCAATTAGGTTTTGAGTCTTTTCATCATTTATATATGAGTTATAAGCATCATAAGATATTTTTGAGGTATAAGCTAAAATAACAACTAGAATAGTTATACTTAAAAACAGTAGCTTATTTTTGATAGTCATATTTTTCATGAATATAGTCCTAATAATTTATATTTTATTAAATCGACAAAATGGAGTTTTATTTAAATTTAATATTTAGGTGTAATTTTTATTTTGTTTAAGAGCATTTTTAACTTATTTTAGATAAAATCGCTCACTAAAAATCCATTTCAAGAAGGAAATTAAACATGGCAAACCATGCATCGGCAGCTAAAAGAGCTAGACAGACTATAAAAAGAACAGAGAGAAATAGATTCTATAAAACAAGAATCAAAAACTTAACAAGAGCATTACACGAAGCAGTAGAAGCTGGTGATAGTGAAAAAGCAGCAGAGGCATTCAAAGCTGTAAACAAAAACTTTCATGCTTATGTGAGCAAAGGTATCTTAAAAAAGAATACAGCAGCAAGAAAAGTAAGTAGACTCTCTAAACTTGTATCTGGTATGAATAAAGCTGCGTAAGCAGTTTTATTAACCATAAAGATACTCAATATGTTAAAAACAAAACTCCAACCATTTCTAGACCGATATAACGAAATAAACGATCTTTTATGCTCATCAGAAGTCATGAGTGATATCAAAAAGATGACAGAACTCTCAAAAGAACAATCAAGTATTACTCCAATTAAAGAGAAAGCGGAAGAGTATCTTGAAGTTTGTCAAGATATCGAAGATAACAGAGAGATGCTAGAAGATAAAGAGCTAGGAGAGTTAGCAAAAGAGGAACTCAAAGAGTTAGAACCTCGTAAACTAGAGATAGAAGAGGAGATTAAAGTCCTTATGTTGCCTACTGATCCAAATGATTCTCGAAATATTTATGTAGAGATGAGAGCAGGAACAGGTGGTGATGAAGCAGCCCTTTTTGTAGGTGATCTTTTCAAAGCGTATGTAAGATATGCTGAAAATAATGGCTGGAAAGTAGAGATTATGAGCTCTAGTGAAGGTACTGTTGATGGCTATAAAGAGATGATTGCTCTTATCAAAGGTGAAGGGGCTTATAGTAGGTTCAAACATGAAGGTGGAACTCATAGAGTTCAAAGAGTACCTGCAACTGAATCACAAGGAAGAGTTCATACTTCTGCAATTACTGTAGCTGTTATGCCTGAAGTTGATGATGTTGAGATTGAGATTGATCCAAATGATCTTAAAATTGATGTCATGCGAAGTTCTGGCTGTGGTGGACAATCTGTAAATACAACAGATAGTGCAGTGAGAATCACTCACCTTCCAAGTGGTATTGTTGTGACCAATCAAGATCAAAAATCACAACACAAAAATAAAGATAAAGCTATGAAAGTTCTCAAAGCTAGACTTTATGATCTTGAAATGCAAAAACAACAAGATGCAGAGGGAGCAGATCGAAAGAGCCAAGTAGGTTCAGGAGATAGAAGTGGAAGAATTAGAACATATAATTATCCACAAAATAGAATCTCAGACCATAGAATAAACCTTACACTCTATCGTCTTGATGCAATTATGGAGGGTGGACTATTTGATGAAATAATTGATCCACTTATCACACACTACCAATCAGAAATGATGAAAGAGGCTGGATTTTAATTTTTTTAAAATTCCCTCCACTCTTTCCCCTATCCATGATATAATCTTATGTTTTTTTTAAATATTAAATATAAAGGTAATAAGAAATGAATATTTCAGTAATAGGAACAGGGTATGTAGGGCTTGTAACAGGAACATGTTTTGCAGAGATGGGAAATAGTGTTACTTGTGTAGATATTGATCAAAATAAAGTAGATAATCTTAAAAAAGGGATTGTTCCTATTTATGAACCAGGGCTTGAAAAGATGGTTCTTCAAAATTATAATAGAGAAACCCTCTCATTTACAACTAATATTAAAGAGGCACTAGATAATTCAGAGATATGTTTTATTGCTGTAGGTACACCAATGGGTGAAGATGGTAGTGCAGATCTTCAATATGTATTGGCAGTTGCCAAATCTATTGGTGAAAATATGAATCAACATATGTATATTATTGATAAATCTACTGTACCAGTAGGGACGGCTGATAAAGTAAGGCAGATGATTCAAACTACTCTTGATGAGCGAAAAAGTGATCTCACATTTGATGTTATTAGTAATCCTGAATTTCTTAAAGAGGGTGCAGCTGTAAGTGATTTTATGAAGCCCGATCGTGTTGTAATTGGGGCTGATAATGAAGAAGCTTTTGATATGATGAGAGAGCTTTATGCTCCGTTTCTTCACAATCATGATAGATTAATTACTATGGATATCAGATCAGCAGAGATGACAAAATATACAGCAAATGCTATGCTTGCTACAAAAATTAGCTTCATGAATGAGATTGCTAATATCTGTGAAAGAGTTGGAGCAGATGTAAATCAAGTGCGTCATGGAATAGGTAGTGATAGTCGTATTGGATATAGTTTTATCTATCCTGGATGTGGATATGGTGGAAGCTGTTTTCCAAAAGATGTTCAGGCATTGGCAAAAACAAGTAAAGATTTTGGATATACACCTAAACTTCTTGATGCGGTTGAAGAGGTCAATTATGCTCAAAAAAGAGTTATTAGTGATAAAGTAATCAAAAGATTTGGTGAAAATTTGAGTGGTAAAACATTTGCAATTTGGGGATTGGCATTTAAACCTGAAACTGATGATATGAGAGAGGCTAGCTCTATTACAATTATCAATGAGCTAACTTCAAGAGGGGCTAAAATCAAAGCTTATGATCCAAAAGCAGTAGATGAAGCACAAGGTCACTACCTAAAAGATAATTCAAATATTGAGTATTTAGAGAGTAAATATGATACTCTAAATGGATCTGAAGCGATGCTTCTGATTACCGAATGGAAAGAGTTTAGAAGCCCTGATTTTGGTGAGATTAAACAGAGATTAAATAATCCTATTATTTTTGATGGACGAAATCAGTACAATAGAAAAAGATTAGAAAAAAATGGTTTTGAATATTTTGAGATAGGGGTATAAAATAAACTATTAGTATAATTTTTTAATTTATTGTAAGATATTATTGTTTTAATAATATTTGAAATAAATTAGGAGTTTGAAAAATGAAGAAAATTTTATTTACGGCAACAACTGTTGTGATGTTAAGTCAGCCAATAATGGCTGACTTTTTAGTTCTTGGAAATATAGATGTCGGAGCAGTACAATGGAGTCCTTCAATAAAAGGGCAAGTGCAGTATGTTGGTGAGATAATTGATGTAGAAAAAGATTTAGGCTATACAAGTAGTATTCAATCCAACTATTTTTGGGCAACAATAGAGCATCCCGTACCATTTTTACCTAATTTAAAAATTATTCATACAAGCTTAAATGATGAAGCAATAAAAGATGCAAATATCACATTTGATGATAAAGATTATTTAGGGACTATCAAGTCTGAAATTGCATTTGATCAGACTGATTTTATTTTATATTACCAAATATTAAATAATTGGGTAAATCTTGATCTTGGTTTAAATGTAAAATATTTAGATGGTATTGTAAAAGTAGAAAATACAGAACAATCCTCAGAAAAATCTTTTGATGAATATATTCCAATGATTTATGTAAAAGCAGCATTTGAATTTCCTTTTAGTGGGTTATCTGCTGGTTTTGATATGAGTTATATTGCTGTTGATGAAAGTAACTTCTCAGATATAAAAGCAGAACTATCTTATCAATCTGCTATCGGACTTGGTGCTGTATTAGGATATAGAGTTGAGTCTCTTGACATAGATGATATTAATGGTTTTTCTAGTGATATAGATATTGAAGGTGCTTATGCAGGACTTTTTTACCACTTTTAGAGTAAAATCTCTCACCAAACAAGTGAGAGATTATGCCAAAATATATATTATTTGATACAGAGACTACAGGAAATAGCCAAGAAGATAGAATTATTCAAGTTGGTGCAATTATACTATCCAATTCAGGAATAGATGCCCATTATGATGAGTTATGTAGTAGTGATATAGATATCAAAATTGAAGCTATGGAAGTTCATGGTATAGTTCCTGAAGATATTCTCAACAAACCAAAATTTATAGAAACCTCTTTTTATCAAGAGTTAAATAGATTAAATATATCAGAAAATTATCTAATAGCCCATAATATTAAATTTGATCTTGGAATGTTAGAAAAAGAGGGGTTTGAAAATCATCTAACTCTTATAGATACCCTAAGATGTTCAAAACATCTCTACCCTGAGTCACCTTTTCATAGATTGCAATATTTTAGATATAGTTTAGAGTTGTACAAAGAGGAAAAAGCCAAAGCTCAAAAGTTAGCAATAGAGATTAAGCCTCATGATGCTTTGAGTGATGTGATTATTATGCAACTTTTTATCTCTCATCTTGTCAAGAAAGTAAAAGAGAAATTTCCAGATAAAAATCCAATGAAACAATTAGCTTATCTTACACAAACCCCCGTAATGTTAGAGACATTTAGGTTTGGTAAATATAAAGATCAAAAAATTGCCAAAATTGTAAATCAAGATAAGGGATATATTAGCTGGATGCTTAAAAATATGGAGATGGATGAGGATCTCAAGTATACACTTGACACCCTCATGGGTAAATTACTTTAGATTGATTCTAACTGTCTATTAAATGCTCTAAGATGATTTTCGCTACCTCTTAAAAGTCTATCATAAACTCTTAAAATATCATCTGGTGCATCAATCATACGATCTTTCAAATCTTGAATATCCATCTCTTCAATAGCAACACCTACCTCAAAGGCATCTTTTAGTGAAAGTTCACCCTTTTGAGCTAGTTTATCATATTCCTCTTGTAGATGAATATTCTCAAATACACCCACCTCATCAGAGAGCATAGGTACTTCAATGCCATATTTAATTAATAGTCCCTCTATTGATGACATATGTTTGACTTCTGCTCTTTGGATATTATTAAATGTATTGACATCCCAAATATCACCAAGAACAGTATAGGCATCTCTAGCTACCTTCTCTTCTTCATACATAAAAATAAGGGCATCAACTTGATCTTGTGTTAATGTGTTGATTTGAGTTACACTACTGGTACTATTTTCAACACTATTCTACCCACCACCATGACCACCTCTAGCTATTGCTACACTACTCAATAAACCTAAACTTAATACTATTGAAATTAAACCTTTTCTCATAACTAAAATCCTTTAATTTTTTTTTGCGACATTGGAAGTATAAAAGATTTTTGTTACTTAACTGTTACCTTTGACTCTAAACCCGCCAGACTCTAAAAGATCTTTTTTTGATCTTTCCTCTGTCTAACCCTTCTAAAGCTCTATTAAAAGATTTTCGCTCAATAGCAACATAAGCGAAAAAGTCAAAAATATTGATTTTACCAATTACTTTAGCATCAAGTCCGATATCACCAGTCAAAGCACCCAAAATATCACCAGCACGAAGTTTATTTTTTTTGCCTCCATGAATACATAATGTTGCCATAGGTGCTTTAATAACTACATCTTTTTCATCTTTTAATTTATCTAAACTTTGCCAATTTGGATTCTCTTGTAGTTTAGCCACCTTATCATACTCTCTATCACTAATCAATGAGAGAGCCACTCCCTCTTCACCTGCTCTTCCTGTACGACCTATTCTATGTATATAGTTTTCACTCTCTCTTGGAAGATCATAATTAATCACCATATCAACACCTTTGATATCTAATCCTCTAGCCGCTACATCTGTAGCTACAAGAATTGCACAGCTTCTATTTTCAAACTGTAAAAGTGTCTCATTTCTATCAACTTGTTCAAGATCGCCATGAAGATCAAGAGCATCAAATCCATCATCTTGTAAATTACGAGTTACCTCTGTAACATCTACTTTTGTATTGCAAAAGATTAAAACAGAGTTAGGTTTATAGTGTTGGAGTAGTTTAATAAGGGCATCAAGTTTTTTACGATAATCAACTTCATAAAATATTTGAGAGATAATAGCCTTATCATGAAGAGCTTCTACTTTTACATGTTGGGGATTATTCATAAATGTTTTACTTAGTATCTCAATATTTTCAGGAAATGTAGCAGAAAAGAGCATTGTTTGCCTCTTTTTTGGTGCATTTGATAAGATCTTTTCAATACTTTCATAAAAGCCCATATCCAACATTCTATCAGCCTCATCTAGTACAACTGTTTTTATAAAATCAAGTTTTAGAGTCTGTTTGGATAGATGATCTTGTATTCTTCCGGGTGTTCCTACAATTACATTGGCTCCATGAGAGAGTGAATTGATTTGATGACGCATAGGCATACCACCAGCAAGAGTTAAAATTTTGATATTGTGTTTGAATCTTGCCAATTTTCTAAGCTCTTTGGCTACTTGATCTGCAAGTTCCCTTGTAGGAGTTAACACTATAGCTTGTGGGTGAA
This sequence comes from uncultured Campylobacterales bacterium, assembly GCA_964560425.1. Lineage (GTDB taxonomy): Bacteria > Campylobacterota > Campylobacteria > Campylobacterales > QNZT01 > CAZLLE01. The sequence goes on from CAZLLE010000069.1 coordinate 10,587, forward strand.
AACGCTTAAGATCAAGTTTGAGAAGTAGAGGAATACCAAAAGCTACGGTTTTCCCACTTCCTGTTTTTGCTTGAGCAATTAAATCTTTTCCCTTTAAAAGATATGGCAAAGCCTCTTTTTGGATATCTGTAGGTTTTTTATAACCTAATTGATCCAAAACTTTTATAAACTCTCCATCTAAAGATAGAGATTCAAAATTATTCATATTAATAGACCTTTATTATTTTTAATATCATAACATATTTGCTATACTTCCTCTTAAAATTTAAAATAAGTGAGTAAATTATGGATGTAAATAAAATTAGAAAAGCATGTCGTCCAATTAGGATTGTTGTAGGTTTAGGATTGATAGGTTATGGAGTGTATAGTGGAAATAGTTGGTTTTATTTAGGTGTTATCCCTCTTATTGCTGGATTATCAAACTTCTGTCCTTTATGTATTATTACTAAAAAGTGTGATGTATAGTCATTTTTTGGGGTGTTAAAACCCCAAAAATTTTAATTTTTCATTGAGTCATGAGCTACAGCTGGTTTTGAAGTCCAAACTTTAAATATATCACATGCCACTTTTGTACCCTCTCCATTTGCAATAGCAAACATTGTTTTGGCTCCACTAGCTAATCCTGCTACATATAATCCATCTGCTATTTTATTATTATCATTTTTGAGACATATCTTATTTGGTTTCATTACATCATTATGAGGTAAAACCTCAATCAAATCGCACTCTATATCAAACTTGTGCATACCTGTAGCAATAACTACATTAGAAGTTTTATAACTATTCTTATCAGATACAACTATATAGCCATTATCTATCTTCTCTATTTTTGTTACATTCTCTTTGATAATTTGGCAACTTTTATAATTTTCAAGCTGTTTTTTCATAGAAGATAAAAGCTCATCTCCTTTGATACCAAATGTTACACCTGCCAAATTATAAAACTTAGCTTTTAAAATATCACTATCCCCATTATCAATCATGAGATATTTTTTATCTTTTGCCCATTGAAATTTATCTTCAACAGAAGATAAAGTCAAAGCACAACCATATCCAGCTGCACCTGCTCCAATAATTATTACATCATACATTTATAAAAACCTTTTTTGCCTATATTTTACACAATAAAAGCATAATCTACTTAAAATTAATTTTAAAATGACGATGTTTTCAATAGTTACCTATATATACCATTTGGAGGTTTTTTAGAACATGATAAATAATTTAACTATTAAGCGAAAATTACAGATATTAAGTTTACTTGCATTAATAATGATGGCTGGTTTTGCGACTAACCTTTACACTGCATTTGATGATTATTTTAATGCAAAAGATACGCAAAGGATAATGTTTCTAGCATCTAAAGTCAATAATGTTGTGCATGAGCTACAAAAAGAGAGAGGTTTATCTGCTGGTTTTATTAGTAGCAAGGGTAAAAAATTTATTGATAAAATACCAATACAAAGAGAGTTGAGTGATGAAAAAATTTCAATTTTGCAGAATTATTTATTAGATAATCAAACTAATCTAACAAAACAGCTGAGCAAAATAGATTTTGAGTCTCTAAAAGATATTAGAAAAAAGGTTGATAACCTCTCTATCTCCACAAGAGAACAAGTACTTTTTTATACAAATTTGAATAAAAAACTTATTGATATCATATCAAATTTCTCTACACTTCCAAAAAATATAGAGATTAGAAATCTTGCAAATGGTTTAACTCTATTTGTATCAGCAAAAGAGAGGGCAGGAATTGAGAGAGCGGTACTCTCTGGAGTATTTTCTAAAAATAGGTTTGAGGGGGATACTTACTCCCAATTTGTCTCTTTTGTATCTGTTCAAAAAGAGTTTTTAAACCTTTTTGAACAGACAGCAAATGATGATTTTAAAGCTCTCCTAAAAGATCTTAAGTCAGATTCATCATTTTTAGAGGTTGAGAGAATACGGAAAGTTGCATTTACAAAAAAAGATAATTTTGGTATAGATCCCCTCTATTGGTTTAGTACAATAACAGAAAAAATTAATAAACTAAAGAATATGGAAGATGATATTTTAAATATTATAGTTAATAAATCAATAGATAATTCATCTTCTGCTCTTTTTAAACTTATTGTTATTGCTGTGATACTATTTGTCTTAATCATTATAAATATGTTGCTTTCATATAGTATTAGAAACTCTATATCCTCCTCTATCAATAAATTTGAAAAGCTAATAAAAAAGGTCAAAGATGGTGATCTATCTCATGTAGAGTTAAATGGATTTAATAATGATGAAATGGGAAATTTGGCAAAACTTTTAAATGAATTAGTAGGTACATTTTCTACACTAATAACGAGAATAAATAGCTCTGTACATAATGCCTCAAGAGGTGATTTTTCTCAAAAATTGAGTGCCGATGGACTACAAGGTGATTTTGAAGAAGCCATTGATAAGGTTTCTAGAGGTATTGATGCAATGCAAGATGCACATGAAAAGCAGAAAATAATAACTTTTAGCTCTAAAGTAAGGAGTATTGGAAATGTTGGAGATGGTCTATCTATGATTCAAAATGAGATTAATGGTGTAATTGAAGATCTTATAAATGTTCAAGTAACAACCGAAAAAACAAGTACCCAATCAACAAAAAGTTTAAATACAATTGAAAAAATATTAGAAAAATTAAATGTAGTAGTTGATCATATCAATGATAATAATATTGCAATTGAATCACTAAACAAAAGAAATAGTGAGATAAGTTCTGTGTTATATCTAATCAAAGATATCGCAGAACAGACAAATCTATTGGCTCTAAACGCTGCAATAGAGGCAGCAAGAGCAGGAGAGCATGGCAAAGGGTTTGCTGTTGTTGCTGATGAGGTGAGACAACTAGCAGAGAGAACACAAAGAGCAACAGGAGAGATAGATATCTCTATTGGCTCAATTAGACAAGAGACTGATGCTATTATGGAAAAATCTTTGGTCATGACTCAAATTGCACAAGAGTCTTCTCTCTCTGTTGAAGAGTTTAAAAATACTATGATAGAACTAGATAGCGATGCAAAAAATATGTCTGATCTTATTTATGATATGGAAAATCAAGTTTTTGTTGTTTTAGCAAAGATAGATCATATTATTTTTAAAGCAAATGCATATCGAGATATTATAGCAGGAGAGAAAATGAGTGATTTCTCGACTCATTCAAATTGTAGATTAGCATCTTGGTATAAATCTACAGGAAAAGAGAGGTTTGGAACAATTTCAAGCTATAAAGCACTAGCTTCTCCTCATAAAATAGTACATGACATGGTTCATAATAATTTAAAAAGTATTGATACTAGAATAGAAAATCAAGATGAAATAGTCAAAAATTTTGAAAATATGGAGAGTGCTAGTGATTCTCTATTTATAGCTCTTGATGATATGATTAAAGAATCAAAGCAATCTCAATAATGACTTAACTATCTAATTTCTGTAACTTTTCCATTGGTGATAAAGACAGTAACTCTCTCTCCCCCTTGAAATTTATGGGGATTGTTACTATTTATTGCCAATACTGTTGTAATAACTTTGCCGCTATCAAACTCTATAGTAATTCTTTGAGCTTCTCTGACATCAGCATCAGCCCCTGCAATACTACCAGCTATACTTCCACCCATTGTAGCTAAATCTCTTCCTGCTCCATCACCAAATTGATAACCTACAACACCACCCATAATAGTCCCCAAAAATGATGTCCATGTGCCATCTCCTTTGATATTTACAGGCTCTACTCTTTTTATTACTCCAGAGTAAGATTCACTAATACTCCCTTCTCTTGCTTGTGGCAATGCTTTTTGAGAACATCCAACAGAAGATATTAAAATTCCCATACCAATTAAAAAACTTATAACTATTTTTTTCATACTTCTTCTCCTATAAAATTATTTATATTTTTACAAATTCCCTCAACTAATTTGACTCTTGAATCATAACTAGCCCATGCAATATGGGGAGTAATCAAAAGACGATCCCTATTTTTCACCCATCTAAAAGGTGAATCTTTAGCCATAGGCTCTCTTTCTAATACATCTAAACCAACAGATATATCACTCTCATCAATATAAGAGGCAAGAGCTTTCTCATTTATTATACCACCTCTTCCTAGATTTAAAATAATGGCTTTTGACTTTAATAGTTTTAGATTAGTTTTGTTTAATAAGTCTTTTGTTGAATCATTTAAAGGGGCATGAATAGAGATAATATCTGAAGTTTGAAGTAGATTCTCTAGTGAACTTCTTTGAAAAGTGTTATCTCTATTTACTCCACTTGTAGAGTAATAGATCATATTTGCTCCAAATGCTTTGGCAACTTTAGCGACCTCTTTTCCAATACTACCAAGTCCAATAACTCCCCAAGTTTTACCAGCAATATCAAAATATGGCTGTTGTAAATTTGTAAAAATTTCACTCTTTAGCCAACCATCACCTTTTGTAAAATCATCATAATATCTCATCTTCCCAATTAGATATAGAGCTATAGAAAAGGTAGTTTGAACAACAGAAGGAGTTGAATATCCAGCTACATTTTTGACCTCAATTGCCTTCTCTTTTGCATATTCTAAATCAATGTTATTCATGCCTGTTGCGGCTACACAGATTAATTTGATATTACTATTTTCCATGATGTCTCTATCAATAACTACTTTATTAGTTATAACGATATCTGCATCTTTAACTCTACTGAGTGTTTGATCCTTTGATGTTGTCGCATAATAGGTTAATTCACCTAAACTACTAAGATCAATATCATCACCTAAAGTTGCTCCATCTAATAAAACTATTTTCATATCATCCCTTTTTAGATATTATACCAACATGGCAATAAATCAAGAAAAATTTACAAAAGATATTCAGCACACATACTTTAATAAACTTCCAATCAATATACAGAAGTTTTTGCAAGAGAAGTATCACCTTCATAGATTTTCACAACAAGATATAAGACAACTTATTGAAATTTCAGTAGATTTAGAGATGTGGAAAAGCAAAACTTTGGAAGAGATTTGGAATAAAGATCTATCTTCAAAATATAGTGGAAAAAAATTAAAACAAGAGATCATAAAAGATATAAAAACTTTTTATGATAATTTACGAAATAGTCCAACCTCTTATAGCAAAGAGCAAAAGCAGAAGATAAAGGCACCAAAAATTAGATTACAAGAGGAGGAGCGAAAAGATTTAGGTTTTGGATTATGCCCTGTAGCATCACCCAAAACTAGATGCTGTAATCTTCTTACTTTGGATGCGGTGGAGAGTTGTGGATATGATTGTAGTTACTGTTCTATTCAATCTTTTTATGGAGATGGAAAGATCACCTTTGATACTACCCTCAAAGATAAACTAAAAAATATTGTATTAAATGAAGATGAGTTTTATCATATAGGCACAGGACAAGCGAGTGATTCACTTATGTGGGGTAATCGTTTTGGAGTATTAGATCATTTGGTAGAGTTTGCACAAAAAAATCCAAATGTTATGTTGGAGTTCAAAACCAAATCAGATAATATCTCATGCTTTTTAGATAAAGATCTACCCAAAAACCTTCTTTTTACTTGGTCTTTAAATCCTCAAACTATTATCGACAATGAAGAGCATCTAACAGCATCGCTAGATGAGAGATTAAATGCTGCCAAAAAACTACATGACAGAGGTTATTTAGTAGGTTTTCATTTTCACCCAATGATATATTTTGAGGGATGGAGAGATGAATATGGATATATTTTTCAAAGATTAATAAGAGATTTTGATCCACAAAAAGTAGCTCTTATATCTCTAGGAACACTCACTTTTATCAAGCCTGTAATTAAGCAGATAAGAGAGAGAGATTTTAAATCCAAAATTTTGCAAATCCCAATGATAAATGCAAGTGGTAAATTATCATATCCTCTTGAGATAAAAAGAGAGATGTTTAAATTTGCTTATGATTCTCTCTCTTTGTGGCACAATAGAGTATATTTCTATATGTGCATGGAGGATCAATCCTTGTGGAAAGATGTATTTGGTTATGAGTACCCTACCAATGAGAGTTTCGAGATGGATATGAAGCTAAATTATATTAATAAGATAGAGAGTCTGAATAAATATAAGGAGTAGTTCCTGTTTTTAAATGAGAGATATTTAAAAAGTCTGAAACTTCATTAAAAAATCTCTCAAACCCCTTAAATCTATGATTACCACCATCTTCAACTACCATTTTTGATCCATTATATCTGTTGAGTGCAATACGATAATCTAAAACAATATCACCTTTTTGTAAAAATATAAAAAAGTTCTCTTTTTTAATTTTTTCAACTCTAAGTTTTTTCAACTCTTTTAAATGGGACTTTTTCCAAATAAACTTTACGCCATCTTGTCTCTCATTTTCACCGAGATATTTTGTTGTTGTTGTATATGGTGATACAGAAGGGTTAATTAGAACTGTTTTGAGGTTATATTTATTGGATAGATAAGTTGCATAATATCCTCCAATAGAACTTGCTATAATACCTTTAATATTGTGTTTCTCTATAATTTCTTCAAGATCTTTTATTGCTTGATTTGGAATGTATGAGTGGTCAGATGAAATAATCATGTCTGAGTAGTGGCTTTTTAATAAGTTTGCTTTGTATGAGTCGTGAGTAGTTCTAAATCCATGTATATAAAGTATCAAATACAATCCCTTTTTATTTTGTGAAAGGGATTGTACCAGATAATAGTAAATAGAACAATATTTATCTTATTTAAGCTGCATGTTTCTCTTCAATTCTTCTAACTATTTCAGTAGCAACTTTTTCTTGAATTCCTACATCTAAATGGCTAAAGAAACCAACACATGAGCAGTTCATCTCTCCTAATACATAAGTATCATTTCCATCTTCGTCAGTATCAAGCATAAAATCACCTGTCCAGATTAATGGTGGATTTTTAATTTTTCCAAGTTTTTCCGCAATCATAGGAATAGAGTTAATAAAATTATCTACAAGTCCTTGATACTCTTCTGGTTTGTAATAAGTATATTCTGCACCAGATGCAATAGTAGCTGAGAAGGCATCTTTTGCACTGCTTGGTTTTTTATGTACCACAAAAATTGGCTCATAAGCAACCATAAGAATACGAATTTCACCCTCTGTAATACGAGGCATAAAACGCATATCAACCAACATTCCATTATCACCCTCAACATATTGTCTACAAAATTTTATAAATTTACCTAGTGTATTGTATTCAACATGATTATCAAGTGCTTCTGTACATTTGATTACAGTATCCATAGGTAGAGTATCCCCTGGTTCATAATCAACTTTTTTATCTACTATCTCAACTCTCCAAATACCAGAACCAGTTGAGCCTCTATTCTGCTTTAGAACTCTTGTTCCGTAAGATATGCTTTTTGGAAAAGTTTTCTCGAATTCATCATAATTATAATAAGCATAAGTGTCATCAGTAACCAAATCAGTATCTGAAAGTTTAGCAAGTGCATCTTTTGCACCAAAACGCATCATTGTATTTGGATGAGTTAAAATCACTACATCGCTATCATGAAGCTGTCTAAGTACTTCAAAAAGTTTTGCTTCACCATTTGGTAAATTACCTGGATTAATCCTCACAACAACAGCATCTGCCTTTTCCAAAATATACTTAAATACATCATCAGCCCACTCATCCCGAAAAAATATAATTTCGGCAGTGAATCCTTTCTCATTTATCGATTCAACAATAGGCATAGTATCTCTTCTGTGCCCATCAATCCACTTATCACCACCACCTTCAGCCTCTAAAACAACCACATGTTTTTTCATTAAAAACCTCCTTTTAAAAAGTTCCTAATTTTAACACTAACTAGATATAAAGTATATTATAAAAATAACTATTTGTTATAATCATATTGAGTTAACTATTGTTTTATATTTTAAAGTATCTTCAAAAGCTCATCTAGTTGATCTTCATTAAAAACTAATACTCCCTCATGCTCTAATAATTTAGCTGTAATACCCATTCCCTTTTTAAGAGTTTTTGAGAAGCTACCATCATATATAAAATTATTAGAACATGAGGGGCTTTTGGATTTTAAAATTGCTACTTTAATATTATGTAGTTTTGCCAAAACAAGTGCTTTTTTGGCTCCGTTGGTAAAATTAGAGGTAACATCAGCTCCGATCTGATTTATTACTCTATTATTTTTAATTTCGGCAGGAATTCTAGGAATAGATAATCCTCCGTCAACTTCAGGACAACACGATATTACCCTGTTTTCCATAATTAACTTCTCAAATATGGGGTGATTGTAAAGTTTTACTTTTCCATCATATCGTACTCGCTCACCCAAAAGACAAGCACTTACTAGTACTTTACTAGATTCCACATGAACCTTTTTGGATAGAGTAGCTATCTTTATAACCACATGATCTACACTCAAAATCAACAATAGCAGGACCACAACAACCACCACCTTTTTGATCTGAAATTTCGATTGTATTTGCTTTACAATCTGGGCAGATACCCTTGTTGATTAAGTTTAATTTATCACCTTTTTCTCCAAGATATTTTAGATAAGCCCATAAAAGCCCACCTACAATTACTGTTATAAAACTTAATACTAATAGTGTATACATCGTTTATTTCCTTTATTTTTAGTTAAAATCTTCAAAATAGTTTTTTGCAGATTTAACATTATATAGTTTATAGTTTTTAATATCGACACCTAAAATATTTTGATTAAAGACAATAGCACTTAGACTACCTCCATAAACAGCTCCAGTATCAATTCCTATGGCATGTTCTTCTATTTTTGGTTCTTTAAATGGTTGGTGTCCAAATATTATAAAGCCCTCTCTACCATTGTATGTTTCACTCCAAAAAGAGTGCCGATCTTTAAAATTTTTGTATGGTATTGGTTTGCCATCTTTATTAAGATATCGCATTAGGGTTAATGAGTCTCTCTCTTTTTTATTCATTCCTTTTCTCAATTTTACTCCATTTTGAATTCCACCATGTAAAATTGTTAAGTTATTGATTTTATAAAAGTATGGTAAACTTTTCAAAAAATAGTAATCTTGAATACTCATTTTTTTAAGAGTATGTTGTTCAAAATTACGCAAAGTTTTAAAAAAAGTATCTCCCTTTTGTTGAAGCTCTTTGTAAAACCTCATAATCTTAGCTTCATTATTTCCAACAACAGATAAAATTCCTTTTTTTTGAACATATCGTAAAGTTTCGATAGATTTAGGTCCTTTATTGAGAAGATCACCTACTGAAATTTCAATATCTTTCTCTCTTGGCTTGATAATTTTTCTAAGTTTTTTTAGCTCATCTAAGCAACCATGAATATCCCCGTAAACAATAACTCTTCTATTCATTCACACCTCAATTTTTGTATTAGATTATATAAGAAGTCTATTATTATAACTTATTTAGTAAAAAAATCTAATTTTTATTAAAGTTAATATAAATTAAGCCGATATTCCATTAATATAGGAGAATTATCATGAAGTATTTTATTTTTTTATTTGCAATCTTATTGCAATCAAGTATATATGCTCAAACTCCATCTATCCCAAAGATATTTTATCTATCTGATGGATTACAATACTCTGAAATAGAGTTAAATAATAAAAATCATATGGTCTATCGAGATTTTAAATTAAATCCAAATGGCTATTTTGAGAAGCAAAATATTGAAAAATATGGTGGTTTTATATTTAGAAATAGTAGATGGGAAGAGGAGGGGGAGCATATTAAGTTTTCATTAAATGAGAATAACGATCTATATATTGAAGATGAAAATATTTTAATAACTAAAGCTTCAAAAGATGATTTATCTCATCAGGACTATATATTGGAAGATCTATTTTTAAAAATCAAAATGCAAAAAGGTGCATCATCAACAAAAATAGAACTTTTAACAACAAACGATACTTATCATCTTTTTGAAGAGGTTATTGATTACAGAGATTTAAGAGAGAAAAATTTTTCATCAATCAACCAATTTATTCAAGCTCAATGTAATCAAAACTATTTTGAAACTTCATCATCTGGGCTAGTTAGTTTTCAATCTAAAATAGTTTATGGTGTTGCAAAATGTGATGTAAGTGAAAAAAAAGGTCATATTGTACATAGTTATTATAATGAAAATGAGGAGTTAGTTACACAAGAAGTTGCAGGAGATTGGAGTATTCAAAAAATTGGTGATAGTGATATAGAGATTTTGATGATAGAACCATTTGATGAAAAAGATGGATATCATACCTTTTTTTCTGAAGTTAATGGGGTTTTATATAGAGGTGAATTTATTAAAAAGGGGACAAAAGAGAGCCTTACTATTTTTAACAAAATTGCTATGGATTCAATTAAAAATAGTATGATAGCTCAAAAAAATCTACTTTTTGAAAATAGTTTAGATGATAAGATTTTGCTTGCGATTAATTAACAAAGCTATACAAGAGTTTAATCTCCTCTTTCCATATAGAGTCATCAATTGTCTCTAAAATAAGAGGGATATCATCCATTCTATTATCATTCATGATAAATCTAAAAGCATCTAATCCAATCTTGCCTTCACCCAAAGAGTGGTGACGGTCTACACGAGAACCAAGATCTGGTTTTGAATCATTAATATGCATACCTTTAAGATATTGTGAACCTACGATAGAGTCAAATTCACTCCATGTCTTATCATAAGCCTCTCTTGTACGAATATCATATCCTGCCGTAAACATATGACATGTATCAATACAGACACCAACACGATCTTTATCTATAGAATTTTCAATTAAATATCCCAAATGTGCAAAATCAAAACCAAGATTAGTACCTTGTCCTGCTGTATTCTCAATGACAAGTGTTACATCTTGTGTAACTCTCAGTGTCTCATTCATAGACTCTACAATAAAATCTAAACACTGCTGGGGAGTAATTTTCTTGAGATAACTTCCTGGATGAAAATTTAATTTATCTAATCCAAGTTGTTGACATCTTTGGACTTCATCAATAAAAGCATTTAGCGATTTTTCTCTTTTTTCCTCTTCAGGGTGTCCAAGATTAATCAAATAGCTATCATGAGGGAGAACATGAGAAGGTAAAATCTCTGCTAATTCAAGATTTTTTTTAAATTTATCAATAACATCTTGTTCTAGTGGTTTTGCTGCCCACTGTCTTTGATTTTTTGTAAATAGTGCAAATGTTTTTGCCCCAATTTTTTGAGCATTTAAAGGGGCATTAAATACGCCCCCACTAGCACTTACATGTGCCCCTACAAACTTCATCTACCAAGTGCTTTAAGTTTAATGATAATTTTATTTTTTACATCTTTGAAATAGATCATACCTGGAACAATTTTATATTTAATATCATATTGAGCACCTCTGATTCTTTGCATAAAGCCATTGGTTGTCTCTTTTAGATTTTGTGAATTAAAAATAGGTCTAGCATGAAGTACATTTTCCAATAAATTATCAGGATAAGCACCACTTAAATAACTTTGGTTAAAACCATGTTTTGTATTACACAATTGATTCACACAGATATCATCACTTGGTAAAATTTTTAGTTTCATGAGTGGTTTTCCAACTGCAAAAATTTGTAAATCTGTTCGACCATTTTCGCTTTTTAAAAATCCTGCATCAGAAAATGCAAATTTCTTTGTCTTAAATGTCGTAACATAACTTTTGGAATTACCTGCATTTAGTGATGGTTCTACTGGGGCAGGAGGAGTTACTTCGATTGGCTTCTCAATAGGCTCTCCTATCGTTGATATCTGTCCTGGTCTTAAAACTATCACGGGCATAGGTTTTTGAGCTCTAGGAATAATAGCCCCTCCCAAATTTTGGTTAGATTGAACTGACTTTATCGGTTTTTGTTTAATTACTGGTTTTGGTAAAACTACTCTTTTAGTAGGTGTTGGTTTTATAACCCTACTTGGCTGTTTTTGACTACAACCACTAAATGCAACAACTACTGCTAATGCAAATATACATCCTCTCATATTAGATCCTTTCCTATATATATACTTGATATTGTAACATAACTTCATTAGTCAAAAGAACATGCTAATATCTACTTTAAACTTATTAAAGTATTTTTTTGGTATATTCTGCCAAAATTTTATAATTTTCAAAGGAAACAGATGAATATCACAACCAAACAGATTAATACAGCAAATGCAACTGTTGATGCAATAATATCAAAAGAGTATATTGAGAAAAAAGAGAATGCTCTTGCTGCAAAAGCTGCAAAAGATATGAAGATTGATGGATTTAGAAAAGGTAAAGTACCCGCTCATGTCGTCAAAGCAAGATATGGTGAGAAGCTTAATGAAGATGCTAGAAATGAAGCAATTAGAGAGGTTTATGAAAAAGCTCTTGCTGAACTAAATATTGATGCTAGTACAATTATTGGTGAGCCAAGTGTAACTAAATTTAAAGAGAAAGATGATGGTTCTATCGAAACAGAGATCAAGATTGCATTAAGACCAGAGATTAAAATTGAAAACTATAAAGATCTTATTCCTGAAATTGAACAACCAGTAGTTGAAGATAGCGAAGTTGATGCAAAGATCAAAGATATGTTAGCCTCTTCAGCTACATTAAAAAAAGTAGAAGAAGATAGAGCGGTAGTATCTGGAGATCATACCCTTATAGATTTTGAAGGTTTTTTAGATGGTGAACCATTTAAAGGTGGAAAAGCAGAAGCATATACTCTAGAGATTGGTAGTAATAGTTTTATCTCTGGATTTGAAGATCAAATTATTGGTATGAAAGTTGATGAAGAGAGAGATATAAATGTAACATTTCCAAAAGAGTATCATGCAGCAGATCTTGCTGGTAAAGAGGTAGTCTTTAAAGTTAAGCTTTTAGAGATTCAAGAAAAAGTTATTCCTACCGATATAGATGAAGAGACATTGAAAAAGTTTCTTCCAAATGAGGAGTCTCCAACAGAAGAGAAGTTGAAAGAGGAAGTTTCAAAGCAACTTAAAGCTGAAAAACTATCAAAAATTCATCAAGAAGATACAAAACCAAAATTTGTTGAGGCACTTGTAAAGACATATAATATTGATCTTCCAAGTACAATTGTTGAGCAGGAGATTGATATGTCATTTAGAAATGCTCTTGGAGAGATGGAAAAAGAAGAGGTTGAGAAATATTCAACAGATGTAGATGCAGTAAAAGCAAAGAGAGAAGAGTATAGATCAGATGCTGAAGATAGTGTAAAACTTACATTTATTGTGGACTCTCTTGCAAAAACTGAAGAGATCGAGGTTAGCGATCAAGATGTAATGCAAACTATCTATTTTGAGGCATTACAATCAGGTCAAGACCCTCAAGCATATGTTAAGCAGTATGAAGAGCAAGGTCTTTTACCAGCTGTAAAAATGGCAATTATAGAAGAGAGATTGTTCAATAAGCTGTTTAGTGAAAAATAAAAAGGATTAAAATGAGCTATGTTCCAATAGTAGTCGAAAAAACAGGACGAGGGGAGAGGAGTTATGATATCTTCTCTAGACTTTTAAAAGATAGAATTATTATGTTAAGTGGAGAGGTAAATGATGCTGTAGCAGCAACAGTTGTCGCTCAACTTCTATTTTTGGAAGCAGAAGATCCAGATAAAGATATCTATCTTTATATAAACTCTCCTGGTGGTGTTATTACTAGTGGAATGAGCATGTATGATACGATGAACTATATCAAACCTGATGTATGTACAATTTGTATTGGTCAAGCTGCTTCCATGGGAGCTTTTTTGCTTAGTAGTGGTGCAAAAGGAAAAAGATTTGCACTTCCAAATGCAAGAATCATGATTCATCAACCACTAGGTGGAGCTCAAGGACAAGCAACAGATATTCAAATCCAAGCAAAAGAGATTCAAAGAATGAAAGATTCTCTTAATGGTATTTTGGCTGCTCAAACAGGTAAAGATATCAAAATAATAGAAGCTGATACAGAGAGAGACAACTTCATGAGTTCCCAACAGGCTGCAGATTATGGACTAATTGATAGAGTTCTTGAAAAAAGTTTTAGTTAGGATATAGATTATGAGTGCATTAGCGGAAAAAGATAAATTAGTAGATAGAAAAAATGTTGTAACACTAGAACAAAAACATAAAGATCTTTTATTGAAGAGTTTACAATCAATTTCAGGTCAAGTAATTAATAAGTTACTAAAAGATAATGTTCCAGGAACACCAGAAAATTATAAGATATATTTTGAAGCACAACTGGAGAATAAACCAAGAGGGCAGAAAAAGGATATTTCGGCACTACTTGCACTCGAATCTAAATCTGATAATGAACATGTTCAAAAGCTTGAGCAAGATATTCATAATGCTTTTTTATATATAAAAAGTATGACAGAATCAATTGCTTTAGCCTATGCTAAGCTTGTAAAAATAAAAGATATAACAGATCATAAGAAAAAAGAGCTAGAGAAAAATCCAACACATCTTGCTCTTGTCTCATACAAAGAAGATTTGAGTAAAATTAGTTATATATTGCAAAATGAACTTAAATCAATTAAGGGAAAATATAGTGATACTGCCGAATTATTAAAAAACTTTAATGATAGTAGTATTTATGATAAAAAATTTCACCTTTATAATAAAAAATTTCTATTAAGAACAATTAATAGTGAACTAGATAGTATGAGAAACTTTCATCATGAAAGTACACTTTTGGCAATACAGTTGAAAAAAGATTGTTTAAAAAATATATCTTCAAATAAAGATAAGACACTTATACTTCTTAATTTATCAAAGATGTTACTAAAAAGAGCTAGAAGAAGTGATATTATCGCACATTATGAAAATGGTATTTTTATGATAGTTATGAAACACACTGATAAAGCAAGTACATATAAAGCAATGGAAAGAATTGAAGACATGATTGGAGCTAGCAGTTTTATTGTTAACTCAAATAGTATCGATATAGAAGTGACATTTGCACTTTCAAGTATAAATACAGATAAAACAAGTGAGGAGATTATTGTTGAAGCCCTGAATGGACTCTCAACTTAAATTATGATACGAGAAATTATTACCTATCCAAATAAGATATTAAAGAAGAGTTCAAAAGATATTGAGAATTTTGATGAAGATTTGGCAATACTTTTGGATGATATGTATGAAACAATGATGAATAAAAGTGGTATAGGACTTGCAGCAATTCAGATTGCTGTACCTCTAAATGCACTACTTATAAACTTACCAAATGATAAAGATGAACAACTCAAAGAAGATCTACTAGAAATTATTAATCCTACCATTTTAGAAAAAAAAGGAACTACCACCTATACTGAAGGGTGTTTAAGTGTGCCTGAATATTATGAAGATGTTCAAAGAGCAGAGTGGATTAGAGTCTCCTATTATGATAGAAAAGGGTCAAAAATAGTAGCAGAGTATGATGGACTTTTGGCAATTGCACTCCAACATGAGATGGATCATTTGAAAGGACATCTATTTATTGAAAGATTATCATTTCTTAAAAGAAAAAAGTTTGAAAAAGAGTGGAAAAAGAAGCAAAGGAACAAAAAATAGTTGAAAAGCATCTTATGTGCTACACTTGAAGGTTTTGATGCCAAAGTTGTAGATGTAGAGGTTGCTTTTGTCCGAGCTTTACCTAGTTTTGCTATTGTTGGACTTGCTCAAACTTCTATTCAAGAGTCCAAAGAGAGAATTAAATCTGCTCTTTCTGCTATTGAGTTTAAATTTCCCCCTCAAAAAGTTACTGTTAATCTATCACCTTCAGATCTAAGAAAAGAGGGAAGTCATTTTGATCTTCCTATTGCCCTTTTGATTGCTCTACAAAAGAGTGAAATATCTTTTGAAAATTTTATGGCATTTGGAGAGTTGGGACTTGATGGAAAGCTCAAAGATACAAATGCTATTTTCCCACTTATTCTATCACTTGCAAAAGAGAAAAAACTAAAAAAAGTAATTATCCCAAAAAGTAGTTTTGAAAAAGTATCAAAAATTCCTAAAATAGAGATATATCCAGTTGATAATCTAGAAGAGGCTATAGAGATTTTTTTATTAGAGAAAAAATCTTTCCAAATAGATAGAGAGTTTTTCACATATCCTCATCTAAAATGTGAAAAAGTTACATTTTATTATACAGATAATTTTGAAGAAGATTTTATAGATATAAAAGGTCAAGAGATAGCCAAAAGAGCTTCTCTTATAAGTGTAGCAGGAATGCATAATATTTTATATGAAGGAAGCCCTGGGTGCGGTAAAAGTATGAGTGCAAAACGATTACAATATATTCTACCCCCCATGGAGCTTGAAGTAATATTGGAAAATGCAAAATTGGATTCTCTTGAAGCTAAAGAGCCATCATTTGAACCAATTCGTCCATTTCGATCCCCTCACCACTCATCTACAAATGCAAGTATTTTTGGAGGAGGAAGCAGAAATGCCAAAATAGGGGAGGTTGCTCTAGCAAATAATGGAATACTATTTTTTGATGAGTTCCCACATTTTGAAAAAAATACCCTTCAAAGCTTAAGAGAACCACTAGAAGATTATAAAGTCTTAATCTCAAGAGTAAATAGTAAAATAGAGTATCAAACCAAATTTTTATTTGTAGCTGCCATGAATCCATGCCCATGTGGAAATCTATTAAGTAGTAAAAAAGAGTGTAGATGTAGCGATTTGGAGATCAAAAGATACAAAAGTAGACTCTCCTCTCCTCTTCTTGATAGAATTGATCTATATGTTCAGATGGAGGAGATTAAAGAGGGTGATAGAGCAACAGTTAGCTCTCATGAGATGTTTGAAAAAGTCAAAATAGCATTTTTGGCACAAAAAAGACGAAATCAAAAAGAGTTAAACGGAAAATTAAATGATAAAGAGATTATGAAATTTTGTAAACTAGATGAAAACTCTCAACAACTCCTAACTCAAGCTTCTCAAAGATTTGATTTGAGCCAAAGAGGAGTTAAAAAAGTACTAAAAGTGGCAAGAACAATAGCTGATTTAGACGAAAAAAAAGATATTCAAAAGGTACATCTTTTGGAAGCTTTTAGTTATAGAATGAAAATGTAAATGTTGTCTTAGTCCTTATATAAAAATAAAAAGAGTTATTTATTACATGAAAAGAGAAAAAATCACAATACTTGGTATCGGTAATGTTCTTCAAAAAGATGATGGTATAGGTGTCTATGCAACTGAATATCTTTTATTAAATTATACTTTTAAACCACATATCAATATTATCAATGGTGGTGTTGAAGGTATAAATCTTTTGGATATATTTATTGAAAATGATGATATTATTATTCTTGATACTATTTCACTAGATGATAAACCAGCATCAATCTATAATATTCCAGCAAGTGAACTTGGAGGTTATGGGCTAAATAGTGGAAGTGCTCATGAGATAGGAGTTTTGCAATGTTTGGATATGTTGGATTTACAAGAAAAACCTCGACCAAAATCAAATATAGTTGCTATTATTCCTCAAGAGATCTCATTTGAGTTTAATTTGAGCCAAACTCTAAAAGATAGTTTTGAAGATTATATAAATGTTATCTTATCTGATCTATCCAAGAGAGATATCAAATATAGAAAAATTAATAATATCCCTCTTGAAACTATCATAAATAAGTTCAAAGATCCTTCAGGTGTTATGCTTTGACTATGCTTGTTTCCCAGCCATCATAACTAGCATTATGCTTTTGTGATATATCTATGAGCTTTAGTGTCAAAGAGTCTATATCTTCATAAAAAGGTTTATCTAGCCTATAAAAACTAACTCCCTGTATTTTATCTTCACTCTCTATATTTTGTTGTATAACAAAACCATCATTTTCAAGTATAGATATTAAACTATTTTTTTGGTTTATATCATGAAAAAATAGTTTATGTTCTATTGCACGAGCTATTTTCAAATTATCACCATTTTCCAAAAGTGATTTGCAAACTTTATGATTTTGTATTAGTTGCCACTCTTTGGCAGTAGGATAGAGTAGATTTTGGTAATAGTTCCACTCATTATCATCAGAAAAACCATTTGTAATCTCATAATGTAAAAAATCAGCAAGTGCAAACTCTAAAAAATCTTGCCAATTATAGGTAAATTGAAGATAATAGATAAAGGTAATAGAGGAGTTTGAGATAACTCTTCCCACATATTTACCAATACGAAATTTTAGCATAGCTGCTTCAAGTTTATCTTCTAAGAATAAAATTTCACTCTCTTCACTATCACTTAAAAGTCCATTTTTATTTGGCTCTTTGAGTATCACTTTTACAAAAGCAACTGTAGGATGTGTATATTTTAACTCCTCTATATCCATAGATATACCCGCATTAAATAAAATTGAAGAGGGATATCCCTCTAAATTTTTCATATATAATTCCCAATACTCTTGCATTATTCCATCTCCAAAGTCATCAAATACATATCTTCTCCATCTATTGTATCCACTCCTAAATGTCCACAGCTTCTACATTTATAGTTGATTTCATCTATCTCATATTCATCATTACACTCACGACATCTAACTTTTAGTTTTTGAACATTCATGATAAATTCAGCCCCATCACAAATACTCTTCTCTTTAAAAGTATCAAAAGCTACTTGTAAAAGATGAGTTTCAACTCCACTCATGACACCTATTTTGGTTATTACTTTTGTAATTTTTGTAGCTTTGTTCTCTTTGGCTATATCTTCACATTGATTTAGAAGAGCTTGGACAATACTATACTCGTGCATAATGAATACCTATTCAATTTTTGGATAATTATACTAAATAAATCTTTTAGGTGTAGAAGTTGGACAAATTTTGTATACAAATTCTCTTCTTAATTTATGAAAAGAGCTGTTTTTATCCCAAAATTGTGGATACATAATCTCTAATTCTCTCTCTTTAAAAGATTCAATTTTATCTCGATTTTCTTCCAAAAAATCCTCTTTATCCCAAATAAAATCATCATCATAACTATTTTTGGCAAATTGATGTAACTCCTCATAATAGCTATTAGGGGAATAAACTTTATCAATCATTCCTATTTTTTTCGCTTCATTTACAGAGATTGGTAGACAATTATCCAATAACTCTTCTGCCTTTTTCTCTCCTACTCTTTTTGGTAGAGTATATGTATGATATTCACTTCCACTAAGTCCCAAAGTTTTATAGTGAGGATTCAAAACTACACCCTCTTTTGCTATTAGATAATCACAAGCCAATGCCATAAAAACTCCACCAGCCCCTGCATTTCTAGCTAGAGAGGCTATGGTAACTATCTCATCAGCAAAAAGAATTGATTTTATAAGATCATTCATAGCATTGATATTTGCCCACCCATCTTCTCCCTGCTTTTTGCTATCTTCAAGTATATTTAGATGAATACCATTACTAAAAAAATCCATTCCTCCAACAAGTACCAAAACTTTGCATCTCTCTTTGAGATAATCAACACAATATTTAAGCCTAATACATTGAGCTGAACTCATAGCACCATTTTGAAAATTAAAACACAAATATGCAACCTCATCTCTAAACTCCACACTTGTCTCATAAAAACTATCATAACTCTTATCAAATAGAAGTGGTAATCTATCCTCTTTGATACCAGCTAATCTATCTTTCAAAATATAAGTAGAAGGAAGCTTAAATCCATTAGGCTTTTTTAGATGAGTTATCCAAATAGCTCCATCATTTGTCCCCAAGCAGATCGCCCCATCTCTCTTTGCCAAAATCTCTTTGGGAGATCCTCGAAATTTAGCTTCTCTCCAAACACCAAAAAGATAACACTCCACTCCTAAAATCTCATCTTTCACCCCAGGAAATGAATCAGCTTGATATATTTTTTTGATAATTGTATCTGTATTATCTCTTTGCCAATCAATCTTTCGTATATCTTGAGTAAAAGGTTCATGAAGAGGATTTAATATCTGTTTTTGATATCTATTTTGAAATAGAGTATCCAAAGATTTCAAACTACTACAAACCACCTCTTGACGATATAGAGAGGCTTTGTAAGTATCTCTCACCTTAAATTCATCATGAGAATAGATATCTCCAGCATCCAACTCCTCAACTGCTCTAAGCCAGACAACTCCCCATTTTTTTTGATTCAAAGCATACTCCAAAGAGAAAGCCCCACGATCACCAATCGGGGCAGGATGAAGTATATAAGTAGGATAATTTTGATAAATTTGAGCAGGAAGATAACTTTTTAAAAATGGACATAATATTATATCAGGCTTTGTGAGATAAACTTTGTCTAAATCTACAGCATATAAAACTTTTGGATTGTAACCTTTATCTTTTAATCTTGCATATATAGCTTGTGTAAGGGAGTTAAATGTAGTGCAAAGTAGAAGAGTGTTCATATAATTTTTATTTAAGTCCTAACATTACTTTTATTCCTTGTTCAACTACTCTTAACTCTTCATCTTTTAAAGAAGCAACTTTTTGACCTACTCTATCTTTTGAAACACTTCTAAGTTGTTCTACCATAGCATCACTATCTCTATTTAAATCACCTCTTTTTAATATTCGTATACGAAGGGGAAGAGCATCATCTATTAAATTAGTAGTCAAAGCTACAACACTAACTAAATCTAATATTTCATTTAGTTCACTATCTGATATAATAATTGCAGGTCTAATTTTTCCAATTTCTGTAGCTTTTTTTTGAGGATTAAAATTGACAAGTACAATATCACCTCTATTATACTCCATCAGAAAGTGTTCCCTCTATATCATCATACTCTTTTATTGCACTCTCTTTTATTTTTTTTGCACTATTTAGTAATTTCTCTTTTTCAAGGTAAGTAAAAAATTTTTCAGCTAAATTAGTACCTATATATATACCTAATGTTTTATGAGATTTTTTATCTGCAATTATTATATTTTCATCAGGAGATATTCTCAAGATAGATGGGTTTCTTACTATCTCTCTTGTTCCATATACTTTCCTCATAGCTATCCTTTGTTTGACATATGACAAATATTATAACATAAGTACTAACAAATACGAGGCAACAACTCGCCACTAGGTAGATCCAAAAATCTTTTTGTTCCCCATGCAGAGTTTAATATAACTTTTTGGTTATGAAGGTTTGTTACAGTTCCTAAAATAGTGGCGTTTTGGTGAGTATTTCTTAAAACTTCTAGAGCTCTATCTTCATCTTTTTTATCTACAGCCAAGAGAAAAGTTCCCTCATTTGCTAAGTTTACGGCTTCAAATCCTAGCATTTCACAAATGCCTTTGACCTCATCTTGAATAGGGATTTTATCCTCTTCTATTTCGATACATATATCAGAAGCTTTTGCCCACTCATTTAATACCGCTGCTACTCCTCCGCGAGTTGCATCTCTTAGGGCGATTATTGGGATATTTGCATCTATCAAAGCTTTTATCTCTGGATATAGTGAAGCACAATCTGTTTTTAGTGTTGTTGTCAAATCTATCCCTTCACGAGCAGCAAAAATTGTAGCTCCATGACAACCTACATCCCGATTTACCAATATACTCATGCCCTCTTTGAGATTTGAGGCTGAAATGTTGGGATACTCTATCTCTCCGATACCTGTTGTATTTATGAAGAGTTTATCAACGCTCCCTTTTGGCACTACTTTTGTATCTCCACTTACTACTATTGCACCATTTATTTGAAGCTCTTTTTTCATGCTTCTTACTACCTTTTCTAGCTCTCTTGATGAAAAGCCCTCTTCAATTATTACTGAACAAGTGAGATATTTTGGTTTTGCTCCCATCATGGCTAGATCATTGCAAGTTCCACAAATTGCCAATTTTCCTATATCTCCACCATTGAAAAATAGAGGGCTTACTGTAAAGCTATCTGTTGTAAATGCCAATTTTCCATTTTCTATGACTGCGGCATCTTCACTTTTGACTAAGATATCATTTTGAAAATGTTTATAAAAAATTTGGCCTATTAGTTCACTATTCTCCTGCCCACCATTTCCATGAGCTATTGTAATTGTTTTGTTCATATTAAATTCCCATATTTATAATAAGCAGCACATGCTCCCTCACTACTAACCATACATGAACCAATAGGAGAGGTAGGTTTACAAGCTGTACCAAAAATAGTACACTCTGTAGGTTTTGCCATTCCTCGTAGAATATCACCACAGATACAGAGTTTATGATCTTCTATCTCTGCTATTGGTAATATATCTTTATATACTACTTCTGCATCATATTGTAAAAATTGATCTTTTAGTTTTAACCCACTATCAGGAACATTTCCAAGACCTCTCCAACGAAATAGATTTACTTTATCAAAATATCTATTTATAAGTTTTTGGGAGTTTAGGTTTCCTTCATAAGTGACTACTCTTTTATACTGTATCTCTAATTCGCATCTATCTTCTATGAACTGTTTTACTATCATAGATATCCCCTGCATTACATCTACAGGCTCAAACCCACTTACAACTACAGGACGCTTATATATAGTTGGAAAATCTTGATATATTTTTGCTCCACTTATAACACTTACATGAGAAGGTCCTAAAAATGCGTCTATTTTGTTATTGTAGCTATCTACATGAATATCACGACTATCAATAAGCTCTTTCATTACTTCTGGAACTGTTACATGGTTTATATGAAAAAGTATATTTTTGATATCTTTTTTGATTACTTGATCTATCAAAACTGCACTCATTGGCGTAGTTGTCTCAAATCCTATTGCAAAATAGATTACTTTTTTATCAGGATTCTCCTCTGCTATTTTGAGGCACTCCATAGGGGAGTAGACAAATCTTACATCTGCCCCTTTACTTCTAGCTTGTTGTAGGCTTCCATTGCTTCCGGGTACTTTTATCATATCTCCCAAAGTCACAAGAATAGTATCCTCTTGCATTGCCAAAACATAAGCATGATCAATTCTCTCTTTTGGCATTATACATACAGGACAACCTGGTCCATGGATAAAGTTTATATTTGATGGTAGAAGTTGAGGTAGACCAAACTTCATGATAGTATGTGTATGTCCTCCACACACCTCCATGATATTTATTGGGTTTTTTAGTTTTTTGGCATCTTTAGAGATAATTTTGGCATAAGCTTTGATAGTATCACCATCTCGAAAATCATCATATAGATTTTTAAGTTCGATTGGCACAGTTATCACCCTCTAAAATTTTCTGCCTTCTCTCCTCTTCATCCATAAGTTCCAATATCTCCTTATAGGTTTCAATAGAAGCTAAAGCTTCATCTTCATCTATTTTATTCATGACAAATCCAATATGAAGAAGCACATAATCCCCAATTTTTACATCTCCATTATCCATCATCATAAGATTTGCATCTCTTTGAATACCCATGGTATCAACTGTACACATAGTATCATCTTCACTTATCTTTACCACTTTACTTGGAATAGAGAGACACATATTAGACTCTCATCTTTCTTTTAAACTCTATCCAATTAGCTACAGCTTTGACTGAATCTATATCATTTATATTCACTTCTAAAATATCAACATTTGGTTTTATGCGTCTTGCCTCTTTTTTTTCTGCTTCTATGTCATATTTGAAGTATGGCAAAAGATCAGTTTTGGTAATAAGAATTAAATCTGCTTGACGAAACATCACAGGGTATTTGGCTATTTTATCTTCACCTTCAGGAATAGATACCAAAACTATATTTAGATGAGTTCCTACATCATAACTAGCAGGACAGACAAGATTACCCACATTCTCTACAAAACAGATATCTATCTCATCCAAAGGCATATCATGAAGCCCTTTATGAACCATAAAAGCATCTAAATGACAAGCAGAACCAGTCTGTATTTGGTGAGCAGGAATCCCTTTTGCTTTTAATCTATCCGCATCTTTACTCGTCTCCAAATCCCCTTCAACTACACCAAATTTAAAATCTGCAACATCTGCTAAATACTCCAAAAGGGTAGTTTTACCACTCCCCGGACTACTCATGAGATTGATACCTAATACATGATGATTTTCAAAATGAGCACGATTATGTTCAGCTTCATGATCATTTTTATCTAGTATCTTTTGAATTACTGAAATGGTTTTTGCATCATTTAACTGAGGGTTATGATGTAGGTGTTCATGAGCCTTTTGATGATCATGGCTATGATCATGAGCGTGTTCTGTGATACTGCATCCGCAATCTTTACACATATATTTCCTTTATCCTAATAATATATTTGAGCCAACAATCAGAGATATAATCCCCGCTGAGGCAAAAGTTCTTCTAACATTTTTGATATTACCCAAGAAGTTTTGATTGATATAGAGTATCAAAAGTCCAAAAGAGACAAAAACAACCATAACTCCAACAGTAAATGCCAATACCATAATCATATTTACATCTCCACCCTTAACAGCTCCAAGAGTAATAAGCATCCCTCTAACTCCACCAATTCCCATCAGTACACCCATACTAAATGATGAGGTTGTATCTACACTATTATGATCATGAGAACTACCAAACCATATATGAATATGCTCTTTTCCATTATGCAGATGTTTTTTGAGATGAATCCGATCTGTAAAAACCATAAAGAGTAGATATAGACCAATAGCAATGATAACCGAAGCGGAGATAATATCTCCATAAGCCAAAATATTTTGGCTTATATCCATACTTTTGAGTATCTTTGCAAAGATAAATAGACTCAAACCATGACCTATTGCAAAAAGAGTAGTTATAAGAAGTGTCTTTTTTTTTGCCTTCCCAATAGAAAAATCAGCAATAGCAGTAAGATGATCAGGACCAAAAGCATGTAAAATTCCATACCAAAAAATCAGTAGTAGTGAGAGTTCCATATTTTATACCTCTTTGTTCTGAATGAGTGTTCATATTTTACTGTGAATAGGATTATGTTTATATTAAAATATAAAATACTTTAGATTTACTTTTTATTTACAAATAATAAATATAATTTCCACTTAATTTTAAAAAGGAAGATTATGAGAAAAAAGATTATTTTTACAACTATTGTAACAATTGCATTGACAAGTAGTTTAATAGCTAAGCCAAATATGGAGAAGAGTCCAGAAGGAATGAAGAAACTTGCCGCTATGGCAGGTGAAGTTGGACCATATTTTAGAGGAGCCAAAGAAGTTTTTCCAAAAGATTACTTTTTGGTAGATCGGAACCTTCCATTTCTCGTGGGAGCAGCACTATTTCATCCTCAAAGTGATACATTAAACCTCAAACCAGAGCAATTGAAAAAACTAGGTCAAATGAAAAAAACAATAGTTCCTGTATCTGCAAAACTAGCAAAAGAGGTAAAAGCTATGGAACTTGAACTTGCAAAAGAGATAGTTGTAGATAAAAAATCTCCAGAGAGTTTAAATGAGTTGATTGACAAAATAGCAAAAGCAAAAGCAGATATGACAAAAGCTCACTTAAGCTGTATACATGATGTTCAACAATTACTATCTCCTGAACAATTTGAGACTCTTATAAAATTAGTTTCACATAAAAATTAGTTAGCTACTTACTATTTGTCCAAGCGAGATTCCTCCATCATTAGGTGGTATCTCACTTGGCAGAACAGCTTTTGGAATTTTTTTCAAAATAAGCTCCAAAAGTACTCTATTTTGAAAAACTCCACCACTTAAAACAAGAGGTAGGTTATATTGTCTATAGAGTGTATTGATTATTTCAACAACTGTGTTAAAAAACTTAGAGATCGCAACTTTCTGGTTTTGCTCTTTTGTTATCTCTCTTATCATCTCTAAAAACTCTATCTTCTCATCTTGATAGGTTATTTGATAACTATCTGTGATACTTTCATCATAAAGCTCTTCCAAAAGCATCCCACTTTCACCTTCAAAACTCATCACTTGACAAATCCCTGTTAGTGAACTAATAGCATCAAATAATCTTCCAATTGATGAACTAAGAGGGGAATTTAGATTTTTTTGCCACATGAGATATTGTGTTTTTAGTTCTGATGCTGAAAAGGCTTCTATAGTAGGAGTTTTTAGATTTATCGCATCTTTACCATATAGATCAAACAGCAGACTAAGAGCTACTCTTCGAGGTTCTTTTATAGCTTTTGTACCGCCTAGTAATTTAAACTCTTTTAAATGAGCTACTCTTTTATATTTTTTGTAATCGCAAATCAAAAACTCTCCACCCCAAAGAGTGCCATCATCTCCATATCCTGTTCCATCAAATGCAACTCCAAGCACTTCGCCTTCTATCTGCTTTTCAGCCATTACACCTAAAATATGTGCATAGTGGTGCTGTATAGCTTTGCTGTTTGAAAAGTTTTTTTTAGCATATTTGGTGGATTCATAGTTTGGATGTTTATCATGTATCACAATATCAGGTTTAAAATCATAAACTCTCTTTAGTGTCTCTATATTTTTTTCAAAATACCCAACTGATTCTATTGTATCCAAATCTCCAATATGTGGTGAGAGTATCACCTCTCTTTCAAAACCAATTGCAATAGTACTTTTTTGATTTGCTCCAAGGGCTAAAACATTTTTTTCTAGTTTAAAAGGTAGTTTTATAGAGCTAGGAGCATAACCTCTTGCTCTTCTTATCATTATAGTTTGATTATTTACCACCATAGCTACACTATCATCACAACCATTTATAATATCTCTATCATGATCGAGGAGATGATCATAAACACCCTCTAGTTTTTTGAGGCTATCTATGTTTGTACAGATTGGTTCATCTGTAACATTTGCAGAAGTAGCAACCAAAGGACGATTAAGGGAGTGAAGTATCAAAAGATGAAGAGGAGTATATGGTAAAAACAGTCCAATTTTGGATATATTTGGAGCAATAGAATTATCTATTTTTAGTTTTGATTTGAGTAAAACTATAGGTCTCTCTTTTGAAATAAGAATAGCTTTTTCATCTTCATCTATATATGCTAACTTCATTGCCTCTTTTATATCTTTTACCATAATTGCAAAAGGTTTTGAGGGTCGTTTTTTTCTCTGCCTTAATCTTTTAATAGCCTCTTCATTGGTAGCATCACAAACAAGATGATATCCTCCTACCCCTTTTACTGCTAAAATTTTCCCCTCTTTAATATAATTTACAGCCTTATCTATATTCATTGATACTTTTGTTCCACACTCATGACATCCTATAGGTTGGGCATGGTATCTACGATTATTTGGATTGGTATACTCCTCTTGACACTTTTGGCACATCTCAAAACTACTCATTGATGTATTTTTTCTATCATAAGGTAGAGTTTTGATTATAGAGTAGCGAACACCACAATCAGTACAAGTAATAAAAGGATGAAGATATCTACGATTATCTGGATCAAATAGCTCTTTTTCACAATTTTTACAGATAGAGATATCAGGAGGTATAAGGAGTGTTTTTTTACCACTATTTTGACTTTTTATAATCGAGAAATTATCAAATGATTTTTTTTCTATCTCTTTATAAGAAATTTTTTCTATTTTTGCAAGAGGAGGTAAATTTATATTAAGATTTTTCAAAAATATATCTAACTCTTTTTGAGTTGCATTTAAAATAATCTCTACCCCATTTACACCATTACTAACAGTCCCTTTTAAAGATAATTGATTTGTGAGTTGATAAATAAAAGGGCGAAAGCCTACACCTTGAACTCTGCCATTTATTTGAATTGAATATGTTTTAATCATCTGTAAGCATATTTATGAATGATACCCACAAGCAACAATATAAATAGAATCATTTTTAATCATATCCCCATAAACTTCATTTTCCACTCCTATTGGGTAGTTGATATTTAATATTGGTTTTTTGAGGCTTAAATTTCTCTCTATTCTTCCCCATAAAGATTGGTTTGCAAAGCTTTTTCCGCTGAGTGTTAAAGTTGTAGCTTTTGTTTTATTCATGAGTTGATTTACTATTTCAGCAATATAGTCGCCAAATGATTCATAGATACTATAACAAAGGAGAGAATTTTCGGCATTGGTTAATTTATAGCTCATGATTGAAGCTAAAAATGCGTAATCATTAAAACGATTATCACTCATTTTTGTATCTATTTGTAAACCACCTTTTCCCATAAATTCAAGTGCTTTTGATGAGATTCCTTCAAAGCTTTCATCTTCTAGTTCTAGTAATATTGCTGTTATCTCAAATAGATTTTTTTCTCCTGTTATGCTGTTTATTCTCTCATAAAGAGCATAATACTCTTTTTTAAAATTTTCTACTAATCTATCAGAACCATCTCTCAATTTTGATATATTTTCAAATAGATTATCAGCTTCAAAAGTTTGTGGAGGAACTACATCTATAACCTCTTTTTGGTTGTAATATAAAAAGTGAAGCCTATCATCAAAATGGACTCCTACTGCATCTTGATCTAATCTTTTATGTTCTGCTAATACACTAAGCATTGAGCTTTTAAATCCCTCATGATTGTTTGATTGTTTTCTATTTAATTCAATTGCTTTTCCATCTTTTCTCATTTGAGGAAAAACTGATCTCTCTCCACTTATAATAAATTTGGTATCTTGATTTATAAAGAGTTTAAAATCTTTTTGGGTTGTTATAGGAATATCAAAACTTACAATCATGTCTGCTTGAGTATCTTCCTCACACTCCTCATAAGCTATAAAATCTAATCCACTATTGATAATCTCTTTTGCCAAAAGCATACTCACTCCATCATCTGGATATTTGCACCATACACTACTACCAAATAGATCTTTTAGCTCTTGAGATTTGGTTGCTACTCTTAAAAGTGGTCTCTCAATGCTCAAAAGGGCATTAAATTCTTGAGGAACCATCATAAGGTGGCTATTTAGAGATGAGGCATTTGCAATAAAAAGTGTTGAATTTTTTAGATCATCATTGATTGTTGGCTTAAAAAATTTTCTATATCCAAAAGTAGTCTCTATTAAAATAGATTTTCCTTTTGCTATTGCTCTTGCAGATACTTCAAAAAGTTGTCTATAGCTTCCTTTATCATTTGCATATCTTTCACTCTTTTTATCTACCATTTTTAGAGCTATTCCACAATCTATACATGAAATAAGAGGATAATTTTTTCTTAATGGATTTTTCTCCATCTCCTCTTGACATAACTTACATGGAACTAAAAATTTCATAGTAGAGTTCTCTCTTGAAAAAGGGTATCTATCTAAAAAGGCATGTCTACTTCCGCAACATTTGCATGATGTAAATGGATAGTAATATCTTCTACTGCTAACATCAAATATCTCTTTTTGACAACTAGGACATAGAGATAGATCTATAGGTAGACTATTTTCAATAATACTTTTAAATTTTGGTTTTTCTTCGCTTAGATAGTGGTTACTTTTACCAAGATATATAGAGGCGGGGAGAGACTCTTCTAAAGTTTTTAGAAATTCTTCTAATTTTGGTTCATCTCTTTTGGATATTAAAATAATCTTTTTTTCTGTTCTTGTTATCTCTAACTCTATTGAAAATTTCTCTTTTAATCCTCTTATCATGTCTGATATATAACTTTTGTCACTATTAAACTCTATCTCAAATATAAAATACAATTTTTACCCTTATTTATAAACTTGTGTTGGATTTGCATATTCATGGAGTATCTTTTCTAAACTAACCTCTTTATCTTTTTTAATAAGTACCAAATTTGACTCTTTTAAAGCTTTTAATGTCTCATCTATTAGTTTGGGAAAGGAGTCTCTTACTGTTTTTGTAAGGTTAGTTTCAACAGGAATAATATCATCTGGTTTCATGGCTATTATTTCAACTTCTGACATATCAGTATCTAAAACTGAGCAAATTTCTAACATTTGAACTACTTCTACCTCATTTGCACTCTGTCTTGTTGCTCCTTGAGAAATTAGTTCATCTTTGCTAAATCTAAAAATATCTCCACTACTGCCATCAATTGAAGTGGTGCTAATTATAAAAACCTTCTTATATTCTTGAAAAAATGTCATGAGTGTAAATCCTAAACCACCACCATCAACAATAGTTAAATTATCTGGAATGGTATAGTTTTGTTTGATATATTCTGCTGCGTATATCCCTAAACCATCGTCACTAAACATTATATTACCAATACCCACAAGAGCAAAAGAGTTACTCAAATTAGACCTTTATTAAATTTATAAATATTCAAGGCTAAAGCTACCAAATAGCACCACCCATGAATATTTTCAGAAATAAGAGGGTTAACCCCTCCTATTATTTGGCAAATTTATCACCACCAAAAACAATAGAGATATCTCCCTCTTGCCAAAAGATTGTCCTCCATACCTGATAATAGATATGAAAAGCAATCCAAGTAATGATAAACCACATAGCATAATGGTGCATGATTCTAACATCCATTAAAGTTCCTCCACTCATTGCAATTGTCCAATCAGTTGCCCAGTGAAGTATCCATGGCCACCATGAACCAATACTACTCTCTCCTGAAGCTAAACCATGAACATATAGCTGAAGACCAGTAAATAACATCCAAGCTAAAAGTAGATGAAAAATCGTAAAATATACAGTATTAAAACTATCACTATGAGATGAATCAAAGTTTTTTCTACGATTTAGAGTTATGAGATTTATCAAAACCTCAAAAAACTCTTTTATATTGCTTGGTGTTGGAAGTAGTTTCAAAATAGGCTTCTCAAATCTTGAAAAGAAGAATAGATAAGCCACAATTATTGAAGTTACATCAAATATAATAGCTACTATAAAGTGTCCCCATCTATTCCAAGCCATCACATATTTATCAACAGCATCTTCGGCAATAAGTGTTTGATAGTATGGCTCTGCGATATACAAACCTGTAATAATCGCAACAACCATAGATATAGCATTGACCCAGTGTATAATTCTCATTGCACCTGTCATTCGCCTTACTTTTTTCATATCAAACCCCTTTAAAATGCACAAGTAGGATCAACTTTGTAGACAGCCAACTCCTTACCTTTTGTATCCATCACATGAACTGCACATGCAATACATGGATCAAAACTGTGAATGGTTCTAATTATCTCCAATGGCTCCTCTGGATTTGCAACTTTTGTACCAATAAGACTTGCTTCATAAGCTCCAAGTTGCCCTTGTGCATCACGAGGACCTGCATTCCAAGTAGAAGGTACAATAGCTTGATAGTTTGTAACTTTACCATCTTTGATATTTACCCAATGTCCCAATGCACCACGAGGAGCTTCAGCTAGTCCAGCTCCTTTAGAGTTTGTTGCAACTGTATCAAAATCAAAATCACTCCAAGTGCTTAAATCTCCTGAAGCGACATTTTTGGCTAATTCATCTACCCACTCCAACATAATATCTGCCATAAGCTCAGTCTCAATAGCTCTTGCTGCTGTTCTACCTACTGTTGAGAATAGTACTGTTACAGGAAGATTTGCTCTTTTTAGAAAATTTCCTACATATTTGGTAATTCTCTCATCACCTTTTACATATCCAACTACCATCCGAGCTAGTGGACCAACTTCAACTGGTTTTCCATCATATCTTGGAGATTTGATCCATGAATATTTTTCATCAGTTTTGAGATAAGCATATCCATCATCTTTCTTCTCTAGTCCTGTATAGTTAGGAATAGTCTCACCTACATAAGGGTGAAGAGGTTTATCTCCTTTATACCATGAGTGTGTTACATCTTCTGTAATTTTATCTGTGTCAACTTCAAGTACTTTTGTAATATCACCATCCAAAACTAGACCAGAAGGGAAGAGTTGAGCTGCTTTATAAAAGCCTGTATCATCAAGTTTAAAATCTCCATAACTCATATAACTCAAGATTCCGCCACCTGTTCCACCAACACCTTTATATGTTGCATCTTTATCTGTAGCTTCATCAGCATACATAGTTCCTGCCATATAGACATCTGGTAAATATGCACCCTTGACAAAATCTGTACTCTCTTTTAGGAGCTGTTTAAATAGTGCAATTCTTGCAGGATTTTGGATATCTTGAACACAAGTAACTCCACCAACTACAATTGATTGAGGGTGAGGATTTTTACCACCAAATATAGCTTGCATTTTTGCCATCTCTCTTTGAATATCAAGAGCTTTTAAGTAGTGAGCTACACCTATTAAATTTTGTTCAGGTGTGAGTTTATAGTGTTTATTTCCCCAATAACCATTGCCAAAGATACCAAGTCGTCCCTGCTTAGCAAACTTGATAACTCTATCTTGAATAGCTTTGAAATCAGCTTCTGCTGACATATATGGTTTATATCCTGAAACTTTAGCCCATTTTATAGCTTCCTCTGCCGTTTTTGCTGGATCTGCTTTTGTAGCAGAGATAATATCAACAAAATCGAGAGCATGAAGATGATAGAAGTGAACAAGATGATCATGAATATATAGTGCACCTTGAATTAAGTTTCTAACAAGTCTTGCATTTTTAGGAATAGTAATATTAAATGCGTCCTCAACTGCTTCAATACTTCTTTGATAGTGAGTACCTGTACAAACTCCACAAATTCTCATAGCAAGAAGTCCACAATCTCTAGGATCTCTCCCTTTTAATATAGTCTCTATTCCTCTAAACATTGTTGAAGAGCTAAAAGCATCTACAATTTTGTTATTTTCATCAATTACAGCTTCAATTCTAAGGTGTCCCTCAATTCTAGTGATTGGATCAACAATAATATGTTTTTTACCCTTGGTAGGAGATGCTTCTGCTTTTGTTTCCTCTGTATTTGGAGTAGCTTCTTGTATCTCTTTTGTCTCTTCTACTATTTGTTGTGTTGTATTGTTTTCACTCATTTTATGCCTCCTCCTCTACTTGACTTTTTTTACCACCAATAATACTAGCTGCTGCATGTATTCCTATACCAATTCCCGCAGCGGTTAATAGTCCTAAACCAAACTCATCAACTGTTTTCTCAACTCCACCAGTTGGTGCTTTTATATGTGCATTTGCCATTGGTCTCTCATAAGCATACTTATCCCAAAAATCTGGTTCACTACAACCAATACATCCTCTTCCAACTCCCACAGGCCAGTTTACACCCTCGTTGTATCGAATAATTGAGCAGTTATTAAATGTCATAGGACCTTTGCATCCAACTTTATATAGACAGAAATTATTTTTAGCTCCCTCATCTCCCCACTCTTCTACAAACTCACCAGCATCAAAATGTGCTCTTCTTTCACAGTTGTCATGAATTCTATATCCAAATGCAAATTTTGGTCTTAGAAGTGAATCAAGTTCAGGAACTTGACCAGTCAATACATAGTGAAGTATTACACCAACCATATTAGATGGATTTGCAGGACATGCAGGAATATTGATAATAGGCTTACCTTTTACAACATCCATAACACCTACTGCATCTGTAGGATTTGGAGCAGCTGCAGGAACACCACCAAATGTAGCACAACTTCCAACAGCCACAACAGCTGCCGCATGAGCTGATAATCTTGTAAGTTGATCTTTAAAAGTCTCACCTTTTGCCCCATTTGTGCCATATAACCCATCCATAGCCATTGGAACTGCACCCTCAACAAATAGTAGATACTTATCTTTAAACATCTCAACTGCCTCATCAAGCTGTTTTTCAGCCTGATGACCTGATGCTGCTTGTAGTGTGTCATGAAACTCTAAAGAGATAATATCAAGGATAATCTCATCAATTTTAGGTCCATCACTTCTTATTAGAGCTTCAGTATTTCCTGCACAATCACTAAGCTCAATCCATATCACAGGCACTCTATTCATGAGTTCAGCAGCTTCTGCTACAAGTGGTGTAAATGTAGACGGGAGCATAAGCATAGCTGTTGTAGCAGATGCCCATTTCATAAAGTCTCTACGATTTAATCCTTCATCAAATATAGTCTGTTTAAAATCGAGTCTATTTTTAAGAGGAGCCGATTTTCTTAACTCACTTAACCTCTCTTCACACTGCTTAAAAAGCTTCTCATAGTAAGCTTCACCTCTATTTGTTTCAACTTTTGCACTTTGAGATGTGAAAAGTTTTTTTACTGACTCAAACCGCTTATGACTCATAAATGCCTCCTTTTCTTAAATGAATACTCATTCAGAAGTATAGAGGAGTTTGACTTAACATGAGGTTAAAATATAACAAGGACTTATAATAGGATAAAATTTATCTTAGTTGCTTAATTTTTTAAAAAATTATATAAAAAGAAAAATATAAATAACTTTTATAGGATTAAAGTCTGAAATAGTCGATTATACAAAGAGAGAGGATAATTTAATAAGATCATAAAGGAGTAATTTATGGCACTTTCAGCTATTGGTGGAATGATATATACAAACCAAAATATGCACTTAGCTGCGGCAAAACAAACTGATCATCAAGGTACAGATTTTCAAAATATAACAGTAGCTTCTTTAGCAAATGATAAAACCAAAGATATACAAGAGACTCGTGCATTAGAAGAGGATAAAACACTAAGTCCTGATCGTCAACATTATCATGAAAACCCAAACAAAACAACAACTAAAAAAAGAGTTAAAAATAAATCTCAAAATGATGAATTACCACATCTTTTAGATATAAGAGCCTGATTTAAATACTGTTTAATTGAATTTTTTAAAGCTGTTGATAAAAAGTTAGGTATTGCATTACCTATTCACTTCTTCCCAAGTTTTGCTTGGGAATAGATATTTAAATGTATGCTTATTGTTAATTTGATTATTTACTTTTTATTATAGTTTTGTATGCATTCCAAAGTTTGGAACTTTGGAACAAGGGAAAGTAGTTTGTTTTTCTAGGGGTATTATACTTTTAGTTTTACACCATTTTCACACAATTCCTTTAATATTTGAACTAAATCAAATTCATAAAATTCAGGTTTTTTGGTTGTGTCTCTTGCCAAATCAACACTATCATTCATCAAAAAGATTTTAACCTCTTTACCTTTTTTATGTAAAGTTTTTGCCAATCTTAAACCATTCCATGTTACATCACTACCATCATAAGGTTGATGATTAAATACCATTAATATACCCATTTTATTTCTCTCCTGTGTGTTGTTATGCTTTAGCACCCTTTATGCACTTGTTTAGCTTTTTATCAAAGGTTTTAACTTCATATTTTTTAGATTTTGCACATAGTATTGCATCTACAAAATCTAAATTTTTTTTATCAAATATTTCCAAAGCTCTCAAAATAGTTACTTTGCTATTTAAGATAATATTTGGCAGAGATAAAAATTTTTCTAATGAAACTCTTATATCATTTTTTGAAGTTTTATAAACTTTTAACAAGACAAAAACAACTTCAGCTAAAACTTCATTATCGATAAAACAGTCATTGTTTTTTATAGTATTTCTTGCTTCAAGATACATCTCTTCATTATCTTTTAATAAAAATCTTAAGATGTAGTTTGTATCTAAAGCAATCATGTAGTAAATTTTTCCATAACATGAAGTTCCCAAGCTTTATCTTCAAGTTCTATTTTTGATGGATTAGCATATTTATTTAAAATACCACCTATCGAGTCTATATCAATATTTTCTTTTGGATTTTCTTTTATGTTTTTATGAAGTGGAAAAACTATATATTCTACTTCTTGACCGACATATTCATCTGGGATACTTATAACCAAGTTATTATTATCTGGTTTAACAATCTCTCTTATCATGATTAAACTCCAATTTTTTATATATGTATTTTAGCATAAAATTCTATTCTAAGAAGTTTTTCAGGAAAATTTTTATAAAAATAAAACTGCATTTGCTTTTTTTTAAGGAAGCTTCGCTTTTTCTCGTTCCCATCCATCCGAGACTGTGAAAGAACTACAATTTTCATAAAATAATAAAACTAATCAAATTTATCTATTTTTTCAAAAGTCACTTTATTCTATTATTTCATAATGCTTTTTTTGAAGGTTTTTAAAAGAGGCTGTAAAGAAGGAGAGTGAAGCCCCCAAGTCGACAAACTAACGACTTCACTCAACAAGCACAAGGCTCATTTGAAGTTTAACAATTTTTTGTTTAACTCTCATTTAAGAGTCACACATTTTATTGTTTAATCTCTCAAATTGCTGGAGAGTCTACTTTACGCTACAGCCATAAAAACCTTCCATCACTT
>CAZLLE010000070.1:0-2656 GCA_964560425.1 uncultured Campylobacterales bacterium
ACAGAGTTATACACTTGCAAATATAGAGAGAGAGTCTAAACCTGATTTTGTAGTTGAGTTTGATAATGAGATATGGGTTATAGATGCAAAATGGAAAGTGATTAATAAAAAAAGTGAAATCTCTTTTGAAGATGTGGCTAAATTAAGACGAGATAGCATTATCTTTGAGGGTGTTACTAAATCTATTTTGGTTTATCCTAAAATTGGATTTGAAATGGGAGAGTTTGAACTTAGCGTTGATGGATTTAGGTTTGAGGTGGATGAGTGGGGTTTGTAGTTTAAGAGCGTTTAAATCTCTTTTCTTCTCTTTTAAAGGTTTTGAAATAAAGAGAATATGGGCTTTAGAGATGATTGTGTAGGACAAACTTAATACTTAGTAGGACATTTATGATACCAACATAGGACATCTGTAATGTTAAGTTAGGACATTTATAATACTAACTCTATAAAATAAGACAAAAATTTATTTTTTAGTCTTATTATGATAAACTTTTGCTTTCTAAACAAAAGGTGCTAAAATGCTAAATATGAATAGCAATGAAATAATTATAGATAAAAATAGCTCTAGTATCCAAATAAGTAATAAAATATCTTTGACTCAAAGAAAGTGTTATAACTATATGCTCAAAATTGCAAAAAATGAGTTTTCAAAAGATAGAGAGAAGAGGATATTTCAAGTAACAGCCGATGAGTTGATGCTATTTTTTAAGATAGGTATTAAAAATCATAGCTATATCAAAAATGAATTAGAAGTTTTAAATAGAACACAAGTTAAGTATAATATTTTGGGTAAAAATCAGAGAAGTAAAGAGAGTGGAGCATTTACTTTGATTGCAGGATTTAAATATATACAAGGAATAATAACATACTCATTTCCTCCTCATATAGAAGAGATGATTCTTGACCCAAAAGTATTTGGAAAAATCAATTTGGTTGTTATCAAAAGTCTAAGAAGTAAATACTCTATAGCTCTTTATGAGTTGGCAGAAGATTATATAAATGTGCAGATACCTAAGATGTCTATGGAGATATTTAGAGAGTTAATGGGTATAAAAGAGGAACAATATTCAAGTATAAAAGATTTCAGAAAAAGAGTAATTGATGTGGCTATAGAAGAGATAAACCAAAGTGATAATATATCCTTTTCCCTATCTTATGAACTGTTAAAAACAGGCAGAAAAATAACCCATATAAAATTCACAATCCATAAAAAAGAGGAAGTTCTACAACTAAAAGATAGACAAAAAAAGTTTTATGGATGGAAAAAACATATTCTACAAAAATATAAAGAGCAGACTATTTGTAATAATTTAACAGAGATTGGTTATTTTAAATGGACGTTTTTCTATATTAATGAAGATGGATTGTTGGGTAAAATTGTAGATGATAGTAGAACGATACTAGATAAAGAAGAGGCTCTGAAAGTTTGGGAGTATCTTTATCAAAACCCATCAAAAATGACTATTGAACCATTGACTCAATATGATATTTTGCAAAAAGATTTTAAAAATAGAAAGGTAGAACATATCTCTACCACGGCTTTGGGGACTAAATCGATAACTGTTCTTAAATTTTTAGATTTTAAGATAGATAAAAATAGAGAAGGTGACTTTGAGTATTTCTTTATTGAGATAGAGCAAGAGGACAAGAGCAGGGTTTGGAGCAAGGAGAGTTTTCTGTTTGATGAGATTATTGGGATGGATTTTTTGTGATTTTGATAAGAAAACCTGCATAATATTCTGTTTTCGCCGAAAGACTTAATAACAATTTTTTGCTATAATTAAAAAATAAGAGGACAATATGAGTTTACAGTTTGAATGGGATGAAAAGAAAGCCAAAATAAATAAGCGAAAACACGGTATAACTTTTGAAGAGGCTACCACAGCTTTTGCTGATGAACTTTCAATTACCATTGATGACGCATTACATAGTAAAGATGAGGATAGACTGATTTTGATTGGTCTCTCTAAGTAGTTTAAAACTTTGGTTGTAACTCATGTAGAGCGTAAAGAAGCCATACGGATTATTTTTGCTAGAAAAGCAACAAAACATGAACAGAAATTTTATGAGGAGTATTGATTATGAATCCAAAAGATGAGATGCTAGAAGAGTATGATTTTAGTAACGGCATTCGTGGTAAATATCTACAAGCTTATAAAGAGGGTGTGAATATTATCAAATTAGATAGCGATGTAATGAAATTTTTTCCTGATGCTAAATCAGTTAATGAGGCTTTAAGAACTTTGATTAATCTAATGAATAATGGGCAATCTACCCTATGACACAAAAAAAAATTTTAGATTATTTATCAACTCACAAAGAGAGATTTCAAAAGCTCTATCATGTTAACAAAATAGGTATATTTGGCTCTTATGCTCGTAATCAAGCAACTGCTAAAAGTGATATAGATATTGTAGTAGATTTAAATAAGAGTACAATGTTTGGATTGGTTGCTATCAAAGAGGATATAGAGGAGTATTTTGAAAAACATGTAGATATTATTCAAATTAGAGATAGAATGAATAGTCTGTTGCGAGAGAGAATTGAAAAAGAGGCGATATATGTATGATAGAGAGATAGTTTTAGATTTGCTCAAAAATATGATTGGAGCAACAGAAAAGATTTTATATCGAAATAGAGATATTAAATCTATTGA
>CAZLLE010000071.1:0-54265 GCA_964560425.1 uncultured Campylobacterales bacterium
ACATCAACTTGTAAAGATTAAATATGAAGACTATTTAAGGCTTAAGGATTTAGCAAAAGAGCAGGATAGAACAATACAAGGTGCTCTAACGCATATACTTAAGCAATACATTCTGAATCAAGGTGGTAAAAATGATTAAAACATCGACCGCTTATATCCACCCCATGAATAAGGTGGTTTTACGCTATGAAGTGATAAAAAAGGAGTTACTCCCTCTCTAAAAATTTCAAAAAAGCCTCGATTCTAGTAATTACCTCATCAATACCAACTACACTTAAAACAGCAAAAATTGATGGACTGACAGCACTGCCTACCATTGATAATCTTAGAAGTTGAGCTATATCTTTTAATTTAAGATCATTCTCTTCTAAAAATTCTTTTGTCACTTTTTCAAACTCATCTTCACTCTGTAGACTCTCTTTTTTATCTTTTATATGATTTAAATAGTTCTCTAAAATCTCTTTTGATGGCTCTTTGACAAATTTTTTAACAGCTTTAGCTACATATTCAGTTGGTGGAGTGATTATATTTTCTACCATTTGAGCAAACTCTTTGAGTGTTTTTGCTCTCTCTCTAAGACTATTTACTAAAAGCTCTTTTTTCTCTATTTGGCTGATATCTGTACCAAAAAATTTCAAATCCTCTTCTATTCTCTCAAATGGTAACTCTTTAATATATTGAGCATTTATCCACAGAAGTTTTTCAGCATTATAAGCAGAAGCTGATCTATTAATATCTTTTGGATCAAAAAACTCAAGCATCTCATCCATGCTAAAAAGCTCTTGATCTCCATGACTCCATCCTAATCTTATGAGAAAATTCAAAAGAGCTTCAGGCAGGTAGCCCATAGATTTATACTCCATTACATCAGTAGCTCCATCTCTTTTGGATAATTTTTTACCTTGGGGATTTAGAATCATTGGTACATGATAAAATGTAGGAATTTCAAAATTTAGTGCATTATATACAACAATCTGTTTTGGCGTATTTGATAAGTGATCATCACCTCTTATTACAGATGTAAGATTCATGAGTGCATCATCAATAGCAACTACAAAATTATATGTAGGTGTTCCATCTCCACGAGCTATGATGAAATCATCTAATATATCTGAAACATTAAAACTAATCTCTCCCTTTATTCCATCAACAAACTCAATTTTTCCATCTTGTGGTGCTTTTATTCTTACTACTGGAGTAATACCTTCTGGTGGAGTTCCTTTGAAATCTCTATATTTACCATTATATCTTGGACGCTCTTTTTTTGCTTGTTGCTCTTCTCTCATCTCATCTAGTTCTTGGCGACTCATGTAACAGTAGTATGCTTTATCTTCATCTAATAGTTTTTGAATATACTCTTTGTATAGATCAAACCGTTTTGATTGAAATATAACTTCTCCATCATGACTCAGTGAAGTCCATTTAAATGCCTCTTCTATTGCATCTACTGCCTCTTGTGAATTTCTTTTGAGATCTGTATCTTCTATTCTTAGTAAAAATTTTCCACCATTTTTTTTTGCCCAAAGGTAGCTATAAAGAGCCGTTCTAAGCCCTCCAATATGTAAATATCCTGTAGGACTTGGTGCAAATCTTGTAATAGTCATGTCATAGCCTTAATTTTTTGCGTGATTTTATCATAATTAGTTAAAATGGTTATTTACACTATTATGGTACAATAATTTTTTACTTTATTAAAAAAGGTCTATTTTTATGATAAAAATTGTGTTTATATTAAGTTTGATGTGGATTACAATCCAAGCGAAGATGATTGGTGGAATTGCTATGGTTGTTGATAATGCTCCTATTACACTTAGTGAGATTAAAAATTTTCAGCAAAAAAATCAAATTTCAAGAGAAGATGCTGTTAATGCACTAATTCAAAAAAGAATTGAAGAGGCAGAGATTATCAAAAGAGGGTTCCATGTAACTCCCGAAGAGATAGATAGTCAAATTGCCAAAATTGCCCAAAGAAATAAAATGAGTGTGGATAATTTTCGATTAGCACTACAAAAAGATGGAAAAAATTATAATCAATTTCGATCCAATATTGAAGAGAAGATAAAAAAAGAGAAACTCTACAGATTTATAATAGGCAATCGACTTAAAAAAGCTGATGAGTCTGTTGTTAGAGAATATTATGAAAAAAATAAAAATAAATTTAAAATGCCCGGAAGTGTAGAGGTTTTAGAGTATCTATCAAATAGTGGAGAGGTATTAAATGCTATTGCTTCTCAACCAATGGTTCAATTTCCAAATGTCAAAGTTACACCAAAAATAATACCATTAGATAAAGTAAATCCACAAATTGCTATGTTACTAGTCAAAACAACAGATTTAAGTTTTACACCAGTTATCAATGCAGGTAATGGAACTTTTGCAATGTTTTTTGTAAAATCTAAAACAAAAGGGAGTATTGTCCCTTATGAAAAAGTTAGAGATCGTATATTTGCAGAAGTTATGAAAGATAGAGAACAAGCACTACTAATTGAGTATTTTGAGAAAAAAAAATCTGAAGCACATATCAAAGTTATTAGAAAACCAAGTTAATAAAGTGTAAAATATATCTAACTAAAAAAGAGTTAAGATATAAAAATTTATCTTAATTCTTTAAACTAAAAAATATATTTTAGGGAGATAGTAGATGCAAAAACATATTTTATTAATGCTAATAGTGCTTTTATTAGCTGGTTGTGATAGAGCTGGTACTGACCCATCTGTTAAGACGAGTGATGGGAAAATTGTAGGTGGGGATATGATTTTTGATATTAAATCTAGAAGTCGATTGCTGGACAATAGTGGTAACAGCTATGTTGATAAAGGACACTATAGTATGCTAGTTCAAGCCAAAGATAAAGATGGCATGCCTCTTGCTATTTTTAATGGTCTTGAATACTCAATGTTTGAAAATGATTCAAAAACAGCATTAGAGGAGTCTAGAGTCATTATTAATCAAGACCCACGATCTACCAAAAATCAAATCCTTCTTCTTTTAGACTTCTCTGGTTCTGTCATTAGTGAGTGTGCAGATGTCTACTCTGGCGGAGATAATGCTGATAATCTATGTTATCAATTAGTAGAATCTGTAAAACTTTTTATTGATAGTAGTGTAAATGAGTCTCAAACTATGGCAATATATTACTTCAACTCAAAAACAACAATTACCCCTCTTGTAACATCAAACACTGCATCCACTACAGATAATATTCTTCAATTAAAACAGGGTATTGAACAACTATATGATGCCCCTTTTAGAGAGAATAATTTGAATGGTTATGACTCTACAAATCTTTATGGAGCTGTAATTGAAGCTAGTAAAGTAGCATGTCATTGGATAGGAAATTGTAACTATGATATATATACTCCACAAATACAAGCAAATAGAGAAAATTTTGATTTTGCCTCTATTGTAGTTTTTACAGATGGTAGAGATTTGGCAAATAGAGTGAGTGAACAGAGCATGTTAAATTTTATTGACAAACATAAAGCAAACTACTACTATACAATAGGATTGGGAGATGTAGATAAGGATGTATTAGAAAAAATTGGTAAAGATAAATATATTCCTGTTGATAAAAACGGAGATTTAAATCATGCCTTTGAAGAGCTAGGTAGCGAACTTACTGCATGGGGACATAGCTTTTATAAAATAGATTACTGCCCTGCATCTCAAGAGG
This sequence comes from uncultured Campylobacterales bacterium, assembly GCA_964560425.1. Taxonomy (GTDB): domain Bacteria; phylum Campylobacterota; class Campylobacteria; order Campylobacterales; family QNZT01; genus CAZLLE01. Next base: position 3,675 of record CAZLLE010000071.1, read on the forward strand.
GAACAGTAGATATACTTATCAAAATTCATGATGACTCTTATAAAGGTGAAATAGAAGATAGAATTACGCTACCTGAAAATATAGATTTTAGATGTGATCTCTAGGTTTTTGAAGTGAAAAAATTTCTAATATATGCTTCTGAGGGTTATAGTATTCCTATAGGTATGCCACTACAAGTAGAAATAGAGAGTAGAGGATATAAAATTAGATGGTTTTGTGACGAAGAGAAGAGCAAAAAATATTGCACAAAAGAGCAAAAACTTCTAAATAGTGTAGAAGATGTATTAGAGTTTAATCCTGATGTTGTACTTGTTATTAGTAATGTCGTACCAGATTTTTTCCCTGGAATCAAAGTTCAAGTTTTTCATGGTTTTAGTGTAGGTAAACGAAGTGAATCCAAAGGGCATTTTAATATAAGAGGTTTTTTTGATCTATACTGCACACAAGGAGCCACTACAACTCTTCCTTTTTTGGAGTTACAAAAAAAACATAAACATTTTGATGTAGTTGAGACAGGTTGGTCAAAAGTTGATCCTCTTTTTCCATTGGAAAATAAGATCATGGATAAAAAACCAACAATCATGATTAGTTCTACCTTTACCTCTCGTCTTAGCCTTGCCAAAAATAGCTCGGTTGTGCAAGAGATAGAGAGGTTATCCAAAATTGGAAAGTGGAATTTTATCGCAGTTTTGCATCCAAAAATGGAGAGAGAAGTTGTCAAAAAATTTCAAGATATGCAACATGACAATTTTAAATTTTATGACACAACCAATCTAATCCCTCTCTTCAAAAAAGCTGATATTATGCTCTCAGATACAACCTCTGCTATAACAGAGTTTTTACTCCAAAAAAAACCAGTAGTCACCATAAATAATAATAAACCAGCCAACTACATGATAAATATAACCAAAGCCAACCAAATAGAGGAGGCTATAAACTACTCTTTGACATATCCCAAAGAGATCATGAATAATATCGAAAACTTTATTCTCCAAACTCACCCCTATAGTGATGGAAAATCTAGCCAAAGAGTCATTGATGCATCTTTAGATTTTTTGAAAAACAAAAAAGTAAAGAGAAAACCTCTAAACCTTATTCGACGCTACAAAATCAGAAGAAAACTAAACTATTTTAAAATTTAAATGCTTCTCTAGTACAATGTACTAATGAGTAATACATTGAAGAAAACAACAGAGAAAAAGATTCTACTTATAGTAGCCACGCTATCATATTTTATCTCTTTTTTACAAGCAGACAATAATATCTTAATTTATAATGCTTATGGAAATGATAAGAAAATTATTATAGAAGGAAGGATGGTTGACAAAAAGGATTATAAATCAGCTTCAAAAGATGATAATCTACTTCATAATATATGGAGAAAAATGAAACAACTCTCTAATGATGAAATTAAAAATAGAGAGATTATAGCTAAGATAAATAATATCAGATATACTACCAATGGAGATGAAGAGGGATATTTTGAGTTTGACATCCAAACAGATTATAAACTAAAAAGGGGATATACTCCATTAACTCTACAGATAGATGAAAATCCAAAGATTCTTAATACTCATGCAACAATTATCACAGATAAAGCTATTGGAATTATCTCTGATTTTGATGATACTGTGATTATCTCAAATGTAGCCAACAAACTTAAACTTGCAAATAATTTGCTTCTAAAAAATCATAAACAGAGAGAAGTTATACCAACAATGGTAGAAAGATTTAGGAAAATTTTGGCTCAAAATAGTCCAACTACTCCAACTACACTATTTTTTGTAACAGGTTCACCAAAACAACTTTTTAACTCTATAGAGAGGTTTTTAAATTATCACAAATTTCCAAAACATATATTAATCACAAAACAGTTACATGGATATGATAATGACCCTCTATTTGATCAGTTTGAGTATAAAATACAAAAGATAGAGGAGCTTTTTGGACTCTATCCTAATATGCAGTGGATTATGTTTGGTGATAGCGGAGAGAAAGATAGAGAGGTTTATGAATATTTGAGCAAAAAATATCCTCTAAAAGTTCAATCTTATTATATTCGTGATGTTCATAGTGGTAAAATAGAGAAAATAAAAGGAAAACAGTGAGTATTTTAAAACAACTAATTAAATATTATCTTTTAATGATAGGTATATTTTTTGTGGGTAGGTTGAGCCTATTTATACTATATTTTGATAAGTTACAAAATAGTGACGCTAGTTATTGGTTGACTTTTTTATATGGTCTAAGGATGGATACTATAGTTGCAACTATTTTACTTGTGATACCTTTGCTTCTTTTGACACTTACTCCATTAAAGATACAAAATTTTGTAAATAGCTTTTTGAAATACTATTTTTTAATTGTGATATCAGTTTTGATCTATATAGAAGTAGCAACTTTTCCATTTATTGCTCAATATGATGTAAGACCAAACTACCTATTTGTAGAGTATTTGGAGTATCCAAAAGAGGTTTTTTCTATGATCTTTGCAGATTATAAACTTGAACTCTCTATTGCTTTGATACTTATAGTAAGTTTTATATATTTTTATCTCAAAAACTTTAAAGAGACTCTAAATTCAATTTTTGAGATACCCTATATCAAAAGAGCTCTACTGTTTGTTCCTCTTTTGTTAATCCTTTTTCTTGGTATTCGTTCATCATTTGGTCATCGTCCTGCTAATATCTCTGATGCTATGTATTCATCAAATAGAATGTTAAATGAGATTACAAAAAACTCTCTTCATAGTATCACTTATGCAATGTATGTAAATGCTAAACATGGAAGTAAAAAAATAATTAAACAGTATGGCAAAATGGATACAAAAGAGGCAATTTCTAGAGTAGAGAATAGATTAAATATAAAAAGTTTAGATCAAAACTTTCCACTCTCACGAGTAGAAAAGAGCCATTTCAAAACCAAAAAGCCAAAAAATTTAGTAATATTTTTACAAGAGAGTTTGGGATATCAATTTGTAGAGGTGGTTGGAGGAGAAAAAGGTATCACTCCAAATCTAAATAGATTAAGCAAAGATGCTATTTTATTTAGAGATTTATACTCAAATGGTACAAGAAGTGTGAGGGGAATAGCAGGAAGTGTTGCAGGTAATTTTTCTGTACCAGGGAAAGGTATAGTTAAAAGAAATAAATCTCAAAAAGATTTTTTTACTATTGCTCAAATTTTAAAACCTCATGGATATCACACCTCTTTTATATATGGCGGAGAGAGCAGATTTGATAATATGAAGAGTTGGTTTTTGGGTAATGGATTTGATGAGATTATAGATGAACCAAAATTTAAAGATCCAAAGTTTGTAGGAACTTGGGGCGTTTGTGATGAAGAGGTGATAATACGAGCAAATAAAGAGTATAAAAAACTATATGAAAAAAATCAAAAATTTGCTTCAGTAATATTCTCAACCACCAATCATAGCCCCTTTGATTTTCCTGATAAAAAGATTGATCTAATTAAAGGGGTAGAGAAAAAGAGCGTCAAAAATGCTATTAAATATGCAGATTTTGCAATAGGCAAATTTATAGAGTTGGCTAAAAAAGAGGATTATTATAAAGATACAATATTTGTCATTATAGCCGATCATAATGTAAGAGTTTATGGAGATGACATGGTTCCTGTAGATATGTTTCAAATACCTGCTATTATTTTGGGTAAGGGTATCAAACCTTTGGTATATAAAAATCTGGCAACTCAACCTGATGTATTAGCAACAGCTTTAGATCTAATTGGATTAGATTTACAATATCCCATCATGGGACACTCTATTTTTAGTGATAAAAAAGAGAATATCTCTCTAATGCAATTTAATACATATTACGCTCTAAGAAGTGATGATAAAGTGGCAGTTTTAAGACCAAATAAACAACCTATTACTTTTAGATATAAAGATAAACATCTTCAAAAAATAGATCATGATCAAGAGTTAGAAAAAGATGCCTTGGCATTTATTATAACTCTAAATTATCTATATAATAATAGACTCTATAAAATTGAAAAGGAGAAATGATGAATTTACTAGTATCAGCACTAGAGCCATCTGCAAATTTACATTTAGAAGTTTTGTTAAAAGAGCTAAAAGATTGTGAAATAAAAGGTATTTATGATGAAAAATTTGGCGAAGGGCTATATAAATCTAGTGACTTTTCAGTCATGGGATTTTTGGATGTAATTCCCAAAATTTTTAAGGCAAAAGAGGCTATTGCTGAGATGGTATTTCTATCAAGAGATGTTGATAATGTACTACTTATAGATTCACCCGCATTTAATCTTCCTCTAGCCAAAGCTATAAAAGAGAAATATCCAAAAAAAAAGATTACCTACTATATTTTACCAAAAGTATGGGCTTGGAAAAAAAATAGAGTTGCCAAAATGGAGAAATATTGTGATCATTTAGCATCAATTTTTCCATTTGAAGATCAATTTTATAATAAGAGTATCTATGTAGGAAATCCACTATTAGATGAAATATCTATACTCAAAGATCCACATACAGAGTATAATCAAGTAGCCTTTTTACCAGGAAGTAGAAAGAGTGAAATAAAATATCTTATGCCCATATTTAGAGAGGTAGCAAAATCTATCAAAAAGCATAAAGTTATTGTTGTTCCTAAGTTTTTTGAAGGAAAAAATCTTGAATCAATCTATGGAGATTTGAGTGATTTTGAGATCTCATATCAGACACAGTCAAGCCTAGCGTTAAGTGATTTTGCTTTTATATGTTCAGGTACAGCTACACTTGAATCTGCTATTATTGGTACACCTTTTCTTCTTGCATATAAAACTAGAGCTATAGATTTTTATATTGCAAAATTTTTTATAAAACTTCCATATGCAGGATTGGCAAATCTTATTATGCACTTTGAAAATAGAGAGAATATACATGAAGAGTTTTTACAAAATGATGTAAGTGTAGAAAATTTACTAAATAGCTATAATAACTTTGATAAACAAAAGTTTGAGGAGGGAGCAAAAGAGCTCAAACTCATCCTCAAACATGGAAGTGCAAAAAATATATTAAAAATATTAAGGAACTAAAGGTGTAATCTCCGCACCTAAAAGGGCATAAGATTTACCAATTCTAGCAACAGGAGAGAAATTAATAACAAATTTTTCTTGATCTTTTTCTATACACCTTTCATCAATATATTGATGTTCTACATTTAAAACTAGAGGGATTGTTTTACTTCCTTCAAGTACAATCTCTTGGTTAAATGTACAAAAAAATGCACTTGGAATACCTTTAACAATTGGTGGAAAATCTGCAATAATATTCTCAGTCTCAATATTAAAATATTCTGCTTCACTTGTTTGAAAATCTAACTCTTTGGAACTAGAGTGCATAGGTTTTAACTGTTCCTCTTCAACAAAACAGATTGTACATCTTTTTTGCTCTCTAATATTTTTGAGTGTATCTTTGGGAGTGCCATCTTTTTTATGTCCAATAGATACCAAAACTGTTGCAGGATCAGAAGATAAGCCAATAAAATAGCTAAAAGGTGCAATATTTACCAACCCATTTTCACTTTCAGTAACAATCCAAGCAATAGGACGAGGAACAATTGTTTGTGCCATAAGTTGATATTTTTGAGTAAGCTCTTTATCTTTATAATCTATAACCATTTTCATTATCCTTTAATTTTATAAGAATATCTTATAGTTAACATAAGATGTAACTTAAGCGGATTATATTATATTTTTAATAAAGCTATACTTGATACTCTAACTCCCTATATTTAACAACCCTATTTCTACCACTCTCCTTTGCCCTATATAGAGATTCATCCACACTATTAATAATATCTATAGAACTCATACTTTTACTACATTCAATAACACCAAAACTAGATGTAACATGAGGAATATGCGTAAATGATAAAGATTCAATTGCTACTCTCATCTTTTGGGCGACTCTATATGCCCCTTCCAAATCTGTATGAGGGAGTAAAACCATAAATTCCTCTCCTCCCCATCTTGCAAATGTATCTTGCACCCTAATAATATCACTAATTGCATTGGATATATTTACCAAAACTTGATCTCCAATATTATGTCCATAATTATCATTCACACTCTTAAAATGGTCTATATCAAACATAATTAATGATAATTTTTCATCATATCTTTTCTGTTTATTTAGTTCATAAGAGAAAACTTCATTAAATTTTTGTCTATTATATATATTTGTCAAGTTGTCATAAATTGCCAAAACTTCATATCTTTTGGCCTCATTTTTAATAAGTGTTATATCACTAAAACTAATTACATATCTATAATCTTTCTCTTTAAACTCCTCAATACTTACAGAAAAGAGCTTCTCTCTAAAATTTCCATCCATAAGTTTAACAACTCTATCTTTTTTATCCTGTTTTTGAAGATATTTAATCCAACACTCACCATCTTTGATTTTAGCCAAAGAGAAATAATCTTCATGATCTAAAAAATATTTACATATACATGAACGACTCTCTTCAAAATCTTCTACTACTTCATTTGAAAAAAAGCGTGTAAAAGCTTTGTTATACATAGTTATCTCTTGACCATCTGTCAAAATAACAATATTATCTTGAGCATCAAGAAGATCTTGAAGTTTATTAGATTTTTGTATTATAATTTTTGAAAGCTTCAAAATACGACGAAATATTAGTATTGTTAACATTGCTAATATAACTAATGTTAGAAAAATTGGTAACAACTCAAGTTTAGAGTACAAAGCTTTTTTAATCTCTATTTCACTTTTATTAAGCTTTATCTCCTCTTGGGTTGAGTGAATCAAACTATGAATATTCTCAATTATTCTATTAAAAAAAGAGGGCATTGTCTTATTAAGTCTTATAATAGGTCTGAGAGTATCAATATGAAGTAAATTTTTATCTCGAATCTCAAGGTTTCTTTTGATCAATAGATCTTTTGAATTTTTAATAATATCTTTGAGCTGATCTATTTTCATTAATATAGCAGTGAGTATTATATCTGTCTTTGAGTTATTATCACTTTTATAAATTATACTTTCATGATAATTAAGACTATTTACCTCATTTGAAATAATCTTTTTGGATAAAATACCACCATATTTTACTATTTTAATCTCCTCTTCAATATCCAAAATTTTACTCTTGATCTCATCTTTAAGAAACTTTATACCTACTTTATTAGTTGTTGTAGCAGACATCTCAAAAAATTTAGATCTTATACTTAATATCTCATTTTCCATATAGATATATATTTTCTCTTGTACATACAAATTATCTGTTTTTTTATCCAAATCAGCTATAAGGTTCAAAAAATAGTTATGAATAGAGATAAAAACTACAAAGCTCATAACAAAAACTACAACAAGAGAGATAAGGTATTTTAAAACTATTTATCATGATTTCAATCCCTAAATCCATGCTTTTTCATAATACTTTGCCCCTCTTGTGAAGCAGTAAAATAGATTAGATTTTTTGCAATTTGTGGATATTTTGAAAACTTAAGAAGAGTTATAAAAAGTTCACTTTTAGGAGCATACTTTTCATCTATTTTTATCATCTCAATATTTTTATCTTTTGACCATGCAAAAGTAGCTCTCCAATTTATATTTGCATCAATTTTGCCCTCATTAAATACCTGATATAGATCTTTTGAATCAAGTGCAATTCGTACACTATTATCATATGCTTTTTGTAAAAAAGAGTCTCCTTTATAATTTGAGAATATCTTTTTTGTTGCTCTACCGATACTACCCCTATTAGGATCACACAACATTGTCGCAATATTTTCATCCAAAAAATCATCTAACGATCTAATATTTTTAGGATTTAATTTTTTGACGCAGATTACAGCTTGATTATACCCTACATATTGACTATCCAAAAGTAATCCATCTTTGAGATTATCAACTATAAAAGAGTGACTTCCTGGCAAAAATATATCTCCCTTTTGAGAGTTTTTAATAAGATTATATAAACTTTTTGAAGCACCCTGAACAATTTTGATATCACAATTTTCTCTTTTTTCTACAATATTAGCAATTTCACTCATAGCCTGAGCCATAGTACTACCTACATAAAAAGTTAAAGATGGTTTTTCATCTGCAAATATTTTTCCTGAGAATAGGATAAATAGAGATAGAAAAATATAATTTTTTATTATCATTTTATTTCCTTATGCATATATCGGATTTTAAAAAATATTTTTTATCTTTTGAATTTTTAGGTATAATTTTTAAATACAAAAGGAGAAGAGGCTAATGCAACATTTCATAGGAAATAGTAATTTTTTAAAAAACATTCAAGATAAAAAAGCAACTTTTTTATTAGCAGGATCAGTCACAAAAACTTGTGAAATAGAGGGAATTACTCAAGCGGGAATACCAGGAATAATTCATCTTACACCAACACTAGATGCTGAATTTGTAGATAGCGGAAGGCTATTTTCTCTATCAAACATGGCAGAAACACCAAAAGGTGTACCAACTCCTGCAATCATGACAAGAGCTATGAAGTTACTCACAAATTTCGATTTTGAGACATTGGATATAGGACTAAGAGTAAAACCACAAGTATCAAAACTTCATGACTTCTCAATAGAGGAATCTAATAGCATTAAAGAGGGTGCAAATATAGATGCAAAAGAGATAATACAAAAGGGTATTCAATTTGCAAAAGAGTTTACTACCGATAACTCTATTGTAATTTTGGGAGAGTCTACACCTTCAGGAACAACAACAGCCTATGCAGTAGGTAAAGCACTAGGATATAAAAGTAGTGGATATTTTAGCTCCTCATTTTTGAACAATCCATCATCTATAAAAGAGGATACAGTAAACAGAGCTATATCTTTGATAGAGGAAAAAGATATTTATGAAAAGTTAGGAAGCGTAAGTGATAATATGTTGCTCTTTTGTGCTGGGTTTGTCAGCCAATACTCTCAAAAATCCAAAATAATCTTGGGTGGAGGCACACAAATGGCAGCTGTTCTGCTAATTATTGATGCACTAAAACTCAAAATAGATAATCAAAATGTAGCACTCATGACTACAAAATGGGTATATGAAGATAAAAACTCAGATATCAAAGGACTTTTAGAACAATTATCATTTGATATTGATGGATATTACTCTAATTTTGATTTTGCAAAAGCAAACATACCTGTACTAAAACTATATGATGAGGGTGAAGCGAAAGAGGGAGTAGGAGCAGGGGCAGCTTTGTGTTATGCTCAAATGTTAGGTTTCTCAAATGATGAAATATTAGAAAATATAGAGAGAGTTTTAACATCTTGAAAATTCTCTATATTGGCGGTCAAAAGAGTGGTAAAAGCTCTTTGGCTGAAAAAAAGATTCTTGAAATATCAACAAAAAAACCATACTATATAGCAACTTATAACAGTAGCTTTGGTGATCAAGAGATGCAACAAAGAGTTGAAATTCATCAACAAAGAAGAGAAAAAAATTTTATAACTATTGAAGAGCCAATAGAGCTAGAGAAGGTTATAAAAAAGGGTGAAAACTACATTATTGATTGTTTAAGTATGTGGATTTTAAATATTTTGAATTCAGATAAGAGTTATCAAAAAATTTTAGAAGATATTCTATCAATTGAAGCAAATATCGTATTTGTTCTAAATGATGTAAATAGCGGAATAATACCAAATAGTAGCCTATCACGCCAATATGTTGATCTAAGTGGTATAATTGGGCAGATTGTAGCCTCTTCATGTAGTGAAGTTTATCAAGTTGTAGTGGGGTTAGAGAATAGATTAAAATGAGAAATTTTTTTGAGGGCTTTATATTGAGTCTTGGATTTTTTACTCAAATTAACATCCCCTATTATGTAAAAAATATTACAAACAAAACATATAAATATTTGGCACTAACTATCCCTCTAGCTGGAATAATTTTAGCCACAATCACGATACTTATTTTCTTAACTCTTTCAATATATTCAAATGAGATTTATTCCGCTATTGTTGCATCTGTGCTTTATCTGTTTTTATATGGTTTTTTGCATCTTGAAGCTGTTGCAGATATTATTGATGCTCATTACGCTTCACATGGTGGAAAAGATGCACATGAGATACTCAAAGATTCACATGTGGGAGCAGTAGGGGCAATAGCTACCTTTTGCATTGTAATTTTAAAAGTTTCTGCTATGAGTTATCTTTTAATAAATAGTGAATTTTTGGGAATTTTGGCAACTCTATATTTGAGTAGATTAATGATAGTTGCTACTATCTACAAATCAGATTTTCATAATCAATCAAAGTTTATATACTCCATGAAAAATCAATTAGACAAAAGATCCATGACTATTTTGACTCTTATATCTTTGATAATTATCACTATTTTAGATCATATTTTATTGATTCCAATAGCCTTAATAGGTGCTATTATTCTAAAAAATTGGCTTCTTAAAAAAATTGGTTTTCTAAATGGTGATGGATTAGGCTTCATGATAGAGATAAATGAGCTTATACTTCTAAATATAGTGATACTCTCATGAAGATATATCTTCTTCGTCACGCTAGAGTAATAAAAGAGTATGAAGGGTGCTATAATGGCTGGATCGACATTGATATAGAGCCAAATATAGAACCAATAAAAGAGCTAGAAAATATTAACTTTGATTTTATCTACTCATCTGATCTTTTGAGATCTACCAAGACATTAAATCTACTAGGTTTTACAACTTATCAAACAGATAATAGAATAAGAGAATCTAAATTTAAAGAACACTATGAAGGAAAAAATTTTAATCAGATCAATCCTCCACAATCAGCATTAAAAGATATGCAAAGCTGGTATAGTTTTATTTGTGATGAATCTGTTGAAGAGTTTAGATATAGAATAGAGTCATTTTTAAGTCAATTAAAAGGTGATAAAATTCTAATTTGCTCACATGGTGGAGCTATTAGAATGATGTTATCAATTCTTGAGGGAAAAGATTTTTTTAAACTTTTTAATAGAAAAGTAGATTATTTAGATATTATACATTCTTCAAAAAGAAAAGAGTAGTTGTTGCAACTGCCACAATCAAGATTTTTGCTAAAGTTTGATCAAAGATAGTATCATCTTCTTCTAATATAATGCTATCTACTTGCTGTTCTTGTTCTGTTTGAGAATATTCATTTAATATTTTTATTTCGTTTTCATCAAGAAAATCTTTATTATCTCTCTTTAAAATATTTATCATTACAAACCCCTTTATTTAAAATACTGTATTTAATGAATTATAATAAAATATTGTGAATTAATTGTAGAATTTTAAGTTGATACAAAAAGTATCAACCTACTAACATCTTTGAATTACTTATATACTCTTTTACTTTAATAGCCAAATCTTCAGCCCTAATCTTAAGAGAAGCCTCTACAAGATCAGTATTACCATGAGTAATAAAGGCATCCTCATACTCAAATGAAACAACCTCTATATTTGGTATATTAAGCTCCAAAATAGCACTAGCAACGCCACCCATTTTGGAGCTATCACTAAAAACAAACCATTTTTTATATCTTTTTGAAAGCTCTCTCAATTTAGCTTCATCTAAAGGCTTTACAAATATAAGATCTAAAAGAGCAATATCTTCATCTTTAAGTATCTGCATAGTTTGATAAGCTCTTCCCACTCCGCTACCATATCCTATAAATAGAGTTTCAGATTCTGCCTCTTTAAGCATTTGAGATTTACCAAGTATAAATGTCTTAGGTGCTACATCTCCTGTTGGTTTAAATGATCCTCTTGGATATCTAAAAGCACAAGTAGCATCCAATTGATAAGCAAACTCTACAGCATAAGTCATAGATTTTTCATCTCTAGGAGCAAAAATCACCATATTTGGGATAGCCCTCAAAAAAGATATATCAAATGCACCCTGATGAGTTTCACCATCTTCACCCACAATTCCAGCTCTATCAATAGCAAATACAACTGGTAAATTCATAATACATGCGTCATGAATTACCTGATCATAAGCTCTTTGCAAAAATGTAGAGTAGATGGCAACAAAAGGTTTAAACCCCTCTTTTGCCATAGCACACATGGAGGTGAGGGCATGTTGTTCTGCAATAGCAACATCCCAAAATCTATCGGGAAATTGCTCCATAAGCTGATTAATACCTGTTCCACTAGGCATTGCAGCTGTAACACCAACAACATTTTGATGTCTATTTGCCAAAATCAAGAGGGCATCACTAAAAATAGCAGTTGCACTCTTCTTTCCTGCCTTTTTAAGAGGTTCTCCTGTTTCAAGATCAAATTTACTTACACCATGCCAATGTTCATGACTACCTTCAGCAATTTTATAACCTTTGCCTTTAGTTGTCTGTGCATGAATTATTACTGCTCGATTCATCTCTTTGGCTAATTGAAATGTCTCAATTAGCTCTTTTAAATCATGTCCATCAATTGGTCCAATATATTTGATACCCAACTCTTCAAAAAGTAATCCGGGAGTTATCAGTTTAAGACTCTCATCAAATCTCTTTGCTATATAAGTGGCACCATCAGGAAGATGTTCTAATACACCTTTTGTAGCTCTTTTTATCTTTCTATAGACTTTTCCAGCCATCATTTGAGAGAGATAATTACTAACTGCCCCTATAGGCTTAGCAATACTCATCTCATTATCATTAAGAATAATAATTGTAGGGTATTTGGCATGTCCTAACTCATTCATCGCCTCATAAACCATTCCTGCTGTCATAGAGCCATCTCCAATTAGTGCAATAGGTAATCTATCTTCACCTTTTAGCTTAATTGCTTTGGCTGCACCAACAGCTAGAGATATTGATGTAGAACTATGTCCTGCTACAAAATAGTCATATTTGGATTCACTAGGCTTGGTATATCCACTGAGTCCACCAAAAGTTCTTATTGTCTCAAACTCTTGCCATCTATCTGTGAGGAGTTTATGAGCATAAGCTTGATGAGATACATCAAAGATAAATGGATCTTTTTCAACATCAAAAACATAATGCATCGCAACAATCAATTCAACGACTCCTAATGTTGAACTTAAATGTCCACCATTTTTGCTCACCGTTTGTAAAATCTTTCCCCTTATCTCTTGGGAGAGTGTCTCTAGCTCTTCTATTGAGTAATCTTTTATCTGCATGTTCCCCTAAATCCCCTCTTTGTATGTGCGAAAGTATATTATAATAAATATATAAATAATAAATTGTACCTATTTATTATAAGATTCATAGTGCATCTATTGCTTTTTGTACCCTTATTGGAATATTTCCATCGATATTATGCTCACTACTGAGTAAAATAACTCCACCTTGAGCTACTGCTTCATCTGTCTCTATATCTATTTTTTGTCGCTCTTGATAAGCCTCTTCAATATATAGATAATCTTTTGGATTAACTTTTAAAGTTATATTTAGAGAATCATCAATTTCATCTATAAGAGAAGCAACTAATGAGAGTGCAACTTTATGAGAGTTCTCTTCTAGCTCTTTATTAACAATTTTTTGAGCAAGAGAGATTGCAATATCTTGAATATTATCCTCTATCTTTTTTATACTCTCTTTATGAAGTAGAAGAGTCTCATCAAGAAGAGTTATAGATTTTATTAATCTTGATTTTAACTCTTCATTATCCTCTTGCATACTCTCTTGAGTCTCTTTAATCCCCTCTTCTCTACCCTTTTTGTGATACTCTTCTCTAGTCTCTGATATTTTATCTTCTAACTCTTTTTCTAATGTCTCTATACGCATTTGAAGTTTAATATTTTCAGAAGAGAGATCATCAGTTTTTTGCAAAAGTTCTGCAAATTTTTCTCTACTCTCTTGCTCACTCTCTACACTAGCTTCTTTATCCTCATCTAATATTTCCTGATCTTCTTCAGACTCTTTACTTGGAATAACTCCAAACTGAAACTTTTGAATATTATGTTCATCTAATTTATTTGCATCAATAATTTTACCCATAATTACTCAATCATCTCATCAGCTTCACCAACTTGGATAATACCCTGTTCTGCTAGTTTTTGAATCTCTTCTATTGCATTTCTTTGTGCATCTTCAACATCTTTTACTTTAACAGCACCGATAAATTGTAGCTCCTCTTCAAATGCCTCTTGAGCTCTTTGAGACATATTGTCCAAAAATTTCTGTTTTAGACTCTCACTCGCACCTTTTAGAGCAACCATAAGAACATTTTTATCCAACACTTTTAGAATCTCTCTAATAGCATTTTTATCAAGTTGTTCAATATCCTCAAATGTAAACATCAACTCTTTAATAGTATTTGCAAGTTCAACATCTGCTTTTTCGACCAATTCAATTGTAGTTTTGGAAGATTTTTGTCCAAGTTTATTAAGAATTTCAGCAACTGCTCTTGGACCTCCAACTTCAACTTTATAGGTGGTAAGAGACTCTAATTTATGTTCTAATACAGCAGATACTTTTTTGATAATAGATGGAGATATATCTCCCAAATTTGCCATTCTAATAGTTACTTCTGCTCTTAAATCATCATTAAAGAAAGAGAGTGTTTCAGCAGCACCACTAGGAGTCATATGAGCCAAAATAAGAGCAATTGTTTGAGGATGTTCTGTAATAATAAAATCAGAGAGTTGTTCAGGTTTTACACGAGAGAGAAACCTAAAACTTTGAGCATCATCTAAATCTTTGGTAAGTTTTGCAAGAATCTTTTGTGCTGTTTCAGGACCAAATGTCTTAAAAAGAACCTCTTTAGCATACTCTAAACCACCATTTAAGAGATATTGATTTGTCTGCAAAATTGCACTAAATTCTTCTAAAATAGCGGTAGCAATCGGCTGTTCTACATTTTTTGTAATTGCAATTTCAGCAGATATTTTTGTGATTAACTCCATATCCATATTTGCAAATATTCTAGCAGTAAGATCTTCACCAAGTTGCATTAACAAAATAGCAACTTTTTTTGAGGTACTTAATGAGTCATAAAACTCTTGCTGTTTTTCTGTCAACTTTACCATATTTTCTTATCCTCTATGACTCTTTTTCTGGTCTCAAAATTGTCTCTAAAAGTTTTGCAACCTCTTCAACATTCTCTTCAGTTTCATCTTTGAACTTTTGTAAGAGAACCTCATATTTTAGATAATCTTCATCAAAACCTTCACCAATACCCATCTCATTCTCAATTCTCTCTCTTGCTTTTTGATACTCACTTAGTGCATCAGCATCAGCTTCAGTCTCAATACTATTTACTCCATCCAAATCATCCTCTTCCTCTTGATCATTAATATCTTGCAACATCTTTTGAGTAAAGGGTGTAATAATTTTTTTGTAAAATATAAATAGAATAATTAGCGCAATTAAATATTTTATAATAGGAAGAAACTTATTTATAATAGATGAAGTTTTATCAATAATATCTACAGGTTGATCCTCAAATCTACTTTTAAACTTCAAATTACTTAAGCTAACTTCATCACCTCTTTTTTTATCAAAACCGACTGTTCTCTTAATAATATTTCGTATTGCATCTATCTCTGTATTCTCTAATGCTATGTACTCTAATTCACCAGCATCATTAAGCTCATACTTTCCATCCACAACAACAGCAACAGTTAATCTATTTATTGTTGCAAATTCACCTTTTGTATTTGTGATTTTTTTAGAAATTTCATAATTTGTTGTTGTTGTACTCTTCTCATACTTCTCTTTTTTATCACCCTTATCCAAAGGTTTGTCAGCAGGTGTTATATTACTAATTGCACCAGGTACTCCACTAGCTTCTTTTTCACCATTGGTTCCCTCTTTTTTCTCTTCACTACTCTGTTCACTTCTTGCCACCGATTCAGGATCATAATATTCATCCGTAATCTCTTTTTGTTCAAAATTAAAATCTATAGTAACTTTAGCAACAATTCTATCACTACCACCAAGAATAGGAGCTAAAATATTCTCTACTTTCTCTTCATAATTTTTTTCATAATCTCTTTTGTATTTTATCTGAGCGGCAACAAGATCAGGTTGAAAAAAATCTTCCTCATTTCCACCCAATGGCTCCCCATTTTGATTAACAATTGTTACATTTTCAGTAGTCAATTTAGAGACAGATGAAGCTACAAGATTTTTAATACCTGTAATTTGGTTAGATGACAACTTCATATTTGGATTAATATTTAAAACAAGAGAGGCAGTAGGAAGAACATTTTTTTCTACAAATAGACTCTCTTTGGGCAGAGCAATATGAATCTTTGCACTATCTATTTGATTTAAATTTTCAATTGTTCTTGCTAACTCACCCTCTAATGCTCTTAGATATTTGATCTGTTGAGCAAAATCTGTTTCACCAAAATTTTGTTTATCAAAAAGTTCAAATCCTACTTGAGAATCTTTTGGAATACCTTGAGCAGCAATTGTTATTCTCTCTTTATATACAAACTCCCGAGGTACTTTTATAGTACCCCCTTCTAGAAGTTTATAAGGTACATTATCACTCTCCAACTGCTTAATTGCAAGTGCTGCATCAGAGGCTGAAAGCTGGTCAAATAGTGTTTTATAACTATTTTCCTCTTTTTTTGAAGCGTTTGAATAGAGAATTAAAAAAATAATAAAACCGATAACAGAAAGGGTAGCTGCTGCAGTTATAATTTTCTGTTTTTTAGTAAAATTACCAAAAATATTGGTTATCTGTTCTATTAATGTTTTAAAATCCATCATTTACCTAGTCATTGTATACTTTTTCAAAAATCTCTAAAAATTTGTTATTTTGTTTAGGCGTACCTATCGTTATTCGAATACCATTAATACCATAACTTGTTAGATTTCTTATAATTATACCTTTTTTTAATAATATTTGACCTATTTCCTGTGAACTTTTGTCATCATTAAAAATAAAAGTAATAAAATTTGTATAGCTATCTATAAAATTTATCTGATACTTTTTTGCAAATCTTTCAAACTTTTCCATCTCTTTAAAATTATTTTCAATTGTTTTATCAACAAATTTTTGATCATTAAGTGCGACTACAGCGGCTTTTAGAGACAAAGAGGTAATATTAAAAGGTGGTCTCATTTTATAGAGAGCCTGCATAATATTAGGTTGGGCTATACCATATCCTACTCTTAGCCCACCCAATCCATACGATTTAGAAAATGTACCTAAGTAAAGTGTATTTTTAAATTTTTTAATTAATTCTTTTGGTTTAAGTTCTTTATTTTTGTCTTTTGCAGCAGCAAAATCTTGATAAGCTCCATCAATAACAACTAAAGTATTTTTATCAATTTTAGATAAAAAGTTATACACATCTTCTCTATCCAAACACTCTCCAAGAGGATTATTTGGAAGACATAGAAAGATAATATCAATATCTCTATTTTTCTCATATATTTCCAAAAATTCATCAAGATTATGTTGATCTGAAGGAGTTTTTAAAACAGTTGCTCCTATTTGAGCAGCATAAATTTCATACATTGCAAATGTTGTATTTGCTATAAGAATTTTTGAACTTTTATTGGCTTTTGCATTTATGGCAAAAAAGATTACTTGATCACTTCCTGCTCCAATAATTATATTTTTATTCTCAACTTCAAACTTTTTGCTAAGTGCATTTTTGAGTTCTACCATACTATCATCAGGATACATATAGACTTTATCTGCACTCTCTTTAATAGCTTGTGTTACTTTATCACTCACGCCAAAAGGGTTCTCGTTACTTGCTAATTTGACAATATCTTTAGAATCAATACCATACTCTCTAACCACAAGTTCTATCGGTTTTCCACCCTCATATAGAGTTATATCATCCAACTGTGAGTTAAATTTCATCACTCTCTCCTGCAAGATAGCTACCTAACCATTTAATCTTATTTGGTGAATCTTTAATTATCTTTTGGATATTTTCATCATCAATATGACCTTTAAAATCTATATAAAATAGTGATTTAAACTTTTTATCTTTGATTGGTCGAGACTCTATTTTGGTTAAATTTACACCACTATCTTCAAAACTTTTCAAAAATTCAACCAAACTTCCCGGTTTATCTTCTGTTTGTGCCAAAATAGATGTTTTATCACCACTGCTACTTTTTTGATTTTTAAAATCGCTCAATATTAGAAATCTTGTCTTATTTGCCAAATTATCCTCAATCCGTTGAAAATGAATTGGTAATTTATGAATTTTGGCAGCAATATGTGAACATATTGCCGCAGATGAAGGATCATCTTTTGCTCTTGCCGCTGCTGCAGCTGTTGATCTAGTAGGAATAAACTCTACATCTTGCAAAAAATGCTCTTCTAAAAATAGTTTGCACTGATTATACCCTTGAGGATGTGAGTATATTCTTTTGATATCTTTTAAATTTTCAGCAAGTGATGCAAAAGAGTGGTGTATATCCATATACATCTCAGCAATAATTAAAGAGGAGTGGCTACCTAGAGAATCAAGAGTAGTACCAATAGCTCCCTCAGTATTATTTTCAATAGGAACAACACCATATTTTGCCTCTTTATTCTCTAAGACTTTAAAAACAGCTTCTATAGAGTGAAGAGGCAGATATGAACTCATAGCCCCAAAACGACTCTCTGCTGCTTGATGAGTATAGCTCCCTTCTGGTCCTAAATATGCAACCTTTTCTGGAAGTTCCAAGTTTCTACTTACAGCAAAAATCTCCATAAAAATAGCTTCTATAGCATCTTTGGTAAGATATCCATCACTAAGATTTGCTAGCCTATTGATAATCTCCTGCTCTCTCTCAGGTCGATAGATACTAGATCCATCATGTTGTTTTACCTCTCCTACTTTATGGACAAGATCCATTCTCTCATTGAGTAGGGTAAGTAGTTGATTATCAATTGAGTTTATCCCTTTTCGTAGATCATCTAAGTTCATAATAGATACTCCTTTTCTAATGCAATCATATCTTCAAATGTCTCTCTTTTTCTAATAACTCTATCTTCTGCATTTTCAATAGCAACCTCAGCAACTCTACCTCTTGTATTATAGTTGCTACTCATTGTAAAACAGTAAGCCCCTGCACTATTAATAACAATCAAATCATCATGATTAGTTTTTGGCAACTCAACATTTTTGGCAAAAAAGTCACCACTTTCACACACAGGTCCTACAACATCGGCACTACTCACATCTTTATTATCATTTAATACCTCTATTTTATGAAAAGCATTATATAGAGATGGACGAATAAGATCATTCATAGCTCCATCAACAATAATAAATCTCTTATTTTCATTGATTTTTTCATAAAGAACCTTTGTTACAAAATATCCACTATTACCTACCAAAAATCTACCTGGTTCACACATAATAGTAATATCTAGACCAACAAGTGTCTCAAAAATAGCTTGTGCATAATCATAAGGCTCAATTAGTTTCTCACCATTATAATCAATTCCAAGCCCACCACCAATATCAAAAAACTTAATATCAATTTTAATTGCCTTTAGACTTCGTAGCAGATCTGCTACAAGTTGACTCGCTTCTCTTATTGGCGAAAGATCTGTAAGTTGTGAACCAATATGAAAGTGAATACCTATTGGCTCAAGATGAGAAGAGTTTTTTGCTTTTATATACATTCTTTTTGCACTCTCTATATCTACACCAAATTTATTCTCATGTAGTCCTGTTGATATATATGGATGAGTTTTTGGATCTATATTGGGATTTACACGAATAGAGATTCTTGCAATTTTATCTATCTCTTTGGCTTTTAGCTCTACTCTATCTAGTTCTGCTTCGCTCTCCAAATTGATCATAAGAATATCTTTTTCCAATGCCTCTTGAATCTCATCATCTCTTTTGCCAACACCACTAAAAATAATTTTATAAGGGGCGATACCTGCAACTAATGATCTATTTATCTCACCAATAGAGACACAATCACACCCAGCTCCTAGTTTTCCTAAGTGTTGGACTACAGAGAGATTTGAGTTTGCCTTAACTGCATAACATATAAGAGATTTTCTTGCCCGAAATGCCTCTTTTAGCTTATTATATTGCTCACTAATATGATCAAAGTCATATACATACAAAGGAGTAGAGTATTTATTACTTAAAGTTGAAAAGTCTATCATATTTTTTACCTATTTAGAAGTTTTAGTTTTCGTCGATTTTAACCAAAAATAGCTTTGGAAAGTAGTTAAAGCTTTTTTAGGCTTTAGCTGATATTATTCGACCTATAATTTTTTTATCAAAAGAAATTTTTTTTAACTTTTTTGCTATAAAGGATATAGATGAGTTCACTAATACGCTATGAAAAAAATTCTATGAGAAAAGCACATCGAGTAGATATTCCTATCTTTGTAATAATAGAAAATGTGCAATATAGAGTAATTGATTGGTCACTTACAGGATTAAGTATCAAGATTGTCAACGATATAAAGTTTGTTCCACAAAGAGAGTATGAATCATTATTACTTCTTGGCATGAATGAAGCTACCGTTTCTCTAAGATTTAAACTAAAAGCAGTTAATCAAAAGAGAGGTCGAGTTGGTTTTGAGTATATAAATTTATCAGAAAAAAATAGACTCCTCCTTCGTCAATATATAGAACTTTATCTTGATGGAAAATTAGATCAGATAGATAATGTAATGGCTATCTATAATGAACCAGATATTACCACAGCCATAAAAGCTCCACTTAGTCTAAATGATGATGAAAAAACGGAGCTAGAGAGATCTTTTAGAAGAAAAAGCTTTAGTTCAATTTTATTATCACTTCTACTATTTTCTATTCTTGGTGGAGTTTTATATTATAATTTTCGCTATCAACTAGAGAGTATAGGAGTTGTAGATGGTAATTACAAAAAAATATATCCAAATAGATCAGGAGTCATAGATAATATATATGTAAAAGAGGGTGATAATGTAAAAAAGAGTGATATTTTGGTTGATTTTGATACAAAAGATCTTTTATATAAGATTGAAATACTTAAAAGTGAGAAAAAAAATACTCAACAACAAGAGAAAGAGCAACAAAAAGTTGTAAAAATTAATAGCAAAAATAGTAAACCACTTCCCGATAGAGAGATACTCAAAATAAAACAGCAGATGGTACATGAGAGTTTACAAGCATATAGAAATGCCCAAATTCAACTCAAAAATCATCTTATTACCAAATCTGACCTACAAAATATTAAAAGATCATATTTGAGTGCAAAAGAGAGTTACGCTTTTTATAAAAAACAGTTTAAGAGTGATACACCATCTACTTATATAGCACCTATTAAAGTAGTAAACTATAAAAAAATGGATCTAGAGATTGCAAATAAAGAGAGAATGTTGGAGGAATTTAGAATATTTGCTCCAATTGAAGCTACTATCTATAATATATATGCAGAAGTTGGTGATAAAGTAAATTCAAAAGATGCACTCATGACACTATGGTCACATCAAGTCCCTAGAATTATCTGTAAAGTGACTGAAAAAGAGGCAATAAAACTCAAAAATGGTTCACAAGTAGAGATCATAGATGAGTTAAATCATCAAAAATTTAGTGGAACAATCAAACAAATTAGCAACTTAGCATTTGATAAAAATAGTGATGTTTTCGATAGAAACACAGAAGATATAGTTTTTGTCGTTGTTGAGCCAGAAGATAGAGCAAAAGAGTTAACACCATATAGTAGAGTAAAAGTTCTATTTAAGAGGAGTTTTGACTTTGAGATATAGATATGGTCTATCATCAGCACTACAAAGCTTTATTCCTGTAGGAATATTTTATGCTACTATCTCTACTCTCTTACTCTATTTCATATACCCTCATATTTATCTACTGAAAAATGAGGTTTTAATTACCCTCTCACTCTTCGCTATTTGGAGATATGGATGGATGTTGACAAACTACTCTAGAGCACTTATATATCGTTTTTATAGCTATCCAAAAATCAAAAAGCAGATATCTAATCTTCCTCCAAATATAAAATATCCAAAACATCTATACTTCATGATCCCCTCATATAAAGAGGAAGATTGGGTAAGCATTGAGACATTTAGATCAATATTGAGAGAGGTTCAAACAATACCTTCAGATATCACTATTGTTGTTGCAACAGCACAAAAAGAGGAAGATGATCTAATAGCTCAAATGTTTAAAGCATATAATGGAGAGAAAAAAATTGAGCTAATTTTTCAACATCAAAAAGATGGAAAACGAATCGCAATGGGTCATGCTCTTCGTGCAATTGCTAGAAAATATTATCAAAGAGGAGAACATGATCCCAATAGTGTAACAATATTCATGGATGGAGATAGCTACATGGAGAGTGGTTTTTTACAAAAATTACTTCCTGTTTTTGCTACTGATAAAAATCTAGGAGCTGTAACCACAAATGAAGTAGCATTTATAGATACAAAATCAAAATGGTATAAAGAGTGGTTTAATATGAAGTTTGGACAGCGACATATTCAATTCCAATCACACTCTCTATCACGAAAAGTCATGACATTAACAGGAAGATTATCAGCATATAGAACAGATATTGTAATCAAAGAGGATTTTATCTCCAAAATAGAGCATGATATTTTAATTCACCCAATGCATGGTAAATTTCGTTTTCTTATGGGAGATGATAAAAGTACATGGTTTTATCTTCTAAAAAATGGTTATAACATGTTATATATTCCTGATGCTCTTTGCTACTCCATTGAGAGTCGTGATGGCAATTTTATTGAGTTGAGTATATCTCTGCCTTTTAGATGGAATGGAAATATGCTTAGAAATAATAGCAGAGCATTGGCTCTTGGAGCAAAAAAAACTGGTCTATTTATATGGTTTGTAATTTTAGATCAGAGATTAAATATGTGGACATCTTTGGTTGGAATTAGTAGTGCAATTATACTTGCTATCTTCAAATCTATATATTATCTTCTCTTCTTTTTTGTATGGATTATATTTGTACGACTTTTTCAACTTCTATTTATCGCTTTTGGCGGACACTCTGTATCTATATACTCTCTTCCTCTCATGTTATACTCTCAATGGATTGGAGCAATTGTAAAAATTAGAGCCTTTTATGATCTAGCTAATCAAAAATGGTCAAAAAATGGAGCATCACAAAATAGCGATGCCAATATAGCAATGATCAAACACCCATTTGCCAAAAAACTACCAAAATTAGTCATGTATTCATCTATTGTAACTTTTATATCTCTATTAATACTCAGTCATGGCATTTTGTATGTACCAAGCCTCAATGCTTTTTATAAAAATAGACCATGCAAAGAGAATATTAGCCCAATTGAGCAAGTTGTCAATTTGGGAGATTATGGAGTGGGCAAAATTGGGGTAAAAAACAATGCCCAAATTATAAACTCTTTTATAAAAAAATTTAGTGGTAAATCCCTTATTTTGAATCTACCTGAGGGGGAAATTAATATCTACAAACCAATTATTATTGATAAAGATAATGTAACCCTAAAAGGGAAAGGATCAGATAAAACAGTAATTATATCTCATCTAAAAAAACCTTATCTAGCAGTTATTCAAGTAAAAGGAGGAGGAAAGAAAAAAATTGGTTATCTAAGTAGAGAGATCGAAAAAAAAGCCTCAATATTTTCATTTTATACCAAAAAAAAGGAGATATTACCTAATAGCTATTTTCTTCTAAGAGAACCAAATGATAAAAAATTTTTAAAAAAGCTAGGTGCTAAAAGATGGAACAAAAAATATCCATATATTAGACAACAGATTATCAAAACTGTAAGATATGACAAAGATACCCATCTAGTCTATACAAAAAAACCAATTTTACTTGATCTATCCTCCATATCTACCGAGCTATATTCACTCTCTATGGTCAAAAATGTCAAATTAAAAGATTTTAAACTAATGCAAAAGGTTCCAAATGACGATATAGATAAATATGCCTTTGTTTATGAAAATAGATTACCAAATTTTCAGGTTGATGCTATTAGATTTGATTATGCTGTAGATAGTGAAATTGAGCGTGTTGCTATTTATGATAGTGGTCGTCATGCTTTGGTTTTTGAAAACTCTTATAATCTTTTGGCTGATAAACTAGATATAGATAAAAGCTGGAATAAAGGAAAAGGTGGAAGTGGATATTTGAGAGTTGCACGAACTTATCATAGTGAGATAAAAAATAGTACGATTCGTAATATTCGCCATCTCACTCTACAATGGAGTAGTGCAGGAAATCATATTCACCATATAAATATGGGTGTTGATCTTAATCTTCATGGTGGTTTTACTCATGATAATATGATTGATAACCTAAAATTTAATATACCAAAAAGACACAAATGGAGAGAGATTACAACTACTCCTAAAAGTGCAAAATGGGCTCCACCTGATGGAAAAAATATGTTAGACAAAAAAACTATGAATATAGGGAAAAAAGAGAAATGCGATTTTTAGCTTTAGTTTTTACTTTTAGTACAATGCTTTTTGCAAGTTCAAAAGTATATGAACTGCAACTTTATGCCTCAAAAACAGATGATATAAAAAGCATGAACAAAATTATTAATAAAGCTTCAAAAGCAGATCTAGAGTGTTCAATCACTCATGATCATATCTACTCTTTTGTAAAATGTGATCAAAATAGTAGATGGAAAGATATACTCCATAGTGCAAAAAAAGCAAAAAAAGCAAATCTAAAATATTTTATCTCCAAAATGAAAAATAGAACCAAAGAGGAGATAAGAGTAGAACCCGTCATGATAATAGAATCTGAACCAAAAAGAGAAAAAATCTCAACCATTAAAAAAATTGAAAATGGTTTTTTTTCAGATAATAGTGAACTACTAAACATGCTCTACAACCAAGATTCAAACTCCAAACTATACCTACAAAATAAAAAAAATCAATACCTTAAAAATATTGAAGAGGTAAACTCATTTAATGGATTATATTTCAAAGGCAGAAGTGCACTCAATTTAGAAGAGAAAAAACTAGATTATAATCTTCGCATAGAGTGGAATATTTTGGAGGATGGTTATTTAGGTTCAAAAAAAGATGCAAAAAATGCTATTTTAAAAAAAGAGCTAGATTATAATCGTCTTCTCGATGAGATAAATAGTGCCAATTTGGAGCTATCCTTATATAAAATTAGTGCAATAAATAACTTTATAAGATACCAATTTTCAAAATATAAAGAGACTATTCTTCATAATATTTTAGAAAAAGAGAATCAAAAATATAGAGCATCTTTAATAACATCAAAAAAACTAAATAAACTCTCAAAAGAGTATGAAACAATAAAACAGACAAGAGACTATTATGCCCAATTGGAGCATCAAAAATATGATATCAAAATGAAAAATTTTATGCAAAGCATAGAGAAGATAAATCTAATAGATAAAGAGAGCCTAGCAAAAGAGGCATATTCAAATAGTTTCCTCCTACAACGAGCCAAAAATAAAATCTCCCAAGTCAAAAATAGTGAAAAATGGAGTGATGAAATAAAGACAAATCTATATATTGAGAATAAAAAACATTTTTTCCTAAATAGTACAGATACAATAGCAGGAGTGCAAGTACAACTCCCCTTAGACTTCAATGACAACAAAAGAGATGAAGTCCAAAAAATAGAACTAGAAGCAACAAAAGTCAAAGAGAGTGTTATCAAAAAATTAATATTTCAAACAATAGAAGAGAGCTACCACAAAATTTCATACTACAAAACAAATATCAGTACACTCCAAGAAGAGCTAAAATATTACCAAAATAGAGCAAATGAAACCTCTATAAAATCCAAATACCCCCTCCCCTCACAAAAAGGAGACCCTGTAAGCAAATTGGCAAATATAGAGTTATCTATAAGCGATGTCTCTCAAAAAATTTGGGAACAAAAAACAGAGATATTAAGAGAACTCCTAAAAATTCAATATATATCGGGAGTTCAAGTTTTAATGTGATTTTTTTTGATATACTCCACAAAAAATACAACAAGGAATAACATGGAACAACTACCAAAATGTCCAAAATGTGGAAGTGAATATACTTATGAAGATGGCTCTTTACTTATATGTCCAGAGTGTGCTTATGAGTGGAGCATGAGTGAAAGCGAAACAGAAGAGGAGGGATTAATTGTCAAAGATGCCAACGGAAATATTCTTCAAGATGGTGACTCCGTAACAGTTATAAAAGATCTAAAAGTCAAAGGAAGCTCTTCAGGAATCAAAGCAGGTACAAAAATCAAAAGTATCCGTTTAGTTGAAAGTAATGACGCTCACAATATCGACTGTAAAGTACAAGGCGTTGGAGCAATAAAATTAAAACAAGAGTTTGTTAAAAAAGCTTAATATTTCAAATAGAGAGGTTTTTAAACCTCTGCTATTTTTAATTTAATTTTATGATCTTTATACATACCAGTTCCAACAGGAATCATACGACCTAAGATAACATTCTCTTTTAGATCTTCTAAGTGATCAGTTTTACCAGCGATACTAGCTTCCGTGAGAACTTTTGTTGTCTCTTGGAAAGATGCCGCAGAGATAATACTATCTGCACTAATTGCTGCTCTTGTTACACCAAGAAGAGTTGGCTCAGTAATAGCAGGTTCCCCTCCCATTTTGAGAATTCTCTCATTTTCAATTCTTAATCTTCTTCTACTAATAAGATCACCCATGATGAAGTTTGTATCCCCACTATCAACAATTTTGATCTGTCTAAGCATTTGAGAGATAATAACCTCAATATGTTTATCACTAATAGCAACACCTTGTGAACGATAAACCTGTTGAATTTCACTAATCATATAATAATGAAGAGCTTTTTCACCCTGAATTCTAAGTAGATCATGACTTGAAATTTCACCATCAGTCAATTTTTCACCCACTTGCACATACTCACCAGCGTGAACTAAAATTTGTCTATTTTTATCAATAAAATACTCATGAGAAGTTCCAGATGCTGTATCAATAACTATTCTCTCTTTACCTCTAAGAGGTTTACCAAATCTTACAGTACCAGAAACTTCAGACATTTGAGCAGGGCTTTTTGGTCTTCTTGCTTCAAAGAGTTCACTTACTCTTGGAAGACCTCCCGTAATATCTTTTGATTTGGCAACTGCTTTTGGAGTTCTTGCCAACTCATCAGCAACAACAACATTATCCCCATCTTGAACTAAGATAGATGTTTTTGGTTCAAGAACATATCTCTTAATCTCTCCACCTTCAGTAGCCAACAAAATAGTAGGCTTATGTCCAGCAGGAAGGTGATCATTTACCATCAATCTTGCTTGTCCAGTCAACTCATCAATCTGTTCTGTAACAGTATTGACATCAATATCTTCAAATTTAACCACACCATTATCTTCAGCAATTACTGGTGTAGAGTATGGATCCCATGAAGCAATAATAATCTGTGCCTCATTTAATGGTCTAGCAACAAGTGAATCATTCTCTACTTCACTATTATCATCCAAAAGGATTATTGAACCTCTAGGAATATAGTGTCTAATAGCCTCTCGACCTTCACTATCAGCGATAACAGCAAAAAGACCTTTCTCTTCTACTGTACTATTTGACTTAAGATCATGCATTCTCTCAAGATAATCACCAACTAATTTATAATATTTCACAGTTCCTTTAGCTTTTGCCAAAATATTTTGAGCTACAGGCACACCATCTTTAATACGCAGTTGACTACCAAATTGAATACGGTTTGGAATATTCCAACCCTCTTTAATTACCTCAACAATACTCTCATTCTCTTTTACATCAACCCCATTTTCATAAGGTAAGAAAAATTTACCATCCATTTTACCACTGATTCCAGATAGCTCATTTGGTTTGGCAAGATCACTTTTTCTTAAGATAAATTTAACAGTCTCTTTTGCACCTTTTACACCAATAATAACCTCTTCATGAGCGTGATCAATGAAAAATTTACCTGACATTGGTGCTTTAATTTTTGGCTCAACCAAAAGAATTGCAGCATTTCTTCTATTTGCAACAATAATATTACCATTACTAGCTGTATAAGTTTTAAGATTATGAAATCTAACAAATCCCTCTTTTTTCGCAACAACTTGTCTATCTTGTTGTTCTGCTGAAGCCGTACCACCAATATGGAATGTTCTTAGTGTAAGTTGTGTTCCTGGCTCTCCAATAGATTGTGCAGAGATAATTCCTACTGCTTCACCCTTTTTCACAAGTTTTGCTTTAGCAAGGTTTAGTCCATAACATTTAGCACAAACACCTTTTTGAGCCTTACAAGTAATAGGAGTTCTAATAACTGCTGATTTAATACCAGCCTCTTTAATACTTCTAGCAGCCTCTTCATCAATCAAAGTACCCTCTACATAAAGTACCTCATTTGTAATTGGATCAATAACATTATCAGACAAAACTCTACCCAAGATTCTATCTTCAATAGACTCTACTAATTCACCATTGATATTAATTTCTGTGATCTCCACACCCTCATGAGTATTACAATCATCTTCTGAAATTTTTACATTTTGACTAACATCTACAAGTTTTCTTGTCAAATATCCAGCATTTGCCGTTTTAAGAGCAGTATCCGCAAGACCTTTTCTAGCACCATGAGTTGAAATAAAGTACTCTAGTACATTTAGACCTTCACGGAAGTTTGAAACAATAGGTGTTTCAATAATTGAACCATCAGGTTTTGTCATCAATCCACGCATAGCAGCAAGTTGTCTAATTTGAGTCGCAGAACCCCTAGCACCAGAATCTGCCATCATATAGATAGAGTTAAATCCATCTTTATCACTCTCCATAAGCTTCATCATATTAGAAGCCAAATGGTTGGTTGTATCTGTCCAAATATCAACAATTTTATTATAACGCTCTTGCTCAGTTAAAAGACCACCGCCAAACTGTTGTTGAATCTCAATAACTTTTGCTTTTGCAGCAGCAATAACTTCAGGTTTCTCTTTTGGTACAATAATATCAGTAATAGAGATAGAGATACCCGCTTGAGTAGAGTATTGAAAACCTAAATTTTTCAAAGCGTCCAAAATACTAGCTGTAGCATAAGTATCTGCCTCTTTATAGATATAATCAACTAAGTTACCAATATCACCCTTTTTTAATACCCTATTCCATAAATCTTCAGGTACAAAATCAGGAATTACAGATTTGACAATCAATCGTCCAACTGTAGTAAATACAATTCTTCCATCTACAACACTTTTGATTTTAGTCTGATTTTCAATAATACCAGCATCTAAAGCAATCATAACTTCATCAATATTTGAAAAAAGTTTATTTGATCCCTTTGCACCCTCTTTTTCCAAACTTAAATAGTAAAGACCAAGAACCATATCTTGTGTAGGTACAGCAATCGCTTTACCAGAAGCTGGAAGTAAAATATTATTTGATGAGAGCATCAATACTTTACACTCAGCAATAGCTTCACGAGATAGAGGTACATGAACAGCCATTTGATCCCCATCAAAATCGGCATTAAATGCAGAACATACTAGAGGATGAAGTTGAATAGCTTTACCATCAATCAAAATAGGATGAAACGCTTGAATAGAGAGTTTATGTAGCGTTGGTGCACGATTTAGCATAATAGGATAACTATCAACTACCTCTTGCAGACACTCCCAAACAGAGTTTGTCTTCATCTCAATCATTCTTTTTGCTTGTTTGATTGTTGTTGCATAACCTTTTTCATCAAGTTTTGCCAAAAGATGTGGTTTGAAAAGTTCAAGTGCCATAGTTTTTGGTAATCCACACTGATCCATTCTAAGATTTGGTCCTACAACAATTACAGATCTTCCAGAGAAATCAACCCTTTTTCCAAGTAAGTTTTGTCTAAATCTTCCTTGTTTACCTTTGATAACTTCACTAAGTGATTTTAGAGGTCTCTTGTTTGCACCTTTTACTGCATTTGCACGACGACCATTATCAAAAAGAGCATCAACTGCTTCTTGAAGCATTCTTTTTTCATTTCTAATAATAATCTCAGGGGCATCAAGATCCATCAATCTTTTTAGTCTTGAGTTTCTGTTTATAACTCTACGATATAGATCATTTACATCTGAAACGGCAAACTTACCACCATCAAGAGATACAAGAGGTCTAAGATCAGGAGGAAGAACAGGCAATACTGTAATCATCATCCATTCAGGTCTATTCCCACTATTAATAAATGACTCAACAATTTTTAATCTCTTAACAATCTGCTTTTTCTTCGCTTCAGAAGAGGTTGATTCCATATCACTTTTAAGAGAGTGTAAAACATCAATAAGATCTAAATCTTCAAGAAGTTCAGCGATAGCATCTCCACCCATCTGTGCAACAAAACCAGTATGCTCAAATTTTTGTTCTAATGATTGATACTGCTCTTCATTTAGAACATCATACTTCATAACTTGTTTTGTATTCTCATGATCATAATATGCTTCACCCGGTTGAGTTACAACATACGCCTCATAATACAATACTCTCTCAAGATCTTTCATCTTAATAGTAAGAAGTGTACCAATACGACTTGGAAGTGAATTTACATACCAAATGTGAGCTACAGGAGTAACAAGATCAATATGTCCCATTCTTGATCTTCTCACTTTTGAAGTTGTTACTTCAACACCACACTTTTCACACTTGATACCTTTATAACGCATCTTCTTATATTTACCACAAAGACACTCATAATCTCTAACTGGTCCAAAAATTTTAGCACAAAAAAGCCCATCTCTTTCAGGCTTTAGTGTTCTATAGTTAATAGTTTCAGGTTTTTTAACCTCTCCATAACTCCAAGATGATATTCTCTCAGGAGATGCTAATTTTAATCTAAATGCCTCAAAATCTCTTGGGCGGTTCTCTTCATTAATCTCTATTGGAATCAGATTCTTCACTCTCTTCTCCTTCTTCAAATATTTCAACATCTAGTGCTAAAGCTTTTAATTCATTTGTTAATACAAAAAATGTCTCTGGAATACCAGTTTTTGGAACATTCTCACCTCTAGTTAGAGCTTTATAAGCTTGCATACGACCTTCAACATCATCCGATTTGAGTGTCAACATCTCTTTTAGAGTATGAGCTGCACCATACGCTTCAAGAGCCCATACCTCCATCTCTCCAAATCTCTGTCCACCAAATAGTGCTTTACCACCAACTGGCTGTTGAGTAACAAGTGAATATGGTCCTGTACTTCTTGCATGAACTTTTTCATCAACAAGGTGATGAAGTTTTAAAACATACATAATACCAACATTAACACGCTCTTTCATCTTCTCACCAGTTCGACCATCATAAAGTTCAGTTTTACCATCAGCATCAATTTTAGCTAATTCAAAAATTTGTCTAAACTCATCTTCATTTACACCCTCAAAAATAGGTGTGGCAAAACGAACTCCATTACTCCAATCTCTAGCATAATTAAGAAGCAATTCATCACTTAAATTACCAATAAAATTTTCGGCATCAGAGTATTTTGCAATCTTAGCAATATTAACCATTTTAGATCGAAGATCAGCCATCCACTCACCCTGTTTCTCTTTGAGCTGTTTCTCCAATTGTTGTCCCAATCTTCTACCAGCAAGACCTAAATGAACCTCAAGAATTTGTCCAACATTCATCCGTGAAGGTACACCTAGAGGATTTAGAATAATATCTACAGTCTCTCCACTCTCCAAATATGGCATATCAACTTCAGGAACAATATTTGAAACGATACCTTTATTACCATGTCGTCCAGCCATTTTATCACCAACTTTGAGCTTTCTCTTAGTTGCAATATAGACTTTTACAAGCTTGGTTACACCACTTGGTAAAATATCATCTTTTTCTAAAATAGATAATTTTTCATCATGTTCATCTCTTAGAGATTTTTTCTCATTTTGAAAATGTACTTTAAGATTCGCATATTTATCTTGAACATCTTTATCAAAACATTTCACAATATTATTTAGTAAAAATCTATTTACACCCTCAAGGGCATCTTTTGGAATCAAAGAGTCAGCATCATAAGTGACACCATTTACTTCACAATCTTTCATAAGAGGAGTAGATGATAACATAGAGTTTACTTTTAATAACTCTTCTCTATCTATCATCAACAACTTATCATGATGATCACGATCTAATACCTCTTTCTCTGCTTCATACGCTTCAACAGCACGAGGATCTCTATCATAACCCTTTTTTGTAAAGATTTTTACATCTACAACAACACCTTCCATAGAAGGAGAACAGTAGAGTGATTTATTTACAACATGACCAGCTTTTTCACCAAAAATAGCTCTTAATAATCTCTCTTCTGGAGTTGGTCTTACTTCACCTTTTGGGGAAACTTTACCAACAAGAATCATACCGGGCTTGATATATGTACCAATCTTAGCAATACCACTATCATCAAGATGAAAAAGATTATCCTCTTTTACATTTGGAATATCTTTTGTAATCTCTTCAACACCATCTTTAAGCTCTCTTGCTTCAATCTCTTTTTCATAGATATGAACAGATGTAAATGTATCATCACGAATCAATCTCTCATTGATAACAATCGCATCCTCATAGTTATAACCGTTCCAAGGCATAAAAGCAACAAGTGCATTTTTACCAATTGCAATCTCACCCTTATCCATACTAGGACCATCAGCAATAACCTCACCTTTTTCTACAAACTGACCTTTTTGTACTATAGGAGCTTGCATAAAAGCTGTATTTTGGTTGGTTCTCATATTTTTATGAAGCCAATAATGATCTATAAATGCACCATTCTCATCTTCACCTAAAATATAGATATTTTTACTATCTACTTTTTCAATATATCCCGCACGAGTAGCTTTAATAGCCTCCCAAGCATCACGAGCAACAATTTTTTCAATACCCGTTCCAACATAAGGAGCATCAGTCCATACCAAAGGTACAGCTTGTCGTTGCATATTTGAACCCATCAAAGCTCTATTGGCATCATCATGTTCTAAGAAGGGAATCAAAGAGGCAGCAACACCCATAACCATTCCTGAGGAGAGATCTATAAGATCAACATCCTCTTTTGCAAATAGTTTAATCTCTCCATCTTTTCTAGCCTCAACCAAATCTTCAACAATATATCCATCTTCATCCACTTTTGTAGAAGCAGGAGCCATAACCAACCCCTCTTCTAGTGTAGCTGTCAAATAGACTACATCATTTGTAATTTTTGTATCAATAACCTTTCTATAAGGAGCTTCAACAAAACCAAGATCATTTACTTTTGAGTAACTAGCAAGAGTATTAATCAAACCAATATTTTGTCCCTCTGGAGTCTCAACAGGACAAATCCTACCATAGTGAGTAGCATGAACATCCCGTACTTCAAATCCAGCTCTCTCTTTGACAAGACCACCTTCTCCTAGAGCAGAAAGTCTTCTTTTGTGAGTTACTTCACTTAACGGATTTGTTTGATCCATAAATTGTGAAAGTTGACCACTTGTAAAAAACTCAATAATAGTATTTGTAATCATTTTAGAGTTAACTAAATCATGAGGCATCAGCTCTTCAACACTACCACTAATGGTTGTAAACTTATCACGAATAGCTTTTTGCATCTTCACAAGCCCAGTATGTAACTCTCCCGCTAATAGCTCACCAATAGCTCTAATTCTTCTATTTCCAAGGTGATCTCTATCATCAATTCGACCAATACCATTTTTAACTTTGATAAGGTATTGAACAGTATTCACAATATCTTCAGTAGTCAATACTGTTACATAAGAAGGTACTTTTGTCCCTAGTTTATGATTCATCTTCATACGACCAACTTTTGTTAAATCATATCTTTCAGGATTAAAAAATAGATCATTTACAAAAGCAATTGCAGCCTCTTTTGTTACAGGTTCACCCGGTCTCATGACCTTATATAATCTAATAGCAGAGAGATCATTCTCATCTTCAATCTCTTCACTCTGCTTAAGCATTTTGATAGTATCTGCATCAGCTAAAAAAGAGTTAATAACTGCATTATCAACACCCGGAGCTAGATCATTTGCAATATCAATTTCAGTCATACCCATTTCAACTAATTTTATCAATTTAGTCTCATCTAGTTGAGAAAGTGTCTCAAATATAACCTCTCCACTCTCAGGATCAATAATTGGAGTAGCTAAAACTCTATTCATTAAAATTTCAACAGGGTATTCAATTTCAGTTACACCACTCTCCACTATTTTTTTAGCTTTTCTAGTTGTTAATCTTCTTCCTGCGGCAATTAAAAGATTTTCATCAGGATCTCTAAGATCATAATCAACTCTCTCTAAAAACTCTTCAGGATTAAAATCAATCAAAAATTTATTATTTCTAATTTTAATAGTTTTAATAGGGTAAAATAGTTTCAAAATATCTTGTTTACTATAACCCAAAGCTCTAAAAAGAATTGTAACTGGTACTTTTCTTCTTTTATTAATACGAACATAGAGGATATCTTTTGAGTCATACTCAAAATATAACCATGATCCACGATCTGGAATAATTTGTGCTGTATGTAATAATTTATTAGAAACAGTAGTACTCTCAGTCTCTTTAAAAATAACACCCGGACTACGGTGAAGTTGATTTACAACAACTCTCTCAACACCATTAATAATAAAAGATGTACGATCAGTCATAAGAGGAATATCTCTAATATATAAGAATTGCTCTTTAATATCTTTAACACCCATTTTTTCACCCGTCTTCTCATTCCTATCCCAAAGAATTAGACGAATTTTCATTTTTAAATGAACAGAGTATGTTAAACCACGGTCCATACACTCTCTAATGGTATATCTAGGTTTTCCAATCTCACTCTCAATATATTCAAGAGTTAATCTATTTTGCGGATCTTGAATAGGGAAAATAGATTTGAAAACTTTTTCAATACCACTAGTAGTAGTTTTATCAGCAACATCTAAAAAGTGTTCATAACTTTTTTGTTGTAATTGTAGCAAATTTGGAACATCAATATAAATTGGATTCTTGGCAAAATCGACTCGTAATCTTGTTCCTGACTTTAAAGTATTTAACATAAATCAGCCTTGTAGAAGTTTTTTGTATTTTGTAGAGGGGTTCAAAGAACCATTCCTAATGGCAAAGGAAAGAGAATAATCTTATCCAATATATCTTACAAAATAGTTTATAATTTTGTAACATATATTAGATAGAACATTCCAAATTATAAAAAGAGAGTTTAAATCCTCCCTTTTTATAAAGATAGCTACTTGACTTCAGCAACAGCTCCAGCTTCTTCAAGTGCTTTTTTAGCTGCTTCTGCATCTTCTTTAGAGATTCCCTCTTTAAGTACAGTAGGTGCATCTTCAACCGCTGCTTTTGCTTCTTTAAGACCAAGACCAGTTAATGCTCTTACTGCTTTAATTGCATTAATTTTCTTAGCTCCAGCCTCTTTAAGAATTACATCAAATTCTGTTTGCTCTTCTGCAGCTTCAGCAGCTCCACCGCCAGCACCAGCTACAACAGTTGGTTGAGCTGATACTCCAAATTTTTCTTCAAATTCTTTCACTAATTCTGAAAGCTCTAATACTGACATATTAGAGATAAATTCTAAAACATCTTCTTTAGTAGTTGCCATTTTAATTCCTTATTTTTATTCTTTTTAATTATAAATTTTCTATTTACGCCGCTGAATCTTCTTCAAGTTTCTCTCTAAGATTATCCAATCCAGTAACCATATTTCTTGCAGGTGCACTCCAAACTGAAAGCAACATACCAAGTAATTCTTCTCTACCAGGTAATTTAGCCATAGCTTCAATTGTTGCTAAATCAGCAACTTTACCTTCGATTAAACCTGTCTTAATAGTAAACTTCTCTTTAAATGAAGAAGCAGCTTTATCAGCTACTTTACAAGCAGAGATTTGTTCATCACTCCAAACGATTAAGTTAGTATTTACTAATTCAACCTCTTCTTGCTCTGCATTTGCAAGAGCAATTTTTGTCAAAGTATTCTTTGTAACTCTTACTTTTGCACCAGCTTCTAAAGCTAAATTTCTTACTTCCTCAAGTTCGAAAACAGCCATACCTTTATAATCACAAACAACAATTGCATTTGCAGCTTTAAACTCTTGGGTTAAATCAGCAACTACTTTTACTTTTTCTTCTCTAGTCATTTTTCCTCCTTTCTGATTCTATCAATAGGGCAGTTATAAGATTTTCGGAGGAAAATCTACCAATTAAGCCTCAGCCCCTATTTTCTTAAATCAAAGATTAAATCTAAATTATTTTATATCCATTAGTTCTAAAGGATCCATATTAATAGCTGGACTCATAGTTAAAGATAGAGATGCATGTTTAATATATCTACCTTTTGCAACAGCTGGTTTATGTTTATTAATTGCTTTTATGAATGTTTCAAAGTTTGCAGTCAAATCTTCATTACTAAAGCTTACTTTACCGATACCAGCATGAATATTACCATGCTTATCTACTCTAAAGTTAACTTGACCACCTTTAGCATTTTTAACAGCTTGAGCAACATCCATAGTTACAGTACCTGTTTTTGGATTTGGCATAAGACCTTTTGGTCCCAATGTACGACCAACTTTACCAACCATACCCATCATATCAGGCGTAGCAATTAATACATCAAAGTCTATTTTACCAGCTTGAATATCTTCAATAAGCTCAGCACCCATTGCGATATCAGCACCAGCAGCTAACGCTTCATCAACTTTTCCTGGCTTTGCAACAACAGCAACTCTTACAACTTTACCAGTTCCAGCAGGAAGAACAACAGAACCTCTTACCATTTGATCAGCATGTTTTGGATCAACATTTAATTTTAAAGAAACTTCAACAGTCTCATCAAATTTTGCTGATTTTAACTCTTTTACTTTTGAGATAACTTCACTAGTGCTATACTCTTTCTCTTTATCTATCTTTGTTAATAAATCTTGTAATCTTTTTGATACTTTTTTTGCCATCTTTTTCTCCGCATTTTTTGCTTCCACTATTAACCCTAGTGGTTAAGGTATTTTAAATAATAATATTGTATTAATCTACGATATCGACACCCATGCTTCTAGCACTTCCTGCAATAATTTTTGCAGCTTGATCTCTATCATTTGTATTTAAATCAGCAATTTTTCTATCAACGATTTCCATTAATTGATCTTTAGTTAATTTAGCAACTTTATTTCTTAGAGGATTATCGGTCCCTTTTTTAATACCAGTAGCTTTTTTAATCAAATCAGAAGCTGGAGGTTGCTTCATAATAAATGTAAAACTTCTATCTGCATATACCGTAATAATTACTGGTACTTTAAATCCCATTAAAGACTTTGACTTTTCATTAAACGCTTTACAAAACTCCATAATATTTACACCTTGTTGACCAAGTGCTGGACCAACTGGTGGTGATGGATTTGCCTGACCTGCAGGTATTTGAAGCTTTATTTGGCCTGTAACCTTTTTTGCCATAATTTCTACCTTTCTTTATTAAATAATTTTTTCTACTTGTGAATATAAAATTTCAACTGGTGTACTTCTACCAAAAATAGAAACATTAAGTTTCAATTTTCCATGAATCATGTCATACTCTTCTACAACACCCATAAAGTTTGCAAAAGGGCCTTCTGTGATTCTTACATTCTCTCCAAGATCAAATGCAATTTTTGGTTTAGGTGGAGATTTTTTTGAAGCTTTATCTATAATTAAACTGATATCTTTATCACTTAAAGGAGATGGTTTTTTTGACTCACCAATAAATCTACTTACTTTAGGAAGAGATTGTATCCTATGCCAAACATTCATATCCAACTCTAAACAGACAAAAACATAACCAGAGTATAAACTCCTCTCTGTTATCTTTTTTTCTCCATCTTTGACTTCGATTACATCTTCCGTTGGAACAAGAATTTCAGTTAATTTTTCTTCAACTTTGAGCTGAGTAAAAATATTTTCAATCGCTTTTTTAACACTCTGTTCACTTCCACCATGAACTTGTACAGCATACCATTTATGTTCTATTTCTGAATCAGACATTTTCTACCTTATAATATCGAAGATAGTGAAAACGCCATTATTGCATCAACAAGTGCAATAAAAAGTGTAATAACAGTTACCACTATAAAAACAGATACAAAAGCATTTCTAATCTGTTCTTTTGTTGGAAAGATAACCTTTGTTAATTCTGACCTCGAATGACTTATATAACTTAAAAACTTTTGCATTTATCTTCCTGTGTAATGGCAGGGCAAGAGGGACTCGAACCCACAACAATCGGATTTGGAATCCGGCGCTCTACCAATTGGAGCTATTGCCCTGTGTGAAGTAAGACTGCATTATAATGCAGTTTTACTTATGATTTAAGTTTTACTTCTTTATGAAGGGTTCTCTTCTTTAATCTTGAAGAGTATTTCATTAATTCCAACTTCTCAGTTGTTGTTTTAGTGTTTTTCATAGTAGTGTAATTAATATCACCACTCTCTGTACACTTTAAACCGACTTTAATTCTCATCTCTATACCCTTATATAAACATCTAAGGTCTTCTTAAGACCCTAGATTTAAAATTACTCTATTTTGTAATAGAAGCAACAACACCAGCACCAACAGTTCTACCACCCTCACGGATTGCAAATCTAGTACCTTCTTCCATCGCAATTGGATGAATTAACTCAACTGTAATTTTAACATTATCACCAGGCATAACCATTTCAGTTCCCTCAGGAAGTGTAATAGAACCAGTAACATCTGTTGTTCTTACATAAAATTGTGGTCTATAGTTATTAAAGAATGGAGTATGTCTACCACCCTCTTCTTTACTTAGAACATAAATTTCAGCTTCAAATGTTGTATGAGGAGTAATTGAACCTGGTTTACAAAGAACTTGACCTCTTTCAACATCATCTTTCTTTGTTCCTCTAAGAAGGATACCACAGTTATCACCTGCTTCACCTTGCTCCATCTCTTTTCTAAACATCTCAACACCAGTAACAGTTGTTTTTTGAGTATCTTTAATACCTACGATTTCGATCTCTTCACCAACTTTAATAACACCTCTTTCGATTCTACCTGTTACAACAGTACCACGACCAGAGATTGAGAAAACATCCTCAACAGGCATTAAGAAATCTTTATCAGTATCTCTTACTGGAGTTGGGATATATGAATCTACTTCAGCCATAAGAGCAAGAATTTTCTCTCCCCACTCACCAACAACACCATCTTTAGCTTCTTCAAGTGCTTTAAGAGCAGAACCAGCTACAATTGGAGTATCATCACCTGGAAATTCATACTCGTCAAGAAGCTCTCTAATCTCCATCTCAACTAACTCTAAAAGTTCTTCATCATCAACCATATCTTCTTTATTCATGAAAACAACGATATAAGGTACACCAACTTGTCTTGAAAGAAGGATATGCTCTCTAGTTTGAGGCATAGGACCATCAGCTGCAGATACAACTAAAATAGCACCATCCATTTGAGCAGCACCAGTAATCATGTTTTTAACATAATCAGCATGCCCCGGACAATCTACGTGAGCATAGTGTCTAGTCTCTGTTTCATACTCAATATGAGAAGTAGCAATTGTAATACCTCTCTCTTTCTCTTCAGGAGCATTATCAATATTATCATAGTCTTTCATCTCACAAAGACCTTTAGTTGCTAGAACTGCCGAAATTGCTGCTGTTAGCGTTGTTTTACCATGATCAACATGACCAATAGTACCTATATTTACGTGTGGCTTATTTCTTTCGAACTTCTCTTTTGCCATAATACTCTCCGTTTTTAAGATTTTACTATAATTATATTATTTCTATTTCTAAATAATTTACTAAAAAGTTTTGGCCAAAACTTCATAACTGGAGCTCATAGAGGGACTTGAACCCTCGACCTCTTCCTTACCAAGGAAGTGCTCTACCCCTGAGCCATATGAGCGAAAAATGCTCAATACTCAAACAAAATTGGAGCGGGAAACGAGACTCGAACTCGCGACCCTCAGCTTGGAAGGCTGACGCTCTAGCCAACTGAGCTATTCCCGCGTAATAATTAACTAATAAATGTGTATGATTTTAAACTTAAGCAGATTGCAATAATACAGATGAAACAATATTAATGAAACATCGAATATACAAAACAGCTCCCAGTTTAAAATGAAATGGAGCGGGAAACGAGACTCGAACTCGCGACCCTCAGCTTGGAAGGCTGACGCTCTAGCCAACTGAGCTATTCCCGCATATTATAGTGGTGGTGAGAGAAGGATTCGAACCTTCGAAGATAAAAATCAGCAGATTTACAGTCTGCCCTCGTTGGCCACTTGAGTATCTCACCTTGGCTTTCCACTTGATCATTTCTGGTCAAACACTGTGTCAAAAAAAATTATGGAGCTGATGAGAGGACTTGAACCACCGACCGCCTGATTACAAATCAGGTGCTCTACCAACTGAGCTACATCAGCACATCATTTTTTATGAGGTGTGATTATATACAAAAAAAATTTATTTGTCAAGAGTTTTTTGCATTTTTTTTATTTTTTTATAAATCTTTTGTTTTTTTACACATAACTTAATTCTCTATTATAATGTAAGTATTATACAGAGATAACTCTAGTCCAAAATTTTCTAAACAACTATAAAAAAAAACCGATATTTAATATAGTAAATTATTTAAATAAGTAGAACATTAGTGAAAATAAATTAGAATAAAAGGGTAGATACTTTTTATCTATAAAAAAGGATTAATAAAAATGTTACCACTCCCCATAGGTATTAAAAACAGAGAAGATCTAAGCATTGATCTCAAAAAAAACTCATTTACAGCAATATTACTTATTGATATCAATAACTTTAATCAAATTAACGAACAGATAGGTAGAGAAAATGGTGATAAAATATTAGACTCTTTTATGAAATTTTTAAAAAAATTTAATCAAAATAATTCATATGATATATATAGGCTATATGGTGATGGATTTATACTTCGTGAAACAGATAAAGAGTTTGAATTAGAAAAATATGAAAGAGATATACCAGAACTACTCAAAGGAATAGAAGATCTATTTTCAAAAGAGAGCATTAAAATAGAGGCAACAGTAGGTATCTGTTTTGAAGAGAAACAAGCATTAGAAAAAGTTGATATAGCACTACAATATGCAAAAGAGCATAATAAACAATTCATAGCATATAGCGGGTATATATTATCATAAGTAAAAAGGGTTAAATATTAGATAAATTTGAAGTGGCTCCGGATGCTGGATTCGAACCAGCGACCAAGTGATTAACAGTCACCTACTCTACCGCTGAGCTAATCCGGAACATTGTTTAAAAGATCAAAATCGTGTATCACGATTGATGAGCCGAAAGTATACAGAATTTTTTTTTATTTGTCAAGTCTTTTTTGAAAAAAAATTATAAAGTGTATATAAACGAGAATTAACTACAATGATATTCAACTCTTTAAGGATAAAAAAGATGAAAAAAATACTCTTTTATGCTATAACAATAGTACTACTATCAACGACCTTACAAGCTGCAAAATTTATCACAATTGGTACTGGTTCGATCAATGGATTATACTATCCAACAGGTGGAGCAATATGTAAATTAATCAATATGGAG
Organism: uncultured Campylobacterales bacterium; assembly: GCA_964560425.1. Lineage (GTDB taxonomy): Bacteria > Campylobacterota > Campylobacteria > Campylobacterales > QNZT01 > CAZLLE01. The sequence goes on from CAZLLE010000071.1 coordinate 45,105, forward strand.
AAGAAGAAAAATAACCTTAGATGTGCAATAGAGCCTACAGGAGGTTCAATAAATAATATTTTATCCATTAAAGATAATAGTATAGAACTTGCCATTGCACAAAGTGACATCATCTATCAAGCATATGAAGGAAAAGGTAAATTTAAAGATAAACCTATCAAAAAAATAAGAACTATTATGGCAATTTATCCTGAGCTACTTACTCTTATAGTCAGAAAAGATGCTAACATCAAAAAATTATTAGATATTCAAGATAAAAATATAAATATTGGAGCAGATTCAAGTGGAACACAAGCTACAGTAAAGATATTATTAGAAAATTATGAAGCTCTTTTTGAAAAAAATATTAGAAAATCTACTTTTGAAACTTCTGAATGTTCAAGTCTAATTAAAGAGTCAAAAATTGATGGATACTTTTATGTAGTAGGACATCCTACTGAAAATATAAAAAATGTGGCAAACTATACGCCAATTGATATAATATCTATTGATTTAAACAAAAATAAAAATTTCTTTAAAAAATACCCATATTATGCAAGAGGAATTATTCCTAAAAATATATATAAAGGTGTAAATAAAAATGCAAAAAGTTTTGGTGTAAAAGCCACACTAGTTAGTTCATCTGATATGGATGATGAGAGTGTTACATCAATTATCAAAGCCATTGTTGAAAATTTTGATAGATTCAAAAAACTAAATCCAGCATTTAAATCTATTAAGAAAAAAAGCTTAGTTAAGGGTATTGGAGCACCACTTCATAAAGCAGCTAAAAAATACTATCAAAAAATAGGTATAATAAAATAAAAAAGGCAAAACAAACATGAAAAAAATATATACAACCACTATTCTAATTTTTACCATTCTATTTACAGGGTGTATAAAAGATATATCACCACAAGGTTTGACAATTAGTATTCCTGCATCAACTGTTACAGAATCCCTACAACAACAGTTTCCTATTACTCAAAGTTTTACTTTTGGAAAAATTCACTTAACTGATCCTCAAGCAATATTAAAACAAGGTAGCAATAGAGTACTAACAGGTACATCAATAGGCTATTCAAGTTCTCTTATACCAATGCAAAAAGGTTCATTATATCTATCAGGTGTTCCATATTTTGATGCAAGAAGTGGTAATATCTTTTTAAGAGAACCCAAAATAGAAAAGTTAAGTTTTAATCAATATAAATTATCATCATTTATACAAGGACCTATGCAACAGGCAATTTTACCTATTATTAATGAAATTTTTAGAAAAACACCTATCTACAGAATCAATAAATCATCAATTCAAAGCTCTTTTTTGAAAAATATTTATGTTAGTAATGGTGAACTTTTAGTCACTTTTGGACTATAGAACAAGAAAACAGATACTAATTAAGTATCTGTTTTAACTTTAAGAAGAGATAATAACAATAATAACTTAGTAAGTTACAGTAATAGGAATTGTTTTAAGTTTACAATTTGTAGTTTTAGTTACGACATGACCATCACATGCAATACCACTATTTTTATATCCAACAAGAACATGCTCTTCAATACTTTCATAAACTGTTTTACATTTTGTAACTGTACACTTTTTTGCAACTACCAAACCACTTGCTTGACAATCACTTGCACTAGCTAAATATCTAATAGGACTTGTCTGTACCTCATCCCAACACTGCTTTTGAGGTATTTTTTTGATTATCTTTTTAAAAACTGGCTCACACTTTGTTACTGGAATATTACATACAAATGTTCCCGCCTGAATTGATACAACTACCCCTAATCCAACTAAAAATCCTAATGACTTTCTCATAATTAAAACCCTTTTAAATTATTTTTTACACTTCTATTGTACAATTAAATTTTACTTTAGTCAATAAAGTAAAGTTATATATATAGTTTAAGATTTATTTTACCAAATTAAACTACTTATGTTTTATCAAGACAAGAGAAGCTTAAATCTTAAGAAGAGTAGTTTATTAATGCAAAATTTTTATATTTTTTAAATATTTTTTTAAAAAGTGATACTTTTTGTATCTAATTTAATAGCAGCAGAGTGTTCAAAATAGATTTTAATCTATTTTGAACTAAAAAAATTAATAAGAGACGGTAATAGGAATAGATGAAAGCTTACAATTACTAATTTTACTTACAACATGACCATCACAAGCAACGCCACTATTTTTATAACCTACAAGAACCTGCTCCTCATATCGATCATAAGTTGTTTTACATTTTGTAACTGTACACTTTTTTGCAACCACCAAACCACTTGCTTGGCAATCACTTGCACTAGCCAAATATGTAATTGGACTTGTCTGCACCTCATCCCAACACTCTTGTTTTGGAATTTTTTTGATTACTGTTTTGAAAATTGGAGTACAATTTGTCACAGGAATATTACATTTAAATGATCCAGCAGATACGGAGCTAACTAAACCAAAACCAATCAAGAATAAAGTTAATTTTTTCATCACACACCCTCCTTAAGGTTATATATTTATTCCTTATAAGTATAGTGTAAAACAAAAAAAGACTCAATATTAGCTAAATATTTAACTATATCTATTAATCTGAGAAAAATATAATTATTAAAATTTAATAGATAAAGTTAAATTTAATATCTTAAAATTAAATATTAATTAATAAAATTTTACTGGATACTAGAAAAGTATTTCTTGACATCACTCTTTAATTCATTCATCCCTTTTAGTCCAATATAACCTTGCAAAACCTTTCCATCTTTAATATATAACAGAGCTGGAATTTGAGGGGTTCCATATTTTGAAAGTAACTCTTTGCTCTCATCAATATTAATTTTATAAACTTTAATATTTTTAGAAGTGTAATTCATCTTTTTTAAATTTTTATCCATCTCTCTACATGGTTCACACCACGGTGCATAAAAATCAACAATAAATTTACCAGATTTAGTAACTCTCTCAAATTGTTCAATTGTCTTAATATGTTCAAATGCCTCAGATACTGAAATTAATAGTGCTGTTAATACCAACCCTTTAATAATTTGTTTCATGACTTATCCTTATTTTAAATTACAATTGTATAATCGGCTCTTTTATAAAAATATATATAAGGAATTTTATGATTAGAGGTATAGATAGAGGTGTTGTTTTTATGTTTTTTTCTGCTCTACTCTCAGCTATTAATGGTGCTGTAGCCAAAATGTTAGGAGATGAGTTTAGTGCATTAGAGATTGTATTTTTTAGAAATCTTTTTGGAGTAATATTTATTTTGATGGCACTAAAACATACACCTACCAAACTTTTGGGAGGAAAACCTCTATTACTACTTTGGCGTGGACTTTTTGGATTTAGTGCTTTATTACTATTTTTCTATACAATTACTAAAATACCACTAGGTGAAGCTATAACTCTAAATAAAACTTCCCCACTATTTGTAGCAATTTTAGCATTTTTTATACTTCATGAAAAACTATCATCAAAAGGTATTTTTGCTCTTATAGTGGGTTTTATAGGTGTGGGACTTATTACTAAACCATTGGGAATAAATATCGGATTTGAACATTTCTTGGGACTTTTGGGTGGATTTTTGGCAGCAGCCGCATATACAACTATACGAACAATAAAAGATATTTATGACTCAAGAGTAATTGTACTATCATTCATGACTATAGGTGTTGTTATCCCTATCATACTTTTTATAATCTCAATATACTATGCACCACCACATTTAGACTTTTTATTGGCACCCTTTATAATGCCCTCATCACTCCATGCGTGGACACTTCTATCTATTATAGGTATTACAGCAACTCTCTCTCAATGGCTACTAACCAAAGCATTTACATCGACAAATGCAGGGGTTATCGGTATTGTCAGTTATATAAATATCCCCTCTGCCATATTTTTTGGAACACTTTTAGGTGATAAATTTCCAGATATCTATACAATTTTGGGAATTGCATTTATTGTAATATCTGGACTTATGGTTAAAAAAGGTTAGATATTATCTATATAAAAATATCTATCTTGTTTTGGAGGAGCTTTATCTTTTTTAATCTCATCCTCTAAAACTTTTTTATTTGGACTCTTCTTTTCTAAAACCTTTTTATTTAAAAGATTATCTTGTTTAATTTTCTTCTCTATAATCTTTTTTTTAGGAATCTCTTTTTTGATCTTCTTCTTTAAAACCTTTTTTGAAGGAGTCTCTTTTTTGATCTTCTTCTTTAAAACTTTTTTAGAAGAAGTCTCTTTTTTCTTATCCTTTTTTAACTCTCTCTTTTTATTAAGAGCTTCTTCTAGCCTCTCTTTCTTTATCTCTATCTCCTCTTCCAAAAATATAATACTATTAGAAGATATCTCTAGATTTGGATTTTTCGCTTGGCTATCACCCTTTTTTAGATAGTTAAATGCCTTTTTTTCATACTCTAAGGCAATCTTAATTTCATTAATTTTATAGTAACAATAACCTACATCATGATAAGCATTTATCGTTTTTGGGTGAGATGAACCCAAGATAGCTTTTCTAATAGATAAAACATTTTTATAACTCTCCAATGCCTTATCATATTGACCCATTTTCAGATAAATATACCCAATATTTTCAGCACTTTTTGCACATTCAAGATCTTGATAACCATATAGACGCTGATTAACCTTCAAAGATTTTTGGTAATACTCGACTGCCAAATCATATTTTTGAAGCTTATGATAATATTGGGCGATACCATCATAAATCTTCACTACTTTAGGATTATAAAAACCATATTTAAGAGCATAACTATCAAGCTCTTTCAATTTTTGGTTAAGCTCCTTTTCATAATAATCAACAAAAACTTCATCTACCTCTACCTCTTCATCACTATAGTGAGAATCATAATAATCTATATATGGTTGAGCATATAAAAACATTCCACTCATGTATAAAATAAAAACAAATATTTTAAATTTCATGTGACACCTCTTATATTAAAAATCGACATTTTTAATAAACATGTTATAATTTAACCAAAAAAGATGAGGATTCTTCAATGAATATAATAGATACAAAAGAGCTAAAGCTACTATTATCCATAATCCCCAACCATCCATTAACACAACTATTTCATATCAATGACAATAGTGTAAGTCTATCCAATGATCTAAATAATTTTATCAAAAAAAATAATTTTGAGTATGATATCACTACAACAGATGAAAATTTTCTAGAAGAGCTAAAAAATAAGATACAAGATATATCAGATAAAACAACCATACATAAATTAGATTTAAAACAACATAGATACAATCGTCACTCAAAAATATATGATTTTGCATTTGTAAGCATGAATATTAAAGAGATCAAAGATTTGGGACTATTTCTAAAAAAACTACATACAATTATAAAAAATAGTGGCTATCTACTCATTTTTGTAAAAAAAGATCAAGATAATCTCCAAGAAATATTACAACTTTTAGAAGATAAACTCTATGTAGCCATTAACACAATAGATATATCACCAAACTATGAAGTAATCAGTGCAAAAAAAATGCATGGTTGGGGAGATTCCCAAATTTAAGCCCCAACCATAATTAATTGAAATTTTATATTTCAAGTATCTCAAACAGATTTTTTTATGCTTTTATATAAGTTAATTTGTCCTATTCTCATCAAAATCTTTTTCTGGAGCATATTTAATACATGTAAAGAAAAATTGAGAAGTACTTGTCTTCCATTCTAGATTTGGTTTTTCACCCTCTTTTACAAGTATTGCTGTATCTTTCACATCGTACCATATAAAAACAGGATTATCAGCAGGAAAAGTAGTATCATCAAAAATTTTATCAACATTTATTTTATCTAAAGTATTATTGACTCCATGTTGATCATCAAGAGAAATTATATCCCCTAAAGTAGGTAATTTCCAACCTGTTTCACCATGTTTAGATTCAAAGTTTTTACAAAAATTATCTGCATCTGTCCAGCTCTGTTTTGATTGAAAATACTCTGTTTGAGTTGTTGCTTCATTTTCAATATTATCCTCAGTAGAGATAAGCATCCAATCATTAATGCCTATTCTAGCCACTTTATTTGAATGTTTTAGATCTGTAGGATTAAGATAGTCATTTGCGATTTCCATAGCAACATCTATCTCTTCCTCAATATTTTTTATCTGATCTTGTATATTTTCAAGTTCTACACCATTATTAGCACTCTCTTCTGTTTTACTTAGTTTTTTTCTTAGATCATCTAACTGTTTTTGTAAATCACCACCTTGTTCCTCATTTCTACTTGCATTACCTGAGTTAGTTTTAGACTTTGATATAGGAGTACTACCACTTGTACAACCACTTAAAAATAGAGTTAATGCGGTTGATAGCATAATAGTTGTAAATAATCTGTCTGTTTTCATGCTTTTTATTTCCTTTTTTTAATTTTATGTTATCAAATATAAGATCGACATAAAATAAAAAAAGTTAATCAATACTGACATTCCCCACCCCTAATTTTAGGGATTTGAAATATTCTATAAAATCAATTTAGGGGTGGGAAATGTCAGATACTTTAAGTAAGTTATCAAAAAATAGTTTGATCATGAGAGGCTAATACGATATAATAACCTTATGTCTTTCAAAAATATTATTATTAAAATTGCTTTTTATTTATATAACAATAAAACATACAAAGAGGTTAAAAAATTCTTTTTTAATATCTTACAAAATCCAGATTATAAGTACAAAAAATATTTTGACTCATTTATGATCTCTTTGATTTTAGTCTCAATAGGAATTTTAGTTTATGAGGTCAAACATCCTGTTCCATTGTGGGTTGATAATTTTGATATTTATGTAGTTACATTTATTTTTTTGTTGGAGTATATACTCCGTTTGTGGGTTTATAATGATCTACATACTCTTATTATTAGAGAACATGAAGAGTCTACTTTTTTAAATCGAGAATTTAATATTTGGTCTCCTATTAAAGTTTTTTTCAAAGGTAAATGGCTTCATCTAACTTCCCCTTCAACTATTATTGACTTATTGGCGATTTTACCAGCTTATAGACCATTGAGAGTTTTGCGTATTTTTGTACTTTTTAGGGTATTTAAACTACTTCGTTATACCAAAAGTATTCACCAATTTATCGAAGTTCTTGCCACTAAAAGATTTGAGCTTTATACTCTACTTTTTTTACTTCTTTTTATTGTTTTGACAGCTGGAATCTCTATCTATGTTTTTGAAGAGCAAAAAAATCCAAATATAAATTCTCTTTTTGATGCTCTTTATTGGGCATTGGTAACTATATCTTCTGTTGGTTATGGGGATATATCTCCTGTGACCCATGAGGGTAGAGTCGTATCTATGATGATTATTATTAGTGGAATTGCTATGATATCTTTTGTAACTTCGGTTATTGTTTCATCATTTTCAGAAAAATTAACAGAACTAAAAGAGAATAGAATTATTGAAGAGATCAATAAAAATGATTCATTTATTATTATTTGTGGATATGGTCAAATGACTAGAATGTTTCTCAAAAATAGTAATTTACTACCATATGAATATGTAATTATTGAACAAAATCAAGAGAGAGTAGAATTGGGTATAAAAGAGGGATATAATGTCATTCATGATGATGCTTCTAAACATGATGTAATTTCTCGTTTTAATATCTCTTATGCAAAAATCACTATTTTGGCTCTTACAGGTAGCGATGTAAATAATATATACATATCTCTCAATGCCAAAGCACTTTCACGAAATATCAAAGTAATAGCAAGAGCAAGTAATAAAGATATGGAAAAAAAGTGTCTCCTTGCAGGTGTTGATTATGTGGTTTTACCAAATATGGCAGCAAATCACATGCTACTTTTTGCCATCACTCAACCAACTATCTATCGTGCTATTTATAATATACTCACTAATCAACACTTAGCACATATTGATGAAGTTAATACTGTTACTCATCTAAAATTAATGGGTAAAAGAGTTGATGAGATAGATTTCAAGGGATATAAATTACTACTTCTTGGTATTCAAGCATCGAATGATGCTCCATTTTGTTTTAATCCTCCTTTAGACAAGATCATTGAACATGATGATATTCTTCTCATTATGGGACGAAAAATCAGTATTGACTATTTCCAAAAAAGATTTCAAAAGGCATAATAGTGAAAGTAGATAGAATTTTTATTTTTGGTTATAGTCCAAGAAGCCTATTTTTAACCAAATCACTACAAAGTAAAAAGTTTAAAATAACTATTGTTGTTTCAAATAGAGGACAATATGAAGATGCAAGAAAAGATGGTTTTGTAGATATTATTACTATTGATATGAGAGATGATACCCAATTGGCTAGTCTTAGAGCAACAAAAGAAGACACCCTTGTATGTGTCATGGAGGACAATCATTTTAATGTTTTCTTAACACTTTCTCTCCACTTTATCTATCCAGAAAATAAGATTATCGCACTATCTGACTCTTTTCATGTAACACAAAAATTAAAAATGGCAGGAGCTTCAAAAGTAATTGATCTATACCAAGTAAGCTCTAATCGTATCTATAATATTTTAAACAAACCTGTAGCAACACACTTTATAGATAGTCTTTTATCTTTTGAAGATGAACTCTCTTTGCGTGAAATTACAATACCAGAAAACTCATTTCTCGATAAAATCATGGTTGATGACTTCAATTTTTCTAAACATGGAATTATATTAATAGGAATGATTGATAAACGATTAAGTAAACAATTCTTATTTATTACAAGTGGACTAGAACATCGCCTTGATAGAGGGGATGTTCTAGTCTGCATGGGATACAATGATAATTTGGACAAATTTGAAAAATTTATTATAGATTGATATTTTTAACCTTCCATTCTGATTGCACTAGCAATTTATTATCACAAAAAATTTTACCTATAAAGATATCGCCTATATTATAAGTTCCTACCCCTTTTGGTGTTCCACTCATAATAATATCCCCATCATTTAGTGTCATAAAACTACTTAACTCCTGAATCACCTCATAAGGTTTATATATCATTAAATCATAAGTTGCATACTGTGCCAAACTATCATTAATAAACAGCTCCATTTCTAATTTTGTAATATCCCCATCAAAACGAACAAATTCACCGAAAACAGCACTTTTATCAAAAGCTTTAGCCCTCTCCCATGGCCAACCTTTTGCTTTCATTTTATTTTGTAT
>CAZLLE010000072.1:0-74839 GCA_964560425.1 uncultured Campylobacterales bacterium
TGAAGATCTAAATAGAAACTCTATTATTGTAAAAGAGTCTGTAAACAATATCACAAAGATGAGTGCAAAATTACAAAATATAGCTGATGGATTTGATCTTGTACAAAATAAGAGAGAGTCTAAAAGAGATGTAATTATACCACCAATGGAGGTGGAGATATTTTTAAAATCTAATATATCTTTTAAAGGGTTATTGTACGATATTTCAAAAAAAGGAATATCTATTATTGTTACGGATAGATACAAAGACAAAATAATTGAACAAGGGGATAGTGGAAAACTTATCTTAAAAGAGCCAATTAATAATCAAAGTATCTATTACCTTGAGGTAATCCATATACATACAAAAAAAGATAATGGAACAAGATATTTTGGAGCTAAATTAAGAGACAATAGTTGATAAAATTTTATCAACTATCTCTTTAGCTCCATTTGGATCTGTTATCTCTTTTAATCCTCTACTCATAGCAGATATATCACTAGAGAGGGCATCAAAAAGATCACTCTCTCTTAAAAACTTTTCATCTTTTACAAAAGAGTATTTTTTATCTACCAAAAATCTTGCATTAAAATATTGATGATTTGCAGCAGCATATGGATAAGGGATATAAAGAGCAGGTACACCAGAAGCACTAAGTTCCCAAAGTGTACTAGCCCCTGCACGACTCACAGCAAAATCAGCCTCTTTTATCTTATCTTCAAGGTGATCTGAAAAATCAAATAGATCTACTTCTATATTTTCGCTTTTATAAAAATCTTTTAGTTTTTGATAATCTCGTTTTCCACTTTGATGAATTATCTTTATACCTCTATTTGTTAACTCTTTAGCCACCTTCATGGCATAATTATTAATCGCAGTAGCTCCCTGTGAGCCACCCAAAAATATAACTGTTTTTACAGATTCTCTAACTCTTGCATTTTTAAAAAAGATAGTTCTTATTGGATAATATTTAAGTGATGATTTATCTTGATAAGATGAAAAGACCTCTGAAGCAAATGGAGCTAGAAGCTTGTTTAGTCTACCCATGATAGCATTTTGTTCATGGATAAATAATTTTTTATCATAAAGAATAGAAGCAAAAGAGGCAGGTGCCGCAGAGTAACCGCCTACAGAGAAGACAATATCAATCTCATTTTTTTTGAATATTGATTTACACTTAAAAGAGTATTTCAAAATATTCCCAAGAGAGAAAATTTTTGCAACAATTTTTTTATTTACAACTGCTGTTGTATCAAAAAAACACTTTTTAGAAAACCCTCTCTCATGTGAGAACCACTCTTCATCTTGTCCATAACTTGAACCAATAAAAATAGGATCGATTCCCCTACTATTTAGCTCCTCTTTAATTGCCTTAGCAATACTAAGATGACCACCTGTTCCACCACCTGTAATCGCTATATTCATGTTTTCTTCACCTTTTTACTAAGCATTAACACCATTCCTATGGCAATAGAGTGGGCAAGAAGAGAACTTCCTCCATAGCTCAAAAATGGTACAGCAATTCCTTTAATAGGAGTAATTCCTGTAATACCAAATGTATTAATAAAAAATGATAAAGCAATAATCAAGCCAATTCCAAGAACAAATAGAGAGTGCATCTTATCTTCTAGTCTACTTGCAATCTTAAGAATACGAAAGATTAGAAAGAAAAATATACCAATAACACCAATAACACCAACTATTCCGATCTCTTCAGTCATACCAGCCATAACAAAATCTGTATGAACTTCGGTTAAAAATCCAAGCTTAATTGTTCCATTGCCAAGTCCTTCGCCAAAAATACCACCATTTTTAATGGCATAAAATGAATTTGAAATCTGATAAGGTTCAACACTATCATGAACCCTTAGTTTTTCAGCCAAAGATTCAGGCAAAAAAGATAATACAAAATTTTGTATATTACTCCACCACAATTTAATCCTCAAAATCCTATGATCTGAAGTCAAAATAGCAACAACAAAAATAGCAATTGCTCCAAATGAGGAGAGCATAAAAAACTTTGCACTTGTCCCTGCCATAAACGCCATGATTGCTAGTGTTAACCCAAGAACTACAACTTGACCTAGATCATTTTGCATAATAGCTATCAAATATACAACAACAGCAAACGCCAACATATATGGGATAAAGATCAAAAACTCCTCTTTTAGAGATTTATGTTTATCAATAGCAATTTTTCTAGAAAAACTCCAAGCCAAAAAAAAGACAAATCCAATTTTAAAAAACTCTACAGGAGCAATTGATAATCCAGGAAATTTAATCCATCTCTTTGCACCACCCACAGAAGATACCAAACTTTCTGGTAAAAAGTGCATCGTTGTCATGAGGAATAGAAAAACACCAAATATTATAAATCCAAGACGAGAAAAATATCTATCTACATCTAATCTTGAAATATACCACATAATAAAAATTGAAACCATACCAACACTAAATTGTCGTATGAAAAAGAAAAATTCACTAGTTCCTAAATAGGCAGTAACATAAGTAGTTAACGAATAAGAGAAGACAATACCTATAGTAACAAGTAATGAACTTAAGTAAAAAAGCGATTTATCTGTTGCCACATTAATCCAATAATTTTGATTATATTTTTTTTACAATATCCTAAAAAAGAGAATAAATTATAAAAAAAGTCTGTTAAATTGTACCAAGTTTTTTAATTAAATCGACACAATCTTTTCTTTAATAAAAATTAAATATTATTATATTTTATTTTTATTAATTTACTTTAATATTAACATATTGGCACTAAATATGCTTGTTAATACCTATTCAAAGGAGTTTTATGGCTATAGAGACTAGTAAATATACACACATTGCTCATGAAGCACTCTCATTTCGCAATCTAAAACAGAAATTTATCGCGGGAAATATTGCAAATGTAGATACACCATTCTATAAAGCAAAAGATATAGAATTTGAATCTACACTAGCTTCATCTATATCAAAATTAAACACCATAGATAAAAAACTAGATTTGGCACAGACCAATAGTAAACATCTAATACCAAGAGAAGATCAACTTAAGACAAGAGGAACTATATATCTTCGTCCAAATCATGCATCAAGAAATGATGGTAATAGTGTAGATTTAGATATAGAGACAACACAGATGAATAAAAATGCAATTATGGTAGAAGCTATTACAGCTGCACTAAAAAAGCAATCTATGATATTTAAAAGCGTTATTGACGCATCATCAAAAACATGATAGTGAGGGGAAATAGATGTCATTTTTAAGTGGATTTGATATTAGCGGATATGGATTATCTGCTCAAAGATTTAGAATAAATCTAATAAGTGCAAATATTGCAAATGTGAACACTACAAGAACTGCGGAGGGTGGAGCTTATCGTCGAAAATCAGCAGTTTTCAAAGAGATCAATTTTGATCAGCAACTAAACAAAGCTATATCTGAGCAAAACAATCTATTAAAAAATGAAAATTATATTAATGATCCAAGTGATAAAACAACTCCACTGCCTCCTCTTTCAAGTGTTGTAGTTGATAAAATAGTAAGAGATGATTCACCTTTTAAATTACGATTTGACCCATCTCACCCAGATGCAGATAGTAATGGTTATATATCTTTACCAAATATTAATCCAGTTATCGAAATGGCCGATTTAATTGAAGCGACGAGAGCTTATCAGGCAAATGTAGCCGCATATCAAAGCTCAAAAACTATTGCACAAAGTGCAATTGATATATTGAAAGGTTAGAAAATATGATTAAATCACTTGAAACTTTATCCTCTATATCAATTTTAGACAATGGCACACAAAATATTAAAAATAGTCCAAAAAAAGATTTTTTTACAATTTTGAGTGAATCTCTAAATGAGGTAAATGAGATACAAAAAAAGGGAGAAGGAGCTTTAGGAGCAATAGCTTCAGGACAAGTAAAAGACCTTCATCAAGCAGCTATAGCTATAGACAAAGCAGAACTTAATATGAAAGTAATGCTTGAGGTGAGAAACAAAGCACTAAATGCTTATAAAGAGATACTTAGAACTCAACTCTAAATAAACATTTTCAATAATATAAAAGGTGTGGTGAAGAGACCACAGCCTACAATAATAATTTAAATACTTATTCAATATAATCTTTGACATGAATAAGAATGAAAGCAAAAAATTTAAAATATCCTATATTTTTATAATGATATCTATTCTCTTTATTATATTAATTGGGGCATTTATACATATAAACAGTAGCGACAAAAGATTACCACAACTTAGAATTTCAGAAGATGACAAAGCCATAAGAGGAGATATTTTAAGTAGAAATAATTTTACTCTTAGTACAAGTAAAAAACTATACAAAGCTACAATAGACACACGAAATATCAATCCTGACAAAGCTACACTATTTGTAACACTATTCTCTATTTTTAGTAATATTCCAAAAGAGCAGATCAAAGAGAAGCTACTCTCTAATTATGGATTTGTAACACTCAGCTACAAATTAGACTCTAAAACAGCACGATATATCAAACAACTCACAAGAAAACTTTATAAAATGGGTGTATTTGTACGCTACACAGATGAAGAGAGTGGAAATACATTTTTTCATGGTTTAAATGTAACTGAGAGTGGTGAGTATAGGGTATACCCACTCAAAGATACATTAACACCTGTTATAGGTTTTGTACGAAAAGAGGAAAAAAATGGATATACCCATATCGTTGGGAAATATGGATTAGAGAGCTATTATGGTGATAAATTGGCGGGAATTCAGAGTACCAGAATTATAGGTAGAAGGGATATTCGTAATAATATTATTTTTGATAACAACAGCAAAGTCAAAAATAGAGTTGATGGATATGATATTGTCACAAGTATATCCATCAAACTGCAAAAAGAGCTTGAAAGTATTTTGGATAGACAAAGAGAGAGAATACAAGCCAAAGAGATAATGGCATGTGTAATGGATAGTAAAAGTGGAAATATCCTAGCTATTGCATCTTCTCGTAGAGTTGATCCAGCCAACAAGAGAAAAAATGGTGATCACCTCACTATATCAGCTATCAGGTATCTTTTTGAGCCAGGCTCTGTTATGAAACCTATTGTACTATCACTTTTACTTGATGAGAGAAATGTAGCTATAGATGATATTGTCAGAACTTACAACGGTAGATTTAAACTAGGCAGGAAAATAATTACAGATGAACATAAATATGAGTATTTGAGTGTAGATAATATTATTGTACACTCTAGCAATATTGGAATGACTGTACTCTCTCAAAAACTAGATGAAATTGACTATTTTCAAGGACTTAGAAATTTTGGATTTTCCAAACGATCAAATATTGACCTCTCTTATGAGCTTTCAGGATCAATTCCCAATATTCACCAACTCAAAAATAGTGTTATTAAGGCAACTGCATCTTATGGATATGGTATAAAAGTAAACTTTTTTCAACTTATGCAAGCATATAATATATTTAATAATAATGGATACAAAATACAACCATCTATTGGTGAATTTATCAAATCTAAAACATCTTCACAAAAAATATTTCACAAAAAATCCATTCAAGTATTAAAACCAGATACTGCACAAACTATGCACAATGTATTAATCAAAACAGTAAATCAAGGAACAGGAAAAGGTGCAATTACATCAGGAGTTGAAGTAGGAGGCAAAACAGGAACTGCACAAATTTCAGTAAGAGGAAGATACTCACAAACATACAATAGCTCATTTTTTGGATTTGCAAATGATAAAAATAGTAGATATACTATTGGTGTAACAGTAATAGAACCCAATCCCAAAGGGGCTATGAGATTTGCTTCTCAAAGTGCTGTACCAGTTTTTAAAGATATCGTGGATATTATGATAAAAAATAACTTTCTGATACCAAACAGATAATAATAGGATAACAATCAATGACAATCGAAACTCTTTTAGAGATTACCCAAGGATCACTTACAAATAGTGTCAATTCACAAGAGATATATAGCGTAAGTGTACAATTAAATAGAGTTGATGAAGGTGATCTTTTTATAAGTGATATACAAGAAGATATACTCACAGCAATAGATAAAAAAGCTGGAGCCATTATCTATAGTGGAGATATAGAGATTCAAAATAACGCTATAGTACTTATCAAAGTAGAATCTATCAAAGATGCTGCACTAAAACTACTAAAATATATTAATCAAGATAGAGATATAAGCTTCTCTTACCTAAGCTCACATGAGAGTACATTTTTTAAGATGATAGTCAAAGAGAAGAGAAGTATAGAGTTTATTCCAGATGATTGGAAAAAGGCATTTGAAAAAGTATTAAATAGCAGTAAAAAGATTTTTATAGGTGAAGATAAAGATCTAATCCAAGCAATAGCTCCAAAAGTGATAGTTCTCAAAAATGAAGAGAGTGGTTATGTGATAGAAGATACTCTATTTCGAACTACATTTAGAATGGGGAAGTATGTCTATCAAGGTGTACCTATTCCACCTTTTCATGTAGATCATATTCTAAAAGTAGTGGCATTTTGTGAAAAATTTGACTTTCCATACTCTATGGATAAGATACAAAGATCAAAACATTTTATACCTATATTTACCAAAGCAGAACCTACGGTTCACAATATGGGAAGAGATGATAAAATTGTTATAATTTGTGATAATAAACAAGATATAACAGAGGCTAAATTTTATGTAAAGACACAAGGTAGAATTATAGCCAAAACACTTGCTCTCACACCACCAAAAACAAAAATAGATGATTTTGAAAATCCAATATATTATCGTAATATCAATGATATAATTGATGTAATAGAACAATCAAATTTTAACTATCTATTTATCTACACCAAAGATTCATCTATAATAGAAGAGGTAAAAAAATACCTCTACCGATAAACCAATCTAAGCACTCCTACTCCAAAAAGTATGAGTGCAACACTTTTCATCGTAGGATCAAACAGCAAAATAAAAATTGATCCAAAAACCAAAATAAACCCACTAATAATAGGTTTAATATATTCCATACTCTCTTTAGCGATCCATGAAAGTTGATCATTGGATAGTTCTACTTTTAGCTCTCCATCACTTGCCATCTTAATAGTTTGTTTGAGATCTTTTATAAAAAAAGGGATAGATTTAATCTCATCAACTACTGTATCAATTAAACTATCAGATGCCCCCAAAGCTCTTGGAATATTCTTTTGTAAAATTGGTAAAATATCTTTAATACCATTAAAATTAGAGATATAAGTAGTACCAAGTCCCTCAATAATAGCACTAACCCTCAAAATATAGATAGCCTCTTGAGGCAATTTAAAAGGAAAATTTCTAGTAGTAGCCAATACATTAAAAGCCAAATCCTGCATACTTTGTGCATCTAGTGAATTATCAGAAAATATCTCAAACATTTTCTCTACAAACTCCGCTAATTCTGCCTTTGGAGCTTCATAAGCGATAGTTCCCAACTTTTTATTACTTGCAACATAAAGCTCATAATCCTCTTCATGAGCGGCTTTAATAAGCTCAATAATAGCAATCCTAGTCTCATTTGGGACTCTTTTTAGCATACCAAAATCCAGAAGTATAAGCTCCCCTGCACTATTTACAAGCAAATTTCCAGGGTGAGGGTCGGCATGAAAAAAACCTTTGATAAGCATCTGCTCCATATAAAACTCCACCAACTGCTCAATCAATGGCACAAAATCAATATTTTCTCTTTTTAAACTCTCTTTATCATCAAATCTATACCCCTCTTCAAAACTCATTACAAGTGCATCATCACTGCAATATTTCTCATAAGGAGTTGGAAATTTTATACCACTATCACTATAAACAGATGAAAACTTTTTAAGATTTTCCAGCTCCTGATTCATGCTCACCTCTTGCAAAATCATAGAAGAGAACTCAATAACCACAGCTTCAATTGAGTTTTTTGTATAATATGAGAAGAGTGGTTGAAAAAGTTTATTAAAAAAAGATAATATTCTAATATCTGCACTAACTCTTTTTAAAATATCATTTCGTCTTAACTTTACAGCTACCTTTTTGCCATCATATAAATATGCTTCATGAACTTGTCCAATGGAGGCTGCCGCGATTGGCTCTTTATCAAAAGATTTGAAAAAATCCTCTTTTGCAAATGCTCTATCATAAACTATTTCAAACTCACCTTTTGACATAGGTGGCAACTCATCATGAAGAGATTTTAGAGCAGATAGATATTGGGGTGTAAAAAAATCTGCTCTTGTTGCCAATACTTGGGCTAATTTAATAAAACTAGCTCCAAGAGAGACAATAGTATTGTGTAGAGCTTTAGGTGAAAGAGGTCTAAAAAATAGAAATCTCTCCCGTTTTTTAATAACCAAAAAAAGTGTCAAAAGAAAATGAAAAACAAGCCAAACTCTAAAAGGTGAGTAATATATTAAAAATTTCATATTATATTATGACCTATTTGGCATAAAATATATAAGCAAAAGAGAACCCACCAAAGAGTGCATTTTTCTGCTCTAATAGAGGAGAATCTTCAAAAGATACACCTTCAAGCATATAATGAATCAAAAAAGCACCATACATCCATGAACCTTTTTTATCTGTAAATCCAATACCATTACGATATCCTCCATATCCACCATGAGCCTTATATTGCGATCTTTCAGAAGTAACATACTTTTCGTCTACTCCATAAAAATAGTCATGATATAGCCCATCTGCTATTGTAATTCCTGAAGTAAATGAGATCTCTCGCTCACCAACATTTTGTTCTAATCTAAATTGAGGAGTTACTAAAGAGCCTCTATACCTAATATTACTCTGTAGATTTGATGAGATAACAGCCCTAATAGGTAATCGAAAATAGAGATCATAACAATCTTTGGAAAAAATCTTGTACTTTATCTTTGGACCAGCTTCAAATACAAGATCTAAATCATTCATTCCCTCTCTCTTTTTACTACTAGCACTATCCACGGGCAAAGAGCCACTTACACTCAAATCTAAACTAAGTCCATTAATATCAAATAGCTCCTTTTTGACCCCACCCTTCTCTATCTGAAAATTTTTACCACGATATCGAATATAAGGAAAAGGTACAGCCAATAACTTTTGATCCGAAGACCCCAAATAACTAGGATAGCTCAAAGATGCTAATCCAATTCCAAGCTCTAATGTAGGCTTTTTTGCCTCTAAAAATGTTAAAAATATAAAAATTATTATAAAATATTTGATCATGCTCAATCCGTTACTGTAAATTTTATAGTAAATATATATTATCATGTTTAACAAAGGATACCATACATGCAACTCACTCCCCAACAAATAGCTGATTTTGAAAAAAATGGTTTTTTACTACTACCCTCATTTGCCTCTCCCAAGATTTGTGAAGATATTTTGGAGATAGCCAAACAAGAATTGGATGAAGAAAATCAACCAATAGAGACAGAAGAGGAGTATTTAGAGATAAATAACTCAAAAAAAAATACAATAAGGCGATTAAGACAAGTTTATACTCGTCATGAAAAATTTGCCCAGTGGATGGAAAATAGAGAGATAAGACCCATATTAAAACAGTTATTAAAAGATACTCCCATTCTTACTCTTGCCCACCACAACTCAATCATGACAAAAATGCCATACACTAGCTCTCGAACTTGTTGGCATCAAGATATAAGATATTGGAATTTTGAAAATGATAATCTATTGAGTGTTTGGCTTGCTCTTGATGATGAATTTCTTGAAAATGGACTTTTAGAGTTTATCCCTAGTAGTCATAAATTGAATATAAAACCTCATCAATTTGATAAAAAAACATGTTTTAGAGATGATATAGAGGAGAATAAGAGACTAATATCACAAAAAGTTCACTCCAATCTTAAAAGAGGTGATGTAGTACTATTTCACTGTAAAACTCTTCATGCTGCCTCAAAAAACTACACAAACAAACCAAAAATATCTTTTGTATATACAGTTAGAGGAGAGAGTAATCTACCAATAAAAGATACTAGATCAACTCAACATAAAGAGGTTACTCTTTTATAAACGAACTTCACAGTGTGATTTTGGTGTCTCCCAAAATTGCACAGAGTATACTTTGACACCTAAAGGTTCCATTTTCTTTTGAACAATTTTCAAAATCCAACTTGTCAAATTTTCACTAGTAGGAACAAAATCTACAACCACCATACCAGCATATTTTTCGCCAATAGCCTCAATCTCATCTTTGAGAATTTCTAATCTAGGAGTCCAATAACCCTCATCATGATAAAAAAACTTCTCCTCATCCATCAATCCATCAACCACATAATGCGACATAAGATCAAAAAATAGAGGATCACTTCTATCAATAATAAATCGGTGATCTAAAACACTATCTAGCCACTCTTTAAACCAATTAAGATGTTTAAAATCAGTAACCATCCCGCACTTGAGTACATCTGCCTCTAAAAAAATCTTTATTTTCCCCTGATGTCCATGAAGATGACGACAAACTAAACAAGCATCCAAACTATAATCTTTGTTCAACTCTTGAGACCAAACACGATGACCATAACAAAAGTCAAACTGTTTATCAATAATCCATTTCATATTTTCCCCTATGCATGAAAAATATTATAGCTTTTTGAGATATAAAATAAGAAATTTATGATTTTTTTAATTAAATAAGTGGTGGGTCCACCAGGATTCGAACCTGGGACCACTCGGTTATGAGCCGAGTGCTCTAACCAACTGAGCTATAGACCCTCAATTTGGAAGGCGATAATTATACGCAAACAAACCTTAAATTATTATAAGTGCTAATGCAATAATAACTCCGTATTTTTTTGAAATCTAAATGCTAGGAGATGTTCTAAGATACCAATTAAAATCATAAAGGTCATAAAACTACTTCCACCATAACTAAAAAGAGGCAGTGGAAGACCTACTACAGGGGCATATCCTATGGTCATGGCAATATTTACAGCCATATAAAAGAAAAATAGAAGAGCTAGTGAACTTGCAAAAACTTGTATAAAATAGTCCCCTTTTAGATAAAGAACTATCATCAAAAGATGCAAAATCAAAAGAGCGTAAATAGTAATCAAAACAGCTCCACCAATAAAACCAAATCTTTCAATATGAAAAGCAAAGATAAAATCACTTGTAGCAATAGGTAAAAATTTGAGGTGAGTTTGTGTTGCTTCCTCTTTTGATTTTCCTTTTATACCGCCTGAACCAATAGCGATAATTGATTGATGGACATGGTAGCTTGGCTTTTCTGCCAAAAAGTCATTAACTCTTTTTTTCTGATAATCATGTAAATTTCCATAAACAAATGGAGCTAAAAGGGCAATTGCTCCAAAAATTGTAAGCCATATTCTATATCTAACACCTATAATAAAAAGTACACCAAAGCCTACAAAAAGTAGAATCATAGCTGTACCTAAATCTGGTTCTTTAAGAATAAGGACAAATGGAATAAGAATATATATACTAAGTTTCAAAAACTCTTTCCACTCATACCCTCTTTCAGATTCGGGGGGATTGGTTTTGATAAGGTACGCTAACATTAAAATAAGAGCAGGTTTCATCAGTTCTGATGGTTGAATTGTAAAATTTATAAAAGGTATCTCTAACCATCTTTGAGCACCCAATTTAGTAACACCAAAAATCTCTACACTCAACAACAAAATAACATTCAACCAATAGATTAAAGGTATGAGCCATATAAACTTACGAATGGGAAACAGAAAAAAAAGAGTAAATATAATTGCACCTGTGCTAAAATAGACAATCTGCTTATTAGCTAGCGTAATATATAGCTCATGAACCAAATAGAACGATAACGATATTATAGGAATAATTAGCAGTGGTATAATATAGTCAAAATGAGCAAAAATACGCCTATCAATTTGAAACAAAACTTTACCTTATGGATATATTTATGAAAATTATAGCACAAAAAGTAGACCGACTTGACAAAACTTTACAAAAAGAGATAAATCAACCTCGTAATCAAGTTGAAAACTTTATTAAAATGCATGGTGTCAAAGTAAATGAAAAGCTTATTAAAAAGAGTGGTTACAAACTCAAAATTGGAGATACTATAGAGTACATTCCAATTAAAGTAGAGGAGCAAAGAGAGTCAATAAAAGATGTAGATTTTGATATTGAGATCATATATGAAGATGATGATCTTATGGTTCTTAATAAACCACCATTTTTAGTTGTTCACCCTGCCCCAAGCGTCAAGGAGCCTACTCTTGTAGATTGGCTCAAACAAAAAGGGATCTCATTATCTACCATTAGTGGGGAGGAGAGAAATGGGATTGTTCATAGAATAGATAAAGAGACAAGTGGAGCTATACTAATTGCAAAAAATAATAAAGCACATCAAGCACTATCAAAACAGCTAGAAGATAGAAGCATGGGAAGATACTATCTTGCACTTATTGATATTCCACTCAAAGAGAATATTATAATTGAAAAACCGATAGGAAGAGATCCAAATAATCGAATTAAAATGGCTATAGTAAATGATGGCAGAGAGGCAAAAAGTGCATTTATTAAACTCGCCACATCTGAAAGTAAACATTATGAGCTAATAGGGGCAAAACTATTTACTGGTCGTACACACCAAATTAGAGTGCATCTAAAAAAACTATCTCGCCATATTTTAGGTGATACTATATATGGATTTAAGAGCAAAAAAGGTAAAATTGAAAGAGTAATGCTTCATGCAAGGTTAATATATTTTATCCATCCAACCACTGGGGAAAAAATAGTTAAAGAGGCTCCTCTGTTTGAAGACTTTAACAATATTTTAAAAGATGCATTTTTAGAGGAAAAAATTAATGAGACTGTTCAATCTACTTATATCATCAATAGTTTTAGGCACGCTTTTTAGTGGCTGTAGTAATAAAAATATAGAAATTCCTAGCTTCTCTATTCCCGCTCTTAATGTGACTCAAAAAAAACTAGATAGGTCATTACCGTTCGTTAAACAGATTAAAGCAACTTCAACACTCTCCAAAGTCCTATTGGAGTGGAAACCTATTAGGGATCGTAGAATTGCAGGATATAGAATTTTTAGAAATAATAGAGATGGTAATTTTAGATTAATAAAAACAATTAATGATCCATTTGTATCACACTACACAGACAAAAATTTAAATCAAAGTATTTATTATAAATATCTAATTTCAGCCTATACAAAAGATGGGCGTGTTTCAGAAGCAAAACAGATAAAAATAAAAAAGACACATGACAAAATAAAAGCACTATCAGAGGTACATGCTGTTTCAAATCTTCCAAGTCGTATTAAACTTTTATGGAAAGTTCCTAAAGATTATCGCATAGATGGATATATTATACAAAGAAGATGGAAACAGGAACCAGCTTGGAAAACTATTACCCAACTCAAAGATAGGCTAAATGTGGAGTATATAGACAAAGATATTATTGATGGTATCAGATATCAATATCGAATCTTAGCAACAACAAAAGAGGGTGCATTCTCTTATCCAAGCAGAAGTGTTGAGGCAAATTCAAAAAGATTACCAAAAGAGGTAAGCGGAATTATGGCAACAGATAATCAACCAAAAAAAGTTCAGATTATTTGGAAAGAGTCAAGAGATAGGGATATTATGTATTATAAAATTTATGCAAGTTCATTTGCTGATGGACTCTTTTCAATGATTGCAAAAACACGCTCAACTCACTATACAGATCAATTTGACAGAGATGGAGAAGTTAGATATTATAAAATTACGGCTGTTGATAAAGATGGACTAGAGTCAAAAAAACAGACCACACCAATCAGAGGTTCAACCCTTAAGCACCTAAAAGCTCCTGTAATATTGGGATATAAGGGTGAGAATGGTGTAATTACTCTAAAGTGGAAAAATATGGATAAAAGAACTAAATCATACACAATATATAAAAAATATTGGGATAAATGGAGATTTAAACAACAAAAAATTGTTGGTTTCGGAACTGAAACTTTTGTAGATAAGAGAATTAAAATTAATAAAAAATATACCTATTATGTTGTTGCTGTAGATGAATATAAAATTGAGTCAAGACCATCAGAGAAAATAACGGTCATTGTAAACTCAAGTCCAAAACCTGAAAATAGTTGGTTTTAGTATGCCAAATATTCAAACATCGAAACTCAATTATCTACCTATGCCTCAAAAACATGGTGAATATATATTTAAAAGTATAGCTAGAAGCAGACAAGGCAATGAAGATTTTATATTAACTGAATATAAGGGGCAAGAATTTTTATTGAGAGTAATTTATCGTAAAAAAAACATACTTATTAAAGGTGACAAATTAACAAAAGTATCACCAATATCTATAGTAAAAAACGCACTTAAAAGCTTTCATACTCTACATAATTTAGAACTAAGTTTTTCTAATATTGGAGGAAGGGAGTATGATGAACATTTCAAAAATAGTGATAAATATCTAAAAGATATGGCATATTTTATGAATGACTTCCAAACAGACAAAGAGATCTGGGTAGAGGTAGGGTTTGGTAGTGGAAGACATCTACTTCACCAAGCAAAAGAGAATCCAAATACTCAATTTATAGCTATAGAGATACATAGACCATCAATAGAGCAAGTAATAGCACAATGTAAAATACAGAACTTGGAGAATATTTTAATTATCAATTTTGATGCAAGAATATTTTTGGAACTATTAGAGTCAAATAGTGTAGGTAAAATTTTTGTACATTTTCCGATCCCTTGGGATAAAAAACCTCATCGAAGAGTTATCTCTCACCCTTTTATAGAGGAGTCTATTAGAGTATTAAAACCAAATGGTCAACTAGAGCTAAGAACAGATAGTGAAAACTATTATGCCTACTCTTATGATACTTTTATTTCACTCAATCAATGTGATCTTCATATACGCAAAAATCAAGAGATAGCCATTAGTAGTAAATATGAAGATAGATGGAAAAAGATGGAAAAAAATATTTATGATATTACACTCATTAATCACCAAAAATCAGAGCCAAAAGAGATACTTCAAAATCTATACTTTACACAAAATATAGATTTTGAAAATCTAAAAAAGAGATTTCATAATCATACAATTAAAGGTGATGATTTTTTTGTACATTTTGAGGATCTTTATGAGATAGACTCCAAATCTGGTCTATTAAAATTATCTTTTGGATCTTTTGAAAAAAGTGAACATAAGTATGTTATAATCACCAATAATGAAGCTAAATATTTTCCAGATGAAACACTACCAATCAAACAAAATATAAAATCACATAAAAAAATAGAAGAGTTCTTATATGTCTAATATCATTGAAGCTAGAAACCTATCCCTCTCTTATGATAAAAAAGAGTTAGTAATTAAAGATGCCAATTTTTCAGTAAAAGCAAAAGACTTTGTCTTTATAACTGGTAAAAGTGGTAGTGGAAAATCAACTTTTATTAAATCTCTATATGGAGAGTTACATGTTCATAGTGGATCTCTCAATGTATGTGGATTTGATCTCAGAGATGTTAATACTCAAAAGGTAAATCTTTTGAGAAAACATACTGGAGTTATTTTTCAAGATTATAAACTAATAAATGAGTGGAATGTAGAGAAAAATGTAATGCTTCCTCTTATGATAGCAGGCTACTCCAAACAGGTGTGCAAAATTCAGGCACATAAATTGCTTAAACATGTAAAACTATCTCATAAAGCGGAAAAATTCCCATTGGAACTAAGTGGTGGAGAGCAACAAAGAGTTGCTATGGCGAGAGCTTTAGCACATAATCCTATATTAATAATTGCTGATGAGCCTACTGGTAACTTAGATGACTATTCAAGTCAAGTAATATGGAATCTGCTAAAAAGTGTAAGACAACATATAGGAAGTACTATTTTGATAGCAACACATAGGATACCAAAAACATTAGGTATGGACTATAAACAGTATTTTTTACAAGATGGAGCTATTCATGAAGTCTCTTAAAAATCATATATCTTTTTTAATTCCTCTATTTACGCTACTTTTTAGTATACAATTTTCAACAATGTTAAGCCGTGGTATAGTCAACTATGAATCAAAATTGGCAGGAGAGTATACAATAGTTGTTGTATCATCTTCAATTATTGACCGTGAAGCTATTGCTCAAATAGTACCATCAATTGATACAATCAAAGAGGTCAACAAAGATAAATATATAGACAAATTAAAAGACAACATGAGTCAATCAGATATAGTATATCTTCGTGCTACACTTCCCAAGTTTTACTCAATTAAATTAAAACATCTACCAACAACTGATAAATTACAAGAGATATCAACAGCTCTTAAAGAGTATCCAAAAGTACAAAAGGTAGAGACATTTAAAGCTACATTTAATAAGCTACACCAATTTTTAAGACTAGCCAAAAGTGCATCAATCATTTTTACAGTTTTTATCTCAATTATCAGTTTTCTTCTAATCATGAAGCAAATGGAGATTTGGACACTTCAGCACAAAAAAAGAATGTATATAATGGGACTATTTGGAGCTCCTTACTGGATGAAAAGTGCATCATTATATAAATCTGTTGTATTAGATGCTATTATTGCAGCTATAGCTGTTGGTTTTATGTTTTTAAATATCCAATATTTTGTCGATTTAGCTTCAATAAGAGATGATTTGGGGATAGATTTGAGTAATTTTCACTTTTTTGTAGATACATTTAAGCTTACACTTATCAGCCTTGCACTATCTATTATATCTGTAACCTTTACACTAATAAGACAAGATAATTCATGAAAAAAAGTTTTTTACTAGTTTTTTATATACTATTTTTGGCTAGTTTTTTGGGAGCAAATATAGAGAGTCGTATATCATCTAAAGAGAGTGCCTTAAATCAAGTAAAATCTAAAAAAAAGGTACTCTCAAGAGAGCTAGAAAATATAGCAAATGAGATTAAACGAGAAAATAGAAAAGTCAAGCAGATTGAATCTGATATTAAAGTTTGTAAAAGTAAAATTAGTAGACAACAAAAGAAAACTACAATAAAAACAGGTGAGCTTAATAAAATTGAAGTACTTTATAAAAAACTAACAAAAAGAGAAAAAAAAGTTAGTAAAAAAGTAATTAATATCTTATCAAAAGAGCTTTCTATTCAAATGCTTCTTTATGGATCATTAGAAGAGGACTCTAAAACAACATCTTTAGCATCTATTGAGACTGATTTGGATGCTATTGTTCTTAGCGAAATTTTGAAAAGCTATAATAAACTACTAAAAGATAAATTCCATCAAACAAAAATTAGATATATTAAACTAAATAAAAATATTGACCTTATAAAGAGTGAGCTAAGTAAAATATCCGTAAGAATTGATAATCTTAAAGATCAACAAAAAAAGCTACAATCACTTAGAAAACTAGAGACCAAAACAATCTCAAAACTAAATAGAAAAAGAAGAGATTATATTAAAAAACTCAACCTCATAAAAAAAGAGCAAAATGCTATCTCAAAGACTTTGCAAAAACTTCATATTACAAAAAAAGAGAAAATTGTTGCTAAAGAGAAAGAGAGAAAAATTAAAGAGAGAGAGAGAGAAGAGAGAGAAAAAACTGTCATTAAAGAGAGTGGAAAAAATTCACTAAATGTACGACAAATTGGATCATCTTATCAAAAATCAAAAATAGCTAAATATAAAGGTAAAAGGACAATATCTCCTCTTAAGAGCTATACTGTTTCACAAAGATTTGGAAACTATACAGATCCAATATACAATATTAAAATTTTTAATGAATCAGTTATCCTAAAATCAAAAAAACGAAATTCAAAAGTAAGAAGTGTCTTAGATGGTAAAATTATCTATGCAAATAAAACACCAATGCTTGATAATGTTGTTATTGTCAAACATGATAAAAATATTCACACAATATATGCACACCTTTCACAGATTGCTCCATCTATTAAAGCTGGTCAAAATGTCAAAGAGGGATATGTATTAGGAAGGGTTAATAAAAACCTAACATTTGAAGTAACACAAAATGAAAAGCACATAAATCCCTTAAAATTAATAAAGTAAAAATAATAGTCAATTATTTTGCTAGAACATAGGAACTTTCAGTACAATAGGCAAACTATTTTTTGGAGGGTTAATTTTGAAACGAAGAGTGCTTGTAAAATTTTCTGGTGAGGCATTAGCGGGAGATGAAGGTTTTGGAATTGATACAAAAATCTTGCAATATATCGCAGAAGAGATCAAAGAACTTTTAGCAAATGATATTGAAGTAGGAATTGTTGTTGGCGGTGGTAATATTATCAGAGGTGTAAGTGCAGCAAAAGATGGAATTATCAAGAGAACTAGTGGTGATTACATGGGAATGTTGGGTACTGTTATTAATGCGGTTGCTTTGCAAGAGGCATTAGAGCATACGGGAGTCTATGCAAGAGTACAAAGTGCTATTAAAATGCAAGCTATATGCGAACCTTTTATTGTAAGAAGAGCAAAAAGACACTTAGAAAAAGGGCGTGTTGTTATATTTGCAGCAGGTACAGGAAATCCATTTTTTACTACAGATACAGCAGCAACACTAAGAGCTATTGAGATAGATGCGAAGATGATTATTAAAGCAACAAAAGTAGATGGTGTATATGACAAAGATCCTAATAAATTTGAAGATGCTGTTAAATATGATAAACTATCATATGAACAAGCTTTACATGATAGTATTAAAGTAATGGATGACACATCAATAGCTTTAGCAAAAGATAACTCTCTCTCAATCGTCGTATGCGACATGTTTGATAAAGGTAATCTTTTAAAAATATTAAATGGTGATCTATCTACATGTTCAATTGTAGAGAAATAAAATATACAATTTATCGTATTAGTTAGAAAGGAATAAAATGAGATTAGAAAAAGTAATTCACAAAGCATTAGAAAATGCAAGAGATGATAGTTATATACTATCTTTGATGGTTTCACAAAGAGCACATCAATTAGCAGAGGGCATGGAGCCACTACTAAAAGTGGATAAAAATAAAATGAAATTGACAGATATAGCACTACTAGAGATTGCGGAAGGTCTTGTCACAATAGATGAAATTATAGAGCCCTAAAAGTATCAATGGATCAACTACTAGAGCAAATTAAATCTATACATGATGTTAGTGAAGCTCAAAATTTACTTTATGCCCTTAATGAAGATGATCAAGAGATTAAGAGAGCTTTAGAGTTTTCAACATTAAAACATATAGATCAATTTAGAAAAAGTGGTGAACCATACATTATTCACCCTATTTTAGTAGCTTGTATTGTCTCTCACTTTGGCGGTGATGAAGAGATGGTTATTGCTGCTTTACTTCATGATGTGGTTGAAGATACTGATTGCACAAGAGAGGATGTAAATGATCTATTTAATCCTCAAGTAGCACAACTTGTTGATGGACTTACTAAAATTACAGAGATGAGAGAAGAGGAACTTCTCCCCTCTTCATCCAATGAAAGGCTAATTACATCTGCTCTCTCTTTTAGAAAGATGCTTCTAGCATCAATTAGTGATGTTCGCGTATTAGTAATCAAACTTTGTGATAGAGTACATAACATGCTAACACTTGATGCACTATCACCATCTAAACAAAAAAGAATATCAGAAGAGACACTTGTTGTATATGCTCCTATTGCTCATAGGCTAGGAATATCTAAAATCAAAAATGTTTTAGAGGATGCAAGTTTTTACTATATATTGCCACAAGAGTATGGAACAATAGAGAAATACTTAACTAATAGTGACCAACAACTACAACTTTCACTTAATCAATTTATCTCAAAAGTAAAAGAGATGATGCTCAAAAATGGATTTATTGATGGTAGTTTTACTATTGAGAAGAGAATAAAACACTACTACTCTATCTATATGAAGATACACAGAAAAGGTATCTCTTTAGAGGAGATATTAGACCTTATGGCTATTAGAATCTTGGTTAAAGATCCTATTGATTGCTATAGAGTATTAGGTGTTTTACATCAAAATTTTAATCCTCTTATATCAAGATTCAAAGATTATATTGCTATTCCAAAAGATAATGGATATCAGACAATTCATACAACAGTTTTTGATAACGCCTCTATTTTTGAAGCACAAATTAGAACTTATGAGATGCATGATACTGCTGAGTTTGGGATTGCAGCTCATTGGAAATATAAAGGGCATGCGGGACTCAATCCAAAATTAGAGTGGCTTAATGAACTCAAAAATCAGAGTGAAGAGGGTGAAAGTATAGAGGAGATGTACGAACTAGCAAAAGATGATCTTTATAGTGAAGATATCTCTGTTTTTTCACCTAGAGGAGATGTATTTTCTCTGCCTCGTGGAGCAACTGTACTTGATTTTGCCTATAGCATACATACTGAAATTGGAAACCATACTAAAAGTGCATTTGTAAATAAAGTTAAAACACCTCTTTTAACAGAGCTTAAAAATGGTGATATTATTCGTATAGAGACAGTAACTGAAAAAGTTTTGAGATGTAGCTGGATCACATCATTAAAAACAACCAAAGCTAGAAATATAATGAAACAAAATTGCAGACAAAAGGCGAAAGAGCTAAATGTTCTTATTGCAAAAAATATTTTAATTCGTATATTTGGTATCAAAATAGAGACACTTGATGTTATTCTAAGAGAGGAAAATCTTGATAAAAATATATACAAATCAGCTATGGATCCTACACATCTACAAGAGACTATATATAAACTCAAAAAAGCACTTCTTCGTAAAACAAAATTTATCCCTATAATACCACCTTTTAGAAAATATGAACTAAAAAAACAGGTAATTGAAAATATTATATTCCAAAGTATTCAAGGTGTCTCAGGCATCTCTTTTGATTATTGTTGTCACCCAAAAAGGGGAGATGAAATTGTAGCTTTCAAAAAAGGAACAGGTGCTATTATACATCATAAATTTTGTACTCATGCTACACAAATGATGGAAGAGCATCTACCTATGCATTTTGTCTCATGGTGTAAGATACATCAAAACGCATATAAATTAATTATTAGTATAGAGAACAAGAAGGGATCTTTAGCCTACTTTTTGCTATTTTTGGCTAAAATAGATGCTAATTTGTTAACAATTCAGCTCTCACAAACAGAGAATTCACATACAGATTTCTTTGAAATGGTAATTGAGATGCCTGATGAGAGTAGACAAAAACTTCTAACTAATAGAAAAGAAGAGTATAAAATCATAGAGTTTATTCCTATCGATGATGCTTACAAAAAAATTTAAAAGGTATAAATTTGTTTGATATAAAAGAGGCTTTAGCAGAGATAAAAAGAGGTATAGCTGAAGTTATAGATGAAGAGAGAATAGAGAAATTATTAACAGAGTACAAGAACAAGGGCG
This sequence comes from uncultured Campylobacterales bacterium, assembly GCA_964560425.1. GTDB lineage: Bacteria > Campylobacterota > Campylobacteria > Campylobacterales > QNZT01 > CAZLLE01. The sequence goes on from CAZLLE010000072.1 coordinate 21,335, forward strand.
AAAACTTTTTTGTAAAGGCTGGTTTTGATCCTACTGCTCCCGATCTTCATCTTGGACATACTGTATTAATTCAAAAAATGGCACTTTTCCAAAAATATGGAGCAAAAGTTCAATTTATTATTGGTGACTTTACAGGAATGATTGGTGATCCAACTGGTAAAAACGAGACAAGAAAAAAACTTACAAGAGAAAAAGTTTTGGAAAATGCACAAAGTTATAAAGAGCAAGTTTTTAAAATATTAGATCCAGATAAAACAGAAGTTCTTTTTAACTCAACATGGCTAGATCAATTGGGAGCATCTGGATTAGTAGAACTTACAACTACCTTTAATGTAGCAAGAATGTTAGAGAGAGATGATTTTGATAAGAGATACAAAAGTCAAACACCTATCTCTATTAGTGAGTTCTTATATCCCCTACTCCAAGGATATGACTCAGTAGCTCTCAAATCAGATATTGAACTAGGCGGAACAGATCAGAAATTTAATCTTCTTATGGGAAGAACACTTCAAAGAAATTATGGTGTAGGCAAAGAGCAGGCAGTAATTATGATGCCTATACTTGAGGGGCTTGATGGCGTTAATAAAATGAGTAAATCTCTTAATAACTACATTGGTGTAACAGAAGATCCAAATAGTATGTTTGGTAAAGTTTTGAGTATTAGTGATGATTTAATGTGGCGTTATTATGAGCTTTTGAGTTCTCATACAATTGCTGAAATTGAAGATATGAAAGAGCAAGTTCTAAGTGGCAAATTACATCCAAAAAGTGCTAAAGAGAGTTTGGCAATGGAGATAATAGAGAGATTCCACAGCAAAGATCTAGCTAAAAGTGCAAAAGATGAATTTGACAAAGTACACAAAAACAGCCAAATACCTACAGATATCAAAACTTTTACATTTAAAGGTCCAATTTGGATTGCAAAAGCTTTAGTTGAAGCCAAAATATCACCTTCTACATCTCAAGCTAGAAGAGATATTAAGCAAGGTGCACTCAAAATTAATCAAGAGAAGATAAGTGATGAACAATTACAACTAGAAGCGGGGGAATATATACTTCAAGTTGGTAAAAGAAAATTTGCAAAAGGGGTGGTAAAGTAATGGAGTTTGAAGAGTTAAAAATAGGAAAATTTTCTGTACAGTTTCCAATTGTTCAAGGCGGTATGGGTGTTGGTATTAGCTGGGATAAGCTTGCTGGTAGTGTCTCTAAAGAGGGTGGATTAGGAGTAGTTAGTTCTGTTGGTACTGGTTATTATCATGATAAGAAATTTTCGCACAAAAATGTAAATAATAAACCTTACTCTGAGGAAAATTTTTACTCTAAAGATGCTCTTTTTGATATAGTCAAAAATGCTAGAAAAATTTGTGGAGATAAACCTCTTGCCTGCAATGTACTATATGCCTCAAATGATTATGGAAGAATTGTAACTGATGCTTGTGAAGCAGGTGTTGATATGATTATCACAGGTGCAGGATTACCGACAAATATGCCTGAATTTACCAAAAATTTTCCAGATGTAGCTCTGATTCCTATTGTTTCAAGTGCAAGAGCATTAAAACTTATTTGTAGAAAATGGAAAAGATATAACAAACTTCCTGATGCTATTATAGTTGAAGGACCTCTAAGCGGGGGGCATCAAGGTTTTACTTATGAGCAGTGTTATCAAGATGAGTTTCAACTTGAAAATATTATACCTCCAATAGTAGAAGAGGCAAAAAATTGGGGTAATATTCCAATTATAGCAGCAGGTGGTATTTGGGATAAAAATGATATTGATAAATTTATCTCTCTAGGATGTTCTGGTGTGCAGATGGGAACTAGATTTATTGGAACTTTTGAGTGTGATGCACATCAAAACTTTAAAGATGTTATTCTAGGTGCAAAAGAAGAGGATATTCAGCTCTTTAAATCTCCAGTAGGATTACCTGCAAGAGGAGTGAGAACAAATCTACAAACAATGATAGAGGAGAAAACAGCACCCAAAGTAGCTTGTATTAGTAACTGTGTTGCTCCATGTAAACAAGGAATTGAAGCTAAAGCTGTAGGATATTGTATTGCAGATAGATTATCAGATGCTTACATGGGAAAAACTGAATCTGGTCTATTTTTTACTGGTTCAAATGGATATCGCCTAAAGAAATTAATTAGTGTAAAAGAGTTAATACATAAGCTCATTTATGGAGAAAATGATTAAAAAATTTCTATTACTTTTTTTATTAGTTAGTATTACGCTATTTGCTCAAGATTTATCAAAAAGAATAGATACAACAATCAAGCAAATACCGTATGCTTCAAAAGAGCAAACAAAACAGATACTTCATGATTTGGAAAATTTATATATTAACTCTGTTGTTTCAGGAGAAAAAAATAGTATCGCCTTAGCTCTAAAAGGTATTATAAAATGCCAAAAAATATTACAACTAAACTCATCAACTTATGAAAGAGAACTTGCAAATTTTAATCCAAAACCACATATAAAAAAATCTGAACCTAAAAAATCTAAAAATATAGAAGAGTCCACAATAGAACCTATTGAACCACTAAAAGTTCAAAAAATAGAGAAAAAAGAGGAAGCACTAACTCTTAAATCTATAAAAACAAAAGATAGAACTATAATAATCAAGTTTAATAAACCTATTAAATCAAATGATATATCCTCTTTTAATCTTAAACAATTTAAAATATTTAAAAATATCTATACAATTAAAGCAACACTACCATTTTATCCTCATAAAATAGTTATTGATACATTAGATAGTGTAAAAATAAAACAGAATAAAAAAGAAGAGGTTAGAATTATACTCTCAAACAGTAGTAGAATATATTCCAAATCATTTATTAGAGAGGGCACACTTTTTATAAAAATAAATAATGACAAAAAAAAGAAAAAAGAGAAAATCAGCAATACACCTATCGCCAAAACAGTACCTATTAAAAAAGATATCAAAAAATCAACTCACACTAAAGCGATAAAAAAGAGACAACCTACTAACCAAATAGATAAGGTATATGCCACTTCAAAGGTCATTGTAATAGATGCAGGACATGGTGGTAAAGATTCAGGAGCAGTAGGCTATAAAAAGAGATTAGAGAAAAAGAGTGTTCTTACTATTGCAAAACTTGTCAAAAAATTTTTAAAAGCAAAGGGCTATAAAGTCCATATGACAAGAGATAGTGATAAATTTATTAAACTTAGTAAAAGAACACATTTTGCAAATGAAAAAAATGCTGACCTATTTATATCTATTCATGCAAATGCAGCACCAAAAGATAAGATATCATCTCTTAAAGGAATTGAAACATTTTTTCTCTCCCCTGCAAAGACAGAAAAAGCTAAAAGAATTGCAGCAAAAGAGAATAAAGCGGCATCAAATATGAACGCTTTTTCACAAAATACATTTTTAAGCTTTTTAAATAGAACAAAGATTATTCAATCAAACAAACTAGCTATTGATCTGCAAAGTGGAATGCTCTCAAATATTAGAAAAAAACATAAAAATGTAAGAGATGGAGGCGTAAGAGAAGCCCCATTCTGGGTACTTGTAGGAGCACAAATGCCTGCGGCACTTATTGAAATTGGGTACATTACAAATCCAACTGAGAGTGATCGGCTTGCAAACCCTTTTTATCAAAAGTTATTGGCAAAAGGTATAGTTAATGGCATTAATAATTACTTTTATCATAATAGATAAAAAATATCTTTAAAAAAATAAATATTTTATATATATACCAATAAACAAGAAAGTATTTTTATTCTATAATCTTTTCACTATAATTAAGGAGATAGGAAATGAATATAGTTAAACTTTCAATTGTATCCGCAAGTATTTTATTTTTGGCACAAAATTTGAGTGCCATTGAGATGACAGATTATAAACTCGCTGAGAGTTTTTTTGATGAATCCTACATAGGTATGACTTTTGATCTAAAAGATGGTAATCAAGATCAGACAAGTTACAATGGAACTTTTATGGGGGATTATAAAGCAAAATATAACTCCATTCCTTATGCATGGGATTTTGATCTTAATGGTGTTGCAAATGTTTCTAAGGGTGCTAATGATGGTGATGATTCAGAAGAAAATTATCAATTTAACTCAATAGGAAACTTCGATAAGTATTTGGATGGATATGATAAACTTTTTGTTTATGGCACAGGACAAGCTGGATTTAGAAAAGCTTCAGGATCAGATGCGGATGATCCATTTCTAAAAATTGGGGCAGGTGTTGGTTATGGTCGTATGTATGAAGCAACCCCATTGGCAAAAGCACTCAGAATTACTGAAGATTTAATTGCTTATGATCTTATTAATCCGCTAAGTGACTCTACAATGCTAAAATTGGCAAATGTTATTGATAGAGAGAGTGAATTTAAAAGTAAACATGGTCTTAGAGAGTATAAAAAATTCTGGTATGAGGCTATTGAAGCTACATTCAAAGAGGATGGTGCTTTAAAAGGTCCAAATTTAGGGGCTTTTGGAATTGTAAGAATTGATGAAGTTCTATTTATTGAGAGAGTAAGTCCAAGATACCATGGTTGGTTAGTTCGTGGTGGTGTTGGTCAAATATTATCAAACTATGATGGTGAAAGTACAGATCCTACAGTAGATTTAGCATTTGAGTATGGTCTACCAATAGGATATAAAGCACAATTTTACAATAAAACACTATATAGTACAATTTTAGGAGATGATGTAGGTCATATTTTTACAAACCATATGTCTTATACTTATGAGCTATCAGATAGAATTGATTGGGAAAATAATTGGGACTTTATATATAATAAATCAAGTGATGAGAATATTGAAGATGTAATAACAAATAGTATTACATCAACATTTAGATATTACCTAGCAAATAGACTCAGTTTTAGCACAACACTTAGCCTATTTGGAGTAGAAGATGATATTGATGATAATGGAAATGATGACTGGGAAACAAGAATTAATCTTGGTCTAACTTACCGTTTGAAATAGTTTTATACTCAAGACCAAGTGTTTTCATTTGGTCTTGAAAAAATTTATACCACTTATCTAATTTCTCTCTATCTTCATCACAAATATATATCTCTGCTCTTCTTTTATTGCCATCTATTTGAGGTAAACATGAAATATCTAAATCATTTGGCAACTCTTTCATAATATCAATAAGTTCATTTTCACTTGCCAATACTAGAAAGTTATAAGAGTATTTTTTAGGACTTTGTGGATAAAATTTATCTAATGCCTCAACAACCATATCTTTTGCCATACTAGGAAAACCTGGAACAAAAAAATATCTCTCATCAATATAAAATCCAGGAACTTTTGTGACTACATTTTTGAGTAACCCCGCTCTAGGAGGAAGATTTGCCATCTCTATTCTATGAGGATAAGCATCATCTCCAAATTTATCAATAATTATTCTAGCAGCTTCTTGGTGAGTAACCAAATCTTCACCTCTAAAAACTTTTGATGCTATAGCTCTTGTATAATCATCAGGCGTTGAACCAATCCCACCAAAACTAAACATAACACCATTTGGATCTGAAGCAACAAATGAAAAAACTTCTGCCATAAAAGTAGGATCATCTTTAATAACAAAAGATGCTTTTTGTTCCCAACCTCTCTTTACTAGCTCTCTATTTAAAAACTCAAAATGGCTATCTACTCTTCTTCCATTAAGTAGCTCTGTACCAATAATAACACTATAAAACGAAGGTTTATCAATAATCACATTCTCTCCTATTTTAATCAAATATTCTATTTTATATAAAATATCCTTATTATTTAAACTTATTATAAGTATTAAGTCTTTTATTATATAATCCATAAATTTAATTAAAGAAAGGAAGGCAATATGAGTGTATCACATGTATATGCAAGATATGAGGATATCGATCAAGATCAACTCCAAAAAGATATTGAGAGTGCCAAAGCAAATGTTGGAGCACCAACAAAAGAGGATTTTCAACATCTTCTAAAACTAGAAAAATGGGGAAGAGGTTCAACATTTTTTGGATATTTTTTGATATTTTTAGTAAGTATTTTAGAGATCACTTCAGGAATAAATAGTTTTGCATTTTGGATATTAGCAATTATTGCGGCTATTGCTATTGGAATAGGAAATGTTGCTAGATGGGCAAATGTTACTCATCCTATTTTACATGGTGCTTATGATAAAGTTCCAGATATCCCATATAAATATACAAAAGCTGGCTTTGCTAGAGGAAAAAATAGATACATTCATTGGCTAGATTGGATTAAACCTGAAGCTTGGGAATTTGAACACAATATTATGCACCACTATCACTTAGGTGAAGATGATGATCCTGATAATGTAGAGAGAAATATGCAATGGCTAATCAGATCAAAAACACCTATGTGGCTTAGAAGACTCTTTATTTATCTCTTTGCAGGAACTTGGAAATTTACATATTATGCACCAAATACATTAAGAATATTAGAGAATAAAGAGAGAAGAAAAAAGAAACTTCCTGAGGTTAAAAGTTACGAATTTAGCCCTTTTAAGAAAAATGGTTTGGAATTATGGAAAAACTATATACTACCTTATGCAACTGTAAACTTTGTAATTATTCCACTTCTATTTTTACCATTAGGTTGGGAAGCAGTATTTAACGCATTTATCATCAAAATAATGGCAGAGTATGTTGCTAATATTCACTCATTTTTAGTAATTGTACCTAACCATTCAGCTGGTGATATTTACCAATTTAGTACACCACACAAATCTCAAGGTGAATTTTATCTTAGACAGATTATGGGTAGTGTAAATTATAAAACAGGGACAGATCCTATTGATTTTGCTCAAGGCTGGCTAAATTACCAAGTAGAACACCATATATTCCCAAATATACCACTTAGTCAATACCAAAAAATTCAACCTGTAATGAAAGAGATTTGTAAAAAACATAACCTTGAATATAGACAAGAGAGTGTATTCAAAAGAATTGGAATGACTGTTGATCTAATGGTTGGTAAAACAAAACTACTTAGAGTTGATGGAGTATAACCCATCATGAATGGTCAAAAAAGGGCAAATATTAGACAAGGTCTTAGAGTAAAAATTGTACTCAAACAAGACCAAAGAAGTGGAAAATTAACAGAAGGTATAGTTCAAAGAATTTTGACATCCTCTGCTTCTCATCCTCATGGAATTAAAGTAAGATTAGAAGATGGTGCAGTGGGAAGAGTCAAAGAGATACTCTCTTGAAACTTTATGTTGATGGAGATGCTTTTCCAAATCTACTAAAACCCATATTAGTTCGAGCAATTGAACGGCTCTCATTGGAGACTTTTGTAGTCTCCAATAAAAAAATAACTCTAGGTAAATCCTCTCATATAACATATATAATTGTAGATCAAGGTGCAGATGAAGCAGATCATCACATTGTAGAATTAGCACAAGAGGGTGATCTTGTTATCACAGCAGATATACCACTTGCTGATCGTCTAATCTCCAAAAAAGCACATGCTATTGATCACCGTGGTGAACTCTTTAGTGTAGATAATATCAAACAATATTTAGCAATGAGAAACTTAATGGAAGAGATTAGATTAAGTGGAGAGATTACAAAAGGACCAGCACCTTTTGGTAAAAAAGATGTAACTCAGTTTGCTAATCAACTAAATAATTTTTTAGCAAAGAGGAGATAAAAAAAGAGCTACCAAAAATGGTATCTCTTTTCTACTTAATATCTAAAGTTTAGGACCTGCTACAGAGTAATCAAACTCGGCATCATCTTTAAGATATTTTTTAAAGTTATCAACAAACATTGTTGCTAATTTCTTTCTTGTTTTTACATACTCTTCTTTATCTTCCCAAGCATTTTTAGGATTAAGAACCTTTGAATCAACTCCATTTAGAGTAGTTGGAAAATGTAATCCAAAAAGCTCTGTTGTATCAAATTCGCTATCTAATATTGATCCGTCCATAATTGCATCAATACAAGCTCTTGTAGCTTTTAGGCTCATTCTTTTACCTACTCCATAAGCTCCACCAGTCCATCCTGTATTTACAAGATATACATTTACTTCATGAGAATCAATCTTTTCACCAAGAAGCTTTGCATATACTGTTGGATGTAATGGCAAAAATGCCTCTCCAAAACATGCACTAAATGTAGCAACAGGCTCTGTAATCCCACGCTCAGTTCCTGCAACTTTAGCAGTATATCCACTTAGGAAATAGTACATTGCTTGATCTTTTGTAAGTTTACTAACAGGAGGTAAAACACCAAATGCATCAGCACTCAAAAAGATAATATTATGAGGGTGTCCTGCTTGAAGAGAGGGTTCATGATTTGGAATATGTTCAATTGGATAAGATACTCTAGTATTCTCCGTTTTTGAACTATCATTATAATCTACTTTACCATTCTCATCAGCTACAACATTCTCTAAAAGTGCATTTCTCTTAATTGCTCCATATATCTCTGGTTCACCCTTTGGATCAAGTCCAATACACTTAGCATAACATCCACCCTCAAAGTTAAATACACCATGATCATCCCAACCATGCTCATCATCACCAATAAGATTTCTTTTTGGATCAGCAGAAAGAGTTGTTTTACCTGTTCCAGAGAGTCCAAAGAAAAGTGCAGTATCACCATCTTTACCAACATTCGCAGAGCAGTGCATTGCTAATTTACCTTCTAATGGCAACCAGTAGTTCATCATTGAAAAAACACCTTTTTTCATCTCACCACCATACCATGTACCACCAATTACAGCAATATTCTCTTCTACATTAAACACCACAAAAACTTCAGAATTTAGATTATGTTTTTCCCACTCATCATCTACAATTTTACATGCATTGTACATTAAAAAATCTGGAGAAAAATCTTTAAGCTCATCCTCTTTTGGTCTAATAAACATATTTTTTACAAAATGTGCTTGCCATGCAACCTCTGTTACAACACGAATACTCTTCTTACTAGCTTCACTAGCACCACAAAATACATCTTGAACATATATATCTTTATTTGAGAGTTGATTTTTTGCTTTTTCAAAAAGATCATCAAAGACCTCTTTTGTTGTTTTAAAGTTAATATCACCCCAAGCAATATACTTATTTGAAGGAGACTGATCTACAAAATATTTATCTTTTGGACTTCGACCCGTAAATATTCCTGTATCAACCATAATAGTACCATTATCAGTCTCTTTTAATCCTGCCTTCAACTCTGCTTCATGAAGCTCATCATAACTTGAATTATAATAAATTTCACCAGCGTTAACTATACCAATCTGTTCTAAATCTTGTTTTGTGATCATCTCTACAACCTTAATCTATTTAATGCAATTAATATCGGATTTTATGAAAATAATTTTAATTATTTAAAAATCGACAATAAAACACCTGCTGCAACAGCAGAACCAATAACACCAGCCACATTTGGACCCATCGCATGCATAAGTAAAACATTTGATTTGTTATACTCTTGCCCTACTTTACTAACAACTCTTGCCGCCATTGGCACTGCTGATACACCAGCTGCTCCAATAAGTGGGTTAATTGGCTCTTTTGAAAATTTATTCATAAGCTTTGCCATAAGCACTCCAGCTGCTGTTCCTGCTGCAAACGCAAGAAGACCGATAGCCATAATTCCTAGAGTCTCTGCAACCAAAAACTTATCAGCTTGAAGTGTTGCACCAACACCAAGACCCAAAAAGATAGTTACAATATTAATAAGTGAATTTTGCATCTCATTTGATAATCTATCAACAACACCAGACTCTTTAGCAAAATTACCCAAAGCAAAAGCTCCCATAAGTGGTGCAGCATCAGGCAATATCATAGCAATCATCATAATAACAACGACAGGGAAAACTAATTTCTCTAGTCTATGAACAGGTCTTGATGTTACCATTCTAATTTTACGCTCATCATCTGTAGTCAACGCTCTCATTATTGGAGGTTGTATAACAGGAACAAGAGCCATATAAGAGTAAGCAGCAACAGCAATAGCTCCCAACATTTCAGGGGCAAGTGCAGATGCAATAAATATAGAGGTAGGACCATCAGCTCCACCAATAATACTAATAGCTGAACACTGTTTTAAAGTATACTCAACAAGACCAGTTTGAGAGAGTGCCGCAGCACCTACAAGTGAACCAAAAATACCAAATTGAGCAGCTCCTCCTAAAATTGCAGTTTTAGGATTTGCCAACAAAGGACCAAAATCGGTCATAGCACCAACACCCATAAAGATCAACAGTGGAAAAAATTCATTGGCAATACCCATATCATAAATGATACCAAGCATACCATGAGGACCCGTCATATTGGCTATTGGAATATTTGCCAATAACCCACCAAAGGCAATAGGCAGAAGTAAAAGAGGTTCAAACCCTTTTCCAATAGCTAAATAGAAGAGTACAAAGATGATTAAAAACATGATAACTCTACCACCACTTTGGGCAAATTTAGTCATCTCTTTTCCACGACCATTTTTTACACCATCTTTAGGAAATAAAATTGCATTTAATCCCGTTGTCTGAAAGAACCCAGCAAATAGACCTGTAACAGATTGTGACTTATACACCTGCTCTGCCTTAGGTGAAACATCACCATGATCTACCGAAGTAGTATTTGCAGATATCACACTAGGCGATAAAAATGTAAGAAAAAAAACAAGAGAAAATAAAAATTTTTTCATCTCTTCTCCCTAGTCCATAGTTGCTAAAAGTTGACCATCAGAGACAACATCATTTGTGTTGACTTCTATACTTCTAAGAACACCATCTTTAGTTGCAGGAATATCAATTTCCATTTTCATAGCTTCTAAAATCATAATTGGGTCACCCTCTTTAAGCGTATCTCCAACATTTGCAACAATTTTCCAAACATTTCCAGGTGTTTGTGAATGTATCTCTTCACTACCTTTTCCACCACTTGCCGCAGGAGCTGCACTAGGTGCAGGAGTTGCTGCAACTGGTGCTGCATTTGTTACAGTTACTTCACCATTATGTCCATCAACTACATCAACATTATATGTTACACCATTTACTACTACTGTATATTTTCCTGCCATCTCATCACTCCCTTTTGTTGTACTTCCACCTATATTAGAAGAATCATTCTTTCTTACATTTACCTCTGCTTCACCTTTTAAGAAGGCAATACCTTTAACATCACAAGCTGCTACTATAAAAACATTTTCATCAGTTACTTCAAGATCTGCACTAGTTAACATTTTTTCAAAATGTTTTAATGATTTTCTATCATCATCATCAGCAATCTCTCTAGCACTTCTTGTTGTAGGCTCCAATTTTAACTGTTTGCTTGCAAGAGCAACAATTTCACTATCTGGAGTTGTTGGTGTTTTACCAAAATATCCTAAAACCATCTTTCCATAACCATCAGCAATTCTCTCCCATGGACCAAACATCACATTATTAAATGCTTGTTGAAAATAGAACTGTGAAACTGGTGTTACAGAAGTACCATATCCACCTCTTTCAACCACTTCTCTCATAGCATCAATAACTGCTGGAAATTTATCTAAGATATTATTATCTCTCATCATTTGAGTATTTGCAGTTAATGCACCACCAGGCATTGGTGAAAATGGAATTAGTGGAGATACTTGTGTAGCTTCTGGTGGCATAAAATAGTCTTTTAGACAATCTTTTAGAACACTCTCATACTCTAAAATTTTTCCTACTTCTAATCCGCCAAGATCAAATTTTGTACCCTTTGTAGCATGAAGAAGAGTCAAAATATCAGGCTGACTTGTACCACCACTCACAGGACTAGCCGCAAGATCAATACCATCTACACCCGCTTCAAGAGCAGCCAAATAACAAGATACACTCACACCGGCTGTCTCATGAGTATGAAGACGAACATGCACATTTTCAGGAAGCAATTTCTTAGCCATAGAGATCGTTTCAAAAACTTTATGTGGACTTGAAGTGCCACTAGCATCTTTAAAACATACGCTATCATATTCAATACCAGAATCTAAAATTTCACGAAGAACTTTTTCATAAAATGCCACATCATGAGCACCAACACATCCAGGAGGAAGATCCATCATTGTTACTACAACTTCATGATTTAATCCATGGGCTTTAATACGACTACCACTATATTTGAGATCTTCTACATCATTTAGAGCATCAAAGTTTCTAATTGTTGTTGTTCCATGCTTTTTAAACATTTTGGCATGAAGATCAATAAGATCACTACTACCCGTATCTAAAAGAATTGTATTCACACCACGAGCAAGTGTTTGAAGATTTGCCTCAGGTCCCACAATATCTCTAAACTTATCCATCATATCAAATGCATTTTCGTTTAGATAAAAATAAAGACTCTGGAATCTTGCCCCTCCACCAAATTCAAAGTGGCTAATTCCAGCTGCTTTTGCAGCCTCCACAGCTGGGAAAAAATCGTTCATTAAGACTCTACCACCAAAGACAGATTGAAAACCGTCTCTAAAAGTAGTATCCATTATATCAATAAGTTTTTTTGCCATTATAACCCTTTATCTTTTTTTAAAATCAGTGATAGCTGCAGTAATAACAGCAATAACTTCTGAATTATCTTGTGTTCCTGCACTCACAGCCCTTGGTGCATCATTTTTGGACGCACTTTTAGGTTTGGGTGGAAAATATTTTTGTATAATTTTTGCTTGTAAATTTACAACAAAAATCATCAAAAGCAAGAAGAGAAAAACCGTAGTCATCCCCAACACCATAAACTTCAATCCTTCGGATACTAAATTAACTTCCATTGACCAATCCTCTATAAGATTATTACAAAATAGTAACACAAATTATCTAAATAAATAGACTAATAATTTATTAAAAATTCTTGCATTTTTTTGCGTCCCAATTTTCTAGCATAGTCAATACAACTCATTCCCAAATTATCCCTCTGATCAATATCTGCACCAGATTCCAATAATAATGTTGCTACTTCAATATTTCCATAACTAACAGCTTGCATCAAAAAAGAGAAACCACTTTTTCTTTTTGTTGTATGAATATCCATCTGTTTTTCATTAATTAAATATTTAAGAAGTTCTAAATCCCCAAGAATAATAGCCTCATCTAATATACCAACCCCATCACGGTTTGTATAAAAGATATCCGAATTGTTATCAATCATTAATTTGAGTAGATCAAAAGAGCATTTGTGACGCATAGCATAAACTAAAATATGATACTCATCATCCTCATCATCTTCAATTATCTGATTCAGATCAAGTCCCTGTTTTATAGATTTTTTTAATCCTATAAAATCATCGTTTTCTAATATTTGATCTATATTTAACATATTTTTCCCCTATATTATAAATATAGTTTAATAGTAACAAATATGATATTAGAAATATTAATAATTAATAGTAAAATTTAAATTTTGAAAGAAGTTAAAGAAGAATAGAAGAGTAGATACGAACAGATCGTATCTACTTTTTTTATAAAAAGATAATTATTATTTAAGACCTGCAATATACCCAGCTACTGCTTTAATATCAGCATCGCTATATGAAGCAACTTGACCTTTCATCAATCCACCCATACCATGAGTATTAAGTGTACCAGCTTTGTAACCTTTTAAAGCTTCTTCAGTTTTAGCTGCATCTTGCCCCGTGATCACTGCTGATTTTCCTAATGCTTTTTTCTCACCTTTTGCACCATGACATCCTGCACATTTTTTATATAACGCTGCACCGTCTGCTGCTAAAAAACTCATTGCTCCAATTGCTAAACATGTTAATACTACTTTTTTCATTTTTATCCTTATTATTAAAATTTATTTTTGTTCTAGCACTTCTTACTTTTATACTAGAAAATCTTTTATTACTATATCCAAGCTAAATTAGCAAGATGGTACATTTCCACTATCATTAGCAAATTCATAAAAGAAATCAAATAAATCTGGAACATACTTCTCTTTTACTTCTTTTACATTAGGACATATTGTTTTAATTTCATCTACTAGTTTACCATCATTTTTAAGTGCTTCCCACTCATCTTGTGAATGTTTAGCAGTCATTTTTGAACCGTTAAAACCACATGCTTTTTTAAATTTTTTAAGATAAATCTTTTGACCTTTTGCAGGGTCCGCCATCAAAGATGTACTCATAACACTTGTTAATAGTACAGCTGTAGCAACTACGCTTAAAACTTTTCTCATATTTTCTCCTTAGAAAGTAAGTTCTGTAAAATGTTTTTTTACTCTAAAATTATAAATCATAATTGTGAAGTAATTGTGAATTATATTAATTAGAACTTGAAATAGACCTTAAAATTAAAAATAATTTAATCTTTTTACCTTATTTTACCCAAAACTGTATACTTTTCCCAATATGTATCTATAGCCCTTTTTAGTTGAGAATCAGTTAATGTACTCTTTTTTTTAAGTCCATAATGCTTTATATAGTGATTTGTCATAACAGAAGTATGGATATCAGGGTTTTTTAAAAAATCTAATAAAGCAGCCTTTACCTCATTTTCTGAACTATATTTCAAAAGGTATTTAAAAAAAAGCAGTCTCAAATCAAATTTGTAAGCTTGATGACAAGTAACGCAATTTCTTTCATAAGAGGTATCCATACCAAAAAGCATCTGCATAGAAAAAAGAATTATAATAATTTGTTTGGCCACGATATTTTCACCTTTGTTCCCGTCTTCTCTATAGAATTCACATCAATTTGTAAATCATACTCATTTGCAATCGCTAAAACGATATTTAGACCAATACCAAAACCACCTTCACTTTTATTAAATCTAGTATAACGATCAAACATCTGTTTTAATTTATCTTTTGGCATTCCAACTCCTGTATCTTCAACTATAAAAAAATTCTCTCTAAGAATAATTTTAATAATTCCACCCCTTTTATTATACTTAATAGCATTTGAGATCAAATTATCCAAAACTGTAGCAATTTTATGTCTATCTATAGTAATATATGCATGTTTATCAAGGGCTAAAACACACTCTATCTTTTTTTGAGTATAAACAACTCTAAAAAAATCTGCTCTCTCAATAATCAGTTGATATAGATCTACTCTCTCATTTTTTTGTTGTGTTTGATTATTTAAAGAGGCATAAGTCAAATCATTATAAAGATGAGAAACTGTTCTAGCAGCAGCATCAATTCGTTTGATCTTTTTAATTGTCTTCTCATCTAAATTTTTCCAATTAATTGTCTCAATATTCGTTAAAATCGTACTAATAGGAGTATTTAACTCATGAGTAGTATCTTTGATAAATCTATCAAGAAGAGTAATTGATTCTCTCATAGGACGAAATAACATCTGTGTCAAAAAATATCCAATAACTAGTAATACAATTAAAAGTCCTGATGCATATAAAAAAAGTTTTAATTTAAAGAAACTTTGCCATTTCTCCTCATCATTCATCTCAATTACAACATACATAGCACCAAGATAATAAGATGAAGCAGATAACATCCGCACATAATAGATCTTATCTTTGTCCATATAAATATCATCTGATAATCTTACTCTATTTGTACTCATTGTCGAAAATATTTTTGTATTACGACTATCATAGATAGCAGATTCAAACTCTTTGTAGCGAGGATAAACTTGGGTTTTATCAAAATTAAGATGCAGATATTTTAATTTACTAATAAGTTCATTTGAAAAAGTTTGCATTTTACTTTTTTGAAGATCGAGATGAAGATCTTTTTGCATGTTATAATATATAAAAGCCAAAACTCCCAAAAGGAGTATTGATAAAAACGAATACATTATATAAAAGGATATAAGTGTTTTTCGCTCACTCCTTTGTAAACTTGTACCCTTGTTTTTTGATACTAACAATTTTCTCTTTCCCTAATAATTTTCTAAGATTCTTAATATATGTTCTTAGAGATGCTTCAGAATAGGTTTCATCATAATCCCATAGCGTATCATATATTTTTTCATGTGTTACAACCTGATTTTGATGTTGTAAAAAAAGCTTTAAAAGCTTTGACTCTTTTTTATTTAAAATTTGTTCAGATGAATCAACATATAATATATTTGAGGCAATCTCATAATATATATTGTGATCAATCTCTATTCTATCACTACTAGTATGCTGAAAAAAGTCTCTCTTCAAAATCGTCTCTACTCTAATATGAAGTTCCCTAAGAGCAAAAGGTTTACGAATATAATCTTCACATCCACTCTCATAACCCTTATCCAAATCATCAATAGAGTTCAAAGATGTAATAAAAATCGCAGGGGTAAAAATACCCCTTTTTCTCACCTCTGCAAGTAATTCAAAACCTGAAATACCGGGAACTTTTACATCTAAGAGTAAAATATCATAAGTAGTTTCATAAATTTTATCAAGTGCCTCTTCACCATCTTCTACTGGATCAACATCATAATCCACATCTTCCAAATATTCACACACAGTCTCATTTAGAATGACATCATCCTCTAAAAGTAGTATCTTCTTTTTTAACATTTCAAGATCTTTAAGATTATTTTTTTATTCTTATGATATCATAATTTAAATAAACCGCATAAAAGATTAAAAATTGAATAAAAAAGCCTTTACTCTATTTGAATTGATGATTGTTGTTGTACTTATTGGTAGTGTTTATGCCCTCGTACTTACAGGTTTTAACAAAAAGAATATAGAGATAAAAAGATTAGAGAATATTAAAGACACCCTATTACCAATGTGGAAAAAAGGTGTAAGAGTTGAGATGGTTGTATATAATAGATGTTCACAAAGTGCTATTTTTATTAATAATGAGCTTCAAGAAGATGTAAAATCATCTCTCAAGTCCAAGCTATTTAAAGATATAACTATATATAAAATAGATAGTACAAACGATACAACAAAAGTTAAACTCTCTCCAATTATTTTGGATAAAAAACTATATGAAGTCTGTTTTAAATTTACACTATTTCCTAATGGAAGTAGTTCATCATATATTGTAAAACAAGGCAAAAGATTTTATATATTCTATCCATATTTTCAATATCCAAAAATATTTGATTCACTAGAAGAGGCAATAGAGGAGTATCAATTAAAAAAGTATATGGAGATTACACCACATGAGGCAAACTAAACAAGGCTTTACCCTAATTGAAGTTTTGGTATCTGTCGTAATATTATCAGTAGTTGCTGTAGGACTTTTTGATGTAAGCTCAAAAGGAAAACAGAACTATATATTTCTCAAAGAGAAAACAGAGTTTGATAGACTTAGCTCATTGGCATTGATGCACAATGACCAAAAAAAATATCATAATAAAGATAAAACATTATATGATTTTATTAGATATGATTATAATATTGATGATGACGATTTAAGAAAATATCTGAAAACAAAAAAAGTTAACTATAGACATAAAGAGGTATCGACATTTAAACCATTAGATGATAAAGCTAGTGAGGAATTCAAAGAGGAACAAGCAGAGGAGGATCCTGATGCAGCTGAAGTTGCAAGTTTTATAACATTAACACTTGTATATGAAAAAATTACAATATCTGATAAACATAACTCTACCTATGCTTATAAAATATATATCAAAAATCAGTAAGGATTAAAAATTAAATGAAAAAAAGAGCAGCATTCACACTTGTTGAAC
Organism: uncultured Campylobacterales bacterium; assembly: GCA_964560425.1. GTDB lineage: Bacteria > Campylobacterota > Campylobacteria > Campylobacterales > QNZT01 > CAZLLE01. The sequence continues at coordinate 38,912 of CAZLLE010000072.1, forward strand.
TTGTATTATCTATATTTTTACTAGGGCTTATTGTCTCCTTTTTATATAGTGCTGTTAGTAACCTACAAAAGACCAACTCTATTTTTGCCTCAAATGCCAAAACATTAACTCAAAGAGATAAGATTATAGAGCTAATTTATGATGATATCTTTCAAGCCAATACAAAAAATTTTAAAATTATTAAAATAGAGAATAGTGTTGTCTCAATGCAGACAAAAAACTCCCTTTATGACATGGAAGAACCATATGTTACATGGCTTGTAGCAAAAGAGAATAAAACGCTTCTTAGATTTGAATCAACAAAAGAGTTCAAAAATATAAATAGTAATAATAACTACTATTACCACATCACAAAAGTTAGTGAAAATTGTGAAACATTTAGAGTTTATCAATCAAAAAGCAAAGAGAATATACTTGTAAATATTAAACTTAAAGATCAAGAACCTATTATTTATGAATTTTATAAACCAATGGGCAAAAGAGTGATAGATAAAGGGAATAATCAACAAAAGAAAGATGAAAATCTATCTGAGAATAGTGATGATAATGAGAGCAAATAGAAGGGTTTAATATCACCCCTCTGTTATATCATTATCTCTTTTATGAACTATACCTGTAGAAAAAACTTTTTTAATAACTGTTCTTAGACCCTTTTCATGATCTTCATACTCATTTTCTGCCTCTTGCATTGATAGTTCCCAACCTTGAGCAAAACCGGGAGCTTTGAGCATCATTTTTCTTAAAGCAGAATCATATACATTTAATAACCTCAATTCGCTACGACCAGGTTTTTGTCCTAGTGTCTTTACAGTAACTCTTAAATTTTCATTCTCTTTTTTTAGTTTTTCTATATCAGACTCAATTTTAACAGCACCCTCTTGTGTAATCTTCATCTGTCTTTCTAGATGTTTCTTATAATCTTCTAGCTCTTTTTTATATTTTCTAACTGTAAAAAAACTTTTGACTGTTGTTAATAACCAACCTATGGCTAATCCAATTAATAGCGTAATTAGATCAAAATTAAAATTTTCCATAAATACTCCTTAAATTTTATAATATAATAAATGTCCAGATAGTATCGACATTCTAAAAGATATATTAACATGAATTTTATTTAAGTAAGTGGCGCGCCCAGCAGGAGTCGAACCTGCGACCTTTGGTACCGCAAACCAATGCTCTATCCAGCTGAGCTATGGGCGCTAATTTTTAGAGGGGTATTCTATAAAAAAGTTACTTTAAAGTAACTTTTTTCATCTAATTAAAGAGTTCTGGATGACTATTTTTTAAATGATTAATAACTTTTACATTCTCTCTATAACCCAATTGCTCATCTTCATCATCAAACATCTCATCAAATGTCTCTATATAAGCTTCAAAAGCTTTACGAAGATTACTATCTTTTACACCAGCCATAAAGAGTGCAGTTTTGAGCATATCTGCAAAATCCCACTCTAAATCTTCTATCTCATCTTTTAGCTCTTTTATTTCATTATTCAACTATTTTCTCCTATAATCATAATATCTTGAATCTGCTCATGAATCTCTGCATAAACAAATGAATCTTTAAAAGTATCACACCGACCACCACTAGCATTGGCATGACCTCCACCACCAAAAAGCTCTTTGGCTATTTGACTTACATCTATTTTATTATTTGCACGAAGGCTAACATTTTTACGACCATTAATATCCATAAAAAAATCAAAATCTGGATTTTTAACTAAAAAATCATTTCCAATAATTGATACATTTCCAACTGAATAGGTTAAAATACCCTTATGCCCATGATAATATACACTCATCTTATCTCTATTTTTACTAAGCAAATCAACAATAAAATTAGATACAAGATTCTCTAATGTATTATTCTCATCTTTTTGAAAGTAGGATTTTTTGATACCATGAACCTCATCATCAAGTACAATATGTGTATTTGAGTGGTGAAAAAACTTTTGAGCCTCTTCTAATAAGAAAAATATGTATTGACTATTTTCATTTGCAAACATTACTCTATTGATTTCTCTAGCACCAGAGACTAAACGCATACAAACTTTACCAAGCTCAAAACGGCTATCCTCTTTAATCCAAATATCAATAGCATTTACAACATCTACATAATTTTCAAGAGAGGATAAATCATAACCCTCTTTCAAAAAATAGTCATAAGTAATTTTAGTAGCACATCTACTAACATCCAAATGATACCAATCATATAAAGAGGCACAATCTTTACCTGTTTTATGATGATCTAAAAGTAGTATATCAACTTCAATAGAGAACTCTTTGAGACTTTTGGTCAAAAATCTTGCCTGATCCAATGTCAGATTTAAATCAGTGATAATAATAAGATTTTTGTCATATCCAAAATAGTGAATATCTGATATTATCTGAGCTATTCTCTCATTTATCTCTTTTCCATAATTTGAGTTATAAAAAGATACATTCTCAAAACATTTTTTTGTAATCAATTGACAACTATATCCATCTAAATCTATATGTGATAAATGAAAAACTTTTTGCACTATAACTCCTCTACCTCTACACTTTTTAATACTTCAAACTTTACATTTGGATCTACTTCGGCATGAGAGAGAACAACAACATCTAGATTAAATTTCCTAAAAATTTCAGAAACAGATTTTCTAAGTTGTGGATCAACAATCAATACAACAGGAGCAATACCTAGCTGTAAAATTTCAGCAGCAGCATCACTTATTACTTGAACAAGGGCATTAATCTGTCCAATATTAAGTAATAACTCCTTCATTCCCTCTCTCTCTTGCAAATATTCCAACATCTTTTGTTCAGTTGGAGCAGCAAGAGTCATGAGCTTTAAGACACCATTATCATCTTTATACTGTTTGGTAATAACTCTTGCAAGTCTTGATCTTACTTGTTCAACAATAATATCACTATTTTTTGTAATTGCTCCTACATCACTAATTGTCTCCAAAATACTCAACATATCACGAATAGGAATCTTTTCAGCCAATAGCTCTTTTAATACTTTTTGAATAAGACCAATTGAAACAGTACTCAAACAATCATCTACAATGACTGGATAAGTTTTTTTAACATTATCTAATAATTCCTGAACATCTTGACGATTTAACAACTCTTCTGAATAATCTTTGATTAATTCACTCAAATGTGTGGATATAACAGTTGCTGGATCAACAACTGTATAGCCCTTAATAATAGCATCCTCTTTTTGTGATTCATTAATCCAAATTGCATCCAACCCAAAAGTAGGTTCTTTTGTCTTAATACCCTCTATTTCATCACTTACAAGACCACTATCCATCGCCATAAACTTATCAGGAAAAACTTCACCTTTACCTATCTCCACACCTTTAAGTAAAAGTTGATATTCAGTAGGCGAGAGATGTAAATTATCACGGATCCTCACTTGTGGAATCAAAAAACCAAAATCCGTTGCAATCTTACGACGCATACTTTTAATACGATCCAATAGATCACCCTTCATTTTCGGGTCAGCCAATTTAATCAATTGATATCCAAGATCAAGCTCCAAAACCTCTTGTTTTAGGATATCTTCTAAGGCTTTAGCTTCATCTTCTCTTGCCTCTTGTGGACTTTTATCTTGTTCTGATCCAGCTTCTTTACCCCCTCCTGATGGAGTAGACTCTTTATCTAGAGAGGCTTCTTGAGGTTTCATAGCAAAATACCCAAGAGAGATAAATATAGCACCAACAAAAGCCAATGAGAGTGTAGGCAAACCGGGAACCATTGCAAAAAGTAGTAAAATACCACCAACAATAAAGAGTGTTTTATAATCCTCAAATAGTTGAGTAATAGCACCATCAGCAAAACTACCACCAGCTTTACTTGCTCTTGTTATAATAATACCTGTCGCCGTAGACATAATCAAAGCAGGTAATTGAGAAACCAAACCATCACCAATAGTCAAAATAGTAAAAACTTCTGCACTACTACTAGCATCCATGTCATGTTGAAACATACCAATTAAAAAACCAGCAATAATATTAATCATAGTAATAATAATACCAGCAGTTGCATCACCCTTTACAAATTTACTAGAACCATCCATTGCTCCATAAAAATTTGCCTCTTGAATAATAGCTTCTCTTCTCTCTCTAGCTTGTGTTTCATCAATCAATCCTGCATTTAAATCAGCATCAATTGCCATCTGTTTTCCAGGCATAGCATCAAGAGTAAATCTTGCAGCGACTTCAGCAACCCTTGTAGAGCCTTTGGTAATAACCATAAAGTTAATCAACACCAAAATTAAAAAGACAATAATACCAATTACAAAATTTCCACCGACAACAAAATTACCAAATGAAGTAATAATATCACTAACAGAATCAGGACCTTCATGCCCTTTTGACAAAATCATTCTAGTTGTAGCAATATTTAAAGAGAGCCTAAAAAGTGTAATTATCAAAATAAGTGTTGGGAAAGTGGTCAGATCAGTAGGTTTTGGAATATAGAGAGATATCATCAAAATCAAAACAGATACAGCCAAAGATATTGTAAGAAAAAAGTCTAATACAGGACCAGGGAGAGGAACAATGATAATTGCAATAATAGCCACCACAAATATAACTATTGCAAGATCTTTTGATTGACCCAAACTCTCTAAGAGAGTTGAAAAATTAAATGCTTGTTGTACTTTAGCCATATTTATCTATAAAATATCTACCAATGTCAAATCATCTAAAAATTCATCTATTTTTGTTTGAAATTTATTCAAAAAAGGCCATATAATGCAGAAATCACCTTTATTATTTGGACAAAAACTAGTATCAGGAGCACACTCAAAAACAGTCAAAGGTTTCTTCTCTGCAGCTTCAATAATAACACGAACACTAATATCCTCAGCCTTTGCATTTAGCGTAAAACCACCCTTTGCACCCTTATAAGATTTTAAAACATTCTCTCGTGCTAATGCTTGTAAAATTTTTGCCAAAAAACTTCTTGAAATACCCAATCTTTTGGAGAGTGTGTCCACATCCGCAGGATCATTTTGTCGTGCAATCAAGACAACAGACAATAGCGCATACTCACTTGCTTTTGTTAATAACATACTCTTCCTATCAAAGATTAATTTACTCCTATTCTATCACAAAGAGTTTAAAAATTATATAAGCCTTATAAGATACAATATATTAGTGTTTTAATTTAATAAATTTGACTATAAAATTTAATATATCAAATTTTATTGACTAGGTCTTTTAAAAAATAGATACAAACACAATAACTTTATATATTTTGAGGAGAAATAAGATGAAAAAAGCTATTATATCCACCTTTGTAACAACAATATTTTTTGCAAATACCGCTTTTGCTAACTGGGTAATTATAAATGAGGATGGAACAACTGAACCATTAAACTGTAAATGTTCTATCAAAAGATCAGCTCCAAAAGTCATTAAAAAATGGAAGCCTACTAAAAAAAGAGGCTGTGCACCAAGCAGACCATGTAATACAGAAGCTCTTCCATCAGCAAAGCTATTTCCTATTAAGCCAAATGAAAAACTAGAACCAGCAGTATTAAAAAATTGTCAATATGATAAATAAAATTTTAAGATAGAGATTACTCTATCTTAAAATCGTATTAGGATCTGTATTCTCATTTACAATTACAATTTCTACACGACGATTTTGTTGACGACCAGACATATCCTTATTACTTGCGATGGGATACTGTTCACCATACCCTTTAATAATAATTCTCTCCTTTTCAACTCCCCTCTCATGTAAAAATTCTCCAACAGCTCCTGCTCTACGAAGTGAAAGATCAAGATTATGAATGGAACTACCCACATTATCAGTATGCCCCTCAATCAAAACAACTCTTTGAGGATTCTCTTGCAAAAACTCTACCAACTTCTCTAAACCTCTTTTTGCACCACTCATCAAAAAAGCTTTGTTAGTTTCAAACAGAACATCACCAAGCGTCAAAACCAATCCACGATTTGTTAATTGGGCATTTAACTCTTCTAGTTGAGCAAACTTATTTGCCAACATAACAGACTCTGCTTTTGCACGCCTAACCTCCTCTTTTGCTCTATCAAGTTCAGCATTTTTTGCATCTAATAGTGCCTTAGATTTTTTCTCTCTCAAAAGAAGTAGCTTCTCTTGTAAAATATCCTCTTGAGCACTATCTTTAATAGTTTTTAACTCTTGATTCAATAGATAAGCATAATGATCTGCGACATCTTTACTATCTGCTTTTTTAGATAGATCATAAATCTTACCAGCTTGAAAAAGAGACATAGAGGCATGCTCCTTAATTTTGGGATCTTCTCTTAGGAGTAGATAATCTTGTTGTGCTTTACTAAGAGCCACTGTTTGAACAATACTACTGCAACCAGAAAAACTTAGAGATAAAATAGCTATTGCTAATGCTAATAGTAAAACTCTCATTCTTGCTCCTCTATTTTTGCAAAATCTTTAGTAATCATATTAATTTCACCCTCAAGTTTTTTAATCTCCTCTTCTACAAACTCTTTTTTTGCTTTTTGCCTAGCAACTCTAGCATCTGCACTAGCCTTTTGGGCAAAAAGTTTTGCCCCTTTATAATCACCACTTTTCATCAAATTTTCACTTTTAATCAACTTAGACTTAGCATCACTAAACTCTTTTGATGCATACTTTTGAGCTTTTGCATTTTCTGCTTTGATAAGCGATATTTTGGCATTTGAAATATCATGAATAGGTGCTTTTTGAGCTACACACCCAAATAAAAAAAATATAAAAAATAGAACAAATAAGACTCTCATAAAAACAACTCCAATGTGATCTTGTACTTAATTTTGCATGATATATAAAAATTGATTAAACTATTTTTATCATATTTTAAAATTAATTTTATTATTTAAGCAAAAAAACTCAAATAAGAAAAAAATCTTCAACTTACTTTTGGTTTGAGTAAGCTATAATCTCGTTTCAAAAATCTAAATCCTTAAAAAATTTAGGTTAAAACCAATCAGGAGGTCATTATGGCTTTAGATTCGGCTACTAAGTCTGAAATCGTCAAACAATTCGGTAGAGGTGAGAATGATACAGGTTCTCCAGAAGTTCAAATAGCACTATTATCAAATAGAATCGCTTATTTAACAGAACATTTAAAAATCAATAAAAAAGATCATAGTTCAAGATTAGGTCTTTTAAAATTAGTAGGTCAAAGAAAAAGACTTATGAGATATTTGAAGAGAACAGACTATAAAAAATATCAAGAGACAATTAAAACTCTATCTATCAGAGATAATATATAGTTTTTGGAGTGAGAATAATTCTCACTCTTTGATTAATTCCTCCATTTCAGTTTCACTAATTAGCTCTATCTTTAATTTTTCCGCTTTTTCGTACTTACTACCTGCATTTTCACCATGAATCAAAAAATCTGTCTTTTTAGATACACTATTTGTCACTTTTGCACCAAGATTTTCCAATATCTCTTTTATCTCACTACGAGATTTACTCATACTACCCGTAATTACCACTACTTTATCTTTAAAAGGGTTATCTTGAACCTCTTTTTTTTCAATTGCTATAGGATTCAAAATAGATTGAAGTTTCAAAACCGTATCATAATTGACTCGCATAAACTCCATAAAAGATTCTGCCATCTCCTTACCAATACCATCAATACTATTTAGTGCTTCACTATCCAAAGATAGATAACTGTTTCCATACTCCATGCAGATACTTTTACTAGCTACCTCTCCTATATGTTCAATTCCTAAAGCACTCAATAGTCTCCAACACTCTTTGCTTTTTGCATTTTCAATTGCATCAACTAATTTTTGAGCCTTTTTCTCTTGAAAACCCTCTAATTCTAAAAGTTGCTCCTTTTTTAGATAAAAAATATCTAATAGACTTGAGACTAATCCATTTTTAAAGAGAGACTCAACAATTTTTTCACCCAAACCTGATATATCTAAAGACTTTTTACTAGCAGCATATCGAATACTATTTACCACTCTTGCTTTACATTCAAGATTTTGACACTTAATCAAAGTCCCCTCATCTAATAACTCTTTGTGACATTCAGGACAAAATTTAGGTCTTTTAACCACTATTTGAGAACCATCTCTAAACTGCTCTTGCACTTTGATAATCTTGGGGATAACATCACCACTTCTAATAATAATAACCCTATCACCAATACGAATATCTTTTCTCTCTATCTCATCAAAGTTATGTAAAGTAGCCCTCTCTACAATTGCCCCATCAATCTCCACAGCTTCTACTTCAGCAACAGGAGTTACAACTCCACTTCTTCCCACTTGAAGAGTAATAGCCTTTATAGTTGTACTTTTCTCTACAGCAGGAAACTTATAAGCAGACATCCATTTGGGATATTTTACTGTATATCCAAGCTCCTCTTGAAGAGATATTTCATCTACTTTTATTACCAAACCATCCATCATCATAGGAATTTTATCTCTTTGGTCAATAAGTTCTTGATAGATATTTTGAATATCATCTATACTCTTGCACTCTCTTTGAAGTGGTGGTTTTAAAAATCCTAAATTATAGATGAAATTCATCTTTTTAGATAAAAGTGACTCATTTAATTCATTTTGCCCTACCCCCCATGGATAGAAAAATAGTCTTCTTTTAGCTGTAATTGCACTATCAAGTTGTCTTAAACTTCCCGCAGCTGCATTTCTAGGATTTGAAAATAGAGGCTCTGCATCCTCTAATCTTTGGTTGTTTATCTTCTCAAAATCTTTGATACGAATTACAACTTCACCACGAATCTCTATCAATGGTTTATAATCTATCATAAGAGGGATAGAACGAATCGTTTTTACATTTTCTGTTACATCCTCACCTATTACGCCATCACCTCTAGTAATTGCTTGTTTAAGCCTTCCATCTTCATAAATAAGATTCATACTAGCACCATCAAATTTGGGCTCACACATAAAACTATTACAATCTACACTTTTAGAGATACGATCTATCCACTTTTGAACCTCTTCAATATCAAATACATCTTCCATGCTCCACATTCTTTTGATATGTTTTGCTTTAGTAAATCCATCTCTTACAATACCACCAACTCTCTTTGTAGGTGAATCAAAAAGTGCTAAATCTGGATTTTTCTCTTCAAAAGACAGTACTTCATGATAGAGTTTGTCATACTCTTCATCTGTTACTAATGGGGCATCTTCTACATAATATGCATATGCATACTGCTTTAATTTTATTACTTGATTTTCATAATTCTCTCTATTTATCATTCCACTCCTTCAAAAAGACATGATACATGGTTTTGATTAATAAAATCTCTATTTAGCCGATCTAAGCCAAAAAGGAAATAGTATGATTTTTTCATTAAAACAGCAATTTGACTCTTATCAAGCTTGGCTAGATTTAGCCTCAGAGATGGAGATCAGCGAAATTAAGGCTATTAGTAAATATGATTTTATTACATTTATATTTATATTTTTTAGTGTGTTATATATATATTTTATAGCATCTATGTATCATCCAAATCTCTCATTTATAGCACTAATGCTTCACCTCTTTATTGGTATTAACATCCTCAAAGCTAGATCGGTGGTTGTAAATGCTCTTCATATATTAAATAGTTATGAAAAATTGGATCTCAAAATTTTACAACATCTAAATCGTCAATATTCACTATTTTTAGTTTCACAAGGTAAAAATCCACTTAGTGATGAGATGATAGATACTTTAGAAGTACATAAAGCAACTTTTGTAGACAATAAAAAGAGTCGTGGTGGTAGAGGTGATTCAATTAGAAGATTTAGATTATCATTTTTAAATAAAGAGAGAGTCTTTTTTAATACTATTTTTATAGGATTGGTGATTATAGAGGCATTTATAATAGTGTAATATAAGTGGGAAAACCCACTTATATTATAGAAGAGCAAAACTTAGAATTTTTTAGAAAGAATAATTCTTACATGATCTGCATCATTATGAACTTTATCATTATTTACTTGATCATATGCTCTATTCATATAAATAATTTTTGCACCAAGACCACCAGGTAGTGAAGTAGCAAGAATTACATCAATCTCATCAACATCAAGAACAGGTGCTGCTAATGTATCATTCTCATTGTGTACATATTGAACAATAAGTTTTCCAATACCATTGATTTTAGTAGAAGCTTTTACTTTGAAAGCATCTGAACCTGGTTGTGCTACATGCGTACCATCAGTATAGATACCTGCTGTATATAGCTTAGTCTTTTTAAAGTTTGTAGCTGTATTTGCCAAAGGTAAAGAACCATCATCATCAACACTAGAGTATGCAGCCATTAAACCAAAGTTCATACCAGCTAAACCTATGTTTGTACCAACTTTAACACCAAATCCTGATGAATCTTCAGCACCAGCACCAACAAGCGAATTAGCATCATCATCTGGCATTAAAGCACCATACTGAGCACCGATATTCAAACCAACACCACCAAGTTTTGCCTTATAACCAGCATCAGCCCAATAAGCTTGTGCAACATTTACAACATCATATCCCCAAATACTAATAGGAATTGATCCATCAAGTAGAGAAGTAATTGCACCTACTGCATAAGCACCCTCTTTTACATATGGTGTAAACTTATCACCATTAGTTACTTTTACAAATTGACCATTTCCTTTACCAACATAAGCAGCAACAAGTGTAGTATTTACAATATCATTATTCATAATTACCGCAGCATCAAAACTATTTGGAGCAATATTCCAATTTTCTGTAAATGCCAATGGTGTATCTAAATATTGACGACCAATTTTAAATGTAGTTCTCTCTAAAAAAGAGCTACATGGAGTATATGTAATATACGCTTGACTTGCCCAATGTTGTGTATCTAAAGCAGTACGATCACTTCCATAACCATTGCCCATTCTTACACCAGATACAAGATTATTCTCAAGACCAAGTGTATCTACTACTGTGTACTCTAAACCATAACCAAAACATTTTGTCAATGCACCTGTAGCACCAAAGCTAACTAATGCTTGACCAGAAGCTCCACCTACACTAAGTCCATGTGCTGGTTGACCAGCAGCAGGAGTACCACCATTTTGAGCAAATAGATCACTCCCATCAGCGTCAGTAGCTACTGTCTCATAATACAATTTAACTTTAGCCATTGGTTTAACAGTTATACTGCTTAAATCAAATGCCATAACACTACTACTCAATCCCATTACTGCAATCGCAGCTATACTAAGTTTTGCAAACTTCATTTCAACTCCTTTGTTTTTATATAAGGTTGCATAGGAAGAATTATAGCGTTACTATTCTTAAATTTATTTGAAAATTGTTTATACTATTTTGTCAAAAGTTAAAATATAACTGGATATAAACGATATTTGCGTAATATAAATTTACAAAATAAAAAAAAGTTTTATTTATTCTATAAAAAAAATATTTATATTTCTGAAAATAATTCAATTTATTCACAATTTTTCGTTAGTATGTTTTGCCAAAAATAGACTAAATATGTATAAAGTGGTTTTTTTGTATATAAAATAAAAGATGGAAAAACCGATTTACAATAGGTTGTTTTTTTAAAATTATAGAGAAGGAAAGATAATGATACTCTACTTGGGAAACAAAAAAAGCGTTACTCCCTCCAATGTTGATACCTTAGGAGAGCAGTTAAAAGATATGTATGATGTAGTAACCTGTTCTGAAGTACCTAATAAAATAGTAAGATTTCTTGACATGATACGCTATATTATCAAATATAGAAAAGAGTGTAAGCTCATGATCGTAGATACTTATAGTACATGGAATTTTTACTATGCCCTTATGACTGCATTTTTTGGTAAATTATTTGGTATACCATATATACCTATATTACATGGTGGAAATTTACCAGAAAAAATCAGAAAAGATCCTAAAATGAGCAAATATCTTTTTGGGGGATCAGTCGCCAATATAACCCCTTCTATTTATCTTAAAGAGGCATTTGAAAAAGAGGGATATAAAACACTATATATACCCAATAACATAGAACTTGAAAAGTATAAGTTTAAACTTAGAGAAAAAATTGAGCCAAAAATACTTTTTGTTAGATCATTCGCCAAAATCTATAATACACCAATGGCAATCAAAGTTTTTGAGAGCATCGCCAAAAAATATCCAAATGCTTCGTTATGTATGGTAGGACCAGATCGTGATGGTAGCTTGGAGAGTACAAAAGCGTTAGCTAAAAAAGCAGGATTGGAAGATAGAGTTATTTTTACAGGAGGATTACCCAAAGAGGAGTGGATTGCTTTGGCTAAAGATTATGATATCTTTATCAATACAACCAATTTTGATAATCTACCTGTTAGTATTGTAGAGGCTATGGCTCTTGGTTTTCCTATTGTTTCTACCAATGTAGGTGGTTTGGCTTACCTTATAGAAGATGGTGTTGATGGACTCATGGTTGATAAAAATGATCATGAAGAAATGATTCAAAAAATAGAAGAGTTATTAAATAATCCAAATTTATGCAAAAATTTATCAACAAATGCAAGAAAAAAAGCAGATACTTATGCATGGAATGTTATCAAAGAGCAATGGGACACAGTAATCAAAGGAGTAATAAAATGAGCCTATTTCACAAATACCTATATTTAGCAGGAGAGAGATTTAAAAATCCACATCTTCAAACACATTTAGATCAACTAATGAAAACAGATAGAGCATCCCTTCAAGAGTTAGAAGCAATACAATTAGATAGACTAAAAAAGCTACTCCGTCATGCATCAGAAAATACAAATTTTTATAAAGAGCGTCTTAAAGATATTGATATAGATAATATGACCCTTGATGATCTTCAAAAAATACCAGTATTAACAAAAGATGAACTAAAAGCAAATGCGGAAGATCTTAGAAATGAACCCGAAGGGCAAGAGCTTATCAAAGCAGAAACTTCAGGAACAACTGGTGATGTATTTTTATTTAACAAAAATATACAATGGGATGCCTCTTTTCGTGCTGCACAATATCGTGGCTACTCTTGGTATGATGTAAAACCATGGGATAAGAGTCTATATTTTTGGGGATTCAAAAAGAGTTTCAAAGAGAAGAGTAAAATTAGAGTATTAGACTTTTTATTAAATAGATATCGTTTTTTTGATTATACAAATGAGGAGTTTGAGAGAGCGGCTGATAGAATAAGAAAGTCTACTTATATCGCTGGATACTCCTCATCTATCCATATGATGGCAGAGTATTTCAAAAAAAAGGGATACAAATTTGATAATATCAAAATGGTAAAAGGTACCGCTGAAAAAGTTTATGACTCATATCATAAAAGTGTAAAAGAGGTATTTGGACATAAGATTACAAGTGAATATGGTTCTGCTGAAGCGGGGGTAATTGCTTATGAGTGTCCTGCAGGAAATATGCATATTGTTATGGAAAATGTAATTATTGAGGAGATTGATAATAAAATCATAGTTACAAACCTTTGGGCATACTCTTTGCCATTTATTAGATTTGAACTTGGTGATTATGTAGTACTTGATAATGATACAAAATGCGAATGTGGAAGAGAACATAAAATTATCAAAGAGATCACAGGAAGAATCGGAAGAAAAATTCACGGTAAAAAAGAGATATACTCTACTATTAATATAAACCACACATTTAAAAATGTCTCATATAAATATGGTATAGAGTTGGCTTATGCTGCAAAACAGTATGAAAAAGGAAAAATGGTTTTTGATATCATTGAGGATAATGATTTAGACCTTCCAAAAGCAAAAGAGGCTCTTATCAATTCAGCTTATGAATATTTTGGTGATGATTTAGACATAGAGGTAAATTTCATATCATATAAAGAGGGAAAAGATAAAAAACAGAAAGATTTTGAGAGTTTTTTGGAAGTTGATCCCTCATGAATATTTATATTACGCTAGATTATGAGCTATTTTTTGCACAAGAGAGCGGGAGTGTAGAGAAATCTATTATAGAACCAACACAAAAGCTTTTAGATGTAGTAGAGCATTTGGGTATCAAACTATGCTTCTTTGTAGATTCTGGATATTTGGTAAATCTCAAAAAATATAAAGATGAATATCCCCTTCTCCAACATGATTACAATCTCATCACACAACAGATCAGACAACTACACCAAAAGGGGCATGATATTCAACTACATATCCACCCACACTGGGAAGATACCATATATGATGGTCAAAAATGGGTCATGGATACAACTAGATATAGATTACACCACTTCTCAAAAGAGATGGTTGATGAGATAGTTTTTAAATATAAAGAGGCACTCACTGAACTTGTAGGTGATACTATCTTTGCGTATCGTGCAGGAGGCTGGTGTATACAACCATTTTCACAAATCAAAGATGCCCTCAAAAAAAATAGAATTTGGCTAGATAGTACACTATACAAAGATGGACAAAAAGATAATACAACTCACTATATGGACTTTAGAAATATGCCCAATCACACAGAGTGGCGTTTTGAAGATGATCCTCTTGTAGAGGATAAAGATGGATATTTTATTGAACTTCCGATTAGTAGTACAAAAGTCTCTCCTCTGTTTTATATTCAATATGCCCTACTTCGTAAGTTTAACAAAAAAGCACATGCAATACATGGAGACGGTAAAGGTGTAGGAAGAGAAGGCAAAGATACACTCAAAATGCTTCTAAAATCAGAACAAGCAGTCGCATCAATAGATGGTTTTCGTATCAGCTATCTACAAAAGGCACTCAATAACTATGCAAAAAAAGAAGATAATAGACATTTTGTAGCCATGGGACATCCAAAAGCCTTAACACCATATTCACTAAAAGCTTTTAAAAAATTTGTTACTACAAATCACACAAAACATAACTTTACAACTTACAGCAAAGAATTTACGAGTAACTAAAAAATATTTTCTAATGATTTGCTTTTGGCTGTTACTATGGAGCCTAAATAAAGGGGTTCCATAGCATGTTAAAAATTTTATTTATAACTTTATTACTTTTAATATCTCTTCTTAATGCAGCAGAAATTGACAAAAAACTTTTTGAAGGAAACAATACCAAAGCCTATTTGGTAAAAGTTCAAAAAGATATCAATGAGAGTAAAAAGCTAAAGATAAAAACAGCAGATATAATCAAACAAGAAGAGGCTCTTCTCAAAAAATTACAACAACTCCAAATAGAGAAACAGAATCTTCCAACATTTAGAACAAAACTACTAAAAAAAGGCAAAGTATCACAAACACAATGTTTTTATACCTTTAATGAATTAGTTCACCTAAAACAGGAGATTAATCGCCTACAAAAAAAACAGGAAAAACAGCAAAAAAAGATATTTAAATTAAAAAAGAAGATAGAGACCTCAACAGATCAAAATAGAGATAATCTACTTATCAAGCAACTAAAATATGCTTTTTATAAAACATCCCAACAAAAACTAGAACATCTCCTAGCTAAATATAAGAAACTGTATCAAAAAGATACACATCTACTTATAAAAAATCTTTCAAGAGTAAACTTCAAAACAAAAAATATCTCCAAAGAGTATAAAAAACTAGATGAAAATATTGATAAACTAGAAAATCAACTCACAATTATAAATCTAGAAAAAGATCATGCAGATATTTTGGATAAAGATAAAAAACTCCAACCTATCATTAAAAATAAAGAGAAATTAGAAAAAAAAGTTGAAAAACTATCCATGACAAAACTGGATACTACAATTTGTATGGCACTGCATATGTTACAAAAAAAGGATGAAGAGAAATTTTTTGAAATTTTAAACAATCTTGACAAACTAAAAAAGGGGCTAAAAAAAGAGGAGTTAGAGAAATTTAGAGCTTCAAAAGAGATTTTAAAAGAGTTTGCTGTCCATGTTTATGGTTCAACAACAGCAACTATCCAATCATTTAATGAGACTATCAAAGATAAAGCAGATGATATTATTGAAGATATTCGCAAACCTCTATTTGTATATCAAGAGAAAGCTTTTACAATAACTGTTCTTTTCAAAATATTTATGATCCTTATTACAGGTTTTTTCATTGCAAGAGTTTATAGAAATCGTATTATAAAACTAACTAAAAAGAGACTTCTTGCAAATCTAGGTTACTACTTCTTAATTTTTATTACAATCTTAGTATCTCTCAAATCTATTGGACTAAACTTTACCTCTATTTCACTTATTGCGGGAGCATTATCCATTGGTGTAGGTTTTGGTTTACAAACCGTCGTATCCAACATAGCAGCTGGTATTATTTTGATGATGGAACACTCTATTCGTATTGGTGATTTTATAGAGATATCTGACAAACTTTTTGGAATAGTACACAATATGGGACTACGATCAACCACAATTAGAACAGAAGATAATATTGATATTGTTGTACCAAACTCTACATTTATTACTAGTAGCTTTGTAAATAGAACACTTGATGATAAGACTAGAAGAATCCATGTACATTTTAGTGTGCAATATGGTACAGATATTGATGAAGTAAACCGTGTAATATTAGAAGCATTAGAAAATAGTGATTTGGAACATTTAAGAGTCAAAAAGAAACAACCATCTATTGGAATGGATAAATTATCTAATAGTAGAGTTGATCTAAAACTCATTGTATGGGTTCATAATGATATCTACAAAAAACCAAATGCACCAGAGTCAGGATTTTTAATTCTTATCTATAAAACATTAAATAAACACTCTATAAAGATGAATATTCCAAATCCATTTACTGCTGTAACATCCTAATCCTCTCATCGTTTGAGGGGTGAGAATCAAAGTATCCATGTGAAGATGAGCTATTTTTTTGATTTTTACTCATCTTAATAAAAAAATCAGCCAAATGGCTAGGCGATACTCCCTCCTCTATCATTTTGGCTTTTGCATATTCATCAGCCTCTTTTTCAAACTCTCGTGTATAATTTGCATTTAGAATCGAAGTGCTAAGTGATGCGACAATAGAGGATATATCACCTGTAAAATAGGCGATAATAGCACTTACCATCGAAGCTTTGATGATAAGTTGCATAGAGTGTTTATGTACTACATGACCCTTCTCATGAGCTAATACACCATAAATCATATCCATATCACCATTACTAAATTTAATCAATTCATCAGATATTACAATGTCTCCAGAAGGCAAAGCAAAAGCATTAATACCTATTCCTCTTCTAAAGTGTAGATATAGACTATTATCATCATTTAGAGACAAAAACCGTTTGGAAATCTCCTGCTGTCTCTCTTTTGGAATCAAAGTATCTTTCAAAATATATCTATCCATCACCTCAAAAGCCTCTTGACCTATCTTTTTCTCTACCATTTGGGGAAGTATAGCTGTAATACCTTTGGCAGCTATACCAGAACCTATAGTAAAAAAGAAGACTACACTCAAAATTAGCATAATAAAAGAGAGTATTGCATATCGCATTTTACTCTCCAAAATATGAACTATAGAGAAACTTTTTCGATGCTGCTTGAGAAGTTGATCAATCTTATCGTTTTCGCTACTTTGGGCTATTGCACCATTTGGAAAGATGATATTTCTAGGGATATTACCTATACGCTCAGAAAAGGAGAGATCATCAATAGATGTATCTATCTTCAAAATATCCCCCTCTATCTTGACCTTTCCATCTTCAAAAAACTCTACTATTACATCCTGTTTTTGTGAAGATTGTCCATCAAAATATTGAGCATAAATAGTCAATTTATATACCTATATCCACATCAAAAAAATCTTCTGCCTCTTCACCAATAGCACTCTCATCTACATAAGAGGTAGCGATAAATTGATCAATATCAGGAGCATAAATTGCAAAATTATCACACTTATATTTTACTATTCTCACCTTTGCAAAAGGGGCAAGAAGTCCCAAAGAGAAGATAATCATAAGAATATTAGAAGTATAAATCCAACCCAACTTCACAGGTGAGAGTGTACTTTTGAACAGGGATTGTTTTAGTGAAGTTTTTGAAAAACTATAATTTGCAACATGAGCATCATAGATTCCTTTGGTCATAAGAGCAGCAAAAATATAACCCATATAAATTACAAATGTAAAAGCAATCATTAAAATAGGCAATAAAGATTGATCTATACTTGCCAAAGAGGGAATTCTAACTCCTATTATAGAGGCAAAAAAACCTATTAAAAAAATTGGAATAAATACATATCCAATATAACCACCAATAATCTTTAGAAATTGTTTATACATCTTACCACTCTTACCATTATAAGAGAAATTACTATTTCCATATTGGCTATGATTGATAAGTAACTCTTTAAAAGCATTCAAACTATAAGGAAAAGCCAAACCAAGAGTTATTAGATTTAAAACACCATGAATTGCATAAAATTTATAAAATGCAGGAGCATTTTCATCATAATGAAATCTAATATTTCGATATTTACTATTTTTGAGTTTAAATTTAATTGCTCTATTAATAATCCACGGTGATATGAGTAGAGCAAAAATTAAAATCAGACCCGTCATGAAAGGATTGAGCAAAATTTGCGATGAAACGATAAAAAGAGTATAAATAGCAACAACAATAATCCGACCTTTAAGTATTTTTAGAGGATCTGCCGTATACTCAAATGAGCTATTTTGAAAAAATGTATTAGCATAAAAATATCTATTTGTCCTCACCTTTGCCCATGCAGAGTAAATACCAGCAGTAATAAGAGTCAAAAAGATATTTACAATCCATATTTTGAAATACTCTCCAACACTTCCTCTAAACTCTAGTTTTTCAAAATTTGAATCTTCCATCTCTACACTCTCCTCTTTATCTGCTTGTGACTCAGTAATACGAACATATCCAGATTGGTCACTATAATCCTCTTCTTTTTGCTGTTGTCTTCTATTATACTCTCTCTGCTTAAACCTATTTTTAAGCTCTAGTGCTTGATCAATAATAGGTGCATCTTGAGGAGATAATGCCCCACTCTCTCGATAAGCATATAATTTTTTATACGCCTCAATTAAAGTTTTTTGCTCTTTTTCATCTAGATTATTCTCTATGACAAATTTTTTAAAATCATCATTACTACCATATATTTCCCAATTTAACAGTGTTTTTAGAGTGTCACTAAAATAGCTCATCAAAATTCCCTTACATAATATTGAAAAGATATCGACTATTTATATTTTTTATTTAATTTTACTCAAGATACAGCCCAAATAACCCTTGACACCCATATATTTATTTAATTTTCCAACTACATATCTATCTCCAAGCCAAACAAAACTAGAATCTTTAGAAAAATCATAAGGTTTACTACTCACGCCCCGAAGTCTTTCACCAATAGATGTTGCTACATAATCTGCACTTTTTTTGCTCATTTCAATATTTGAGGGCAATACATTTCCATCTCTATCTACCAATTCAACACAATCACCAGCTGCAAAAATATAATCAACCGTCAAGAAGTTGAGATATTTATCAGCAATAATTTGATTTTTATAATTTAGTTCACAAAAAAGAAGCTCATTTAGTTTTGCTCCTCTTATTCCACCAGCAAAAATAATTAGATCAAAAGAGATATCCCCACCATCTCTAAAAATTACTTTATCCTCCAAAACCTCAGATACAGCACTATTTAACATGATCTCTACACCTAAAGATTTTAATCTCTGTGTACTATTTTTGACTATGTAAGAGTCCATTTCAGGAAGTATCTGATCTGATGCTTCAATAAGATGTATTTTGATTCTCTCTTTGGCATCTTCAAAAGCTCCTTTCTGTTTTGCCAATAAAGTTGCCATAGTAGCAGCAATCTCCACACCACTAAGCCCCGCACCAATTATTGCCAAATGAAAAATTTTATCTCTATTTGACTCTTCAATACTTTGATAAAGTAGTTCATCAAATGCTTTAGATAGAGCAAGTGCTCTTGGTACTGTTTTTAGACCATAACTTCTAGGCTTTAGATCATCTTCAAACTGTAAAAAATCTGTTTCAGCTCCAGCACAAATTACAAGATAATCAAACGAAATCTCTTTTGTACTTTTACATTTTAGTTTTTTACCATCTGTATCTACCAAACAAACCTCATCATGAATAAAAGTTATCTCTCTTGGAAATTTTTGAAGATATGGCATCAAATCTGTAAATATAGTTGAAAAATCTGTATCTCCAGATATATAACGATAGATATTTTTTGGCTGATATTGATAATTATTTTTGTCAATCAAAACAATCTCTATATCATCTACATACATCAACGATTCAACAACAGCCAAACCACTGTACCCGCCACCAATAATAACAACTTTTTTCATTTTAATTGACCTTTTATATCTTTAGAATATAGATCGGTCAATTTAAATTTTTATGAAAAGAAATCCACCAAAATAAATACCCAACATAAAAGATGTAGAATAACAGAAAACAGAACAGCAGTAGCAGCAATATCTTTTGCATTTTTAGCCAAGGGGTGTATCTCTTTTGTCACTAAATCAACATTATTTTCAATAGCACTATTCAAAAGCTCCACAATAGGAATCAAAAATGCAGTCATAAGAAGTATAAGTTTATAGCTAAGTGCAAAAGGAAACATAACAATCGCAACAAAAATAAATAGCCCAAAAAACAATTCCAACTTAAAAGATGTCTCTGTTTTAAAAGCATGAACCAGCCCATCTATAGCATACTGTGAATTTTTAAATATTGAGTATTTAGGTTTATTATTCATTTCAAGCTCCCAAAGATTTTAAAATTTGAGTATCTTTCTCCTCTTTCCAACCACCATCATCAAAATAATACCACCTATTATTATCATCATTGTAACTATAATATCTATTGATAAGAGGATTATCTTTGACTATATTTTTCTGCACAGCAGATACCACTACAGAGTTATCAGGCACATCTTTATAAACAGTTGCATTTGCTCCGATTCGTACATTATTACCAATCTTCACATTTCCCACAATCTTAGCCCCAGCCCCAATATAACAGTTATCCCCAACAACAGGAGAACCAATACTATTAGCATCAGGCAAAGTAACAGACCCAATAGTAACTTGTTGAAAAATAATACAATTTTTCCCAATCTTAGTCCCACCAGAGACAAATATCCCCTTCTCCCCATGAGGCATACATGGCTCCCCATCAAAAGTAGAATCCCATGCAATATAGCTATTATTCTCATAATTATACATACTATAAAGAGCTTTATAAAATTTTAAAAGAGGTTTCGGAGCATCACCTTGAGTCAATGATTTTAATCTCCAAATAGAACCAAACGGTTTTACAAGTAGTTTTGCTAACATTTATATTCCTAGTTTTTTAATTATTTTCGATGGAAATATTAGCATAAGCATAAGAAATCTATGCTTCATTGCAATCTAAATTTAAACATGTAAATTGTATTTTTTTTAAAAGTCTGATATCATGATTTCTATGAGTGATAAATTAGATCTAAAAAGGATATCAAATAAAATTTTTTAAGTGGAACGAAGAGAAAAATAGTATTCTAAAAAAAAGTAGAAATGTATGTTTTGAGGATGCTATATCTAGCTTAGAGCAAGGTAATATTCTTGATGTATTACCACACTTTAATTTAGAAAAATATCCAAATCAAAGACTGTTTATTATTTCGATAAAAGAGTATACATATTATATACCATTTGTTGAAGATGAAGAAAAAATATTTTTAAAAAATATCATTCCTAGTAGGAAATATCATAAAATTTATAAGGATAAAAAATGAAATTAACAAAAGAGGAGCAAGAGATCATAAACTATATAGAGAGTGGAAAAGCTCAAAGTATACCAAATTTGAAAAGTGAAATTTCAAGATATAGACAACTAGCAAAAGAGCATATACACAAAAAGAAAAATATCAATATAGAACTTTCAGAAAATGATCTATACCTATTAAAACAAAGAGCATCGGAAAATGGAGTAAGTTATCAAAATATTATCCAATCTTTAATACATCAATATACAAATAATCAAATAGAAGTAAAATTATAATTTATACTCCTATAGGCTATGATCAAACCTCCTAAAAAAATCGAATATTTAGAAGGTGTGATCAGGAGATCACAGCCTACAACATTTAATTTAATCATTTTTATCAATCTTGCCGATATGCACATAGACAAAAGAGGCGTTATTTACATTTTTTTTGTATAATCGCGTCATTACTAATGCAATAATTTTTCAAAGGAAAAAAATGAAAAAGATTTTATTAATGTTGTTAATCATGCTAAGTTCACTCTTTGCTGGTTTTCAAAATGATATCTTAGAAGTAGATGAAGCATTCAAATTAAAGGTGACACATGAGAGTGATAATATTCATACTGTTCTAAAAATAGCAGATGAGATATATGTCTATGATGAACAACTTAAATATGAGATTGTCAAACCAAAAGAGGTCAATCTTGATAAAAAGATCAAACGACCATCTCCTGTAGAGTTTCATGAGTTTAGTGTACATAGAAAAGGGGATGTTGTTGTAGATATTCCATTGACTATTATCAAAGAGGCTATTGGAGATAAAGATTTTACACTAAAAGTATCTTATCAAGGGTGCTCCGAAAAGGGTTTATGTTATCAACCAATGCAAAAATCATTTGATTTTAATGCAGATGGCACACTCAAAACAGAAGCTAAAGAGAAACCTAAAGCAAAAAAAACTTGGGGAACAAAGATAGCTGAACTAGAAGAGAAAAAAGAGATAGTCGTATTAGAAAAAAGTGAACCTGTAGAAGTTTCCGAAGAGGATGCCATCGCAAATAAACTAAAAGATAGTTCATTTTTTGCAGTTTTAGCACTATTTTTCGGTTTTGGTCTTGCACTTTCACTTACTCCTTGTATATTTCCAATGATTCCTATTCTTTCATCCATTATTACACTTGAATCAAAACAGAGTGGACACATGAGTATGAAAAGAGGTATTTTTCTAGCATTTGTCTATATTGCATCTTCTGCTTTAGTTTATGCTCTTGCGGGAATTTTATCAGCGGTATTTGGGGCAAATATACTCTCAGCTATGCAAAATCCTTGGATTATTGTTATATTTAGTATTCTATTTGTAGCTTTAGCTTTTTCTATGTTTGGATATTATGAGATACAGATACCTCAATCTTTACAAAATTTTGCAAATCAAAAGAGCGATAAAGCAAAAGGAACGGGTGTCACAGGTATCGCTGTAATGGGTGCATTATCTGCTCTTATTGTAGGACCTTGTGTTGCTCCTCCTCTTGCGGGAGCATTGATATTTATTGGTCAAACTGGTGATGTATTGCTTGGTGGATTAGCACTATTTTTACTTGGTCTTGGTATGGGAGCTCCTCTACTTCTAATCGGTGCTGGTGGTGGTAAATTTATGCCTAAACCAGGAGGATGGATGACAAAAGTATCTTATGTGTTTGGTGTTGTTATGCTTGGTATTGCTATTAGTTTCTTATCGAGAATTTTACCTGATATGGTTACTATGATTTTATGGGCATTTTTGTTTATTGGAAGTGGTATCTATTCAGGAGCATTGGAGCCTTTGAAAGATGGTATTTCAGGACTTAGTAAGCTTGTCAAAGTATTTGCTTTTGCTATGTTGGCTTATGGAACTATTTTATTAGTAGGTGCTTTTAGTGGTGGAAATAGTGTTTTGGATCCACTCAAAAAACTTTACACTTCAAATACCACAATGCAAGTAAACCAAAGTAACCATTTCAAAAATGTAAAAACAGTCGATGAACTATTAGCAGAAGTAGAAAAAAGCACTAAACCAATATTAATAGATTTTAGTGCTGATTGGTGTGCTGCGTGTAAAGAGCTAGAGGAGATTACATTTCCTGATCCTACAGTTGTATCTTTGATGAGTAATTTTACACTTCTTAGAGTAGATGTAACAGATAATAATGATAATGATAAAGCATTGATGAAAAAATATGGTGTAGTAGGACCTCCTGCTATTATATTTTATAACTCAGACAAAAAAGAGTTAAAAAACAATAAAATGATCGGCTATAAACCACCAAATGAGTTTATACCAATATTAAAAAAAGCGTTAGGACAATAGATGTTTATTACAGTAGGGGCAATATTTTTTATATATATTTTGACCAAAGTTTATATCTCGGTCATGGAAATAGGATTTGTATCCAAAGCAAAACATGACAGACCTGTTATATTAATACCTTCAAACTATGTCAAAGCGGCAGAGTACAAAATAGCTAGTGAGAGAATGGGGATTTTAGGTACACTTTTTGAGTATCTACTCTTCATATTTTGGATTGGATTTGGATTAAAATGGCTTGATAGTATGATTGTAATAGATGATATTGCACTAAAGTCAGTAGTTTTTATTTTGGCATTTGGAGCGATTGGAATGATCGTATCATTGCCATTTGATCTATACAAAACATTTGTACTTGATAAAAAATTTGGATTTTCCAACATGGATGCCAAACTCTATATAATAGATACATTAAAATCAATGGCAATGTCTATTATATTTGGAGGGGCAGTTATCTGGCTTATTAGTAAAATTATAATCAATATAGAGTCATGGTGGATCTGGGGATTTGCTCTAATATTTACTATTGTATTGATTATCAATCTAATATATCCTACATGGATAGCACCAATTTTTAATAAATTTACAATATTAGAAGATGAAGATCTAAAAAGTTCAATAGAAAACCTAATGGCAAAAGCAGGATTAAAAGCAGAAGGTGTCTTTACAATAGATGCGAGCAAAAGAGATAACCGTCTCAATGCCTACTTTGGTGGACTTGGTAAATCAAAAAGAGTTGTGCTATATGATACGCTAATAGAGAAGCTAACCAAAAATGAACTTTTGGCAGTACTAGGTCATGAATTAGGACACTTCAAACATAAAGATATTATCAAAAACATTAGCATTATAGCTGTACTACTATTTTTGATGTTTTTTATATTTGGAAACCTACCACAATCACTTTTTGATATGATAGGAGTAGAAAAAACACCTTATACAATCATCGCAATGTTTATGATATTTTCACCAATTATATCACTATTTTTCATGCCTATATTTGGTGCAATAAGCCGTAGAAACGAATATGCAGCAGATGAGTATGGAAGCGAGTGTGAAAGCCAAGAAGAGTTAGCAAATGCTCTACAAAAACTAGCAAATGAAAACAAAAGTTTTCCAAAATCACACCCACTATCAATAATCTTCTACCACACTCACCCACCGCTAGTAGAGAGATTAAAAAGGCTAGGTGTCAAGATTGACGATTAAAGAGGCTCTCAAAATTGGAGCAAATGAGATAAAAAGTATGAAAGAGGCTCAAATCCTCCTTTCATACTTTTTAAACAAAGATCAACTATATTTAATACTTCATGAAAACGACACACTAAAAAATCAAGAAAAATACTTTTCACTCATAAAAAGAGCAAAAAATAGTGAACCAATAGAGTACATCACAAATAAAGTAAGTTTCTATTCAGAAGAGTTTTTTATCCAAAAAGGAGCTTTGATCCCTCGCCCTGAAACCGAAATATTGATCGATAAAGTAGTAGAAATCTCCAAAAAATTTCAAAACCCCAAAATAGCAGAGATCGGTGTAGGAAGCGGAATAATCTCAATCATGTTGGCAAAACTAATACCAAATATAGAGATAACTGCCACAGATATTTCAAAAGAAGCTATCCAAATAGCAAAAAAAAATGCCCTCCATTTTGGAGTAGAAAAAAAAATAGAGTTTATAAATAGCTCCTATCTTGAAAATATTGATAAAAGTTTTGATATTATCGTCTCAAACCCACCATACATAGCAAATAATTTCAAAGTAGCTCAAAACTTAGATTACGAACCAGACATTGCACTTTTTGGAGGAGTTGAAGGAGATGAAATACTCAAAAATATAATTGATATATTCATAGAAAAAAAAGCCTCATACCTAGCATGTGAAATGGGATATGACCAAAAAGAGAGTTTGAGTCAATACATGACCAAAAAAGGAATCAAAAATTTTTCATTCTACAAAGACTTAGCAGGATTTGATAGAGGGTTTATAGGAGCAAACAATCAAAGATGACATTATAATATTTGAAAATGTACACAAATATTTCGGAAGCAAAAAAGTATTAACGGGGCTAAATTTTACAATCAAAGAGGGGACTGTAGCTGTAGTTATGGGACCTTCTGGTACAGGTAAATCTACAGTTATCAAACAGATAGTAGGATTACTCAAACCTACCAAAGGTAGAATTTTGGTTGAGGGTGTAGATGTTGCAAAGGCAAGTGAAAAAGAGCTATTGGAACTTAGAAAAAAGATTGGTTTTGCTTTTCAATTTGGAGCTTTATTTGATAGTATGACAAACTTTGACAATATAGCATTTCCACTTAGAGAACACACTAACATGAGTGAAGCTGAAATAAAAGAAGAGGTTTATAGATCTATTGAGATGGTAGGATTAAATCCGCTAGATGTAGCACCTTCAAGCCCACATGAGCTTAGTGGTGGTATGCAAAAAAGAGTTGCCATTGCTAGAACTATTATTATGAAACCTGATATTATTTTGTATGATGAGCCTACCTCTGGACTTGATCCAATTGCAAGTGATCTTATTAGTAGATTGATCGTCAAACTCCAAAGAGAGCTAGGAACAACCTCTGTAGTTATATCTCATGATATCAAAGAGAGTTTCAAGATTGCAGATCAGATGATTATGTTGTATGGAGGAAAAGTGTTGGCTTCAGAAAAACCAGAATTTTTCAAAACCACCGATAATCCTATTATTAGGCAATTTATCGATGGGATTAGTGAGCTTTAGGAAGCTTTACATTCAGGACAGAGACCCGAAAATACTAGAGCTTCCTCTTTGATTTGATAGTGACTCAAATTTGCTGCTTTTTGAGAAATAGTATGCAAATCTAATATAATATCTTCAACCCTGCCACACTCTTGACATACTACATGGGAGTGTGCCTCTTTGGTGAGTTCATACTTTGATTTCTCATTTGGTATCTTTACCTCTTGAATAAAATTACTATCTAACATTGTATTTATATTTTTATAGACTGTAGCAAGTGATACAGAAGGAAACTTCTTTTTTATTGCTTCATACAGCTCATCTATACTCATATGCACACAACCATAAAGCTCTTCTACTATACTGAGCCTTTGTGGTGTTACCTTGATCTTATACTCTCTGAGCAGTTGTTCATAACTATTCATAACTTTCCCCCATATGTTCAGAAAGATAATATTTTACTAAAAGAAAAATATTATCATGTAATTAATATTCATTTTAACTTTTTTTTCTTAAGGTATTATAAAACTTTTAATACATCAGAGATATTTTTTATAATTTCATCTCTTGAAGCATAATTACCATAAGGGTCAATAATTAAAGGTTTTGCTATATTAATAGATTGTACTGGTAAAAAGTCCAAAATATAGCTATCTCCACAATAACTACTCTCATTAGCTTTTAATCCATGTCTCTCAAAAAAGCTTTGGTAAAACTCTAATTGTGGTTTTTCATAACCTTCATCTTGTGAAATATGAAGATAATCTACTAGATCTGAAATACCCAATCTATCTACAATTGACAAAAGCTTAGAGTCAAAATTGGAAATAATTCCAACTTTGAATCCTTTCTCTTTAAGCGTTGTAAATGTATCTTTCACATCTGATTTTAAGACCCAATGCCTATCATGAGAGGCAAAATATTTAAAAAGTTGATTTTCAGAATTATCAACTCTATCAGAAATACCAAGACTTTTGATAATCATGTCATTATAATGTTGATAATATTTACTCTTACTATCAAAATCTGTAACTTTTACAGAGCTATAAAACATATGTTTATCCAAACATGCAAATGCTTCTCTAGCTCTCTCTTTATCAAGTTTAAAATCACAAAATTTATCTACATAACTACATAACATATCTTCAGAAGAGGGAGAGAGATCAGCTATTGTTCCAGCAAAATCAAAAAGCACATTTTTTATCATTTTCTCAACTCCTCACTTCTTCTATTTAATATATCTATTTGTGAAACATCTGCATAAATCTCTTCATAATAACGCATTGCAACAAACTCTCGTCTATCATTAATTTTCTCTACGCTCTGTTTTAATACCAACTCTCGTACTGCCATTTCAGGACCATTTAATACTTGAGATACAATCGCTGTACTTCCTGATAATCTTCCGTTAAATTCAAATATATAAAGTTTTCCATCTACTAATCTAGCTTGAATATTTAGATACTTCATATCTAATACTTTGGCTACTTTAGCCAAATCTGCTTCCATTTTATCATTTAAAATTCGTCTTGCTTTATAGGTAGAGCCACATTTTAGTTCTCTATTAAATAGAACTACACCTTTTACCTCTTTGTCTTCACCTATATATATACCTGCCGTATACTCTTCATCATCTGCATCCAAATATTGTTGAAAAATAAAATCTTCATTTCCCAAAAATTTTAGACTCTCATCTACACTATTAAAAATATGTAGATGTTTTGCACCATTATCCCACCGTTTTTTGACAATAAAAGGAATTCCTGCATCTTTTACAAATGCTTCTATATCCTCTTTTGTTTTGGGGATAGTTGTCTTTGGTGTATCAAATCCATGTTTACTCAAAAAATTATAAGTCAATAACTTATCATCACAAATTTCAACTTTCTGGACACTATCTACAAAGATAATAGCACCTGTTTTAGATTCTAACTCACTCTTATTTTGAGCAATTTTCAAAATTTCAGAATCAACGGTAGGAAAGAAGATATCAATTTCAAACTTATTCATCAATTGAATCAAATACCCAATATACTCTTGGCTTGAAGAGTAAGGGGCAATAAATGATTTCTCATCAATATGCAAAAAAGAGCTATCTTCAAATACACATATAGTATAAATCTCTACATCCAAATCTGATTTATTAAGTGCTTTAATAACACCCTGACCAACATCTCCACCTGCACCAGAGACCAATACTTTTACTTTTTTATTCAACACTCTTACCTTTATACTCTTTAAAAACAAATCTACCATACTTAGAAGATTTGACAAACTCTAGATAATCATCTACTCTGTCATCTTTAAAAATAGGATTTTCAATATAATCTACCAAAATAATTTTCTTATAGTTATTAAAAATTGATCTTATTTGAGGAGCTCTATTTTCAACAGCTTCAAAATATCCAACCATCTCTTTGGCTTGTCTCTCTAAAAACCAACCTCTATTACCATCAATAAGAAGCAATCTAAGCCCCGGAATCGTCAACTCTTCTTGAAGTTTCAAATCTCCACTATCTTTCCAAGCATCTTTGACCCATTGCATATCTTTTCCAATCATGTAAAAATATAGAGATTGTCTCATTTTATGTACATTTGGTTCACCTTTGAGTTTGGAAGATAAAAAGTGTGCATCAGGATGATACAAAATATGAAACTTATGAGTAAGTGTCAAACTAATAGGGGATAACTCCGCGGGCATATATGCGGGAGTGATAACTAACATCTCTTTTTCATCACCCAAAGAGCTACTATTTTTTGTGAAATATTGATCTATCTCTGTAATCTTTTGATTATGTTCAAAAAACTTCAAATAGTGAGAGTGAGCCGCAGCTATACCTGTAAATGTAATAAATACAAATATTGCAAAAATAAGATATTTTTTAAACCCTTCAAACTCTACATCATGAAATAAAATAACTGCAATATAAAACATTTGTATACTCAAAATAGTATCTGAAAAGTAGTAGATATGATTCTCTATCTGAAATGCTGAGGATAACACTAAATGTATACTTGAGGCTACAAGACTAGCCAACCCTAGAGAGAGTACGACCACCTTAACACTAATACCTCTTTTTGGTTTCAAAAAAGCAATTATTATAGAAAAAAATACAATAAGATATTTGGAAACACCCAACATATCATCAAGCTTGGACATATCAAAATCAAACGCATCAACTTTAAAAGCAGGACTACCAGTACCACCTCCACTCATCCATGAAAGAGCATCTACAACAATAAACAATATCCCCATAATAAGAGCAACTTTCCAAACAACTTTTCCTCTATCCATAAAGTGCATAATTACAATAGCAATAAGAGTTTGAATCCAAATAAGAGCCAAAAGAAATGGAAATGTTTTTAGTGCTAGTAATTGAATAACAAGGAGAATAATCCAACCTTTGATAGTATGATTTTCAAATAATTTCACAAAGAAAATCATATATAAAAATAGAAATGGAACAGCAGCTTGAGGGAAAAAATGTCTACTATATGCTAAATTTAGATCAGCAAAATCAGAAGAAGATGGGACATGAGTCCAAAAATAGATCACCTCTTTTAGATCTGTTGTTCGCATCAAAAGCAAAAACATCAAAGCCAAAACAACCAGTACATAAAGATTTCTCTTCTCACCAATTACTATTTTAAAAAAGTAATAAGCACTAAAATAGATAGCCAATACCCAAAAAATAGTCCATATAATAATCGCCACTGTCCATGAACCAGCACTAATGGCAAAGATAGCTTTAAAAACCAAAAAGGATAGACTAAAACGACCATAATCAAACTCTGCAGGAATCATCTCCCCACCATACCATGGACTGATAATATTACCAACACTATTAAATGATAGATCTGTCATGTTCAAATAAAGATACATATCAGAGTTAAAAATTGGAGGAATATCAGTAAAACCAAGTTGAGAAAGCGTCAATACAAAAGGATACATATATATCAAGACAACTAAAAAAGCAGCTGTTTTGATATTTACTAAATTATAATTTTTCATAATACTACCTCGAGTAAAACAGTTTAATTCTATTGATTACCTTCTCTCTCTCACTCTCCAAAAGATTGAAACAAAAAGGTAATCTAACCAAACGGTTACTTTCAGAGGTTGTATATTTATCTTCACCTCTAAATTCACCAAATTTTTCACCTGCTGATGAACTATGTAGAGGAACATAATGAAATACTGCCTCAATATTATCTGATCTCAAAAATTTAATCAGTGCAGACCGCTCTTCCAAATCTTTA
Organism: uncultured Campylobacterales bacterium; assembly: GCA_964560425.1. Classification (GTDB taxonomy): domain Bacteria; phylum Campylobacterota; class Campylobacteria; order Campylobacterales; family QNZT01; genus CAZLLE01. Next base: position 69,905 of record CAZLLE010000072.1, read on the forward strand.
GCTTTGAGATAAAACATGTGAGCATTATGTTGAGTATTTTTAGGAATTGTAGGAAGTTCTATTAATCCTCTCTCTTCTAGCTCTTTAAGCCCATTATAATAACCTTTCCAAGTTGCCAATCTATTATCATTAATCTCATCTGCACTCTCTAGCTGACCATATAAAAATGCGGCATTAAGTTCACTTGGAAGATAACTAGAACCCATATCTACCCAGCTATATTTATCCACCTGACCTCTAAAAAACTTTGATCTATTAGTGCCTTTTTCTCGAATAATCTCAGCTCTTTCAAAAAACTTATCATCATTCAAAATCAAAAGACCACCCTCACCACACTGATAATTTTTGGTTTCATGAAAGCTAAAACAACCAATATGACCAATTGTACCAAGAGCTCTACCATTATAAGTAGCCATCATGCCTTGTGCTGCATCTTCTACTACAAAAAGATTATATTTATCTGCTATCTCCATAATGGTATCCATATCACAACCAACACCAGCATAATGAACAGGTACAATAGCTTTTGTCTTATCTGTAATTGCAACTTCAATCTTAGATTCATCCATGTTCATCGTATCAGGACGAACATCTATAAATATAATTTTAGCCCCTCTAAGTACAAATGCGTTTGAAGTAGATACAAAAGTATAACTTGGCATAATTACCTCATCACCCTCTTTAATATCAAGTAAAATAGCAGCCATCTCCAAGGCATGAGTACAAGAAGTTGTCAAAAGTGTTTTTGAACCTTCAAGTTTGTTATCAAACCATGTATGACACTTTTTTGTAAAAGATCCATCACCAGAGAATTTAATAAATTTAAATACATCTTCTATGTTCTTCTGCTCATTCCCAGTTACAGCAGGTCTATTAAAATCCAAAAGCACACTATCTATACTCTTTTGCTCTTTAGTATCTATTATTTCAGGTTTATTAATATTCTCCAACATAACTCTTACCTCCTTTACGCTCTACTTGATATAATAATACCAAGAATAATCATTGCCAAACCACCAACTTTATATGCATTAACTGGCTCTTGAAAAAGAAAAACAGACAAAGCAAAAACCAAAACAAATGCCAAACTCATAAAGGGATAGGCATAACTAACATCAAATTTTGTCATAGCAGCCATCCAAAATAGTGAAGCAACAAAAGCTGCTGCAAAACCAGAAAAGATAAGAGGATCCAACATAAGCTTTAGTAAAAAAATCAATTTATCAAAAAAACCACCATCAGGAAGCTCTCCATACCCTGAAATTCTCCACTTCAAAATCAACTGTCCATAAACAGTAAAAAATATCGTTCCAAAAATATAAAAATAACCCATTATAATTCCTTATCTTTCTCTTGCCATGTTGTCTCAGCAACAACATAAATTGGTCTATCTTTAGTTTCATTAAAAGTTTTACCGATATAAATACCTAAAATACCAAGATTTGCAAACAACATTCCACCAATCAAATAAATTGATACAACAACTGTCGTCCACCCATCCACAGGCACACTCAAATAAAATCGTTTATAAACTAAAAATAGAATATACATAAAAGCCATTGCTGTAATGGCAAAACCTAAATGAACTGACATTCTCAAAAGCTTATTAGATTGAGAGACAATATTATCTGAAGCCAAATTTAGTAGTTTCATAAAACTATAACCAGACTCACCCTCTTTTCTCGGGGCATGATCTATATCTACTTTAGCTGTCTTAAATCCCAACCATCTTATAAAAAATGGATAAGATCTATTTTGTTCTTTTATTCTTTTAAAATTTTCAACTACTTGTTTTGAGACAATACTAAAATTCGCAACAGTAGCATCATTTTTTGCTTCTGTTAAATAATCCAAAACTTTATAAAATAGTTTTGAACCAAGCTTTTTGGAAGCACTATCTTGTCTTTCATGTCTTCGTCCAAAGACAACATCGTAACCCTCCATTGCCTTATTATAAAGTTTTGTAATCTCTTCTGGTTGATCTTGCAGATCACAATCCATCACAACAACCCAATCACCATTGGCATAATCAATACCTGCAGTAATTGCTTTGTGTTGTCCAAAATTTCTTGAAAGATTAATACCCTTTACACGAGCATCCCATTCTGATAGTTGTACAATCTCATTCCATGCACAGTTTTCTTGAATTTTTTCATCATTTACAAAAATAATTTCAAAATTTTTATCTATAGAAGAGAGAGTCTCATTAAGTCTCTCATACAATTCAGCAAGAGCTGATGCACACCCATAGACAGGAATAACTATAGAGATATAAGCTCTTTTAGCCATCATATTTCTCCATATACCACTCAATAGTTTTCAAAATACCACTCTCAAAATTTTCATCTGCTTTCCAACCAAGTTGTCTCTCAATTTTAGTGGCATCTATTGCATATCGTCTATCATGTCCTGGTCGATCTTTGACAAAAGTAATCTGCTCTTTATAACTTTTAGAATCCTCTCGTGGCTTCAGATCATCCAAAATTTCACATATTTTAGAGACAATATAGTTATTATCTCTCTCATTTCTTCCACCAATGTTATAAGTATCACCCTCTTTACCTGTATGATATACTAAATCTATTCCTTTACAGTGATCTAATACAAATAACCAATCACGGATATTCTTACCATCCCCATAAATTGGTATAGGATTACCTTGTAGGGCATTTCTAATGATAGTGGGAATAAGTTTTTCATCATGTTGTTTTGGTCCATAATTATTAGAACAGTTTGTAATTACAACATCAAGTCCAAAAGTATGAAAATAACTTCTAACAATCATGTCACTACCAGCTTTAGAGGCACTATATGGGCTATTTGGAGCATATGGGGTCTCTTCAGTAAAAAGTCCCTCATCTCCCAAAGTTCCATAAACCTCATCAGTACTAATATGATGGAACCTACACCCTTCATAACCATTTTTATATTTAAATGGTGATTGCATCCAATAGTCATATGCAGATTTCAAAAGAGTATGTGTACCCATAACATTTGTTTCTAAAAAAACATTGGGATTTTTAATAGAGTTATCAACATGACTCTCTGCTGCAAAATGAATTACACCTCTAATATCAAAATCTTTAAATATATTATCAACCAACTCTTTATCGCAAATATCACCCTCAACAAATTTATATCTATGAGACTTTTCAACTTCAGATAGATTACTCAAATCACCTGCATATGTTAATTTATCCAAATTTATAATTTGATATTCACTATACTTATCTACAAAATATGGAACAAATCCACTACCTATAAATCCCGCACCACCAGTAATTAAAACAGTTTTCAACTTTCACCTGCCAATTCAAATAAATATTGTCCATAACCAGTTTTTTTCAACTCTTCAGCCATAGACAAAAGCTGTTCTTTGCTAATCCACTCATTTACATATGCGATCTCTTCAAGACAAGCAATTTTATACCCTTGTCTCTCTTCTATTGTCTGCACATAACGACCAGCATCAAGTAGACTTTCATGAGTACCTGTATCAAGCCAAGCAAACCCTCTTCCCAACAATTCAACACTTAAATCGGATCTTTCCAAGTAAACTTTATTTACATCAGTAATTTCAAGCTCACCACGATGGGAAGGTTTAATAGATTTTGCAATCTCAACAACACTATTATCATAAAAATATAGACCTGTTACAGCATAAATTGATTTTGGATTTTCAGGTTTTTCTTCAATAGAGATAACTTTATGTTCTTTATCATAAGGTCCACCCTCAAACTCAACAACACCAAATCTCTCAGGATCTTTTACCTTATATCCAAAGATGACAGCACCCTTATCTAAAGAGGCACATCTATTTAAGATAGGAGTAAACCCCTGACCATAAAATATATTATCACCCAAAATCAAGGCAACAGAATCATCTCCAATGAAATCTTCACCCAAAATAAAGGCTTCTGCCAAACCATTTGGATGTTCTTGTTCAACATAACTAAATCTTACACCAAATTGACTACCATCACCTAAAAGTTCTTTGAATCTTGGTAAATCATGAGGCGTAGAAATAATTAGAATATCTTTTATTTTTGCTAACATAAGGACAGACAATGGATAGTATATCATCGGTTTATCATAAATTGGTAATAACTGCTTAGAGACACCTCTCGTAATTGGATGTAACCTAGTACCAGAACCACCAGCTAAAATTATTCCTTTCATTTTTACTATTTCCTTATCTATTTTTATTAAAATTCATACTTAATAATATGGATCTTATTTTCAGTATAAGATACAATTACATAAAAGTCAAGAGTTTTTTATCTATGTTTATAACAAAAAAGACATCAAAACATGACAACTAAAGGATTTTGCAAGAATAAGAAGAGAAAAATAAAAAGATTAAAAATAAAACTATTTTATTTTTAATCTGAAATAAAAAAATATTTTATATAGCAATTATTTATTAGTAAAGAGTTGAAACTTAATTTTAATATTAATTAAAATATTTAAAAGTACAAATCATATGTAACATTAAGTTACATATAGCAATAAAGTTTAAGGTTTTTTTGATTATAGAAGATTTTTACATATATTTTATTTATAAAGAAGATATTTCATATCTTAAAAAAGTAATTAAATGATAAAAATTGAAGTATTATAATTAGTAGTTTTGATTAAAAAAATTTGGTTGCGGAAATAGGATTTGAACCTATGACCTTCGGGTTATGAGTCTTAAGAGCAACTTAATTAATTTTATTATTAATTTTATATAATAATTTATTTTACTAAAGTGCTTGAACGGGTTATATGTGTTAATAAAATTTAAACTTAAACACCTCGAAGAGGTATAGCGGAGCGTGGCGATAGGGATATTTTTTATTATTTTCGCCCTCTTTTTTGTTTAGCGATAGCACATTTATCAACTCTGCCCTACTTCTAGGCAGTAACATTTTTTCACCAAAACAGCGAAACCCC
>CAZLLE010000073.1:0-23597 GCA_964560425.1 uncultured Campylobacterales bacterium
CCCCAGCGGGATTTGATATAGTCTTTATCTCGTACCCATCCGTCCTCGGTGGGAATGCATCCGAAAAGAGAGCAATAAAATAGACCCTTAATTCCAACACAGCTCAAATATTCCAAGGGCAGAAGCAGATAGAACTTATCAGATATGGCAAGAGGTCAGCCAAAATTCATACAGACAGATGCTATAATGATAGCCAAGATTAACTATATCCATCATAACCCAGTAAAAAGAGGTTATGTAAATGAAGCTAAACATTGGAGATACTTCATCTGCTAGAGATTATGAAGGTATTGATGGTTTGATTGCGGTGGAAAAATTTTGGTAGTTTAGGCTCTCGTACGCATTCCCACCGAGGACGGATGGGAACGAGAAAAAATTGATATCAAAAAGAACTTGTTCATTTTCATAAAAGTGGTTTATATCATTGGCTTTAATCATGAAGCATTTCCTTGTATAAGTATGATAGGATCAGTTTTTCCAGCCTTAAGTGCAGGTATAATAGCACCAATAAGTGTCATAGTCATCGAAGCTATAAAGACAAAGAGTGCAAGTTGTGATGATATCTCACCATTTACATAACCTTGCAGTTGTTCACTATTTTTGATGAGGTAGAAGATGATGTTTGATATAAAGTATGCACTTATATATGCCAAAACTCCGATAAGAAGACTCTCTATCATGATCGTACCAACCACTCGTTTAGTACTGATTCCTATAGCTTTTAGTATCCCAAATTCACTTTTTCTCTGGTTTATAGTGATACTCAAGATCGAAACTATCCCCAAAAGCCCCATCGCAAATGCGATAAATGATATAACATATGATGAAGTTTTTATGATTTTAAACTGGTTATAGTTTTTTACAAAATTATCTGTTGATTTGACATCTATCTTTTGGCTTAGTTTTTTTATGTTGTTAACTATCGGTTCTATTTTATGATCAAGTTTTGCTGAGATTAAAAGCATCGAAGCACTTTTGTTGAAAATCTCTCCAGCATCTTTTATAGTAAGAACCACACCACCATTTTCAAATCCTATATCACTTTCATAAACACCACTCACTTTAAAAGTCATATCAGCAATGGCTATAGAAGTTTTATCTTCAAGTTGATTATATATAGGTTTTCCTACTATCACCTCACTATTTTTGGGATACTCTCCATTTATAAGTTTGTAGTTTTTAAGACGATTATCTGTCACCCCATAAACAGCAACTATAGGTATCTCTTCAACAGGTGAAGCACCAACTATCAAAGCAGTAGCATTTTTAACACCATCAATCTTTTTGATTTTATCTATAAGAGCTACACCAACATTGCTAAAAAAAGTATCAGATATTTTGGCTTGGGTTACTATGATATCGCCATCAGTTTTTATCATATTTGAGTACATGGAGATGATACCATTTGATATGGAGGTTATGAGAAATATAGCAACTATGGCAAAGATCAGACTAAAGTAGATAAGGGTTGTCTTTAGTCTATTTGCTTTTAGTGCTTTTATGGCTTGGTTAAACACGGATATCCTTTAGATTTTGATTCTAAAGGATATGTTATCTCGTTCCCATCCGTCCTCGGTGGGAATGCATACGAAAATATAGCAATAAAATAGACCCTTAATTTCAAAAAAGCTAAAATGTTCCATGGGAAGAAGCAGATATAAAATATATGAACCAACACATCCATATTTTTTAACTTGCAGTGTTTTAAATTGGCTACCAATATTTACAAGAAAAGAGAGTGTATAGATAATAATTGATAGCTTAAAGCTATTGCAAAAAGAAAATATACAAACCTTATTAGAACAATTTAGATTTTATAAAAAAGCCCATAAATCAGATAGAACTTATCAGATATGGCAAGAGGTCAGCCAAAACTCATACAGACAGATGCTATAAAATGATAGCCAAGATCAACTATATCCATCATAACCCAAGTAAAAAGAGGTTATGTAAATGAAGCTAAACATTGGAGATACTCATCTGCTAGAGATTATGAGGGTATTGATGGTTTGATTGCGGTGGAAAAATTTTGGTAGTTTAAGCTCTCGTACGCATTCCCACCGAGGACGGATGGGAACGATAGAACTTAGCTTTAGCACACATTAGCACACAAGGGGGCAGTATTTAAAATAAGCTTTTAAATATTCCACCCCTGCCGTTCACTTTTTATAATATAATATAATGTTCTCCATTGTCAAGACCATTTAACAAGATATTTTTATTACATACATGTAAAACAAGTTTTAATAGCAATTGCATTTATAGGTTTATTATTTTGATACATCTCTGTAAATATATCTTTATAGAAACTAGAAGATTTATCTAGGTTATATCTTGATGGTTTAATAACTGCTCTGTTTTTTATAAATGTAGTTGGAATTACAGCTGGATCAGAAATATCAATCAAAGATAGATATTGAATCATTGGACTAGGTTCACCATTTATATTTGAGCTATGTCTGATAAGTAGATTTTTGATACTTTTGATTAAGTTAGGTCTACTTGAATAGTTCTTTTTAGATGCTCTATTAACATAGTCAGCTATATCTACATTGATTATATCTTTTTGTAAAAGTTGGTTACTCTCTTCATTGATTACATTGACAATTGATTTAGTAAATGTGGGTTCATCACTACTGCTATTAATATCCCAAATTTTTGATGTAAATGTCACATTTTTATCAGCAGGAATAACAAAAGACAATGCATTATCTATCTCTTCTACATGAATAGGAAATGTAAGTGTCAAATATTCTGATTTATCTACACATTCACTTTTACAAGGAAAATCTAAAACAAGTGTAGCTAATAGATCTTTACCCTCTATAGGTAAAGCTTTTGAATGATTATAATCTAGTTTTAAATTTATTGTAAAGATATCTTTTAAATAATCTTTGATAAGAGTAAATTTATCAAGTGAACTATTTATATCTTTATTGAAGTGAATATACTCTTGAAATAGTGTAAATAGTTCAACTTCTTTATTATCGTTGTCATCTTTGTAATATTTTGTTACACCATCAATTTTATTCATGAAATGGATATCATAAAGAGTTACACCTCTATTATCAAATGAGCTTTTAAGAGTTATAATATCTGTTATAGGTCCTCTAACAATATCTGAACTTGAAGTAAATTTCATAATAGTTTTTAGCTCTATTAACTCCTCAAGCTCTTCCAAATTTATAGGAGTAGTAAGTTTTTTAGCTCTTTTTAGTTTGATGATTTGAGTTACTAGTTTTCTAATATCAATAATTATCTTCTCTTGTGTCGCTCTTACTTTTGTATCAATACTATGAGCTAGGATATAAGCCTCTAGTACATCTCTGTTATCATTAATCCACTTAGTTACATTATTATCGCCATTTGTAAAGTTTCCATCTTGAAGTTGAGCGGTAGATTTTAGTGCTAAAATTGCAAGAGTTACAACATCTCTATTTATAGGAGATGCAACCAAATCTACCATGAGGCTTACGATTTCCTCCTTTTTCTCACTATCTTTATTACCTGTAACATTTGCATCATCAAGTATTTTTTGTGCAGATGTAATGTTTTTTGAATTAATTGCTTCCAATATAATAGGATCATAATTATTAAAAGGTACACCCATTAATTCATAAATATCTCCTATATAACTTCTAAACATGATAGCTCTCTCTTTTGTAGCTAGAAAGGTATCATCATAATTTAAATCGGGTATTTTTGAATTACACTCTAATGCTTCACCACTAATAAAATCTAATTTTCTAGAATCACATTTTGTCGTGATACCTAAAACTGAATCTACACCACCAACACTAGCGATTTTTACTGTTTGAGGTTTTTCATCAAAACAGTATTCACCATTTACTTCTCGTGCTTTATCACCTTTTTCACTAACAACAATTGCCCCAGAAATTTTACCTATGTTTGTAACTGGTGCACAATAAGATTGTTTTTTAGTTACTGTATTATTATCTTGTTTTGGCTTATCAACAGAGTATACAGGTTTATCTACAACTTCTTTAGTTGTTATACTTTTATTATTTCCACATCCAGAAAAAATAGATATAGACGCTAATATTGTTATAGCTATAATTTTTGCTTTCATAAAATTATCCTTATATTAAATATTTTTAAATTCTATTATTTAATTGTGAAATAATTGTATATAAGTGATGATGCAACTCTTGATTTTGTCCGAATTACCTCTTTTTTGGTACAATAGATCTACTGAAAAAATTATTATGGGATATGTGAATGTTTGAAAAACTTATAGAAAAGTTACAAAATGACAAATTTTTAACACTGGAGACAACACCAAAACACTCTCCTAGTTTTGATGGGGTTATAAATCGTATAGAAGAGCTTGGATTGGCTGATATGGTTGATGGTTTTAGTGTTACTGACTCTCCTTTGGCAAAGATGAAATATAGTTCTCTTTTTGCAGCATTGAAACTACAACAAAAATTTAATAAACCAACTCTTGCTACAATGTCTATGCGTGATAAGAATAAAATAGCTCTACAATCAGATTTATTAGGTGCAAATGATTTTGATGTACGAGCGATATTAGCTCTTACAGGAGATAGTGCTTCAGCAAGTGATCAACCAAAAACAAAAGGAGTTTTTGAGGGCAATAGTACACTTTTATTGGAAATTATCAAATGTTTTAATGCTGGAATTGATTATGCAGGTAAGCCTTTGGATGTAAAAGCCAAAAAGATATACCCTTTTGCTGTAATTAATGCTTATGCAAAAAATCCAAAGAACCTACAAAAAAAATTAAAACAGAAATTAGAAAATGGAGCAATGGGTATTATCTCTCAACCCGTCTATAGTGTAGAAAATGCACAAATGCTTTTATCTCTATTTGAAGCTGCCAAAATAGAGTCAGGTAGAGAAGACAATCCTCAACTTATAATCGGTTTTTTCCCAATTACAAAACTAAGAACCGCACAATTTCTAAGCTCTCATGTACCTGGAGTTCATGTACCCAAAAGCCTAATGGATAGACTATATAAAGCCAAAAAAGTTTCAGAAGATTATCAAGAACAGATTGGCTTTGAATTAAGCTTAAAAGCCATGAATGATATTTTTGAGCTACATCCTAAAATGCACCTTATGGCTGCAAATAACTTTGCTTTAGTAAAAAAATTACTAGATAATAGAGAAGTAAGTAAGTACTAAGGTAGAAATAACTTCATGGCATAATGAAGTTATTATTGCCTTAGTACTTGTAAACTTCTCTAAAAAGTTTAAAGCCCTGGAGCTTTCCACATAGATTGTGTGATGTTATCATCGACAAGTAAAAGTTCTCTCTCATAAGCTCTTTTCCAATTTTTGCGAATTTCTCTATATTTTTGGTGATTTTCCATATTTGGTTTATAAGTTTTTTCAAACTCTACTAGATCTTTTGCAACATCTTTAATACTTCTGTATACTCCTGCTCCCACACCCGCTGCCATTGCACATCCAAGTGCTGTAGCTTCGGTGACTTTTGGAATTTTTACATTAAGTCCTGTTACATCTGCAAGTGTTTGTGACCATAAAGCACCCTTACTAGCTCCCCCTGCAAATACAATACTTGAAGGCTTCACTCCTGTAAATGCAAAGATATTATCAAGATTTTCAGCAGAGACAATACAAGCATTTTCTTCTAAACTTTTAAACATTGAAAACTTATTATATTTTTGAGGATCAATACCAAGATTGAGAAATGATGGACTAGCATGATACCATTTTTTGTACTTCATGATATCTGAAAATATAGGAATAATACCATAAGAGCCAATAGGTATATTAGATGCTTTCTCTTCTAATAGAGTATATGTATCAATACCTCTTTTTTTGGCTTCTATCTTTTCAAGATCACAAAAAGCATCTCTAAACCACCGCATAACAAGACCAGAGAAAAAAGTTATCCCCTCTGCTTGGCTTATGCCTTCTATAACATGGGGATTAATACGCACACTCATATCTTTTGGCGGGGTAGGATCAGGCATATTTACCACTTGTTGCCAAAAAGTACCGCCCAAAATAGCAACTTCACCAACTTCTACAATACCAAGTCCTGCACTTCCAAGTTGAACATCACCACCACCCATTACAACTTTTGTATTGGTAGATAGTCCTGATTCTTGTGAAGCTTTGATTGAAACAGTTCCTATTGTTTTACCACTCTCATATGAAGGAGGAAATATATCAGATTTTATATCCACTTGTGATGCCATCTCGGGTAGCCAATCCCTCTTTTGTAATGAGTAAATTCCAGCTGTTCCTGCATTTGATGGATCACTAGCGATTTTTCCACTAAGTTTTGCCAATACCCAATCACTAATCATTGAGATTTTTGCTACTTTTTCATAAATTTCAGGATGGTTTTTTTTTACCCATAATAGACGAGGTAATGCTCCAAGAGCAAAAGTTTGTCCACTTAGGGCATAAAATTTCTCCTCTATATGAGGGTAATTTTTTTTTAACTCTTTTACCTCTTGAGATGCTCTAGCATCAACATTAGCAACTGCCCAGAGTTCATTACCCTTCTCATCGTATAATACGATCCCCTCTCTCATACTTGTAGCACTTAAAGCCAAAATATCTTTGGGGTCTATATCTGCACTATCAATAGCCTTTTTAATACATCTGCATAGAAGTTTCCAATTGTTTTTATAATCAAATCCCATGGAGTTTTCTACACCATCCTCACTTAAGTGAGTCCACTCCTCTTGTCCTGTTGATATTTGATTTCCTAATGTATCAAATATAACAGCTCTACCGCTTCCTGTACCTGCATCAATTGCCAATAGATATTGCATAACAACTACTTTTTTGTAGGTGAAAGTTCTATTGATTTTAGTGCAAACATTGCAGTCAAATCCTCACTATCCAAATGTAATTTTTTACAAAAGGCACCAAGTTTTAGTATATGATACTCATTTGGTTTCTCCTCTTTTATATTTAATAAAGCAGAAAGTGGTTTATTCATCATTGTGGCGATCTCTTCATCTGATATATCCATAAGTTCTTCCTTCCCGTGATTTCCTAAAGATGGTACATGTTAACATAAAAGATACAAATATTTAATATACTTTATTATGTTTTTATCTTTTAATTTTGTATTATTTTTGTTCTTAATTGTATTAATTAAAATGATATTGGGTATATAGTTACAAAAGGAAACATTTAAGATCTCTAACTTATTTTTAGTGAAATATTTTAAATTTTCAAAAAAATAAATATTTTTCATTTTTTTTACTAATTTTTTATATAATTGTCTTTATATCTTCACCTAGTAAAATATTTGTAGTTATTGCTTATGAATTAATTTATTTGATCTTGACAAGAATATTGTTTTTATATAAACTAGGTCGATATTCTCTTATAATAAAACATTAAAAGGAAAAATTAATGAAAAAAATTTTATTTCTTGTTGCTCTTTTGCCATTTCTAATATTGGGTTGTGGAAGTAGTGGCGGAAGTACCAATGTTGGTGAACAACAGCATAAGCCAGCAGCCATAGTACAAGCACCGGGTCAAGTATATGCCCAAAGTGAAGTTCGATTGGCTGATGGTGGTAGTTTTGATAGTGATGGAGATTTGTCATCTTATCAATGGTATGATCAAAATGGCAATCAACTATCTACAGATTCTAATGGTAATGCTGTATGGACTGCTCCTGAGCAAGAGGGAGAATATACATTACAGTTGGAAGTTTCTGACTCATTAGGTAATGATAGTATAGCTGAAGCTCCAATCAATGTAGTTGACTCAAATCATCTTAAAAATTTAATTAAAAGTGGTGAAGCTACTTATATATGTGTGGGTGATAGTACAAGAGCAATTGATGTCTCTGGTTATGATGGTGGACATGTGTTTGAAACTGTTAAAGGAGCTTTGAGTGTTTATGGTGTGAAGAGTCTTTTATTTGCAAAGCATGGATATACTGCTAGAAATTTTAATAATGAAAAAGTTGGAGTAGTGTGGTTTGATTGGAATGAGATTAAAAATTCGATACCAAATGATGGTGCAACGACTATTGTAGATATTACTTTGGGTATTAATGATATTAGATATTATAATGATCATAATATCTCCAATGATCTTTCTAAGGCAATTTTAAAGATTAGAAATGAGAAGCCAAAGACAAATTTTTTATTAACAATGCCTAATAAAATTGTAAGTCAAAAAGCTCATTTTGAAGAGAAATCAAAATTAATTAGTAAAGCATATTTTAAAGTTTCTCAAGATTTAGGATTACCAATAATTGATGTAATGGGTGAGCTTTTTAGTGGCTATTATGATGATTCTATGTATAGAAGTGCAGATGGAGTAGATTATGCCAATGAAACAGGTTCTGATACTCGTATACATCTCTCTAGAAAGGGACAATCTGCTGTAGCTGAATTAATCTTGGATAGATTACTACCTTAATTTTTTATACTTTAAAGGCTCTGTTGTATAATGGAGTTTTTAAAGGATACTATTTGAAAACACTCTTAAATAAAGTTTTATATGTTTTATTAATGTTATTGATTATCTCCTTAATATCATTTTTGGCAATTCATGCTGCCCCAAACTCCTTTTTTGCAGCTGGAGAATTAAATCCAAATATTACACAAGAGTCAATAGATCATCTAAAAGAGGTTTATGGATTAGATAAACCTCTCTATATTCAATATTTTTCATGGGTTTGGGCTTTGCTTCATTTTGATTTTGGAATCTCATTTGCTAGTGGAAAAAGTGTTGGAGATGAGATACTCTCTCGTCTACCTATTACACTAATTATCAATATAATAAGCATGATCTTTGTTTTTATAATTTCACTATATCTTGGTATTAAATTGGCACTAAAACAAGATTCTGTTTTAGATAAAGGTTTAAAACAGTTTGCACTTTTTAGTTATGCTTTACCATCTTTTTACCTTGCTCTTCTTTTAATTATAGTTTTTTCTCTCTCTTTGGGGTGGTTTCCTATCTCTGGATTAGAATCTATTGAGCCTAAGGAGGGTATATATAAATTTTTTGATCTCTCTTGGCATCTATTTTTACCTATTTTTGTTATTGTTTTTGGTGGTGTTGGAAGTTTAATGATGTATGTTAGAAGTTTAAGTATTGATATTTTAAAGAGTGATTATCTATTTTTTGCTAAATCAAGAGGAGTAGATGAGAGTACGATAATTAAAAAATATATTTTGCCAAATTTATCTCCTCCTATTATCACAATGCTAGGTTTATCAATACCGGGATTAATAGGAGGAAGTGTTATTTTGGAATCTATCTTTTCTATTGATGGAATGGGTTTACTATTTTATCAGAGTGCATTAAGTCGTGATTATCCTGTAATTATGGGTATTTTGATTATCTCTGCGTTTTTAACACTTTTGGGAAATATTGTCGCAGATTTAATTTTATTAAAATTAAATCCACACTTCAGACAAGCACAAGGATAGAATTAATCTCCAAATAGTGCCTTAAGAGCATCTCCACTATTCTCTTTTGGTTGATTTTGATTTGATGAATCACTCATTGTTGTTTGTGTACCTTTTTGTTCAACTAATTCAATCTCAAATCCAGTAAGCATAGATGCTAGACGAATATTTATACCGCTTTTACCAATTGCTTTAGACTTTTGGTCAGAAGGTAAAGTAACAATAGCTTTTCCATTCTCTATTCTAACAGCAGAGATAATTGCAGGAGAGAGTGCTCGAGATACAAATTTTTCTGGAATTGCTGTATACTCAATACAATCTATATTTTCATTATGTAATTCTCTACTTACAGCATTTATTCTAATACCTCTTGTTCCAACAGTTGCCCCAATAGCATCAATATTTGGACTTACAGCTGAGAGTGCAATTTTGGCTCTCTCTCCTGGAATTCTAGCAGAGTTGTGTATAATTACCAATTCATCTTTGATCTCTGGTACTTCAAGAGCTAGCATCTCTTCAAGAAATTTTGGGCTTGTACGCGAAAGTTCAACTTGCATACCTGTCTTCTTATCAATATAAACTCGTCTAATGATACTCTTCATGGTATCACCTAGCTTAAATTTTTCACCCTTAATTCTACTTTTCATAGGAAGGATCGCACGAACCTCTTTAAATTCTCCATAAGTATTTTCATCAGCATCTATTTGAGTTACTCTAATATTAATAATATCACCTATTCTATCTTTGTAGTTATCAAATATATTTCTCTCTACAACTCTCTGTATATGGTATTCAAGCTCTTTATATAATACTGCAGCAGCAGTTCTTCCCATGTCATTTAGGGAAATTTTATAAGTAAGTTCATCACCTACTTCTAATTCACTATTAAGCTCTTTGGCATCTTGAAGTTCAATATATTTTTCGGTTGGTTTTCCATTGTATGCTACTTCATCCATTTTGGGATCATCATCGGCAACAACTTGTTGTTTTTGAAAAAGAGCTAACTCTTTTGTCTCTTCATCTAATTCTACGGCATATTCATACTCTTCGCCAAAGATCTGCTTGGCTGTTCTTGTCAGTGCATTTGATACAGCCTCTTTTGCATCATCGAGCTCTAACCCCTTTTCAAGAGCGATAGACTCTATAATATTCGCTATTTTTTCCATTTATAACTCCTTATGTTTAACAATATCTGATTTTTAACAATAAAATTATTTTGATTTTTATAAAATTATGCAGTTTAGAAATTATATCAGAAAAATCCATATAAGTTACATATTTAATGAAAAATTGATATACTCCATTTCAAAATATCTATAAGGTTTCTAAACATGAAGTTGAAGTTAGCAAAAAATAAAGATACTCAAGAGATTAAAGAGGTGAGTATTGATGAGATTGAAGAGCAAGTTAAACAAGATAGAATGGGTGCAATTCTCTATTTTGATCAAGAAAACTCTCATAAAGATTTAGTTGAGATGGTTGAGGTTTTTGAAGATAAAGGTTATAGCGTTTATCTTAAAGAGATTCGTTTTGGACTTGATGAAAATAATTATATGTATGAAGTACATATTCTATAGGTCTGATTTTGAGTAAAAAACTTTTTATTGAGACACTTGGATGTGCCATGAATGTACGGGATTCAGAGCATATGATTGCACAACTGAATCAAAAAGATAGTTATGAACTTATTGAAGATTTTAGGGATGCTGATCTTATATTGATAAATACATGTAGTGTTCGTGAAAAACCTGTACAAAAACTTTTTTCAGAGATTGGTCAATTTAACAAAAAAAGAAAAGAGGGTTCAAAACTAGGTGTTTGCGGATGTACGGCAAGTCATCTAGGTAGAGATATTATTAAAAGAGCTCCTTATGTGGATTTTGTTTTAGGTGCTAGAAATGTATCTAAGATTACAGAGGTATTAGATAAAAAAGGTGCTGTTGAAGTAGATATTAATTATGATGAGAGTGCATTTGTTTTTAGTGATTTTAGAACTTCTCTATATAAGGCTATGGTAAATATCTCCATAGGTTGTGATAAAAAATGTACTTTTTGTATAGTTCCAAATACTAGAGGTGATGAGATATCTATTCCCTCTAATCTTATAGTTCAAGAGGCTAGAAAAGCGGCTCAAAATGGAGCTAAAGAGATCTTTTTACTTGGACAAAATGTAAATAACTATAATCATAATGGTGTAGGTTTTGCTGATCTTTTGACTTTAGTAAGTGAAATTGATGAGGTTGAACGCATTCGCTTTACATCTCCACATCCTCTTCACATGGATGATCACTTTTTGGAAGTTTTTGCATCAAATCCAAAAGTGTGTAAATCAATGCATATGCCTCTTCAAAGTGGTTCTTCTAAAGTTTTGAAAGAGATGAAAAGGGGATATACAAAAGAGTGGTTTTTAAATCGTGTTGAAAAACTAAGGTCAATGGTGCCTGATGTTCATATTAGCACAGATGTAATTGTTGGTTTTCCGGGTGAGAGTGATGAAGATTTTGAACAAACTATGGAAGTTGTAAATAGTGTAAAATTTAATCAGATGTTTAGTTTTAAATACTCTCCTCGTCCACATACTAAAGCTGCTGAGTTTACAAATCAAGTAGACCCTCAAATAGCTTCTGCAAGATTAAAGACTTTACAAGATAGACAGACAGAGATTATTGATGAGATTAGTGATAAGCAACTAAATAGAGTTTATAAAGTCTATTTTGAAGAGCTTAGAAGTGGTGGTAGTGTTGCAGGACGAACAGATAATAACTTTATGGTTCAAGTACAAGGTAGTGAATCTCTTCTTGGTAAAACCCTAAAAGTTAAAATTACAAATCCAAAAAGAATGGTTCTTTATGGAGAAGTTATTGAATAAAGAGAATAAGAGGAAAATTTTAATTTTTATTCTTCCTCCTATTTTATCATTTGTAATGTGGTTACTGTTTTTGAGTTTGAAAAAAAGGTTTCATATTCCAAAAGATGTTCCAAATGAACCCATTATATTTGCTTTTTGGCATGGTAAGCTTCTGCTTGAACCTCTTACATATAAAAAACTAAGAAAAAATGTTAAAATTAAATTAATGATTAGTGACCATTTTGATGGTGAGCTACTTGCAAAAACTATGTCTTTCTTTGGTTTTGGAACAATTCGTGGGAGTTCTTCTAAAGGTGGAATAAAGGCGTTGAGAGAAAGTTTTAAAAGAATAGGTGAAGGTTATGATATTGGGATTACTCCTGATGGACCAAGAGGACCTGGAGAGAGTGTTGCTGATGGAATTGTTGCTATGTCTCAGAAAAAGAGGTTAAAAATAGTGGCTTTGAATTATAGAGCTTCATCTTTTTGGCAGTTGAAGAGTTGGGATCAGTTTATAATACCAAAACCATTTTCACAAGTAGACCTTTATGCAAGTGAACCTTTTAGTGTTGATAATGTGCCGATGCAAGAGGCAAAAGATATAATTAGGAAAAAAATAAATGAAAGCGTATAAAATTGTTTTTAATATTGTTTTAGTTCTTGTTGCTTTATTGGTTATATTCTTTTTTAGTTTTACAGAATCTTACAAACTTTCATTAGAAGCCAAAGTCAAATATGGAGTTGGAGATTATAAAGAGGCTAGAAGATTAGCAAAAGAGGCTTTTGATTTAGATCCTTATAATAAAATGGCTGTCTCTATTTTGGCTCAAAGTAAAATATCCACAGTATTGAAAGATTATCTTGATGATTCAAAGAAATATTTAAAAGAGATTGATCGTTTAACAAAAAAGAGTGATTTTTCAGATGCTAGTAAAATAAAAATTAAGATGATGTGTGAAGTTATGATTGGACGCTATAAAAAATTGAACCCAACAATCATGACAGATAAAGACCTTTATGAAGAGTGTACAACTTATTATAATAAATATCAAAAAATATATAAAGAACTTTAATTAGTTATACCGATTTCTATTGATTGGTGTTAAAAAAGAGTTAACTCTATGCTTAAATTTATTTAATATAAATGTTATAGTTTGTAGCTTATTGAGTATTAAAGAAAAAGGTGATAAAATTATTACCATATTTAATATAGTTAGGCTAGCCTTTATGGGGTTTTCTAAAAATAATCTATTCAGGGAGTGCCATTATGAGCTTATTTGGTTCTGTTAAAAAAAGAATGACAAATCAATTTCTTGCTTTGATTGTTGAAGAGAAAAGATGCAAGGTGAAGCAACGAGTTGTAAGGGGAGATGATACGCTCTTTGTAGAGGAGAGTACCTTTGAAATAGAGTCCAAAGATAAGCTAAGTATTGAAGTTATTGACTATATTAATAGATTACAAGAGGAGTATCAACATACATATATAACACTTTTTTTAAATACATTGGGTCAAGGTGCTATTCCCACCTGTGATATAGAAGCACTAAAAAAATTTAGTGTAGATAAGGATAAAGTTAAGGCAGTTTGTGTTGAGGGTCGCTATCTAATTTATGGTACACTTATTGATATAAAATGGGCAGATAAAACTTTTGCTGATATTGGTCTAGATTTTGTTTTCTCTCCATTTTTGGTTTTAGATTATTTTATTAAAAAAGATATTGATGATGAAGATATTGAAATTGATAATATAATGTTATATGTACTTAGTACAGGTAATGCATTAACTGTCATGATTATGAAAGATAGAGATCTTCTTTTTGGGTCATTTTTTAATATAGCTAAAGATGAAAATCTATTATATACTGACTATGGTGAAAGTAGTGATGATATTTTTGCTGAGTTAGATTTTGTTGAAGATGATGAGCTTTTGATAGAGAATTTAACTGATTTGGATGATGTACCTGGTTTTGAAAATGGTGAGCCTGAGGGAAAATTGGAGTTGGCAGAACAAGATGAGAGATTTGTCAAATATTTGAGTGCAGCTCTAAAAGAGTTTTACTCTAATGATCTTTATGAGAGTGAATTTATCCAGAGTGTACGAATTTTTGATGATGTTCATATTAATCCTAATATTGTGAAATATCTCCAAAATGAGTTACTTTTGGATGTTTCATCTGAGAATGTAAGTGTTAGAAATGCTCTAATTGATCTTTCTCGTAAGGAGGTCTTTAGATAGATGTACAGTTTTACAACTCCACGGAAAAAATCTTTAATTGATAAAATAACATGGTTATGGTTGAGTTTTATTGTTATTATGTTGGTTGCATTGAGTGCTTTTGGTTTTTTCTTAAAGTACCAAACATCATTTTATGAAGAGATGCTTAGTGGCACAAAATTAACAAATAGCAAGTATAGCAGTTCTGTCTCTAATTTAGACAAAGAGTTAAAAATTGTAGATATGAAAAAAGCACTGAATAATGAAGTTAGATCTTCAAATGCTCTTCTTAAGGCAAGTATTAAAAATCTATTTGATCTTGTCCCTGATCAAATTACACTTAATGAAGTTGTTATGAAAAAAGATGCCCTTTTTATAAAGGGTTTTACACCAACAAAAGACTCCTATAAACTATTGCTTGAGCCTCCATTAAAATCTATTTTTAATGAGAGTAAGGTAACTTTTTCATTTAATGGTAGAGTTGGAAAGTACCAGTTTGAGTCTATGAACACTATTAATGAACTATTAAAATAGAGGCAAGGAGAGGATATTGGCGAAAAGTGATAGTAATTCAACAATAAAATTTTTGATTTACATACTACTGTTTTTAATTTTTACACTTTTTCTTCTACTTGTATTTATTATCCCTAGTATTAAAGAGTATAAGCATAAAAAAGCTGAGTATGAGATGTTTAGAGTTCAAAATGAGAGTTTGATTTTGAAAGAGGAGAGTATTAAAATTAAACTAAAAGATTCAATGGAAAAAAATAGTGAAATTTTGAGTTCATTTAAAGATGACTTTAATAAAACAAATTTTATAGAATTTTCAAAAAGCTATTTTAGAGATATTGATATTAAATTAGATGATAAAAATGAGAATAATAAGAATGTAAGATTTAAGAACTATAGCTTTTCAGCAATACTAAAAGAGAGTACTCCCTCCAATTTTTATGATTTTATAGATGCTTTAAAAAACTATAAAAATATTATAAAAATTAATTTTCCAATAGAGTTAACGATTAATAAAAAGGGTATGCATATCAAATTTGAATTGAGTGTATATGAACCAATTAGGAATAAATAATTTACTTTTGTTTAAGCTTTCACTATTTAAATCATGAATAGTAAATAAAAAAATAATTTAATTTATTAAAACAGCTTTTATTAAAAAAAAATTTGTTACCATTGTCATGTTTTTTAATATTTTTAAAAGGAGAGTAGAAAATGAAATTTTTTACAAAAAGTTCAATTATTGCCGCAACAGTATTAGCTGTGGCGTTTAGTGGTTGTGCTCAAAAAGCGGAGACTAACTGTAATTCTGTTGCAAGTGTCACTAAGACTAAAGCTACAGATAACAGAGATGCTGAGATTTTGAGATTACAACAAGAGTTGGCATCAGCTAAAAATGCACCAGTTAAAGTTATCACGAAAACTGTACAAGGTCCAAGTGATCTTTACCCACCAAACGCACAGCCGGGTAAATGTTATGCAAGAGTATTAACTCCTGCTAAATATAAGCTTACTACTGAGAAAGTTCTTAAAAGTGAAGCTGCTGAGAGAGTTGAAGTAATTCCTGCGAAATATGGTTACAAAACTGAAAAAGTTCTTGTAAAAGAGCCAAGTGAAAGAATTGTTGTAATTCCTGCAACATACAAAACTGTAACAGAGAAGATTCTTGTTAAACCTGCAACTGAAAAACTTGTAAAAGTTCCTGCAACTTATGGAACAGTAAGTGAAAAAGTTCTTGTTAAACCAGCAACAACAACATGGAAAAAAGGTTCAGGTCTTCAAACTAGAATTAATGGAACAACTGGTGAAATTATGTGTCTAGTTGAAACTCCTGCCGTATATAGAACTGTAACAAAAAGAGTTGTGAAAACACCTCCTTCTACAAGATCTATACCAGTACCAGCAGTATATAAAACTGTAACAAAAAGAGTTGTAGATAGACCAGCTACTACAAAAACAATTCCAGTACCAGCAGTGTATAAAACTGTAAAAGTTAAAACTATTGTTTCACCTGCTTCAACAAGAAGAATACCTATTCCAGCAACATACCAAACTGTAACAAAAAGAGTTAAGGTCGCTGATTCTCACTTGGATTGGAGAGAAGTTAAGTGTAGAACTGTTGTAAAATAATTTTTATAACATGTTTTAGTTAGTAGAGAGAGCTCACTCTCTCTTCTTTCATGTTTAGATGTATTCTCTGTAAAGGGGTATCCCTTTCGATTATTTGTGCTACTTGCCAATCTAGCCTACTTATGCCCTCCATTCATCGTCGTAATATTTCACACTCTCATTCAATATATAGCTTTTATAAATATAGTGAAATAGAACTTCTATTAAAAACTAAATATAGTTATTTAGGTACATCCATATATACAATTTTGGCAAAAAACTCTTTTTCTATCTTTGCAAAAAAATTTCAATTTACAAATAGTGTATATGTCTTTGGTATTGATGATGTTATTAAACATGGATATTCTCATACAGCTATTTTAGCTAGATCCATGAAGACAGATATATTAAAACCAGTGTTTGGTTCTATACGAGCAAAAAATAGTGTTAAATATGCAGGGAAAAGTTTAGATTTTAGATTAAAAAATCCAAGAGAGTTTCAATATAATTTTAAAGGTGGTATTGATGCCATTTTGGTAGATGATATTATCACTACGGGAGCTACCTTGCAAGAAGCAAAAATTACATTGGAAAAACATGGTGTAAATGTACTATTTTCACTCACTATTGCAGACGCCAAAGAGACCTAATAACAATCTTTATTAAATTTTTACTACTTAATGATGAATGCTATTATTGCACCTTAGTACTTAAGAGCTTTTTAGGTAAAATATTGTTATATTAACATAAGGTAGACAGATGGATAATCTTTTTGAAAATAAAGAAGAGATTGAAAATATCAAGATTGAAGATTCTATAAAAGAGAGTTATTTAGATTACTCTATGAGCGTCATTATAGGGCGTGCCCTTCCTGATGCAAGAGATGGGCTAAAACCTGTCCATAGAAGAATTCTCTATGCTATGAGTGATTTAAATCTCTCATCGAGATCTCCTTATAAAAAGTCGGCTAGAATTGTTGGTGATGTTATTGGTAAGTATCATCCCCATGGTGATAATTCTGTTTATGATGCCTTAGTAAGATTAGCTCAGCCATTTTCTATGCAACATCCAATTATTGATGGTCAGGGTAACTTTGGTTCTATTGATGGTGATAATGCGGCAGCGATGAGATATACCGAGGCTAGAATGACTTCTCTATCTGAAGAGTTATTGAGAGATTTGGATAAAGATACAGTTGATTTTGTGCCAAATTATGATGACTCTATGAGTGAACCTGATGTATTGCCTTCTCGCGTTCCAAATTTACTGCTCAATGGCTCTAGTGGTATTGCTGTTGGTATGGCTACAAATATTCCTCCTCATCGCTTAGAGGAGCTTGTTAATGCTCTTATTTTATTGATTGATGAACCTAAAAGTACTATTGATGATCTTATGGAGATTGTTGAAGGTCCTGATTTTCCAACTTATGGTGTAATTTTTGGGAAAAAAGGGATTAGAGATGCTTATACGACAGGAAGAGGGCGTATAAAAGTAAGAGCTAAAACTCATATTGAAACCAAAAAAAGTAAAGAGGTAGTTGTTATTGATGAACTTCCTTATCAAGTAAATAAATCGAGATTAATTGAGAATATTGCCCATCTTGTAAGAGATAAGCAGATTACAGGGATTAGTGAAATAAGAGATGAGAGTGATAGAGAGGGAATTCGTGTTGTTATTGAGTTAAAACGAGATGCCATGAGTGAAATTGTTCTTAATAATCTATATAAATCAACATCCATGGAGATTACTTTTGGTGTAATTTTGTTGGCAATTATGAATAAAGAGCCAAAAGTATTTAATCTTAAAGAACTTTTAGCTCTGTTCATATCTCACCGAAAAACAGTTATTATTCGTCGGACTATTTTTGAGCTTGAAAAAGCAAAAGCTAGAGCTCATATTTTAGAGGGACTTATTATCGCTCTTGATAATATTGAAGAGGTTATCAAGGTTATTCGTGCTAGTAAAGATACAAATGATGCTAAAGAGGCACTAGTTGATAGGTTTGGACTTTCAATAGTTCAATCTGCTGCTATTTTGGATATGAAACTACAGCGTTTAACTGGCTTAGAGAGAGAAAAGATTGAAGATGAACTTAGAAGACTTCATGCAGAGATAGATAGACTTACTTCTATTTTGAAAAGCGAAGAGATTCTTAATTCTCTTGTAAAAGAGGAGCTAATAGAGATTAGAACAAAATTTTCAATTCCAAGAAGAACAGAAATTATTGATGATTATGATGAGATAGATATCGAGGATTTGATTCCAAATAATCCTATGGTTGTCACTATCACTCATAGAGGTTATATCAAAAGAGTTGATTTAAAACAGTATGAGAAACAACATCGTGGAGGAAAAGGTAAAACAGCCTTAACCACATATGAGGATGATTTTATTGAAAACTTCTTTGTCTCTAATACTCATGATACACTCATGTTTGTAACAAACTTTGGTCAACTATATTGGCTTAAAGTATATAAAATTCCAGAAGGTAGTAGGTCTGCCAAAGGTAAAGCAGTTGTCAACTTAATTAAATTACAACCAAATGAAAAAATTAGAGCTATTATTCCAACAACAGATTTTGAGGAGAGTAAATCTCTTGTATTCTTTACCAAAAATGGTATTGTCAAAAGAACAAAACTTAGTGAATTTAGTAATATTAGAAGTGTTGGTGTAAGAGCAATTAGCTTAGATGATAATGATGAATTAGTAGACTCTAGAATTGTTTTAAGTAGTGATAAAAATCTATTTGTCGTAACTAAAAAAGGTATGTGTATAAGATTCTTAGTAGAAGAAGCTAGGGAGATAGGTAGAACAGCTAGAGGTGTTACTGCTATTAGATTTAAAGATGAAGATGATGAAGTAGTTGGTGCTACTGTTATTGCCAATGAAGATCAAGAGTTATTGACACTTAGTCAAAAAGGTATTGGTAAACGAACAACAGCTTCTGAGTATAGAGAGCAAAAAAGAGGTGGTAAAGGTGTTATCGCTATGAAACTTACAGCTAAAACCCAAGAATTGGTAGATGTTGTACTTGTTGATGATACTAAAGATCTTATGGCTCTTACCTCTAGTGGTAAAATGATTCGTGTAGATATGCAAAGTATTAGAAAAGCTGGTAGAAATACAAGTGGTGTTATTGTTGTGAGAGTTGATGGGGATGTAGTCTCTAGTATCTCAAGATGTCCTAAAGAGGAGGAGATTTTGGGAGAGACTAGTATAATAGAAGAGTAAATCTTTATACTCTACCTACATTAAAAAGGTAGAGTATTTGTAAGTAGTTGATTAGTATTAAGTTAGTTCATAAATCCCAAATCTTGTTGAGGGAAATTTTTTAGTTCTGGTAAAACATGATCTAATATTTCTCCTTCTGCTCCAAACCATTTAAGTATAGTGCCATAATATTGACTCATTGAGGTAGTAGGAATCAGTCTTCCTTTTTTACTCATATCATTATCACTTCCAAGCGTCAAGTCTGGCATGGTTCCATATAATCCACCTTTAACAGCTCCGCCCATAGCAAAATAGTTGCTAGCCCAAGCATGATCTGTACCGTCTCCATTATCTCCTGTACTTCGTCCAAAATCAGAGATATTAAAGGTTGTAACCTCATTTTCCATACCCATATCTTTTAATGCTTTGTGAAAATCGCCAAGACCCAAACTCATACCTCTTAGTTTTCTTGCATGTTGTTGAGTCTGGTTGCTATGAGTATCATATCCTCCATCAAATACATAAAATATTTGTCTTTTTAATCCTCTATTTTTTCCAATATATGCCAATTTTGCTACAGCTTTTAAGTTTCTTAACATTGAAGTGTCAGCAAAGGTTGGACTAGCTTGTTCTAATTGAGCATTTGATGGATTAGAGAATAGTTCTCCTCCATAAGCATTTGTACTACTAAACGAAGGAGAGTTGTTATTCCAATCATTTACGATAATATCTTGCATCTCAAATGAGTGTCGTTGGAGATTTGAATACAATTTTTTAAACATGTTGTTTGCATTAATAGCAAGAAGTTGATCATATAAATTTCTATTTAATTTCTTATATTTTGAAGGACCTCCTGCATTAATAATTAATGGGGTAGTATCTTTACCATAAAAAAGGTGTTCAGTTCTTGTAATTGCTAGATTCATACCATAAATATCACCATTATTAACACTACTCCATTTATCAAAAAGTCGACCAGCCCAACCTGTATAATCAAGTATAGATGCTTCTGCATTCATAGTTAATTTTGTTTGATGATTATGAGCATATAAGAAAGGGGGAAGTATTTTTGTTTTTGCCTTAAATTCTGCTTTTGTAGCTGGTTCTATAATATTTCCACAATTTGCAACAATAGCTACTTTTTTCTGGTTGACTAGGTGAGCTAGTTCAGGCATTAATGCATTAGTAGCAACATCTAAGCCATTATGTTTATAAAAACCTATAGTATAACTCTCTCTTAAGTCATCATTGCTTGCATATGGATTGCCACTACTTAAATCTAACTCTCCATTTGAAATTGATAGAGGCAAATCACTATTTTTGACTCTAATACCATCTCTTATTTTCTCATAATTTGGATATCCACTTTTATCATCATTACTTGATGGAATAAAAGTGTTTATTCCATCATTTCCTCCTGCATTATAAATAACAACTAATGCTTTATAATCATTAAAATCTGAGCTATCAGCAAAAAGTTCAGATGGAAGTGTTAGTGCTGACACTCCACTAGCTACTGAAAATTTTAAAAAATCTCTTCTACTTTTTATCATCTTTTTCTCCTACTCTGTCATAAATGTATTTGATGTAACTATAGCCCTAATAGCAGGGAAAATTGCATTCTTTAAGATGCGTGATCTTTTATCATATTCAGGATGTTTATCATCATGTACATCATATATATTAAAAAGTTTAGCATCTTTTAAATTGTTGTAGATAACATCTATTTGCTCTTGAGTTAGTAATCCACCTGTAAGTTTTTGATTTAAGTGCTCTATAAGTGCTTTAATAGCTTTTTCATCATCATTGTAATCTTTATCCCTATAATCTTTTAAATTAGTAAAATCTCCATTAGTATCGCCATCAATAACCATTTCCATTATATTTAGCTCTTCAGTGGCATTTAAAAGTAATTTATTAGATCCAATATAATAGACAGGAATATATCCTCTAGATGGTGCATCATTGGCAAATGCCTCTACGCTATCATATCTCTTTAGAGTACCAGATCCCTTATAGTCATACATATAGTTACTAGTTAGATAATTTTTTTCCCATCCTTCTAAATCAGCTTTTATTTTATTATTAAATTTTATAAAAATACTATCTGATTGAATCTGTATTTCAGGGCTTACTCTATTAGTTGCTTTAAAATCATTACTATTAGGAACAAAACTATTATCATAAAAATTAAATACACTTGGAGCTAATCCTGCCCCTTGATTGAGAAAATCTCTTGTATTATTAAATAAAAATTGATTAGTAACTATATTGCAATTTGATGCACTATTATCACTAGGTCCTCCATAGCCACAAAAATACCATTTTGGAAAAGGTTCAGCATTAAATGCTCTCAAAAAGTTTGTATAGGCAATTAATGGTTCTTTTATTTTAATAACCTCTTGATTATTAATATCACTCCAAATTTCTTGATCTAAAAGTATAGCTTTTACTACTGCTTTTAAATCCCCTTGAGTGCTTTGAAATACAGTTGCTACTCTTTGAATATAGCTTGGTGATGGATTGGATTTAGTTAATCTCATAATTAGATTTTTAGATATAAAAGGAGCAACATTTTGATTACTCATAATGATATTAACTGCCATTTTAATATCCTCTTCTCCACTTAGATTGGCAGGTATTGTCTCTCCTAACACTTTTTTTTCTCCAAAATCATGGTATTTTTGGGTAAATTCCATAGGGTGAGTTAAATCTCCCCGTCTAAATCCTATTTGACCATATCTTCTGTTGTATTTTAAATCCCACCCTGTAAAAACTTTTGATAATTGATTAACATCTTCTTGTGTATAAGTTGGAATAAGATTTCCATCTGCATCTTTTTTTGCTGTCCCATCTATATTGAGTTTATTTAATCCCATAGAAAATAGTTGCATAATCTCTCTAGCATAATTTTCATCAGGATATACAGTTACATTTGCTTTATTAAGATACTCTTTTTTATTGCCATTATAGGTCAAAAACATTCCCATTCCTGCACTAAAAGAGATATCATTAAGTATGTCTTTGTAATAACCAAAACTATTATTATGTAAAATATCAAAATATCTAGCTAATGCTTCAGCTCTTCTAGTAAAAATAGGTTCAAAATCACTCTCTACAATAATTTGACTTAATGCATAAGTAAGTTTATGTCGTAATTGGTCTGGTGATCTCAATGCAATATCAAACCATGCACTCATTCGATATCTTGGAGATTGAAAAGAGCCTACATTTTGATTATATATTTTATCTCCATTATCAGCTAAATACTCTTCTACACTATATGTATTATTATTTGGTTCAGCTTCTTTAGATATCTCTATCATTTTGGTAAGATAGATATTTTTATTGATAGGCATATTTAACTGTTCATTAATCCATTCAAGAATACCTAATTGTTGTAGTCTAATAATAGATTGTTTATTAGCTCCAAAAGTAGCTTTGTTTAGAAATCTTACAGCAAGAGAGTTGTCTATAACTTTAGGTATATAAGGGTATTTGTCAGTAGAACTATAAACGGTAATAGTTATAGTATCAGCAGAAGTTGCTCCATTATTATCAGTAACAGTTAATGTGAGAGTATGAGTACCAAGAGGGAATATATGATTAAAACTAATTTCAGTGCTTAATTGTGTTGATCCTTCTTTCCAAAGATAACTTACAATATCACCATCACTATCTACTGCCACGGCATTTAATGAAACACTTTTACCCTCCAAAATAGTTTGGTTTTCACCAGCATCTACTACAGGGATTTTATTTTCACCAGTAGGATTTATGATAATTAGTCTAGTAA
>CAZLLE010000074.1:0-30065 GCA_964560425.1 uncultured Campylobacterales bacterium
TCCTTCTATGCTTTGTAGAAGGTTTATATAGTAAGAGACAATAGATCGGTAGCAATTTGCTGGAGAGTAAGAACATGCCGAGATATAAGATGTTAGTATTGGGACTTTAGAAGAAGATAGTTGTAATCGAAAGATATAAATATGGTAATGGTCTCCGCCATATTGAAGCTATCGGGAAAATTAGAGTTGCTACTTTTTTTCTCTACGACGGACGATGTGATTTCGACGGATTTTGTTTTTTTTGTGAGTTTTCTTCTGCTCCTTTAGGGCAGAATTTCACTCAAAAGCTTCAGCTCAGTCTCTGGATATCTCTGTTTGTTATATTATGAAATTATTATCGTGATAATATTTAAACAATTAGTTTGTTAAAACTTTATACAAATATCAATATAATATCCAAAAATTTTATATAAAGATTGATTGTAGCTTAGAGAGTGAGTTACACAAGAGGAGAAGTCGTGAATTTTGGAGATATATTTAGTAATTTTAGAAAACAACCTGCAAAAGAGGAAGCACCTAGTCACTGGGTAAAATGTAAGAGATGTAACTCTTTGATGTATTATAAAGAGGTTGAGAATCTTTTTCAAGTTTGTCCTAAATGTCAATATCATATGCGTATTAGTGCAAAAGATAGAGTTAAGGTTTTGGTAGATGAGGGGACTTTTGTTGAGTATGATGCAAATTTAGCACCTATTGATCCTCTAAAATTTACTGATAAAAAATCTTATAAAAAGAGAGTTGAAGAGAGTGAAAAAAAGACAGGTGTAAGATCTTCAGTACTTAGTGGTTCATGTAGTGTTGGTGGTATGCCTGTTCAATTGATTGTTTTTGATTTTCAATTTATGGGTGGAAGTTTGGGATCAGTTGAGGGAGAAAAGATTGTAAGAGCGGTTAATCGTGCTATCAAAAATAGAGAAGGTTTTATTATTGTAAGTGCTAGTGGTGGTGCTAGAATGCAAGAGAGTACTTTTTCTCTTCTTCAAATGTCAAAAACTTCAGCAGCACTTAAGAGATTGTCTGTTGAGGGATTACCTTTTATCTCTATTTTGACTGATCCTACTATGGGAGGTGTTAGTGCCTCTTTTGCTATGCTTGGAGATATTATTATTGCAGAGCCTGGTGCATTGATTGGTTTTGCGGGTCAAAGAGTTATCAAGCAGACTATTGGTACAGAACTTCCAGCAGGATTTCAAACTTCAGAGTTTTTATTAGAGCATGGGTTTTTGGATATGATTGTCAAAAGAGGACAACTAAAGGAGAGTGTTGCTGATATTTTATATTATTTTGACAATAATATAGAGAATGGTTGTAGAAACTGTCCTAATCCTGAAGTTAGAAGACAATCTGATTATATTGATGATGATGAATATTTAGAAGATAAATTTGAGGATGAGTAAAATTTATGCCATTTTTGATTTTGAATTGAATCAAAAAATGGGACTCTCTATTGGTGAATATATTGCTTTGGCAAAGAGGCATAATGCTATATATTTGCAATATAGAGATAAAGTGAATCCATTGGATATAAAAAGAGAGAATCTTATTAAAATTAGGGAGTTGTGGTCTAATACTTTGATTATAAATGATGAGCCTGAACTTGTCTCTATATGTGATGGTTTGCATTTAGGACAAGAGGATTTATCCAAAATTTCTTTAGATAAAAAAGAGGCAATTAGATCTATTAGAGAGAAAATAAAAGATAAGATTTTGGGTATATCTACACATAATATTGATGAGATTAAAGAGGCTAATGAGTTAGATATTGATTATATTGGTTTGGGTGCTTATCGAAGTACTTCTACAAAAGATGTATCTTTGGTTTTGGGTGATCAAATCTCTTATATTGCTTCATTTTCACAACATCCTGTTGTTGCAATTGGTGGAGTTAGAGTTGATGATAATATCAAAAATATCTCTTTTAATGCAATAGGCTTAAATTTATATGAATATTAATATTTATTCTATTGAAAAAGCATCACATGACGAATTTTCAAAAATAGTTGATAATTACAAGAAAATGCTACAAAAATACGCAAAAGTAAATGAGATTATTGTTTTTAATAAAAAAATTTCATCTGCACAAAATAGAAGTCCTAAAGATGCTAGAAAAGCCTATTCCGAGGCACTTTATCCATATCTAAAAGGGTATAATATTGCCCTTCATCCAGATGCAAAAGAGTTTGATAGCTTTGAATTTTCAAAAATTTTTGATATAAATAGGCAGTTAAACTTATTTATAGGTGGAGCTTATGGTTTTGAAGATGAGTTTCTGCAACGATGTGATAAAAAAGTTAGTTTAAGTCAACTAACAATGAGTCATAAGATCGCAAAAATTGTACTTTTTGAACAAGTCTATAGAGCACTCACTATTCTAAATAAGCATGCTTATCATAAATAATTTTTTGAAGAGGGTTGAAAATGGAAGAGATAGAATTTAAAGAGTTTAAGGAATTGTTAATAGAGAGAAGAGAACAAATTTTAAAGAATTTATCCGCAAATAAGAAGGATATTGAATCATTTAAAAATTCTCAATTAAGTGATGATGCAGATCATGCTTCTCTTCATGCTAGTGGAGATATCGGTAGTGCTATATCATTAAAACAGAAGACAGAACTAAAAGAGATTGACTATGCTCTATTTAAAATTGACAATAAAACTTATGGTGTTTGTGAGATGTGCGAGGAGCCCATTGAGATACCTAGATTAAAAGTTAAGCCTCAGGCGAAGTATTGTATAGTTTGCAGAGAAATTTTAGAAAAGAATCTTAAAAAAAGGTAAATATAATGGGAATGAAGCAGTATATAGGTTTTGGGTTAATTTTTATTGTTGCTGTAGGCGTTTATGTTTTTAGTTTCATAGATGGGAGATATGTACTTAGTATCTCTGGTATTAATATCTCTTTACCAATTGCTTTATGGGTTATTTTACCCGCACTATTACTCTTCTTGGCAACTATTGCACATTTAATGTTTTATGGAACAAAGAATTTTGTAAAACTGAGAAGTGTTAGAAAAGATGGTGAAAAATTTACAGAGGCAGCTAAAGGGGCACTTTTAGGAAAAGATATTACAACTGAATATAAGAGTGATATATTTAAACTACCTGGTGAAATACTTCCATTTTTGAATATTGATAGATCTAAAGCAGAAAAACATAGAGCCTATCATGATGATATTCAAGATATTATAGATGCAAAAAGAAAAATAGCAGCGGGTGAGGTTGTTGATCTTTCTAAATTTAGACTTGAGTCTGATAACTCTTTGGTATTGCAAAATGCTAAAAATAGACTAAAAGAAGATCGTACTTATGCTACTGAAATATTAAAAAGATGTGATGATAAAGTTCTTTGTGAACAAGCTTTTAAAGAGTTTGCTCTTTATGCCTCAAAAAGTGATATGGAGAAGTATCAAAAAGAGCCAACTAGAGAGATTTTGAACATCATGATTGATAGAATTAATGCAGAGAAAAATCCTCTTGATTTAGACGATGAAGAGATTATTGAGTATGTTCGAGATTTAGAGTTTACAAAAGATGATTTTATTGATCTTGTGAAGAGAATGAAGAGTAGAGTAAATCCAGATAGAATGATTCTTTTTGTTGAAAAACTAGCTCATACTTATCCCTTGAGAGCAAATGAAGCTTATCTATATATTATGTTTGAATTACAGATGATGGATAAAGCTAGAGAGATTTTGATACATTCAAATGAAGATGAATATTTAATATATAAATATATGCTATTTTTAAAAGATAATGGTCAAAACTTTGACACAGATCTATTTGTATAAATATTGGCAACTATAGATTTTAGTAAAAAAGATCTTGTCGCTTTAGCCCCTTTGGCGGGCTATAGCGATCTTCCTTTTAGAAGCGTTGTTAAAGAGTTTGGTGCTGATCTAACATTTAGTGAGATGATTAGTGCAAATGCTCTCAAATACCACTCCTCCCGAACCTACAGAATGGTTGAAAAATCACCACAAGAGACCCCTTATATAGTACAAATTGCAGGAAATGATCTTGATGTTATAAGAGATGCTGTATTAATTTTGAATGATATGGATGGTATTGATGGTATTGATCTAAACTGTGGTTGTCCTGTCCCAAAAATTGTCTCTCAAAATGCAGGTTCTTCTCTACTTGAAGATTTACCTCATATGTCAAAGATTATTGAAACTATCAAAAAATACTCTACCAAAGAGTATACAAGTGTCAAATCAAGGCTTGGTTTTAATGATAAATATGCACAAAAAATTGCAAAAGTTTGTGAAGAGAGTGGTGCTGATTTTGTCACTTTTCATGGTAGAACTCGTGCTGGAAAATATAAATCCAAAGTTGATTATGATCAGATTAAATTAGCTAAAGAGAGTGTCAAAATACCAGTAATTGCTAATGGTGATATTACTAGTTATGAGATAGCTCAATATGTGAGAGATTATACAAATTGTGATGGTATTATGATTGGTAGAGGAGCTGTCGGAAATCCATGGATCTTTTATCAGCTCAAACACTCTATAAAAGAGGTCTCAAAAGAGAAAATTCAAGAGATAGTCCTTCGTCACTATGATTTAATGGTTGATTTTTATGGGGATAAAGGGGTTTCTATTTTTAGAAAACATTTGCATACTTATTCCAAAGGTTTGCCTGAAGCATCTATGTTTAGAGATAGTGTAAATAGAGTTGATGATAAGGTTTTGATGAGAGATAAAATAGAAGATTTTTTTGCTTCATAAAAAACATGTTATAATTTTTTCTAATTAAGTTTGAGTACTTAAATTAAATTAATTTAACCTAGGGGAATATATGTTTTTAGAAGATGATGATCTATTTGGGGGATCACCGAGCAAGAAGTATTTTGATATTATTTTTAATGCAAATCGAAATTTAGTTGAGTTTGCATTGACTGAGAATCTTGAAAAAATAGCTGTTTTAGAGATGCTACTAGAGGAGATGCTAGGTGAAGATAAAGATCTTGTACAGATAATAAAAAATTATAGTGTAAATAACATGGATAAAGTATCTGAAAAAGTAACTAGTCTATATATTGAAGGCATGGGTGATATTTTATCAAAAAATGAGTAAAGTTTTTTTATCTCTTTTTTTTGTTATGCCTCTTTTTGGTTTGGATATGTGGGACTCTTCTTATATATTTAAGCTAAAAAAGGATCAAGTTGCAACTGTAAAGGTTGTGCTTGATGGTGGAAAAGATCCTTTGAAAAGTAGAGATATAAAATTTCGTTGGACACTTTATTCAAACAAACATTTAATTGTATTAGTAAATTATGATAACTTTCCAACACAATATACACTCCAAAAAATTTATAAAAAAGATACTCTTCTATTTTACCTCCGAGACGATTATCAGGTAAGAGATAAACGATCTTTTTTTATACTTCGATTTGTTGAGTATGATGATAAAGAGAAGACTGTGACTCTTAAAGCAGCAGTAAAAGATCCAAAAAAAAGATTAAAAATTATTTTTGATGATCCTAATAAAAAATAAGGACAAGAATGTTAACTCAAGTTGAACTAATGATGAGAGATATGGTTTCAGGGCTAGATCCATATACCTTGGAGCTTTATGATAAGCTTCCTGCGGGTAAAAGATTAAGGGCAAAATTAATCTTAAAAATAGCCTCTAATCAAGATAGTGTAATAAAGTTAGCATCGATTGTAGAGTTGATTCATGCTGCAAGTTTGCTTCATGATGATGTTATTGATGATGCAGATAGCCGAAGAGGTGTATCTTCATTAAATGCATTATATGGTAATAAGAGTGCTATTATGTTGGGTGATATTTTGTACTCAAAAGGGTTTAGTGAGTTGACATCTTTTGATTCAAAAATTGCTTCATCTATTGCAGATGCTGTAGCAATGTTGTCTGTTGGTGAGTTGATGGATGTTGAACTTTCCAATAGATTAAATTTTGATGAATCACTATATTTTGAGATGATCTATAAAAAAACGGCAGTTTTGATAGAAGCAGCAGCTAAGAGTGCTGCACTTTTGAGTGGTAGAGATTCAAAAATATTTGCACTTTATGGTAAGAATTTGGGATTGGCATTTCAAATTATTGATGATGTTTTGGATATTATTGCTGATAGCAAAATACTTGGAAAACCTGCTATGCATGATTTCAAGGAGGGAAAGACAACACTTCCCTATATTTATCTCTTTAATTCGATGAATAAAGAGGAGATAGAAGAGTTAAAATCACTCTATAAAAAAGATTTGACACAAAAAGAGGAGATATGGATCCAAACCAAAATGAAAGAGTATGGTGCTTTGGAAAAATCTATATTAGTTGCGAAAAAATTAGGAGAAGAAGCTTTGAATGCTATTGCTAAGGAGAATGATCAAGTACTCGAAGGTATTATTAAGAGTATGATTGAGAGAGAGTTTTAATGCACTATATTACTATTAGTTTTACACATAAAAATACTCCATTAGAGACTAGAGAAAAATTAGCTTTTAATAGTGAAGATAAGCTTATCTCTTTTTATACGATTTTAAATGCTATGGAAGCTGTTCATGAATCTGTAATTGTATCTACATGTAATCGTGTAGAGTTTATTATTAGTACCAAAGATATTAAAATTAGTGATTTGGTTCTTATGATGTTATATGAACTCTCTGATGTAGATTTGAAGCTTTTGAAAAAGAGTGCAGATATCTATACTGATAGTGTTGCCATTGGTCATCTTTTCTCTGTAGTATCATCTTTGGACAGTATAGTATTAGGTGAAACACAGATTGTAGGACAGGTCAAAGATGCTTTTAAATTCTCTTTTGATCATAAGTTTTGTGGTCAAAAAATTGCAAGAGTAATGCACCATGCTTTTAGATGTGCGGCAGAGGTGAGAAACTCAACAAATATTTCAAAAAATCCTATATCTATATCAAGTGTTGCTGTAGCAAAAGCAAAAGATATTTTTGGTGGAAATTTGGGTGGATATAGTGCTGTGATTGTAGGTGCTGGTGAGATGGCAACTTTGGCAGCTAAACATCTAGCTACTGCTGGTGTAAATCTGATTATTGTTAATAGAAATATGGAAAAATCATATAAATTAGCAGAACAGATTGAAAATGTAACAGTTGTAGTAGAACCATTTTCTATGCTTGAAAAGTTGATTAATAGTTATCGTATAGTATTTAGTGCTACTAGTGCACCTGAACCAGTTATCAGAGCTGATATGAAAAAAGAGACTACATTTACAAGACATTGGTTTGATATTGCTGTTCCTAGAGATATTGAAGAGTGTGATTGTGAAGGTGTCAATATCTACTCTGTAGATGATCTACAAGATATTATGAATCAAAATATTGAGATGCGTGAAAAAAATTCAAAAGTTGCATTTAAGATAGTGGAAAAATTTACAAAAGAGTTTTATACATGGCTTGGTACTCTATCTGTTGATCCTCTTATCAAAGAGATTCGAGAGATGGCTAGAGATTGCTCTCAACGAGAGGTTCAAAAAGCGGTAAAAAAAGGGTACATTTCTCCTGATATGCAAGAACAAGTAGAGAAAATTTTGCATCAGACATTTAATATGTTTTTACATCAACCCACAAAGGTATTAAAAAGTGGTGCAGGGCAACCACAATCAGATACACTCGTTCAATCTATTCAAGTCTTCTTTGGACTCAATAGTAAACAAAAAAAGTTGATTAATACATATAAATGTGATTATCAAATTGAAAAAGATATTAAACAAAAGGATCAAAATTGAGATTTTCTAATCTATTTGCACCCACTTCAAAAGATGCTCCAAAAGATGCACTTCTACCTAGTCATATATATTTAGTAAGAGGTGGTTTTATCTCTCAAATAGGGAGTGGTATCTATAATTTTCTTCCATTAGGAAAAATTGTTTTGGATAAAATTAGAGCTATTGTAAAAGAGGAGATGGATAGAAGTGGAGCTCAAGAGACTCAGCTTGGTTTTATTACTCCCTATTCACTTTGGGAAGAGAGTGGACGAAGTGAGAAGTTTGGAAAAGAGCTTTTACGATTTAAGGATAGAAAAAATAATGAATTTGTATTAGGACCAACTCATGAAGAGGCAATGGTTGATTTAGTCAGAAATCGTATAAAAAGTTATAAACAACTCCCTCTTAATCTTTACCAAATTAATACAAAATTTCGTGATGAAGCTAGACCTAGATATGGAATTTTGAGAGGTCGTGAGTTTTTGATGAAAGATGGCTATAGTTTTCATGAAAGTCATGAAGATTTAGAGAGAGAGTATGCTCTTATGCAAGATACATATAGCCGTATTTTGGATAGATTAGGGTTGGAGTTTCGTGTAGTTGAAGCTGATAGTGGTGCTATTGGTGGAAGTGGTAGTCGTGAATTTATGGTTTTGGCAGATAATGGTGAAGATGATATTGTTATATGTGATAGCTGTAATTATGCTGCAAATATAGAGGCTGCAAAGAGAGTCAAAAGAGAAAACCCTGATAGTGAAGTAGAGATGAGTAGCGGTAAATTTCCTACTCCTAATATCAAAAGTATTGAAGATTTGAGTAACTTTTTTAAGATTGATAGCTACTTTTTAGTTAAAGCAGTTGCAAAAAAGGCTATTTATGAGGATAAAGAGGAGATTGTAATCTTTTTTATTCGTGGTTGTGATGAACTACAAGATACAAAAGCTCAAAATGCTTGTGGTGCTTTAGAAATTGTAGATGTAAGTGAAGATGAGTTGGTTGCTAAAGGTATAGTTCCTGGTTTTATTGGTCCTTCTGTATCTGGTGTAGCAATTTATGTAGATAGTGAACTTGAAAATGCTAGTGATTTGATTTGTGGAGCAAATGAGAAAGATTATCACTTTATAGGTGCCTCTTTTAAAGATGAGAATATTAAATATCATGATCTTATTGCTGTTTGTGAAGGTGATAAATGTATCAAATGTGGTTCAAAATTATCTACTACAAAAGGTATTGAAGTTGGTCATATTTTTCAACTAGGCACAGGATATTCAGAGGCTCTAAATGCAACTTTTTTAGATAGAAATGGTAAAGCACAACCTTTTGTAATGGGTACTTATGGTATTGGTGTAAGTCGTTTGGTTGCTGTTATTGTAGAACAGTTTCATGATGAAAAAGGCATGATGTGGACACCTGAAAGTACTCCTTTTAAGTTTGATATTATTGTTTCAAATATCAAAGATGAAGAGCAGAGAGAATTTGCTAATGAGCTTTATAAAAATATGATAGATGAGAATATAGAGACACTTTTGGATGATAGAAGTGATAGATTTGGCTTTAAGATCAAAGACTTTGAACTTATAGGTTTTTCTTATGCTATAATTGTTGGAAAAGGTTTGAAAGATGGTGAAGTTCAGCTTGTTGATCGAAGAACTTTAGAAAAAACAACAATTTCAAAAGATAAAATATTTGAAGTTATCAAGGGATTATAGTTGGTTTATTTTATTATTTATTTTTTTATAGAAGTTATGGTAACTACTAATATCGCCTCTCAAATTGGTGGTTTAATGACTTTTATTGAGATTGTTTTGAGTGCTTTTATTGGTTTGTTTTTATTAACAAATTTTCGTTATACTCTCGCCAAAAGTATGAGTTCGGTTCTCTCTGGAGAGCTTACTGCTCAAGAGTTTCAAAAGATGAGTCTTTTTACTCTTTTTGGGGCTATACTTTTGATTGTCCCTGGCTTTTTTAGTGATATGCTTGGGGTATTACTACAGTTTACTTTTTTTGGTACATTTTTTGCCAAGAAGATACTGCATTTAAAAACAAATAAAACAACTATGCAAAGGAAAGATAATGATGCAATTGATGTCGAAATTATTGATAATATCAATACTAAGTAGTCTGTCGCTTTTTGCTAAAACTAATATAAGTGATCAAGAAAAACTTGAAAGAAGATTGATCTCTTATGTAAAAGATGCGATTAGTGTAAACCCTAATTTTAAACTTGAAAAAGTAAAAATTAGACAATCTAAACCTGTGGAAAAATTGGGTGGTAATTGGAGAATCTACTTTTTAGATATTGATTTAATTATGACAAAACAGAATAATCAGAAAATGACAGTTTTTGATAAACTATTTTCAAATGGTGACTTTATTGTTAAAGATTTTCTAGATATTGTAAATAAAGCTTCTCTAAAAGATAAGACTGTTCCTGATATGGATCCTGCTCTATATAGAAGAGATCATCTTTTATATGGTAATTTTGATGCTCCAAATAAAATTGTTGCATTTAGTGATCCTGTTTGTCCATTTTGTATCTCTTATATGCCAAAATTAATTGAGGCGGTAAAAGCACATCCCGATAAGATAGCACTCTTTTATTATCATTTTCCTCTTACTATGCTTCATGAAGAGGCTCCTACTATTATCAAGGCGGCATTGGTTGCTGAGAAAAGAGGTGTCAAGGATGTAATAGAAAAGGTCTATAAAAATAAATTTGAGCTTCGCACTGGTAATGAAGATGTTATTTTGAAAGCTTTTAATAAAGCAATTGGAACAAGAGTAACAAAAAATGATATTAAACAACAAGATATTTTGAAACATTATAGTGAAGATTTAGAGTTGGCTGGTAAAATGATGATTAATGGAACACCAACAATCTATGTAAATGGTAAAAAAGATTTTAAAAGAAACCAATATAAAGAGTTAATAAAATAGTGAAAAAACTTATTATTGCAACAAGAGGGAGCAAACTAGCTCTTTGGCAGTCTGAGCATGTTAAATCTGTATTAGAGTCTGCTCATGAGGGGTTAGAAGTAGAGTTAAAAGTTATGATGACTAAAGGTGATAAAATTTTGGATACACCTTTGGCTAAAATCGGAGGAAAAGGGCTTTTTACAAAAGAGTTAGAAGAGTCTATGCTTAGAGGTGAATCACATATTGCTGTGCATAGTCTCAAAGATGTACCCACTGAATTTCCTGATGGTTTAGTACTTGGAGTAATTACCAAAAGAGAAGATGAGAGAGATGCTCTTTTGAGTGATAAATATAAAGATATTGATGATTTACCACAAGGTGCGATTGTTGGTACAACTAGTCTAAGAAGAAGAATGCAAATTTTGGCTCTTCGACCTGATCTAAAGATCAAAAATCTTAGAGGTAATGTAAATACTAGAATTCAGAAACTAAAAGATGGTCAATATGATGCCATAATATTAGCCGCAGCTGGGATGAATAGACTTGGACTAAATAATTTGGTTGAATATGTATCTCCTATTGGGGTTACAAAAATGATTCCTGCTATGGGTCAAGCTGCTCTTGGTATAGAGTGTGTTGATAATCCTGAAATTTTGGAGCTGATATCTGTTTTAAATGATAAAACATCAATTATTGAGACTACTATTGAGAGAAATTTTGTAGAAGTATTACAG
The DNA here is from genome assembly GCA_964560425.1 of uncultured Campylobacterales bacterium. Lineage (GTDB taxonomy): Bacteria > Campylobacterota > Campylobacteria > Campylobacterales > QNZT01 > CAZLLE01. The sequence continues at coordinate 11,357 of CAZLLE010000074.1, forward strand.
GGTGGGTGTCAAGTGCCAATTGGTGTAAATGCTAAAGTTGCTGGTGATATAGTTACTGTAAGATGTTGTGTTGGTATGCCTGATGGTACTGATATTATTAAAGAAAAAAGAGTTTGTAATAGTGCTGATTATAAACATATAGGTAGAGAACTTGCTGATGTTATGATTGAACATGGTGCAATTAAACTACTTAAAAGAGCTGAGGAAATGGCTTTAGAAGAAATTTTATAGGGAGAATATGTTATGAGGGATGCTATAGATTTATTAAAAGAGAAGAATCTTCTTCGTGTTATTGATGAAGAGGTTGATATAGATTTAGAGATTCCTCATATTGCCTATATTGAAGTAAAAAAAGAGGATTCAAAAGCTCTTCTTTTTACCAATCCTATCTCAAAAAGATTAGATAAAAAATATACTACTCCTGTTTTAATGAATGTTTTTGGTTCACATAAAGCAACTGAACTTTTTCTTGGAAAAGATGCTGATATAATTGCCAAAGAGATTGAAGATCTTCTTCATATGAAACCACCTCAATCTATTAGTGATAAGATTGGACTATTTTCAAAACTATTTCATCTTAAAAATGTTTTCCCAAAGAGATTAAATAAAAAAGGTGTTTGTCAATACTCTATTAAAGGGGAGCGTGAGTGCTCTTTGTATGATTTGCCTATTTTGACAACTTGGTCAAAAGATGGTGGACCTTTTATTACAATGGGACAAGTTTATACTCAATCTCTTGATGGAAATATTAAAAATCTTGGAATGTATCGATTACAAGTTTATAGTGAAAATAGATTGGGAATGCATTGGCAAATTCATAAAGATAGTGCAATGTTCTTTCATGAATATAAAAAAGCTGGTAAAAAAATGCCAGTTTCTATTGCTATTGGTGGTGATCCTCTCTATACATGGGCAGCAACTGCACCGCTTCCTCATGGTGTATATGAGTTGTTAATGTATGGTTTTATAAAAGGTAAAAATCCTAGAGTTGTAAAATCTATTACAAATGATATATATATTCCTGAAGATGTGGATTTTGTGATTGAGGGGGAGGTTGATCCTTTTAAGATGGAGATAGAGGGACCTTTTGGTGATCATACTGGATATTATACTCTGGAAGAGGAGTATCCTGTGATGGATGTAAAGTGTATTACAGCCAAAAAAGATCCTATATATTTGGCTACAGTTGTTGGTAAACCACCTTTGGAAGATAAATATATGGGTTGGGCAACTGAGAGGATATTTTTGCCACTTCTAAAAACTACAACTCCTCAGCTTATTGATTATGTTATGCCTGAAAATGGTGTATTTCACAATTTGATTATTGCAAAAATGCAGACAAGATACCCCGGACATGCTTCTCAATTTATGCATGCTTTTTGGGGTGTCGGGCAGATGAGTTTTGTAAAACATGCTATTTTTGTCAATGATGATGCTCCTGATTTGGAAAATTATGAAGCATTGAGTGATTATATCTTGGATCGTGTCCAGATATCAAATATTATTGTGAGTGAGGGTGTATGTGATGCACTTGATCACTCTAGTGATAGATTTGCATATGGTGGAAAATTGGGTGTTGATTGTACTGAAGATAATGTAAATTTCCCTCAAAAAAATATTTTGGATGATGAAGTTTTATTCTCTAAAATAGTGGAAATAGAACCCACAATAAAAGAGATCAAACAGTATAAAACTTATACTAAAACACCTGTTTGTATGATTGCAATTGATAAGCAAGAGTCCATTAAAAATATATATGACAAGTTAAAAATTCTTAAAGAACATACAAAATTATTAGTTTTTGTAGATGTTCAAAAGAATGACTTATCAAATATATATATGTTGATTTGGCGTATTGTCAATAATATTGATGCTTCAAGAGATATATTTTTGGAAAAAGAGTTTATTGGTATTGATGCAACAAACAAAGGAAAGGTTGAAAATTTTCCAAGAAGGTGGCCAGATGATACAGATTGTGATAGAGAAGTTATCTCTAATTTAAGAAAAAGAGGTTTATTAAATATTGATGATTCTTTCTTAGATAAATATTATATATAGTGGAATTTAGCATATGATATTTAAAAACGATATTATTCACAATAATTTCACAATTTAATAAAATTTTTTTTTCTTTGTCTCTTATAAAGCTATTTTTCTAAACTTATATTAAGGAACATAATAATAGAATCATTTAACTTTCGATTAATAAAAATAAATTATAGGAGAATTTTGAATGAAAAAAATTTTGTTTGCTTGTTCCGCATTTGCATTGTTAAGTATTTCCGCTATTGCTGATGATTATAAATATGAATTAAGCCCATATGTGGGTTATAACTTTGCTGATAGTGACTGTGTGATTGAGGATACTGTTGGTGTTGGTCTAAATTTTAATACTTATTTTGATAAAAACTGGGGTTTAAGATTAGCTTATGAAAGACTTCTTGATGCTGATCTTAAAGCAGTAGATGAGAGTATTGATGTAAGTAGATTTTATGCAAATGGTATCTATAAAAAAGCAGAGCCTTGGAAAAATATTACACCTTATATTGTTGCTGGTGGTGGATATGAAGCTTATGAAGATAGTAAAAAATTACCATGTGCAGGACAATGGTTTCAAGATATTGGAGTAGGTGCTAATGTTGCAGTTACAAAGAGATTAAGAATTACTCCCGAAGTAAAAGTACTAAGAAAAGATAAATGTGAAACAGTTGATGTAATTCCTACTATTGCATTAACTTATGCATTTGGTTTACCTGTGGAAAAATCTGTAGATAGGATTGTTTATCGTGATAAGATTATCACAAAAGAGGTTCCTGTAGAGAAGATTGTAGAAAAAATTGTAAAAGTGAATGTAGGTCACCCAATATGTACAGCACCTATTAGTTATGCAGATAGATGTGATGACTCCTATTATGTACAAGTTGCAGCAGCAATTCATTGTGAGGTAGATTGTAATACACAATTCAAAAATCAAGCTCTATTAACTAAACTTAGAACATTGGGATATGCGTATAGTTTTCATACAACAACCAATGCAACTGGACATAAAGTTACAAGATTGCTAGTTGGTCCATATCACTGTAAAAAAGATGCATTTAAAGAGTTGTGTGATATTAAAGCACAAGTCAAATGTGACGCTTTTGTTTATAGTAAGAAAAAATAAGTACCTATTATTTCTTGATATTTTAAACCATCGCCTTTTTGGGCGGTGGTAATTTGTTGCTCTAATCAAATATTTCTCCAAGTAACATTTTCTCCTTTAACTCTACAAAAGATAAATAAGATTTTAATATAGTTGAATAATAATTTAGGAATAAAATAGAACTCTTTTGATAGGATTGTACCCATACTTTTTTATATATTGGAAGTGAGTGCTTTAGCTTCACTTTCTAATATCTTTGTAGAAAAATTTTATATTAAATTATATTAGGTGAAAAGAATGAAAGCATTAGCCCTTTTTAGTGGTGGACTTGATAGTATGATTGCTGTTAAGTTGATGAGAGAACAAGATATTGAGGTTGTGGCACTATTTATTGATATTGGATTTGGTAGTAGTAATGATAAGAGGGCTCTTTTAGAGAGTCGTGCCAAGATGGTTGGGGCTGAATTTGAGTTTGTCAATGCTAGAGAACAGTTTATTCAAGATATTTTGTTTAATCCAAAATATGGTTATGGTAAAAATTTTAATCCATGTATTGATTGTCATGCAAATATGTTTCGTATTGCAAAAGCTTTGATGCCAAAGTATGGGGCTAGTTTTGTGATTAGTGGGGAAGTTTTGGGACAACGACCTATGAGTCAAAGATCAGAGGCCCTCAAAAATGTTTTGAAATTGGCAAAAGATGAAGAAGAAAATTTGATTTTGCGTCCTATGAGTGCGAAGTTGCTAGAACCTACTAAACCTGAAATAGAGGGCTGGGTTGATAGAGATAAACTTTTGGGGATTGAGGGAAGAAGTCGTGAAATTCAACTAAAATTGGCTGAAGATTATGGTTTTGAAGAGTTTGAATCTCCTGGTGGTGGATGTCTTTTGACAGAGAGTGCCTTTGCTTCAAAGATTCAAGATGTAATGGATCATGATACATTTAGTATTGATGATATTGATCTTCTCAAAGCAGGTAGGCATTTGAGGCTTCCTGATGGTGCAAAATTGGTGATTGGTAGAGATCAAAATGATAATGCCAAATTGGAAAAGGTAGAGCATAAAGGATATATAAATGCAAAAGCTTTAGATATATCTGGACCTTTAGCTCTGATTAGTAAAGATGCTACTCAAAATGATAAAAATTTGGCTGCTTCTTTGATATTGACATATACTAAAGCTAATAAAGATATTGATGGTAGCGTGTTGATAGGTGATGAGATTATATCTATCAAGCCACTATCTACAAAAACAGAGGCACATCAATATTTTGTAGTAAAAGTATAAGTAAAACTTATTCTGTTGATAAATAGTTAACTTTTTAAAGTTAAAATTTAAGCATCATGAAAATTTTATTATTAGAAAACGACAAAATATGCTCTAAGAGATTAAGAGACTATTTACAGATCAAAGGTTTTAAAGTAGATAGTGTTTTTGATGGCGAGAGTGTTTATCTCTCTGTTTTTGAAAATAGATATGATCTATATATCTTTGATACACATAGTCCTGATGAAGATGGCTTTACTATCTTGCAAGAGCTTAGAAGTGCTGGTGATTTTACTCCTGCACTCTTTATTTCGCTTGATACTAATATTGATTCTATATCCAAAGGGTTTGCTGTTGGTGCAGAAGATTATATTAAGAGACCTTTTGATCCTGAAGAGCTATTTATTCGTATTAAGAGTAGATATCTTCAAATAGATACTATTAAATATAAAAATATTATATATAATCCCAAAATTAGAAAACTTCAAAAAGATAATGATATTGTCTTTCTTGGGGATATTCAATCTAATATATTTCATAAATTTATCACAAATATAGATAAAGTTATAACTTTTGAGGAGCTTTTGGAACTATTAGATAGACCAAATTCAAATGCTTTGCGTGTAAATCTTGCAAAACTCAAATCAAAACTTGATTTAGATATTAAAAATATTCGAGGACAAGGATATATATTGGAAAAAACTTCTATCTAATCATGCATATAATTTCAAATAATTAAACTTTTTATAAAAATAATAATAAATATTTTAATCCAAGGTAATACTTAGGTAATTCTTTTATTGTATCATTCTACGGTAATAAAAAAAATAAAAAAACAGGAGTTTGTTTAATGGTAAAAAAAAGTCTTATTTCGGTTGTATTAAGTTTGGGGTTGTTAAGTAGTTCTGCTATTGCAAAAGATCGTTTTTTTAACAATAGCTTTTTTGATAGCGATAACGATGATACAAGTAGTTTTTTTCAAAATCCAATTGATGAGACTGAAGATCTTTTTGACTTTAGTGATAAAGACAAAGATGATGGACTAAGTCAAGATCAAATTGATGATTTAGAAGATTTGTATGAATTTGAAAAGCTTAGAAAAGATGTATACTCTACATTTGATGATATATGGGACTCTGATGAGCTTAAAGATCTAGAAAAATCGGCAGAAGATAGCATGGATGATATCGAAAAGGTTTTTGATGATTATGATCTTGACTTACCAGTTCTTTCGGATGAAGCAGGTGTTTTTGAGGATGAAGATCTAGAAGATACTTATGACTCTATTATTAAAGATGGTGAAAATTCACTAGAAGATGCTCTTGATGAGAGTCTTGATCTTGATAACAGTGACTCTAAGAGTTTAGAAGATATTTTAGATTTTGATAAAATCAATATATTTGACTAATCTAAGTGGGCTTTTTTGCCCACTTATCCCCTTTTTTGTTATCTAAAACAAAACCTACTCAATATTTCAGCTACTACTATTATAATACTACTTCAAATTTTTATGTTCCAAGGATAAATCATGACGATTACAAAAAGAGTTACCTTTATAGCTAAAGATGGCTGTGAAGATAAGATGAAAGAGCTACTCTCTGCAATGGTAGCACCATCAAAAGTGGAAGATGGATGTATCTTTTATGAGATATTTCAATATGAAAACAATAGAAAAAAGTTTATGGCTGTTGAGACTTGGAGAGATGAGAAGGCTTTGGATGGACATAAAGCATCAGATCACTATAAAGTATATAAGTCTAGTTATGAGCCTTATTGTGAGAGTAAATATACAAATGAATTGGAGGTATTAGGTTAATGTCAGTTCCTGAAGATGTAGGGTGTAATAACGATGTATGTATAAAAGCCAAAGAGTGTTATCGCAATTTGATTGCTTTAGAAGGTAAAGCTAGAGAAGTAAAAACTTTTGGTGGTACAAAAGAGAAGGGCTGTGGTAAATTTATACCACTTAAAAAGTAGTTCCAAAGATTGTGTTAAGTGCTAAGGCAAAAAATAACCTCATTATATTATGAGGTTATTATTTCTTTAGTACTTATTTTTTAACACAATCTTTTTGGCTTACATCAAATCTAAAAAGCTCTTTTTTACTTTTTGCACTTGTATAAGTATATGAGATATCAATACCATTTTCCAAAAACTTTTTTGAAGAGTTGCATATTCCTTCTGTAATAGCTTTTTTCATTCGGCTTCTATCCTCTTTAATAATCATATCATCACTTTTATTTGTAGCATTTATCTCAAATGTATAGATTAGTGTCTCGTCTTTTGCTTCTATATTCATAAGTTGTGTAAAATTATCAATTTTTTGAGGAAGTTGACTTGATAACTCCTTGGCTGCTAGTTTGACAACTTCTTGATTTTGTACTTTTATCTTATCTGCCATTTCATCAGCAAAAAGAGTAGAGCTGAGAGCCAAAAAGCTTGAAATTATTATAGCTGTTTTTTTGATCATGTTTTTCCTTTTAGTATAGATTGAATAGATTTGGTAATATATTTGCACTATGGAGCCAAATAATAAGCTTGACAAAACCGTAAGAGAATATTAGATAAGTTGCTTCAATAAGTGTTTTTGTGAATTTTCTAGGATAAAACTCTATAACTTTAGGATTTTGAAAGAGTGAAAATTTTGGAAAAAATCTAGGAGTAGTATCAAAATATTCATCATACTCTTTTCCAAAAATCCCTCTAAGTTTCTGCTCTTCTGAAAGAATCGTACCCCAATGAGTAATCAAGAAAATAGCAATCAATAAAATTGATAGAGTAATAGAACCAAAAACAAGCCCAATACCTGCAAACCCCAAAAATGAGAAAAAGTATAGTGGATTTCTCATCATAGAGTAGGGACCATCTTTAATAACTTTACCACTCTTAAATCCAGATATATATGCAGCTGCCCAGATTCTTCCAACACCTGCCAAAACAATAAATATAAATCCAACAATATCAAAAAAGATATTTGGATGCCCGACTGAAACCATGGCTAGTACAAAAACCAAACCACCTAATATTTTTGAGCTAAGTAAGCGTCTCTTTTGTACATCCATATAACTATCCCTTGAAATAAAAAATTGATAGGACTATAACAGAAAAATCATAAATTTTTCTCAAAATTATCAAAAATCTCTATCTCTTGTTTGGTAAGAAGTAGTTTCCATTTTACCTCTGTGGCTCCAAACTCTCTATCTTGAAAATTAATGTTGTTTTGTTTAAAAAAATGTTCATAACGATTTACCAAATGATATGGTGTTGTAAACTCCCAAATTGACTTTTTTTCAAATTTGTGTAGGGTAGAGTGTGATATTACCTCTTTGGCAGATGAACTATAGGCTCTTATCATTCCTCCTACTCCTAGTTTGGTTCCTCCAAAATATCTTACTGTTATTATGGCACTCTCTAATATATCCTCACCTCTTAAAACACTTATAGTTGGGTTTCCTGCACAACCTTTTGGTTCTCCATCATCTGTGGAGTTTTCTACTATTTGATCAAACTCATTTAGGGTTCGATATGCCCAGACTATGTGGGTTGCTTTTGGATGCTCTTCTTTTAGTTGTTTTAGTAGTGGTTTGAAATTGGTGTATGGGGTGAGATATGAGATAAAAACTGATTTTTTTATCTCATATTTGGTGTTAAATGTCTCTTTTGTATTAAACATCTACTATTTTTTTATTACTCGTTTTGGAAATGCAAGTGCTATTACTAAAACAACAAGTGCAATTATATAATATAGATATGTAGGGATTGGCACAGGATCCCCCGCCGCGTAAGAGTGCATTCCTGAAAGATAGAAGTTTACACCTACAAATGTCATAACAATTACAGAATATGCTACTGTAGAGGCTACAGCAAAGTTATAAGCGTAATTTTTTGCTAGAGTAGGAACAAAACGGATATGAACCACAATTACATAAGCCAAGATTGATATCCATGCCCAAGTCTCTTTTGGATCCCAGCCCCAATATCTTCCCCAGCTCTCGTTTGCCCATACTCCACCCAAAAAGTTTCCGATTGTAAGCATCATAAGACCTAATATTGCAGTCATCTCATTTATTCTTGAAGCCTCTTTGATACTTCTATCAATATCTGGTCTTTTTGGACTTCTTATGATAAATAGAATGAGTGTAAAAAATCCCAAAATCATACTAAGACCCAAAAATCCATAACTAGCAGTAATAACCGATACATGAATATTTAGCCAGTAAGATTTGAGAACAGGTACAAGGTTGGTTATTTGTGGATCCATCTCTGTAACAAATGCAGCTCCAAGAGTGATACCTGAGATAATACTCGTAAGGGCAGGGACTATGATTGAAAGTCTTGAAAATACTACTCCTGCTAGAGCCATTGACCATGAAACATATAACATCGCTTCATAGGCATTACTCCAAGGGGCATGTCCTCCTATGTACCATCTTGCTATTAATATCAGTGTATGGATTATAAATGATATAAAAAATATTGTTTGTGTAATCTTTACCACTTTTTGGATATTTAATTTTGGTTTTATCATCTTTGCCAAAATAGAGCCAAGAAGTAAAAGCCCAATTATCAGATATACAAAAATTAGTTTATTTGTGATTGAAAGCTGTTTAAAGATCTTTTCTGCTTGTAGTTTGCTTTTGCTTGGAATAATATCTGATGATATTTTGTATTGATATGCTTTTAGAGTATCAAGTTTTGCAGTTGCTTGTGACCAATCACCATCTCCTCTTGCACTATCAATTGCTGAAAAGTAATCTACAAATAGTTTTCTTACTTCATTTGATTCATCTTTAGGAAATGAATCAATAGCCTCTCTTACTCCATACCATTTTTTCATAGGATCATCGACTTTTGGTACTATTTTAAATAGATCACCTGTAAATATCATGTAGCTTATATTTAGTTTTTCATCTGCTTTAATTACTCTTCTATCAAACTCATTTCTTTTAATTGGTCTTTTTTGAGCTGCCTCTTGAGCGTAGGTTGCCAATTTATAACTTTTTTTATTTTGATCAAAAAAATCATTAAATGAGGCATACTTTTCACCATCTTTCATACCCAATATTTTTTGGAGTTTGGTATGTGTAATTTTGATTAGTTTAATCTGTTGCCAAGCTGCTGGATTTGTAATCATTCCTAATATTACTTGATTTGGATTCATATCATAAATGCTTGTCTTTTTGGCAAGTTTTCTCATGATCTCATTTGAAAATGTATCTATTGGTTTTACTCTTCCATCTACACTTTGAATCAATAGATCACCAAATGCATTGGCATGATCTTTATCATAACTTTGTGCCTCTTGTACTGCTTGGTCTATATTATCAGCTATGGAAGAGGATGGTGAAAATAGAAATAAAATAGCAAATAAAAGAGCAATAGTACTATTTTTGATAGTATCTTTTTGTACTGCCGAAGCTAATTTTCTAAATCTACTTTTTGGATTGAGTATTGTGAGTACAAAACCAATAGCCATGAGTAGATATGCAAGATATGTTGGAAGTTTTCCGGGATCATTGTTTACTGATAGAACTGTTCCTTTTTCATCTGTATCATAAGATGATTGAAAAAATCTGTAACTACGATAATCTAATACATGATTCATAAAAATCCTAAAATCTCTCTCTACTCCTCTCTCTTTGTCAATTAGAGTAACCTCACTTGCATAAGATGATGGTGAGCCAGAGCCAGGGTATCTCTCTAATTGAAAATCGTTTAGTTTGATTGCAAAAGGTATCTGTATTACTTTTGATCCCCACTCAAATAGAAACTTTTTACCACCAATCTCTTTAGTCACAGGAGTTCCTTTTGTCCCTTTTCCTCTTCCAAACATAATAACCTCTTTGGTATCTCCATTATAAGAGGCATTTACAACAAGTGCTGATTTTTGTGCAACATTCATTTTACGACCACCAGCTTGATCTGCATTTATAAGCTTTATAGTAGCTTTTGTATATAGATCTCTTGGTACTAGTTTTGTTCCCGCTACATCATATAATTTTCCGCTTTCAAATATATACTCTTTGTTTGGCTCAAATACTCCATTTGATTTATCTTCCATTTTTAGCCACTTCACCTCTTTTGATGATTTAAAGAAAAATTTATCATCTTTAGTATATATATTAAACCCATTTGTAGATTCTCTATTTAGAGTAATATCTATATTTTTTCCAGATATGATCTGTTGATCTTTTAAAATTTTCTCTTTTGGATTACTATTTGGTAGTAATAAAAGCATATTTATCATAGCTTTTCCATTCTCATTTTTGATAATCTGATTTGTTGCATTTGGAAGATAATCTTTGTACTCTATCTCTAATACTTTATTATTAAGATTTGTAGATTCTTTAAAATAGTTTGACGATATTTTAGACATGAGAAGCTTTTTCTCTATCAATAATTCATCTCCATTTTCACGATCATGCAGTTGTAAAAAAGAGTTGCTTGAAGTTATAAATTGTTGGGTATTTCCCTCTCGAATGTGCATAATACCTTCATATCCTATATATCGTGTCACAATTGCCCCTACAAGTGCAACAAGAAAACCGACATGAAAAAGTAGCGCTGGAATTTTATCTTTTTTAAAAAGTTTGTATTTGAAGATATTTCCAAAAAGGTTGATAGCCAAAAGAGCCATAACCAACTCAAACCAATGTGTTCCATAAACAACTGCCCATGCTGTCTCTGTGCCATAATCATTCTCTATAAAAGTAGCGACCGCCGATGCAATACCAAAAATTGCTGTCAAAAATAGCATAAATGGCATTGAAATTAAAAATTTGTATACTTTTTTCATATTTTCCCCTATATTTATACATATCCTTATCAAGAATTACATTTTTATTTAAAAGGGTAATTTTCAATTGGGATTAGTATTAAAAAGGATATTGTATCTTAAAATTTGTAAGAAAAGTTAACATGTGGTATAATGGTGTTTTGAGTTTTATAAGCTTAAAAAAAGATAGCTCTTATCTCCGCAAATAAGAACTATCTAAGTGAATGAGAGAGTGAGATATTATAAAACCCGCATTTTAAAATCTCACAATCTCTCTATTCAAAAGGAGTGTTGAATGAATTTGTTTACTCTGAAAGTATATGCTAACAAAGTAAACAAATAGTTAATATTTTCATTTTGTTATTATAGTTTCTTCACAAGCCGCACGATTTTCTTGCATTTTTCTAATTCTTCTAAATTTTTGAGCTTTTGTCTCTGCAAAATCTTCTATTTTTGAATCTTTATTATAGACTCTTTTACTATCTTTCAAAAAGTTATCTGCTATTTTAACTTTGATAAGATCATCTTTTGTATATGGTAGTTTTTTATTATAATAAAAAATGTGATAATTATTTGTGATATTCTCAAGAAATGTATAGACATATAAATCTACATCTGTATCATAAGAACTTTTAATAATATATCCAGAAAGTATAATATCAGGTTCTTTAACCTCTTTTGTCCATTTTTTTATCTTCTTTTTTTCACTTTTTTTGCATAATACAGGAGTATCTCTACTTGGTTTTATCATTCTATAGTTATCTGGATATGGCTTAACTACTTCAGTAGCTGTATAAATACTTTCAATATTTTCACCTATCTCTCTAAAAGTACAGCCATTGAATAAAAATAAGATAAAAATAGTTATTGATATTTTAATAGCGTTCATTATATTTTCCCTTTTTGATGTGATTATATCTTAAAGAGAATGTTTTTTTACTTTAATATTGGAGTTACTATACCATGTCATGGTATCTATATCTACATTGGTAGAGTATAATCTATAGAGATCATGATTGGCTTGAATATTTTTCCCTTTTTTTAGTTTTGATGATTCAAAAATAAGATACCAATCTACAAAATCTTTAGTAAGATTAAACATTCCCTCCCCACCCTCAATCATGATATATTTATAATCTTGTAGTTTTGAAAAAGTACTCTCTATAAAAACTTTACGATTTTTAATTTTAAAAAGAGGAATATCTCTATCAATATTATCATTTTTTGTATGTATTAGAATATCAGGAACTTTATCACTGTTAGTAAGCCTACAATCTAAAGTAGGTCGATCAGCTCGTACAGTGTCACCACCAATCACCAAGAGATCAATTTTTTCTCTTAAGTGATGTACAAATTGAAAAGAGGAGGGTGAACTTATAGTACCGCTATTATATACACCATTTAAATTTGTTGCAATTTTAAAAAATATAAATTGTCCCTTTTGATGCCATAATTTAAAAGGTGTTAATAGATCTAAACACTCTCTTTGCATTATAAATTTTTCCACTTCAATATTATTCTCTTTAAGATAATTGATACCGCCACTAGCCTCTGCATTTGGATCATTTGTACCACATACCAATTTTTTAAAGCCTAATTTTTTGATAAGAACTGAACATGGAGGAGTTGATCCATGATGATTACATGGTTCTAGAGTTACAAATATTGTGCAATCTTTAAATCTCTTCTTATGATGGCTAATAATATAATTATATTTATCTGTTGCATTTTCTATTGTTGGGAGTCTTTTATCTCCAAAAGCTATCATAGCTTTTTCTATTGCTCTTAGTTCTGCATGAGCAGTTCCTGCTTTGTGGTGAGCTTCGATAGAGATTATTTGATTATTTGGATCTAAAATAAGTGAACCTACTGCTGGGTTAGGGTAGGTTACTCCTTGATATTTCCAAGCCTCTTTTAGTGCGAGGCTCATGTAGAAGTTATTATCTATTACCATTCAAAATATGTTTTTGCTTTGATAATATTTGAAAAGTTTATGACTCTATCTTCTTTATTTGTTTTATCATATACAAAAATTTGTTTATCTTCAACTTTTAAAATTTTTGCTTTTATCTTTTCGTTGTCACTATCTGTTTGGATTTTTAGTTTTACCAAATCATTGATAGAGTTTTCAAAGTTTTCAATTTTTGTAAGCTGTCTATCAATTCCGGGAGAACTTACCTCTAATGTATATTTACCACTCATTGGAGGATCAATATCAAGAATTGGAGAGATGATTTTGGTTACTTTTGTACATTGATCAAGATTAATACCATCTGGATGTGAAATAAAAACTCTAAATATTTTTTGTTCACCCTCTGAAGTTATCTGTGTATCATAAAGAGATACTCCACAATCTTCAATGATTTTTTTAAGTGTTTTTTTATCCATTTTTTTTGTTTAACTCTCTATTTATCTGTTCAAAAAGTGTATCTAGGTGATTTTGTTTCTCTAAATTGTGATCAAATATAAATTTTAATTTAGGACAACGATACCAACCCTCTATCTGTTTACAGTGATTTTCTATATAGCTACTTGCTTTAGAGAGGTGTTTAACTATATATTTTTCATCCTCTTTATCTGTAAAGGCAGGATCCAAAAAAACTTCTGCATCATATTTCCCACGACTACATTTAACATCTAATACTGGTATATTATTGATTTTTTCATCTGATAGTGTAGCAATAGCTTCAGGAATCAGCTCTTTTAGAACTGACTCCACTCTTTTTATTTTTATACTTTTATCCAAAATATTTATACTCTCTTATAGTGTTGCTTTCTCTTCAACTTCTTTGAAACTCTCCAAGAAGTCCCCCGGTCTTACATCGCTATATCCAACAACACCGATACCACACTCATAACCTTTGGCTACCTCTTTGGCATCATCTTTGAATCGTTTAAGAGATGAAATTTCACCCTCATAAATAACAACACCTTCTCTAATAACACGAACCTTTGCACCTCTATGAATTGAACCATCAGTTACAATAGATCCTGCAATAGCTCCAAGTTTTGGTACATTAAATACCTCTCTAACTTCTGCTTGACCAAGATTCTCTTCTCTAATAATTGGAGATAATAGTCCTCCAAGAAGTCCTCTTACATCATCTTCTAGTTCATAAATAATATTATATGTACTAATTGTTACACCAAGTTTTTTTGCTTTCTCTTTGATTACACCTGTTGGTCTAACATTAAATCCTAAAATTACAGAATTTTCACTAGCTTCTGAAAGAGCGATATCACTCTCTGTAATACCACCAACGCCAGAGCTAATGATATTCACTTTTACTTCATCATTTCTAAGTTTTGTCAACATATTTTTAATAGCTTCAAGACTTCCTGCCACATCTGCTTTAAGAATAATTGGTAAGTTTTTGATTTGACCCTCAGCAATTCTTTCACCTAGATCTTCAAGTGTTACTTTTGTTGAACGAGATAACTCTTTTTGTCTAATATGTTCAGCTCTCTTATTAGCAAACTCTCTTGCCTCTTTGTCGCTATTTACACTCATCAAAATATCCCCAGCCTCAGGAATTTGGCTAAGTCCAAGTACTACACCTGGTTCACCTGGTTTGATCTCTTTTAGTGGTTTATTATCTTCACTCATTAATGCTCTTACTTTTCCATAAGCAACACCACATACAATAGTATCACCGACTTTAAGTGTTCCATTGTCCATAATTACTGTCGCAACAGGACCTCTTCCTTTTTCTAAAGAACTCTCAACAACCGTTGCTTTTGCTTTTTGATTAGGATTAGCTTTTAGCTCTAATAACTCTGCTTGAAGAATAACAACTTCTAGAAGTTCATCAATACCCTCTCCTGTGTGAGCAGATACATTAATAAATTCATGATCTCCACCCCAATCAGTTGGAGTAACACCAAGTTCTGCAAGACCCGCTTTTGCCAAATCAGGATTTGCATCAGCTTTGTCTATTTTATTAATAGCAATAATAAAAGGTACATCTGCCTCTTTTGCATGCTCTATTGCCTCTTTTGTTTGAGGTTTTACACCATCATCGGCGGCTACAACAATAATAACAATATCAGTCGCTTTTGCTCCTCTACTTCTCATCTCTGTAAATGCAGCATGTCCTGGAGTATCAATAAATGTAATTTTATGACCATCTTTCTCGACCATATATGCACCAACATGTTGAGTAATTCCTCCATGCTCTCCACTTGCCACTTTTGTAGATCTGATTTTATCAAGAAGTGAAGTTTTACCATGATCAACATGACCCATGATTGTAATTACTGGAGGTTTCTCCTCTTTTCCTTCCTCTTCCATCTCATAATCTTTTTCGTAATCAAACTCATCTAATGGATTAATAGTTGTAACTTCTACATTAAACTCATCTGCCAAAATTTCAATTGAATCTTTGTCTAGGAAATCATTTTTTGTTACCAATACGCCAAGAGTAAAGAGAACTTTGATAATTTCACCAGTTGTCTTATTCATCTTCTCTGCAAATTCGTAAACCCTAATATCCTCAGGAATCTCAATATTAGATACATTTACCTCTATATCATCATCTTTTCTTTTTCTTCTTCTTTTTGTAGATTTTCTACTGATACCTCTTTGTCTAATAAAACTACTATTTTTAGTAGATCTCATTTGAGAAGGATCAAGTTTCTTTTTAGGTTGTCTCTTCTCTTCTTTCTCTTCTGGTGCATTTAGATCAAAATCATGTAGTACAACCATCTCATCATCACCCATGACATCAATTGCATTTATTGACCCATTGCCAAAAATATCCATTCTTTCTGAACTATTTTGTTTTCCAGTTGATCCACTTTTTTTAACTTTTTTCTTTCTTCTTGGTGCATTTTCAAGAAGTGCAGGCATTTTAGAGATTCTCTTCTCTGCCGCAGATTTTTCAACAGGTCTTCTCTTCTTTACAATTACTAAACCTCTTCTTTTTTTGAGGCTAGCAGAGGCAAGAGTCTCTGGTTTTTTTACTGGTGGTTTTTTAGATTCCACCTCTTTTTTAGTATCACTCTGTTCTGTTTGCTTTTTGGAGGAGCTTTCTTCTGTTTTTTTAGTGACTGTGTTCATTGTTTTCTCTTTAGTAACCTCTTTTGTAATAGTAGGTTTCTTATCTTCCTTTTTATCTGGTTGCACTTTTATTTGAGGTGTTGGTTTTATCTGTTGTGGAGTTTTAACCTCTTTTAGCACCTCTTTCTGTGCTGACTTTGACTGTGGTTTTGCACCAGTCATTATAAAATTCATTAGTTGCTCTGCAGACTCTACAGAAACTACGCTACTAACTGCCTTTACATTTAAATCTATCTCTTTTGCCTTTGCTAGAACATCTTTACTCCCCATTCCAAGCTCTTTAGCAATTTCACTTATTCGCACCCTATTCATATATTAAACTCTCCAAATCTATAATTTTTATCTTCTGCTTACATTTATTACTAAGCACTTTTTCTAATTTTTTATCTTTTTTATTTAGACACTCTCTACATACATAAAAACTTCTTCCAACATTTGTAAAATGGATTAGAGTTTTGTCTTTGCATTGAAGTCTTATTAAATTCTTTTGCAAATCTCTATGTCTGCAAATAATACACATCCTGATTGGTTTATGTATCTTATTACTATCTGTTAACCTTATAATAAAAATCCTTAAAAAGTTAATTATTTTTCTATAATATAACCTGTGTTGTTGAAATTGTATGTCTCAACACGAAATCTTGGAAACTTTTGCTTTAATTTCTCTTGAAGATACTCTGCATCATCTGCATGAACTAAGTTAAAAAATGATGAACCACTTCCTGAAAGTGTACTCATTAAAACACCATTATCTAATGCACTTTTCTGCACATCAAAAAGCTCCGGCATAGCTTTCATTCTTCTTGTTTGATGTAATTTATCTTGAGATGCTACACGAAGTAAATCCCATGATTCACTCATAAATACAGATGTCATAAAAGCACTACGAGAGAGTGAATAGATAGTCTCTTCAGCTTTATATTGATTTGGTAATATATTACGAGAACGGGCAGTTGAAATTGTTTTATTTGGTATAACTAAAATTGCTTTAAGATAATTTGGAAGACGTCTTTTTTGACTATAAACTTTATTATCATCTATACAAGCTACATTAAATCCCCCCATAACTGCAGGAGTAATATTATCAGGATGATGTTCATATTTTAAAGCTAAATTTAAAATTTCTCTCTTATTATATTTAGTTTTAGACATAGCATAAGCCGCAGTAATAGATGCTACAATTACAGCAGATGAACTACCTAATCCTCTTGATATTGGGATATTATTAATAAATTCAAATTTAAAATTATCAATTCTATCTGTTAATCTTTTATAATTTTCATTAAAAATAGTTAAAAATAATGTATTTTTTCTAATTTTTGGATTACTTGCCCCCTCCCCTATTGTTGATAAACTCAAAAATTTTGATGGTGCAATAATAATTTGATTTCTTAAATCAATAGCTAATCCCAATGAATCAAAACCAGGTCCTAAATTGGCACTAGTTGCAGGTACACTAATTAACAAATAATCCCTTTAAATATTTTTTTTATAATTATAGTATTTTTTTTCTTTGATAATAATTTATATTTAAAAATTATAAAATATTTTAAAAAAGAATAATAGAGGTAAAATATTACCTCTATAAAAACTATTTAAAATATCATCCCATCAATAGGAGAAGAGGCAGTTGCATAAGGCTTTTTGGTAATTCTACCTGCTTCATAACTTATTCTTCCAGCTATAACAGCATATTTCATAGCTTCTGCCATCATTATAGGATTTTTAGCTTGAGCAATAGCAGTATTTGTAAGGACTCCATCTGCCCCTAATTCCATAGCAATACTTGCATCACTTGCACAACCAATTCCTGCATCTACAATAACTGGAATATTTACAGCCTCTTTAATAAAATGGACATTAAATCTATTTTGAATCCCAAGTCCACTTCCAATAGGAGAGGCTAAGGGCATAATGGCATGAGCACCAGCATCCTCTAATCTTTTTGCAATAATTGGATCATCATTAGTATATGCCATAATGGTAAATCCATCTTTTGCTAATACTTCACAAGCTTTAATAGTCTCAATTACATCAGGATAAAGAGTCTTAGCAGTATCTCCAATAACTTCTAATTTAATTAAATCGATTCCAGTTGCTTCACGAGTCAATCTAAAAAGTGTAATAGCATCTTCTGCTGTTATACATCCTGCAGAGTTTGGTAAAAATTTTACATTTGTATTCTCAAAATAATTCATTAAATTCTCTTGTGTAGGGTCTGTAATATTTACTCTTCTTACTGCTACTGTAATTAATTCACTTCCACTTGCAAGTGTTGCATCTAATGTAGTCTGAAAACTATCATATTTTCCACTTCCTACTATTAATCTACTACTTAATTCATATTTACCTATTTTTAAAATGTTACTCATATCTTCTCCAATAATTTTTTATCTCTTATATCACAAAATAGCTTAATTCTTATTAATAATTTTATAACTAAGATATGATATAATAAAATGGATAT
>CAZLLE010000075.1:0-27930 GCA_964560425.1 uncultured Campylobacterales bacterium
GGTACTCATGCTCTTTTGGGAGTGGAGTTTAAAAATCTAGCTCTTTTAATCATAGATGAAGAGCATAAATTTGGAGTCAAACAGAAAGAGAAACTAAAAAATCTAAGAGAAAACATGCACATGCTCTCCATGAGTGCTACCCCAATCCCAAGAAGTCTAAACATGGCTCTATCATCTCTAAAACAGTACTCCCAGCTTCTAACTCCTCCAAGCGAGAGAGAAGATGTGAGAACATTTGTAAAAGTTTATGATGAAAAATCTATCAAAGAGGTGGTATTAAGAGAGAAAAGAAGAGGAGGACAGATATTTTTTGTACATAATCGTATAGCCTCTATCGAAGACAAAAAGAGAGATCTTCAAGATATATTACCAAATATCAAAATCCTAGTTCTCCACTCCAAAATCCCCCCAGCCACTACAGAAAAAGAGATAGCAAAGTTTGAAAATGGAGAGTATGATCTACTATTATCAACCTCCATAGTAGAATCAGGCATACACATACCAAATGTAAATACTATAATAATAGAGAGTGCAGATCGTTTTGGTATAGCTGATCTTCATCAACTAAGAGGAAGAGTAGGGCGAAGTAAAAGACAAGGATACTGCTACTTTTTAGTAAAAGATAAAAATGATTTGAGCGAACAATCCCAAAAAAGATTAATAGCCCTAGAGTCAAACTCATTTTTAGGAAGTGGATCAGTTCTAGCCTACCACGACCTAGAGATTAGAGGCGGAGGAAACCTAGTAGGAGAAGCTCAAAGCGGACACATTAAAGGCATAGGCTACTCCCTATACCTCAAAATGTTAGAAGATGCAATAAATATCCTCATGAACAAAACCCAAAGCGAACAAAAAGAGGTAGAGATAAAACTCTCAATCAGTGCCTACCTAAGCAGTGAACTAGTAGGAGAAGATCGAATCAGACTAGAACTATACCGCCGTCTAAGCAAATGCCAAAACACCAAAGAGGTCTACGAAATAGAAGAGGAGATAATAGATAGATTCGGAGAGCTAGATACCCCAACAAAACAGTTCCTAGAGATAATCATAATCAAAATTCTAGCACTAGAAAAAGGCATCAAATCTATATCAAGCTACCAACAAAATATCACCATTGTCTATCCTGATGAAAAAAAAGAGTATCTCAAATCAAGAAGTAAAGATGATGATGATTTGATCGCTATGACTATGGGTTTTTTGAAGGGGTAGTTTGTTTTATGGTATAAATTTGGGGTATACTGCAAAATTATGATAAAAATCGAATTTGACTATCTATATCACTCTTATACTTTTCAATATCATCATCTTCAAGCCCTAAAGCCTCTGCTCGTTCTTTAAAAGTTGTAGCAACTTTAATACACTTATGAATAATTTTGTTTGCAACTGCAGGTTTAATCGAATATGAAGTTGCAATTTTTAAAATATCATCTTTAGTAATCTCTAAAGCCTTACCCCCGATGGTTGTAATATGCTGCGTAGCAAGACCTTTTGAATATGTAATATCATATGCAGGTGATAAAGTCCACTTGCCAGATTTATCCATTAGAAATGCAAAGTTTTTAGCGTGATCATCAAAATTAAATACTAACACATTTAGAACCATTCTCTTAAATAGTTCCTCTATATCCTCTTGGCTTTTACATACTCTTTTTGTGAGCATCAATAGATGCTCATATGTTGTAACTTGTGAAATTGAGATATTAATATGCATAAGACCAGATGCAGTACACATATGAATCTTTTCATCATCTTTCGTTCTGTCAAATCTCTCTACTAACAAATGATGAGAGTCATTTTCTTTTATTAGTCTAAACTCTGCTGTTTTGATGCCTACATCTTTAGCCATGCTCATCATGATAAACTCTAACTTTGTAAGTCCAATACTTCCTACACCCTCATAGATTTCATCAAATTTAATAATAGCTCTTATATATCCTTTTTCTAACTCTTTTGTGTTTATCTTAATCATCTCATTACTCTTATTGTATTGTACAAGCATTTTAGGTCTTCCACCACCTACAGGAGAAACACTATCAAGGATATTCATTAAGTCTTCAATCGATGAATCTTTATCATCAATGTTCTTTTTCATTTTTTCATAGGCATCTTTGGCATTAATG
Source organism: uncultured Campylobacterales bacterium (assembly GCA_964560425.1). Lineage (GTDB taxonomy): Bacteria > Campylobacterota > Campylobacteria > Campylobacterales > QNZT01 > CAZLLE01. The sequence continues at coordinate 2,121 of CAZLLE010000075.1, forward strand.
ACATCTTCCTCTACAATATTTTCTTCATGTTCTTTAGGTAAGTATTCGATTGCTCCCATACCTCTATCTCCAATAAAAGCAAGTTTATGAAGCAGTGTGATTTCATGAGTTTTCAAGCCTTGTCTTTCAAAATATCTATCAATAAAAGCCATACCATGCCTATCAGGTAATGAATCAAAAAATAGACCTGCCATACCTTGGTATAAATATTTATGCTCACTATTTGTATAAAGCATGTCATTCAGGGGAAGCTTTATAGGTGATATCTGAATACCACTGGCTATAAAATCTTTATCATATTGAAAAAAGATACTTCCTTCATGTTCTAAAAGAGTACCTATCTTTTTATTATAAATATACGCATCAATTTCAGTCATATTTACTCTTTTTTACTCTTTTTTTCACTTTCTTATCTTTCTGACTTCTAATTTCATCCAATGAAGTAAACTTGTCTACTTTTATTAACTCTTCAAGCTTTGAAGTTAAATCTAATGCAAATAATAGATTTACAATATTTTCAAATTTTGTATTTTTGGTATCCATAAAGGTACGATAGGCACTTGCAGACAAACCCGAAGCTTTATATAAATCTTTTTGTGTCATATTTCTCCTAATTCGTTCTTTTTCAATCATGTGGACAAACTTTTCCATGATTTCAAATGCTGTAAAGAACTCAACCATTATTATCCTTTTTTAAATATTTAAACTATATTTTATGTTATAACTATTTACTTTCAAATAATTATAACATAAAATCCATTTGAATGTAATCATCTCCTAGTTTTAAGGTGGCAACTGACCCCTTTTTTAGGAGTTGCCAACTTTTTGCTTAATAAAATCTTAAGAAAGAAAATAGATTTTTACTATTTTTTTATAAATTTATCTATAACCTTACTAAGAAAATATAATATTACTTTTGCTCTTCATGAGTTGCCAACTTTAAGATTTTGTTAAGATTCAAAGCCCCATGTTATGGTACTTTCAAAACTTAAAAATCTCTTAAAGTTGGTAACTCCATAAAATAGCCCCAAATCATGGTAAAAAAAATATTCAAAACCCCTACTAAACACCCATTTTATCGATGTTTGAAGAAAAATTGATATTTAAAAAAACTCAAAAAACATGGGAGTTGCCAACTTTTTTGCAAAGCTCTATATTATAGTGGTTTGGTGAGAGATTTTAATTTTGAAAAATTTAAAAAGTGTGCTACAATGGCTATTCCGCAGGTGCGTCCTGCGGAGGTTATTTCGAGACATTCTCTCGATATGCTTCTCTACTCCATTATCAAAGATATTCCGCAGATATTTAATATTAAATGAAATAAGTTTGTTTGAGAGTTTTGTATTGCATATTACTTGTTGCTATAGTTTTTGAGACTGGAAAGATGAAGTTCTTTCATAGTCTCTCTTTTTGTTATCTTGTTTTTTTTGAAAAACTGATGCCGATATTTATAGTAAGTCTAGTTTCAATGTTGAAGTTATTTTCTCTTCTTGCTAGGAGTTGGGGAATGGTCTCTATAAAAAGCCATTTTTTGAAATAGTGTTTAAATTTTAGGGATATTCCATACTGTTTTTTGCAAAGTTTATACTCTTTGTCATGAAGGCTTATGTAGTTTAGAGTGTATGTGAATTTATCAGTTTTATCTATAAAGTGGTGTAGTCTAAAGATATGTTCTAATTCTGTATCTTTATCTTTGTGAGTGTAAAATATTTGGTTTTTTTGCTCAAATGTGTAGTGATTATCTATAGGTGTCATAAAACTTTCATAGCTTGATGTTGTAAAACATTTGTAGTGGATGTAGTAGTATAGATTGGCTCCAAAAAGGAGTCTATTTTTCTCAAAGTAGTATCTTTTGTCTGTAGCTAGTTGAGTAAAAAATCCAAATGGTTTACTTGCTCTAACTCCCAATCTTGCATAAGTTTTGGAGTCTCTTTTTTTGAATAGATAATACTTTAATCCTACTCTAAAGTTTTGATCTCTCTCTCTATCTTCAGGTGTGTCGTATATATTTTGATTATTTATCTCATCGTTTGTCTGTTTGTCAAATGTAAGCTCTATTTTGTCTTGAATTTTAGGTAGTTTGATATTTACTTTGATATATAGGGCTGGTTTGATGCTCTTTTCTCTTAGTTTGGTTGAAAAAATAAGGCTTACTCTATTTTTGGATATATCCCTTTTATATTTTTTATCTCTACAGCTATTATCATTTGATACATAGCTATCTATGTCACATAAGGTCTGTTGATATGAGTCTGTGATAGTGTCTCTTGTGGTGGATAGGCTATCTATAAATGTGGTGTTGGAATCGTTTGCAAATGAAAAATTTAATATTAGTAGATAAATAAAAATTAGTTTTTTCATGTAAGTATTCTAACATGAAAAAGATTTATTTTTTCAGCCATATTCAAGGCAGTTAATAGGATAATTTATTAAAAAGATGGGGATATATTGGGGAAAATTGCATGTGATCATTGCCAATTGGTTTTTGAAGAAGATGTTTTAATTCATGAAATAATTGATGACAAAGATAGATATTTCTGCTGTAAAGGGTGTGAGGGGGTTTATCATCTTTTGCATAGTGAAGGGTTGGATAGTTTTTATGAGAAGATTGGAGATACTAAACTTGACCCTGCCAAAGAGAGAGCTTTGGATTTGGAAAAGTTTGATTTGGAAGGTTTTGCCAAAAAGTATATCAAAGATAGAGATGGATTCAATGAGATTAGCCTAATTATCGAGGGTATTCACTGTTCTGCTTGTGTTTGGCTAAATGAGAAAGTTCTTCATAATAGTGATGGTATCTTAGAAGCAGAGATTAACTATACAAACCACAAAGCCAAAATAGTATGGGATCCATCTGTATTAAAACTCTCTGATATTATTATGAAGATACAATCTATTGGTTACAATGCCTATCCTTATGATGCCTCTTTGCAGGAGGAGAGAGCCAATAAACAGCGAACAGATTACTACTCTAGACTTCTTGTCGGTGTGTTTGCTACTATGAATATTATGTGGCTGGCAATTGCTCAATATGCTGGATATTTTACTGGGATTAGTGATTCAGACAAAAATGTACTAAATATCGCTGAGTTTGTTTTGGCTACACCTGCTCTTTTTTATACTGGTTGGGTCTATTTTAGAGGGGCTTATTTTGGGCTGAAAAATAGATTTATCAATATGGACTTTTTGGTAGCTACTGGTGCAACTTTAGCTTATATCTACTCTATATATGCCATGATAAGTGGAGTAGGAGAGGTCTATTTTGACTCTGTTGCTATGATTATCACTTTTGTTTTTGTTGGTAAATATCTTGAAGTTTTGGGCAAAAAACAGGCTGTGGATACTATGGATTCATTGATGGGATCTCTGCCTACTGAAGTTTTGGTGATTGATGGTGATGAAAAATCTTTGGTTTTGGTTGAAGAGGTCAAAGTTGGAGATTTGATTGAGGTTAAGTCTGGAGATAAGATTGTTATTGATGGTCAAATCATATCTGGTCAAGGCTCTTTTGATGAATCTAGTCTAAGTGGTGAGTCTGAACCTATCTATAAAAAAGAGGGAGATGAGGTTTTGAGTGGCTCTATTTTATTGGATAGTGTGGTTAGGTATCGTGCTACCAAAGAGTTTGGTAACTCTCTTCTTTCTACTATTGTTTCGCTTTTGGAAGATTCTATTACAAAAAAGCCTCGTATTGAAAGATTGGCAAATGAGATTTCTGGTTATTTTTCTGTTGTTATTTTAGTGATTGCTATTGCTGCTTTTTTGGGGTGGTATTTTTTTGGGGATTCTGGATTTGAAAAAGCACTTATTATTTCCATATCTGTGATTGTTATTGCTTGTCCATGTGCTTTGGGACTTGCTACTCCTGTGGCTACTTTGATTGGTCTTTCTGAGGGAGCTAAGAGAGGTATTTTATATAAAGAGGCTAGTTTTTTGGAGACTATGGCAAAAGCTAATATACTATTTCTTGATAAGACAGGCACTATTACAGAGGGGCGACCAGAGGTAGTTGATGCAGAGATTATAAAAGAGTTTGATAAAAATATTTTATACTCTCTTGTCAAAACCTCTTCACACCCTATTAGTAAAGGTATTGCAACATATCTTGAAAATAGTGGAGAGTTACAAGAGTATCCATTAGAAGATATTAAAAGTATAGAAGCTAAAGGTTTAAGTGCCATTTATGAAGGCAAAACTCTTTTGGGTGGAAATGATAGACTTTTATCAGAACATGGTATATTCATTGAAGGTGATCATGATGGTTCTATTTTTGCTTTTGGAATAGATGGTGAATTGGTTGCACTTTATCTGCTTAAAGATAAAATCAAAGATGATACCAAAGAGTCGATCAAAGAGATTATTGATAGTGGTGTAGAGGTTGTGATGCTCACTGGTGATCATGAAGGGGTTGCTAAGGGTGTCGCTTCTGCTGTAGGAATACAAAGATATTATAGTAGGCTCTATCCTCAAGATAAGGCACAATTTATTGATGATGCACATAAAAAGGGTCAAATAGTAATTATGGCTGGTGATGGGATAAATGATGCTTTGGCTCTCTCAAAAAGCGATATTGCTATATCTATGGGAAGTGGATCAGATATCTCTATATCTGTGAGTGATGTTGTATTACTTGATAATAAGATATCATCTTTGGCAACTTCTGTAAAGTTGAGTCAAAAAACTTTTCACAATGTCAAACAAAATTTGGCTCTATCTCTGTTGTATAATCTATTTGCAATACCTTTAGCTGTAGCTGGATTTGTGATACCTTTGGTAGCAGCACTCTCAATGTCTTTGAGTTCATTGATTGTGATTGCAAATGCAATAAGAATTAAGAGGGGATTATAATATGAGTAGTGGAATTATTGCTATAATGATTGGAGTATCTACACTTTTGGGGGCATTAGGGCTTATTGCTCTGCTTTGGGGCGTAAAAACAGGGCAGTTTGATGATGAAAATAAGTTTCTTAATGGTGCTCATTTTGATTCTGAAGAGGAGTTGAATGACGCTATAAAGTTGGAGAAGCGTCGTAAAAAAGCAAAAGAGAGGGAAAAAAATTATAGACCACCTGATTAATAAAAGCTTAATAATTGCTTAATGCTTAAGGTTTAAAAATATAAAATATTCAGGTTTAATTAATATTGTATATAATTGTCAATAGGTGGTAACTAAGTAAAAGGAAAGTTACCTAATTGCATTAATTTAATTTAGGGGTAAACATAATTTGATTAAAAACAATATTTTTATTTTTTTTATAGTGATAGTTCTATCCGCCTTAGGTTTGGAGGCTAAAAGTTTTGCCCAATGTGATAGTGATTTAGTTATTGCAGAGAGTGAGCTGTTTAGTAGCCAAAAAAAAATAGAAAAGATTTTAAAAGATTATCCCAATAATTTAGAGTGTAAATTGAAACTCTCTTTAATATATTTGCGTAACAATAGAGTTGCAGATGGGTTTAGATTAATTACCCAAGTTTATGCAAAAGATCCAAATTTAATAGAGCAGGAGAGTGCTTCAAAAGTATTGGATTTGGCACTAAGATTGGATCGTTTACACTCCTTGGCTTCTCGTAAAAGAGACAGAGATTTATGGAATGAGCTTGGTGATGCCTACTTTGATATTGGTATATACAAAGAGGCTAGTGAATCTTATAAAAAGAGTATAGCTATAGATCAAAATCAAACAGATGTTAAGATTTTACTTTCGGTCTGTTATGGCAATATAAATAAAATGAGAGAAGCAGCAGCAGTTTTGCAAAGAACTGTTATTGATGATCCAAATAGCTTTTATGGATATTACTATTTGGGTAAAATTCTAAAAAATAATCTTGATGATAAAAAGTTAGGATTAGAGTATCTTAAAATGGCAGAGTATATCTTTTATAATGGTAAGCCTAAATTTGAGAGTAAAAAGAAGAAGATTTTTATTGAAAAAGATCTAAAAAAGGAGCTTCAAAATAACTAAAGCAATTTTTTTGGATAGAGATGGTGTTATTAATATTGACAAGCACTATCTCTATAAAATAGAGGATTTTGAGTTTACTAAGGGAATATTCGATTTTTTAAAATGGTCTATCTCTAATAATTATATTTTGATAATTGTTACAAATCAATCGGGAATAGGGCGTGGATATTATACTCATGATGATTTTGAAAAATTAACTAATTGGATGGTTGATAGATTGAAACAAAATGGTATTTTAATATCAAAGGTCTCTTATTGCCCTCACACTCCAGAAGATCTATGTGATTGTAGAAAACCTCACTCAAAGATGTTTTTGGATGCAAAAGAGGAGTTTGATATAGATATGAAAAGCTCATGGATGATTGGTGATAAAGAGAGTGATATTGAAGCTGCTCAAAATGCTAAAGTTGAGAACACCATTCTTTTAACCAATACTAATAAACCTACAAAAGCTAGATATAGTGTCGATTCTATTAGAAAATTAAAAGAGGTTTTTGTATGAAAATTGCCATAGTAAAACTTTCAGCCCTTGGAGATATTATTCACTCTGCTTTTGTTGTTCAGTTTATCAAAGAGCATATTCCTGAAGCTAAGATAGATTGGATTGTAGAGGAGGGTTTTGCCTCTATTTTGGAACATAATAGTGATATTGATAATATCAAAAAGGTAAATCTAAAATCGATCAAAGGTAGTTTTTCAAATATCTTTGGAGAGATTAAAAAACTTAGAGTTTATGCAAAAGAGAATTATGATATTGTAATTGATATGCAAGGTCTAATCAAATCCTCCATAGCTTCAAAAATTTTATCCTCTCATGTAGCAGGATATGATAAAAACTCCACTAGAGAGGGGGTTGCATCTCTTTTTTATAGTGATAAATTCGATATTCCATACCATTTTAATACTATTGATAGATATAGATTATTAGTTTCAAAAGCTCTAAATATTGATATCTCTAAAGATGATATTTTGAAAAAAAAAGCATATCTATTTTTTGCTAAAGATGATGAAATTAGAGCAAAAGAGTTTTTGTCTAAGAGTCAAAAAAATATTATTTTTATTGTTGGTTCTACTTGGCAAAGTAGAATCTATCCAAAAGAAAAATTGGTAAATATTGCAGATAGATTAGATGCAAATATTTTAATTCCTTATGGAAATGAGAGTGAAAAAGCAGATGGTGATTATATAGCTTCAAAGAGTGATAATGTTACACTCTTGCCTCGTATGAATTTGAATGTTTTAAAAGCGTTAATCTCCAATGTCGATCTTCTAATTGGTAATGATACAGGTCCTAGCTATATTGCATGGGCAAATAATATTCCATCTATCACTCTTTTTGGTCCTACTCCTCCTACTCGTATTTATGAGACAGATATCAACAAAGTGCTAAAATCATCTTCAAAAATAGATCACTACAAACTAGATAAAAATGATTTCTCTATTTCAGAGATCAAAGAGGATCAGATTGTAGAGATTGCAAACTCTCTTTTGGATAAAAATATTGAAGTTTGATAAAATTTTTGAGTGGGATGGCTTCTCTGATCAGCCATATCCCATTAGAGATAAAAAAGCAAAAAAAGATATATATAGATTAACAATTATTGATACTCTTAAAATGGTTGTTACAAATATATTGCTTTTTCCTCTTATTGCAATTAGTTTTCTATCTGCTCTTTTTAAAAATAGAGAGATTAATGGAGATAATTTTTTTGGAATGGGTGTTGATATTAATTGTGATTTAGAGTTGATTAAAGAGTTGGGTGTTGATAATCTTCTTGTTCGTGTACCTCTTAGTGATATAGAAAATTTTGATAAGTATAAACTTTTTATTGATAAGTTAGATGGATATAGTGTAATAGTCAATATATTACAAGATAGAAGACATATCGAAGATCTTAGCCTTTTAAAAAGCTCTATAACTACTATTTTTGAGAGATTAAATATAAAAGAGTATCAGATAGGAAATGCAATAAATCGTAAGAAATGGGCATTTTTTACGATGGATGAGTATATGAATTTTTATAAAACAGTACAAAATATAAGAGACTCTAAATTTAAAGATATCTCTCTTATTGGCTCTTCAGTTATAGATTTTGAATACTATTTTAGTGTGAGAACTCTTTTTAATTTTCATAAAATATATTATGATAAGTTTAGCTCTTTGTTGTATGTAGATAGAAGGGGAAGTCCTGAAAATACGCAGATGGGTCTTGATCTAATTAAAAAGATAAAACTCCTATATGCTATGGTTATTTTAAGTCCAAAAAGTAGTAATAAAATAGTTATTACAGAGACAAATTGGCCAATATCAAATAGAGCTCCTTATGCTCCAACAAGTGAAAAAGAGTGTGTAGGATTGGATGATTATGCACTCTATATGGTTCAATATTATCTCATGAGTTTTACTACAGGTATGATAGAGACTATATATTGGCATCAGCTTGTTGCTGTGGGATATGGTTTGGTAGATAATAGAGATGGTATCAAAAAATACCCAGCATTTGAAGCTTATAAAACAATGCTCTCTTTACTAAAAGGTGCTACGCTTTTGGAGTTTGATTTTGGTAAAGATATAAAATATATGAAGTTCCAAAAAGATAAAATTATTGAAGTATATTGGTCTCATAATAGTCTATTAAAAAAGCATAAGAGTGCTAAACTACTCAATATATATGCTCAAGAGTATAGAGATGAAAATTTTATGTATGTGATTGATTCAAAGGAATAAGATGAAAAAAGTTTATGTTGCCATGATAGCAGATTTGTTACATGCTGGACATATAAATATATTAAAAGAGGCATCAAAGCTAGGAAGTGTGAGTGTTGGGCTTTTTAGTGATAAGGCTTGTGGTGAAGTTGATGATGTTCCTTATCTTAGTTATCAAAAGAGAAAAGAGGTCATTGAAAATATAAAATTTGTAGATAATGTAGTCATTCAAGAGAGTGCAAGTTATAAGACTAATCTTCTTAAATTAAGACCTGATATTGTTGTTCATGGTGATGATTGGCAAAATGGTGTGCAGAAAAAACTCCGCTTGGAGGTTATTGAACTATTAAAAGATTGGGGTGGAGAGTTGGTAGAGATTCCATACTCTGATGATATTAATGAAATACAAGTAAAAGAGAGAATAGCAGATTTAGGTATTACTACAACAACAAGACTTGGGCGACTTAGAAAATTAATTTATGCAAAGCCTATTGTAAAAATTTTGGAAGTTCATAATGCTTTGAGTGGCTTAATAGCTCAAAATGCAAAAGCTTCGTTAGAAGATGAGAGTATAGTCTCTTTTGATGGTATGTGGTCAAGCTCTTTGACAGACTCTACTTCAAAAGGTAAACCTGATATTGAAGCGGTTGATACAACAGCGAGACTTACTACAATAAATGAGATTTTTGAAGTTACTACAAAACCAATGATTTATGATGCAGATACTGGTGGAAAAGCTGAACACTTTGAATTTACTGTGCGGAGTTTGGAGCGTACTGGTGTGAGTGCTGTGATTATTGAAGATAAAACTGGACTCAAAAAAAATTCACTCTTTGGAAATGATGTAGCTCAAACACAAGATAGTATAGAAAATTTTTGCCACAAAATCAAGATAGGTAAAAATGCACAAATTACCAATGAGTTTATGATTATAGCAAGAATTGAATCTTTGATACTTGAGGTGGGAATGGATGATGCACTCAAGAGGGCTTTTGCTTATGTAAAAGCTGGAGCTGATGGAGTTATGATTCACTCTCGTCTTAAAGATCCTTCCGAGATTATAGAGTTTGTAACAAGGTTTAGATTAGAAGATAGTAGTACGCCAATTGTTGTAGTTCCGACAAGTTTTAATAGTGTAACAACTGATGAATTTGCAAAAATTGGTGTAAATGTGGTCATCTATGCAAATCATATGCTTCGTGCTGCCTATCCCGGAATGATGAAAGTAGCGTCGTCCATACTTAAACATAAAAGAACTCTTGAGGCTGAGCCTGATTGCATGCCTATAAAAGAGATATTAGAATTGATACCAGGGACAAAATAATGTTAAATACAGAGAACTTTGTAGATTTATTAATCAAAAAAGGATATACACATTTATGTGTGGTTCCATGTAGTTTTGCAAAAAATCTTATTAATGCTGTTATAAATAGTGAAGATATAGAGTATCTTCCATGTGCTAGTGAGGCTGTGGCATGTTCGGTTGCCGCGGGATTAAAGATGGCTAACTCTAAGCCTATTGTTATTGTTCAATCATCAGGTTTAACAAATATGGGGAGTTGTATTACTAGTTTGCTAAAGCCTTATGGTGTGACATTTCCTATATTTGTAAGTTGGAGAACTTATAAAGATGGAGATAGTGAAATTCAACATCAACATTTATCTACTAAGTTAACTGATCTAGTGGAGGCTTATGGATATGATCATATAATTTTAGATCAAAATAGTATAGATAGTGCTATATCTCAAATAGATCAATGTAATGATATAGATAGAATATGTCTGTTAAAAAAAGATACTTTCTCAAAAGTAGAGTTAAAAGATGAACACAAACTAGATTTATCAAAACTTACCCCTAGAAGTCAATTTTTGAAAAGTTTAAATCTAATATTTAGAGATAGTGAAAGACTATTTATAGGTACAACGGGAAATACTGCACGAGAGATGTACTCTTTTATGCCAGATACCAATAACTTTTATATGGCGGGTAATATGGGTGGGGCATTGAGTCTTGGCTTGGGAGCTAGTAAAGCTGGTAAGAGAGTAGTTGTTTGTGGTGGTGATGCTGAATTTGTTATGCATATGGGTGCTCTTACTACCGTAGGAAGATATAAAGATGAGCTAAATTTGATCTATATTCTATTTGATAATGAGTCAAATAAAAGCACAGGTGGACAAAATACATATCAAAGTCATGTTGATTATATAGATATTGTTAAAAGTGCTAATATAGAGGTCATTGATACTATTGTTGATAACTTGGATGATTTTAATAGTATAATAGAGAAAATAAAAGATAGCTCAGGGATAAAATTTGTTCATGTTAAGTGTGGACTTGATGATGAAACTCCTAGACCTCCTCTTGATATAGTTAAGGTAAATAGTTTTAGATGATAAATAGTGCTGTTATACTTGCTGCTGGATTTGGTAGTAGATTAAAAGATATGACAAAATTAAGACCAAAAGGTTTTTTACCACTTGAAGGTATCTCTTTGATAGAGAGGAGTATTCAAAATCTTCATAAGTGTGGGATTAAAAATATCTATATTGGTACTGGTTATTTGAGTGAATATTATGAAGAGTTGGCTCAAAAATATGAGGGTATTGTTTGTATTAAAAGTGATAAATTTGAGACAACTAGTAGTATGTATACTCTTTATAATATGAGAGATATAATAAAAGATGATTTTTTGTTACTAGAATCAGATCTTTTATATGAGATTAAAGCTCTTAGATTGCTTTTGGAAGATAGTAGGGATGATATTATTCTCTCATCTGGTAAAACTTATTCAAATGATGAGGTATATATTCAAAAAGATAAAAATAGTAATCTTCAAAATATGTCTAAAAATAGTGATGATTTAGAGTATGTGAGTGGTGAACTTGTAGGAATTAGTAAGCTATCTATGAGTAGATATAGGCAGATGAATACTATTTTTGCCTCTTGTATGGTGAGTGATCCAAAAATAGATTATGAGTATATCATGGTACAAAGCTCTAAAGATAATCCATATTATGTAAAAAATAGTGAAGATTTGATATGGTGTGAAATTGATGATGCCTCACATCTAAAAAGAGCACAAACTTTAATTTTACCAAAAATAAAAAGAAGAGAGATGAATATAAAAAAAAATATACTACTAAATCCTGGTCCTGCCACAACAACTAATAGTGTAAAGATGGCACAGGTTGTTCCAGATATTTGCCCACGAGAGTATGAGTTTGGAGATTTGATGGAGTTTGTCTCTAATGAGTTAAGTTCAATTGTTTCTAATAGTGATGAATATAGTACAATTTTATTTGGTGGTAGTGGTACTGCTGTAGTAGAGTCGATTATATCCTCTGTTGTTCCTCATGATAGGGGAATTATTATAGTCAATAATGGTGCATATGGTAAAAGAATGTCTCAAATAGCAGACTCTTATGATATGAATTTTTTGGAGTTTGAAAGCTCTCCCATAGAGCCTATAGATTTACAAAAACTTGAAGAGTTTATTAAAAATAGTAAAAATATCTCCCATTTGGCAGTTATTCACAATGAGACAACTACAGGTCTTTTAAATGATCTGGATGCTTTTGGTAGTTTGGCTAAAAAATATCATATAGAGTTAATTGTAGATGCCATGAGCTCTTATGCTGCGATTCCAATAGATATGAAAAAGCAAAATATTCACTATCTTGCAGCAAGTTCAAATAAAAATATTCAAGGTATGGCTGGTGTTGGATTTGTTATTGCAAATAAAGAGTCTATAGAGAAATTAAAAGATATCAAACCTCGTAATTTTTATCTAAATTTATATGCTCAATATCAAAACTTTATCAAAAGTCATCAAATGCGTTTTACTCCTCCTGTTCAGACACTATATGCACTAAAACAGGCAATTATTGAGGCAAAAGAGGAGGGAATTGATAAGCGTTATCTAAGATATAGCAAATCTTGGGAAACATTGACCAAAAAGCTTAAAGAGCTAGGACTAAAGTATCTTGTAGATGATAAATATCACTCCAAGATTATTACCTCTATTTTTATTCCCGATGGTGTAGATTTTGATGATATGCATGACTATTTTTATGAGAGAGATTTTACCATTTACCCAGGTAAGGTAGCTGATTTTAATACTTTTAGAGTGGCAAATATTGGTGATATTGATTATCAGGATATGGAAGCTTTTTTAATTCTCTTGGAGGAGTATCTATATGAAAATTAAGTGGGGTAGAGAGAGATATCTTTTACAGGGCAAAAATCTAAAAATTGCCCAAAAGATGCTTGAAGATGTAACTACAATTCTTGAAAAACATGATGTTAGATATTGGATAGATTTTGGAACTCTTTTGGGTATTGTAAGAGAGAATCGACTTTTGCCTTGGGATGATGATTTGGATATCTCTATATTGGCAGATGATAGAGAGAAGATGCATAATGTTGTGATGCCTGAGATTAAGAGGATGAATTATCGTACTTATAGTAGATATCAAACAATAGATGATGATGTTTTGAAAAAAGATGATTTTAGAAGCTTCAAGGTCAGAAATTATAGATGGAAATTTTTTAGGGGTTATGTTTCACTTGATATGTTTGTAATGTATGAGATGGATGATTTTTTCTATTGGAGGGAGTTTGGAAAAAAGCATAGAGTTCCTGCATCTTTACTTCGTGAGTTTGATACAATAGAATTTAATAATAAATTATATAGAAAGCCAAAAGATCATGATAAATTTTTGACATACCATTATGGTGATTGGAAGATACCAAATAAAGATTATTTTTCAAAAGTTGATGGCCTAAAAACTCTATCAAAAGATTAAATTATGCAAAAATATTTTGCTACATTTTATGTAGCTTATCCATACTATTTTCCACACTTTTTACCAATCTCAAAAGAGTTAATTCGTAGAGGATATAGTATATATTTTGTTTTATCAAATAAACAAAATAGTCAATTAATGGAAAAAATTGCAAAAGATAACTCACTTGATTACTCTTTTGGAGAAGAGAGACTTTTTGAAATAGAGAGTAAATTTATATTTTTTGCAAATCCATACAAAAGAGCAGATGAGTTAAAAGCCGCTACTATATTTTTGGAACATGGTATTGGTACAAAATCGACAGGATTTTATCATGTTGTAGAGTATATAGATATCTATTTGGTAGAGGGAACATATAAGTATAATAGAATATCTGAACTCTATAAAGAGCATCAAGATAAATTAAAAATAGTAGGTTTTTCAAAATTTGACTCTATTATAAATATGGGTAAAGATGAAAAGATATCTCTATATAAAAAATATGGCTTAGATCCTACAAAAAAAACGATTCTTTATGCACCGACCTTTTTTCCCTCTTCTATTGAGAAGATGAGTGATAATTTTCCAGATGATTTTAAAGAGTGTAATATTATTGTCAAAGCACACTATTTGACATATGAGAGAAAACGGTACAAAAATCAAAGAAAAAAACTCTCTCATTGGAGTAGTTTTCAAAATTGCACAGTTGTAGGAGTAGATGAATATAATTTAGTACCATTTTTTGCTATTAGTGATGTTATGATTAGTGATGAAAGTTCCGCTATGTTTGAGTTTGCCTCTTTGAATAGACCTGTTATATCCAATAGATATTTTAAACTTCGTTTTTCATACTACTTTATGCCATGGAAACTTAAAAAGCGGATTGACTCCAAAAAAGATAAATATCGTCAAATTCTTGATAATGCAGATAACTATAATGAGACAATGCAACTAACCAAAGAGGCTTTGACAAATCCTTCTAAATTAGAAGATTTGAGAGTTAAATTTTCCAAAGAGATTTGTGGAGAGATAGATGGAAAAGTATCTAGTAGAATTGTGGATATTTTAGAGAGTAGAGATGTCTAAAAGAGTAATTACTTATGGAACATTTGATATGTTTCATGTGGGGCATTTAGAACTTCTAAAGAGACTTAAAAATTATGGTGATGAGCTGATAGTTTCTGTCTCAACTGATAAATTTAATGATATTAAAGGCAAAAAGACAATTATCCCTTATGATCAAAGAGCAAGTATTGTTGAAGCTATCAAATATGTAGATATGGTTATTCCTGAGAATAGTTGGGATCAGAAGATAGAGGATATCAAAAAATATAATGTTGATATTTTTATTATGGGTGATGATTGGAAAGGGAAGTTTGATTTTTTAAAAGATTATTGTGAAGTTATCTATCTTCCAAGAACAGAGGGTATTAGTTCAACAGATCTTAAAAATACACTAAAAACACTCTCCTCTATCAATCTTCAAGAGTTAAATCAAGCTTTTGAGATATTAAAAAGAATTAAAGAGAATTTAGAATGATAAATATCCAGCTAGACTCTAACTATAATAATGCTAAGGATTTTGTCAATAATATAAAAAACCATTTTTCACAAAATAAAAATGTTATTTTTGCCAAAAGAAATATTATAAAAGTTATTGAATATAATGGTAAAAAAATAGTAGTAAAATCTTTTAAAGTGCCAAATTTGATAAATCAATTTGCTTATCGTTTTATTAGAGATTCAAAGTCAAAACGATCATTTTTAAATGCTCAAAAACTTATAAAATTAGATATTAATACACCAAAACCTATCGCTTATGTAGAGTTTTTTGATCCTCTTCTTGGCGAGAGTTTTTATATTTGTGAATATTTTGATTACGATTTTGAGATAAGAGCAGTTTTGAGAGATAATAATTTTGAAGATAGGGATAATATATTTAAAGAGTTTGCTCTCTTCTCTTATAATCTTCACCAAAAAGGTGTTTATCATATAGATTACTCCCCCGGAAATGTACTAATAAAAAAAGAGGATAATAGATATCTCTTTAGTATTGTTGATGTAAATCGAATGAAGTTTATAAAATTTGATGATAAGTTAAGATTTCAAAATCTCTCTCGTTTTTCAGCTACAGATGAGGATACCAAAACTATTGCCAAAGAGTATGCCAAAGTTTCAGGTATAGATGAAAAATTTGCTCATCAACAACTCTCCTTTTTTCATCAAAAACATCAACAGTATCTACAAAATAAGAAGAGATTAAAGAGACTCAAACGCTGATTTTTTCCCCTTTATATATATTATCCAAATATATCATAGTCATAAGTAGAGCATAAAAGAATATATATTTTATATGCATTGATATAGGTGACGCACTCATCATTCCTATAAGAGTAACAGATATTAATATCATCATCGGGGTTGAATTTTGAAGATATGCAATTTTAAATTGATATATAAATATCAAAAGAAGTAGTATAACTCCTATTGTACCAAATTGCATAAAGTAGAGTAGAAAATTATTATGTGGGTTAAATTGATATTTCATTCCCAATCCACACTCATTAAATAGTTTTTGAAATTTATTCTCTCCTAGTAGAGATTTCATTTCAGAGATGCTATCTCCTGTTCCTATCCCTATGATAGGACTCTTTTTGCCTAACTCTATTGCATACTCCCACATCTCAAATCTACAGGCGATACTATCTCTTTTATCAGTTCCTATTACTTGATGAAATTCATGAGTAGCTCTCTCAAATCTGCTTTTGAACTGATCACTAAATTGATATGCTCCAAGGAATATTATAGTTGTTGTGATACCAACAGCAATAATACTTTTTATAAAGGAGAGTTTAAATTTATTAACTGCCAAAATAAAAAAGACTAACAATAGAGATACTTGACCGATTCTTCCCTTATTTATAAATAGTACTACTATTGTAAGAGTTGCAAAAAGTAGATAAAAGAGCTCTTTTTTTTCTAATATCTTTTTAAAATCTATCTCATTTATAAGATACCCAAATGTAAAAGCCAATATAAGCGAGTAGTGCATATGGTGCATAAATGGTGAGGGAAATGAACCAAATAGATGAACACCGCCAGTCATATAGAGATATAGTGAGTATATTTCTGATATCAATATAGCAGATAAAAAGGAGTATATAGCATATTTTGCAAATCTTTTATCAAAAAATGAGATTATTAGTGGTGCAAAGATATATATTTTCTGTTTGGATAAGATTTGAAGTCCCTCATGAAGATTTTGAGTCCAAAATATTCCTGCTAGGTGTATGAGAAAAAGAGCCAAAAATGTTAAAGATAATTTATCTGTAAATATAATTTGCAATTTTTCTCTAAACTTTCCATTCCAAATCCACAATAGAAAGATTATAGCTTCAAGTAAAAATGATACTGATGTTTTGATGGTGATAGTAAAAAGTAGTAAAATTATAAAATAGTTATGTATATTATCTATTTTTATCAATCTGTTTATCCCCATCATATAATCAAACCTTAATCAATCAGATCATCAATTGCTTGAGAGATGATATGTCCTATTAGGATATGTATCTCTTGAATTCTTGGTGTATCATTTGATGGTACAACTATATTTATATCACATAGATCATCCATTTTACCTCCATCTCCTCCACTTAGTCCAACTACTCTACACCCTTTTGATTTTGCACTTTTTATTGCATTTATAATATTTTTGGAGTTGCCACTTGTAGATATGGCAATTAGTAGATCCCCCTTATTTGCCAAAGCTTCAATTTGTCGATCAAAGACTCTCTTATATCCATAATCATTGGCTATTGCTGTAAGAGCTGATGTATCTGTAGTTAATGCAATAGCTGGTAAGCCTCGTCTCTCTTTTTTATATCTGCCCACTATTTCTGCTGCAATATGTTGTGCATCGGCAGCTGATCCACCGTTTCCACATATTAGGATCTTTTTTTTATGAGAGAGTGTATCAGTTGCAATAATACAAGCTGTATAGATGTAGCTTTGTATCTCTTCCATACTTTTTTGGACAGCTCTTTGATGATCCAACATCTGATTATATATCATCTCTATCATGATAGTTTTGCCTTTTGAATAATTTTTGTTGTACTCTTATTATCGACAAATTTTACTAATCTTGTCTCTTTTGCAATATCACTGCCTACTACCTCTTTGCCCTCATAATCTCCACCTTTGACTAATATATCAGGTTTAATAGCTTTTATTAGTTCATAAGGTGTATCTTCATCAAATTCGACTATAAAATCTACAGACTCCAATCCTGCCAAAACTACCCCTCTATCTGTAGAGTTGTTTATTGGTCTGCTCTCTCCTTTTAATCTTTTGACTGAATCATCAGAATTTAATCCCAATACCAAAATATCTCCATAACTTTTTGCCTCTTCCAAATATTTTACATGCCCTGCATGCAAAATATCAAAACAGCCATTTGTAAATACAACTTTTTTATCTTTTGTATTTAGATGCGATACTACTTCATCTATAGATTTGATTTTTGATCTACTGCTCTTTTTGTCTATATTATTCTCATAATCTCTAATCTCTTCCAAACTAGCAGTAGCACTTCCTAGTTTACTTACCACTACACCAGCTGCAGAGTTTGCAAAATTGGCTGCTTCAAAGATATCTTTGCCACTACTAAGAGCAAAACCAAGAGATGCCAATACAGTATCACCAGCTCCTGTTACATCATAAACCTCTCTAGCTACTGTTGGTATTTTTGTCATGTTTTTGTCAAATATTGCCATTCCATCTTCTGATAGTGTGATTAATGCATATTCTAAGTTTAGGCTATTTTTGAGAGTTGTTCCCGCTTTCAAGAGGCTACTATCATCTATAATATCTATATTTGTAGCAAGAGATGCCTCTTTTTTATTTGGAGTGATAAGTGTAGCTCCTTTGTATTTTTCAAAATCACTACCTTTTGGATCAACCAAAATAAGTCTCTTTTTTGAAGAAGCAAACTCTATAATTGATTGAGTAAGCCAAGGAGTAAGAACACCTTTTGCATAATCAGAGAGTAAAATAGCATCATAAAAATCTAGTACAATTTTGACTCTTTGGAGTATTGTCTCTTGAGACTCTTTTGATACATCTTCTCTATCCTCTTTGTCAATTCTTACGATCTGTTGGTGTTGTGCTATGATTCTACTCTTTTTGGTAGTTTTGCGTCCCTTTTGGATTATTAATCCCTCTTTTCGCACACTTTTTTGTCCAACTCTTCTTTGAATCAGCTCCCCACCTTCATCATCACCAATAACAGAACATACTCCCACACTTGCACCCAAAGAGAGTAGATTATTAATCACATTTCCAGCCCCACCCATGAGGTACTCCTCTTTTTGTACATCTACAATTTGTACGGGAGCTTCGGGAGAGATTCGTTCACACTTTCCCCAAAGATAGTGATCTATCATAAGATCACCAACAACTAATATATTTGGAATTTTCATCTATAATAACCTTTTACTCTGTAAGTTTAAATCTATATATATCTGGATAAAAAGTTTTCCATCTTTTATGCATCCAAAACCACTCATCTGGTTTATTTTCAATAGCTCTTTGTATGGAATCTGCTTGTAATTGAGTCATGATAGCGATATCTTTTGTAGAATCTTCACTTATTATTGGTTTGATTGTTTTATCAAATGTAATAGTATAATTCTCATAATCATCTGTAGTGATAAATGCAGGAATAATAAGAGCATTAAATTTACGAGCCAAAATAGCAGGAGAGGGTGTTTGGGTAGCTTTGTGATTAAAAAAAGAGACCTCTATTCCACCTTTTGATGGTTTGATATTTTGATCCACCAACAATCCAAGTACTCTATTTTGATTTAATGCACGAATAAGTCCTTTGAGTGCCCCTCTTTTGTTGATAAGTTCAATATCAAACTTCTCTCTACTTTTTTTCAAGATGTTTTGCATTGGTTTAGAGTCCATCTCTCTTCCCACGGCACTCATTTTGATACCAAACTTTATTGTAATAGCAGTTGCTATTAGCTCCCAATTACCATAATGTGCAGTAATCATGATTATTTTTCTATTATCTTTGATTGCTTGTTTAAATGCCTCTTCATTTACAAAAGTGACTTTTTCTAATATCTTCTCTTTTGGATAATCTTCTCTCTCTATAAATCCACTAATATTTTTCAAAAGATTAAAGTAGGCATGTTTACCTACTCTTATTCTCTCCTGTTTTTTCATATCAGTAAATGCAATATTCAAATTTTGCTCTATAATATGTCTGTGAGAATCACTCCAATTATAAGCAAAAAATGCCATGCCTTTGAGAATTTTATTCATTATAACTTTTGGTGTAAATTTCACCAAAAAATAGAAAATTTTATAGATAAAAATATATAAATAATCAATCATATATATTTAATTGTCTTCACTAAAAAGAACACTTCCTAGTCTGAGCATATTTGATCCATGTTTGATAGCAAGTTCAAAATCACCACTCATTCCCATAGAACAATATTTGGCTCCATCTTTTTTCAAGGTTTCAAATATCTTTGAACTAATAATAAAACTATTTGCAACTTTCTCTTCATCTTCACTATGAGCTCCAATGCTCATAATTCCTTTTAATTGCACATTCTCTAAATTTTCTTGAATTTTATGATACTCAAAGATAGCATCTTCAGGCATTATCCCTGCTTTTGTATCCTCTTTTGCACTATTTATCTGTAGTAGAATATTTACTTTTTTATTTTTTACTTTTGCTCTCTTATCTATCTCTACAGCCATCTCAAAACTCTCACATGAGTGAATCAAAAATGGATTTAGATCAAGCAATGCATTGATCTTATTTGTCTGAATTCTTCCTATATAGTGCCACTCTATTGGTAAGTCTTTCAAAATCTCCTCTTTTGCTTTGAAATCTTGTATACGATTCTCTCCAAATGATCTATGACCTATGTTGTACATAGCTTCAATAGCTTTGGCATCTACATATTTACTAGCAGCAACTATCTTTATAATACGATGCTCATCAGCCTCTAATCTAGCTGCCTCTATTCTTGAAAGTACTCTATTAAAATTATCTCTATATCTATTCATCAAAAAAATCCTTTAAAAAAAGAGTATACCAAAAAAGTTTTTAATGGCTTTGGAGATATAAATGCTCCCGATTAATTGAGTAGACAAATTAAACTATGGCATAAAATTTGCTGAGAGACTAGACAAAAAGGAAAATTGATGAAATTAAATAAAAATATTTTATTTGTTGTTAGCTTAGGTGTAATATTGGGTGCTGGTTGTGGTTCAAGTAGTGGAGGAGGAGACAAAAAGCAAAATGTTGTTGATATTAATAAGACTCAAGAGATTAACAAAACCAAAGAGATAGTTTCAGATATAAATGCGACCATCGAAGATAATGCAACGCTTGAAAATAACTCAACAAAAGATATAATTTCCGTAGGCTATACTACTGAAGAGGGTATACTTATTGAAACTAAAGCTGATGGTACAAAAAGAGCATGGGTTAATACTCGTTCTGAAGATTGTCTAATTTATAGACCTTTTCAACAAGGTGGTGGAAATGTTTATGATGGTGGTAAGCAACATTGTGAAAATTTAAATGCAAAAAAATATGCAAATATCACATCATGGAGAATGCCAGAAGAGGACGAAGCTGTCTATACAATGGCAAATGTAACAGCCGAAGATGGTATTTTATACCCTGATGATAATCCAAATTGTTATTATATGGCAACAAATACAAAACATAGATATGTCTATTCGACAGCTTATACATCAAAATATAGTGACCATTCAGGAGCATTTACAGATGAAGGTAAAACTATTGCAGGTATTAGATGCGTAGCTGATCAATAAAGTAGATTGGAGGTTTTGGAGCAAATTGATCTATTCCCACAGAATGGGAATAGGTAAATCAATCTGCTGCTATAATCCTTGAAATATCATTAAATGTAGTAAATGCCATGAGTGAAAGAAGGAAAACCCAACCAAAAACAGTTAGGGCATAAAATACTTTTTCGCTTGGGGCTCTTCTGAATATTATCTCATAGAGATTAAAGATAATATGTCCTCCATCTAGTGCAGGGATAGGTAGAAGATTTAGAACTCCTAGATTGACTGATATTAGTGCCGCTAGTGCAAAAAGTGTAGTAAGTCCTATTGCTGTAGCTTGTGAAGTTACTTGTACTATGGATACTATGCCTCCCATTTGATCGGCTGGTATGATTCCTGATATTAGTTTTTGAAGACTTTTTACGATTAGATCAGTTGCTGATACTGTCTCCTCCCAAGCATATTTGAGTACCTCTGTTGGTGAGTGAAATTGTAGTGTTACAAACTCTCTTGCAGGGGCTATACCTACAAGTTTTTTGGATATGGTTTCTCCAAAAATATTTTTGGTTTTACTTAGCTTTGGTAATATTGTGAATGATTTTAGTTGATTTTCTCTCTCAATAGTAATATTTAATGCTCCCTCTGAATTTTTGATAATATCTGAAAGATCATCCCAAGTTGTTATATCTATCCCATTTATAGTTCTGATTGTATCATTTATCTCTACTCCTGCTATTGCTGCTGGAAAATCAGGAGATATATGACCAATTTTTGGGGCTACTTTTTCTGCTCCTAGATATGCTATTGCGATATATAATAAAAATGCCAAAAGAAGATTTGCAAAAGGTCCAGCTAGAAGAATAATAATTTTTTGCCAAGGTTTTTTTGCTTGGTAGCTATCATTATCTAAACTGCTCTGTGTTGGGTCAAAATCATCTTGACCCTTCATTCTTACAAAACCACCCAAAAGCATTGGGTAAAATGAGTATGTTGTATCTCCAAATTTCTTTTTAAACCAAGGCTTATTGATGATTAGAGGCATTCCTAGTCCAAACTCTTCAACTCTTACACCAAAATACCTGGCTGCTATAAAGTGTCCAAATTCATGGAAGATAATAAGTACAGATAGTACTAATATAGAGACAAAAATTCCCATTATTTCAAATATCCTTTTATATATTCATATCCTGAATAGAGTGTCAAAGCCACGGCTATCCAGAGTAGTAGATTGGCATAAGGCCAATTCATGAGTAAAAATCCTATTGCAAACATCTGTGCAACGGTTTTTGATTTTCCTGCAAATGTTGATTGTACACTTTTGCCTTCACTTGCAGCTATTACTCTAATACCTGTAATAAAAAATTCTCGTGAAAGAATGATAAAAATAGCCCAAGGGTTGGCTCTATCAATATACATAAGTCCCAAAAATGCAGCAAGTGTTAATAGCTTATCGGCAAGTGGGTCTAATACCGCACCTAGTTTTGTCATTTGGTTCCAGCTTCTTGCTATAAATCCATCAAAAAAATCTGTAACACTAGCTATGACAAAAACAAAAGCAGTCATGTAATCTATCCAGCTTACATGAATACCATCAAAAATAGCTTGATCCCTATCTACTAGCAACCAAAACATTAAAGGTGCTAGTAAAATACGAAAAGATGCAAGTGTATTTGGTAAGTTTAGCATTTGGAATTGAAGGATGTTCCTCCATCTACTACCAATGTTTGGCTAGTGATCCAACTAGCATTATCTGAGCATAAAAATAGACAAGCTTGTGCCAAATCTTTTGGTTGTCCCATTCTGCTTAATGGAGAAAGGTTGATAGTAGTCTGTTTGACCTCTTCATAGTTTACAAAAGCTTTAAGAGCATCAGTCTCTATAGGACCACCACTAACAGCATTGACTCTAATATTTTTTTCGCCAAGCTCCATTGCCGCATATTTGACCATAGTCTCAATAGCCGCTTTGTTTGTGCCATGTCCTGAGTAGTTATCTATATATTTTCTATTTCCAGTAGATGAGATTGATAATATTACACCTTTGCCTACTTTTTCCATTCTTTTGGCACTCTCTTGAGCTCCAACTACAAAAGCATTTACAGTAGCTGTATATATATTATTGAGTCCTCTAGGTCGAAGTCTCATGAACTTTCCATATCCACCCACGACGGCACGACCAGATATAATTGCATTTGATATAAAGTAATCAACTCTATCAAAATCTTTATCTATCTCCAAAAATAGCTCTTTATAAGTTTCAGGTTTCAAAATATCTAAAGGGTAAGCTTTTGCTTTGATATTGTAATTTGTCTCCAAATCTTTACATATCTCCTCTGCTATCTCTGAGTTTGAGTTGTATGTAAATGCGATATTAACACCTTCTGAAGCAAATGCATAAACAATAGATTTTCCAATACCTCTTGTTCCACCGCTAATTACTAAAGTTTTGTTTTTCATTATACTCCCTTGATCTCATACTGTTTTAATATATTCTCTATTTTTTTCATGTTCTCACTACTTGGTGGAACTAATGTCAATCTATATTCTAATGTTGGAATCAGTCCTGCAATATACATAGCTGCTTTGATTGGTATAGGATTACTCTCACAAAACATAACTTTGTTTATAGGATATAACATATCATTAATTGCTTTTGAGGTTTTGAAATCACCTTTTAGTGCGGCATGAACTAATTGACTTTTAAGATCTGGTAATAGATTTGCTGTTACAGATGTAATACCAGCTCCACCATTTGCCAAAATTGGAAAATCAATAGCATCATCACCACTTAAAAGAACCAAATCAGCTCTTTTTGAAAGAAGTTCTACAGTTCTCTCTAGTGAACCAGTTGCTTCTTTGATCCCATAAATATTTGGCAAATCATCAAAGAGCCTACACACCGTTTCTGCTAAAATATCAACACCTGTTCTTCCTGGTACATTATATAACATAACTGGTATCTCAACAGATGAGGCTATAGCTTTATAGTGTTGATATAGACCCTCTTGAGAAGGTTTGTTATAGTATGGACTTACTGAAAAAATAGCATCTGCACCACAATTTTGGGCATGACAAGCAATATCTACAGCTTCATGAGTTGCATTGCTTCCTGCTCCTGCTAATACTTTTGTATTGGTTCCTTTACATACTGCTACAGCTATCTCTATACAGTGTTTATGTTCATTATGATTTAGAGTAGCACTCTCTCCTGTTGTTCCTACAGGACATACTGCATCTATACCATTTTTGATCTGTCTTTTTATGAGATTTTCATAGGTAACTTCATCTAATTTTCCATTTTTAAATGGTGTGATAAGTGCTGTTGTTGCACCTTGAGGTAAACTCATTTCTCTTCCTTTTTAAGAATTAATGTTGTTGAATTTTTTGGATTAAAATATTTGTTGGCTACATCTGTAATCGTCTTTGGTGTCAATTTATTGATATTCTCTTCATATTTAAGAAGTGGTTTAATATCACCTTTGACAAAATAGCTACCATAGATATTTACAAGTGAACTTGAACTCTCCATACTAAATATAAAGTCAGTTTTTGTGTTGATTATAACCTTATCAAGCTCCTCTTGTGTTACAGGTGAAGTTTTGAGTTTTTTAATCTCTTCTAATATCTCTTTTTCTACATCTTCTGCTTTTACCCCCGGATTACATACTGCCAAAAATAGAAAAATTCCTGGATATTTTGTCTCCATATTATAAGCATATATTGTATTTACTAATTGTTTTTTATCAACTAAAAGTTCATTTAATCTACTACTTTTACCACTACTTAAAAGCTCACTTAAAGCTGATAAGGCTACTTGATCTTTATGTACAAAATCAGGTATATGAAAATTTATAGCTATCATTTGAACTTGTGAATCTTTATGAATTGTAACTCTCTTTTCACCATCTTGTTTTGGTTCTTGTGTGTGCAATGTACCATTTGGAAGATTTTTGTTTGGTTTTATATTTTTAAAATACTTTTTTGCTTGTTTAAACACATTATCTTTATCTATATCTCCAGCTACAACTACTATAGCATTGTTTGGTGTGTAGTATTTTGAATGAAATTTTTTTATATCTTCTATGCTCCAGTTTTTTATATCATTTGTAAAGCCTATTGGTGTCCAGTGATATGGGTGATATAAAAAAGTATCATTAAATAACCTAAAATACAAATACCCTGTAGGATTATTATCAGTTCTCCATAATCTTTCTTGAAGTACTACATCTCTTTCTGGTTGAAATTCTTTATCTTTTAGTGTTAAATTTTGCATCAATTCAGAAAAAAGTTCTAAAGATTTGCTTAGATTTTTTGAGCTTGATTTTATAAAATAATGAGTATAATCAAACCCTGTAGAGGCATTATTTACCCCACCAAAACTTTTTACAATAGTATCAAACTCTCCAGCTTTTAAGTTTTTTGTAGATTTAAAGTTTAAATGTTCTAACATATGAGCAATTCCACTTTTACCCATAGTTTCATTTCTACTTCCAACTTTATAGAAAATATCTGTT
>CAZLLE010000076.1:0-1547 GCA_964560425.1 uncultured Campylobacterales bacterium
ATAGAAGAGTCTAAAAAATATATAGAAAAAAAGATAAGTGAAGGCAAAAAATACCAACAAGCAATTCGCTCTTTAGCTAGACATCTAGTCAGAGTTATTTGGAACATGTTACAGCAGGATAGAGCTTATGAAATAAGATGACTTTTATAGGGTTTTTAAGCAAACTTTTGGGAGGAATGTTCAGGTGATAATGATAATAAAAGAAAAAACAAATTTAGATTTGAGGGTGTAATGGTAATCCTCCCATTTCCCAACTTGTTTTTAAATACTCATAGAACTTTATAGCATTTCTATCTTGGGTAAAAAATCCCCTTGCTTTAGCTATAGGGAGTATGTCAATTGTCTATAATTGAAACAACAACACTTCCAAAATTACAGTTTTTACCCAAGGAGCAATCACCTTTTCCAATCAAATCATTATTGGCAAAGTCTCTATCATAAATTTCAAAATACCAAGAGTCACTATTATCCTTGACGATAAATTCTATACTGCATCTATATCTATTTTGACAGTTTGGATTAAAGCTTATCTTTTCACCATCAATATAAACCAATATATCAGGTGAACCACCTGCAATATCCCATGCCTTACCATTAGCCTTTGTACTGTTAACATCTATCTCTACAGTATAAATATTTATTGAATACTCTTTTGCTTCTACTATGAAAAATAGAGCCAAAAATAATATAATTATCTTTCTCATTTCGTATCTCCTTTTAAAATATATCTAAATATCTGATGCTCCTTGATAAGCCTTTCCTCATCTACTACACCATCTTTTGTAATATGATATGTAACATTTGAACATTGTTTAGGAAACTTTAAACATGAGTCAGAAATCATTCCTGAGACTTGATCATAAAGCTCACCTTTTAAATAAATCCTCTTCTTCTCATTATCAAAAGGGTTGGAAATTTCTTTACAAAATCTATTTGTATTACAATCTATATTTCCTAAAACAAATGCAAACTTTCTATCACTCTTAAACTCTTTCTCAAAAGATTTCCACCTTTTATCGTTATTATCAAACCAGTGTTGAATTTTCTTGTTTTTATCAATAGTAACAATCAGCATATCTCTTAAATATCTATCTGATGGTAATATTATTTTAAGATTTGGAGAATTCTCTAATACCAAAATAAAAAGCACGACAAAAAGAACATCTAAAATTATAATCATTGGTGGAGCTGAAAAATTTTTCATTTTTTTCTCCTATTTTGATAGATTTTTAGCAATAAAAATATTTAAAAAAAGATTCAAAACATAAACAGACCCACCAATAATAGTGGTTAATGCAGCATTTGCAAAATTTTCTTTAAAAACAGTACTAAGGCTACTCATATCGTTAATATTACTTACAACGATACCAAAAGAGAATATCGTTCCCACAACACCCAGTACAGGAGGAGCATTAATTGCCCATTCCGAAGCATATAAAAATATACTATCTAAAGTTTTTTCACTAAAAAACTCGGATAACTCTTTGTAATAGTTACTCCAAGAGAGTAAAATTATCTGTGTCAAAAAAGTTATAAAAGTTAAAATA
>CAZLLE010000077.1:0-45311 GCA_964560425.1 uncultured Campylobacterales bacterium
ACAACAAAGTGAATTTTACGAAAGCACAAAAGATTTGATTCAATATATAGAACAAGAACATTTAAAATATATCGAAAGACAAGCACAAGTTATTCGTGCTGATTTAGCTGAACTTTCAAAATAGGAAAAGAGTATGACAAAAGAAACTATATTAGATTATTTAACAACACATAAAAAAGAGTTACAACAGAAATACCAAATAGAAAAAATTGGCATATTTGGAAGTTATTCAAGAGATGAAGAAAAAGAACATAGCGATATAGATATATTTGTCAAGATGAAACCAAGCCTTTTTGACATGATAGCATTGAAAGAGCAGATAGAAAAAGATTTACAAAAAGATGTAGACATCATAAGAGAACACAAAAATATAAAACCACTGCTGTTAAAGATGATACAAAAGGATATAATCTATGTCTGATAAAAACCTCATGATACTCTCTACTCTTGAAGATATAAAATTTTCTATAGAACTTATACTCGAAAGGTTTGAAGATATAGAAACAAGTGATGATTTTTTAGATACACCAAATGGTCTTGAAAAACTTGATAGTATCTCTATGAGACTTATAGCTATAGGAGAGGGATTTAAAAATATAGATAAATTAACAAAACAAAGACTCTTACCCAAATATCCGCAAATTAATTGGAAAGGGGTAAAGGGGGTCAGAGACATACTATCTCATCACTATTTTCAATTAGATACAGAAACTATTTTTGAAATATGTGATAAACATCTTGTAGAATTATTAGAAACTACACAAGAAATGGTAAAAAGTATAGATTATGAATAACAATAAATTACTCAAAATCAATATAAGTATACTCATTCCACTTCTATTTCTACTATCCACATATCTCCTAGCCAATGAAGCACAAGATATTCTCAAAAAAGTAGATCAAAATATCAGAGGTGAAAATATCTACATGAAGATGAGCATGACTATCAAATCAAGAGGACATAAGAGAACTATCAAAATGCAATCATGGTCGCAGGGGGATAAGAAGAGTTTTGTGAAGATTACTTATCCTCCTAGAGATCGGGGGATTACTTTTTTGAGTTTGGATAATCAGATGTGGCAGTATGTACCAAAGATTGAGAGAGTTATTAAGATACCTCCATCTATGATGCTTCAAAACTGGATGGGGAGTGATATTACCAATGATGATATGGTAAAACAGAGTTCTATTGTAGAGGATTATCACTCCAAGATATTGGATAAAAAGGGCAATATAGTTACTATTGAGCTTATTCCAAAAGATGAGGCTACTGTAGTTTGGGGGAAGATTATTATCAATGTTGATATCTCTACATATACAAGCGTTAAAGATATTTTTTATGATGAAGATAAAGAGAAGGTTCGTATTTTCACTTATGAAAATGTCAAAAAATTTGGCAAATATAATATACCCACTCATTGGAAAATTCAATCAGTAGATAAAAAAGATAGTTATACAGTGATAGATATAGAAGATGTCAAATATGATACAGAAATTTCCGATCAATATTTCAAAAAAAGTGCTTTGAAACGGTTCTCTAGGTAATGTTTGATCTCGCACTAAAAAATATTCTTTTTTATAA
Organism: uncultured Campylobacterales bacterium; assembly: GCA_964560425.1. GTDB lineage: Bacteria > Campylobacterota > Campylobacteria > Campylobacterales > QNZT01 > CAZLLE01. The sequence goes on from CAZLLE010000077.1 coordinate 1,583, forward strand.
AGGTCGCTCTTTTACGACTTTTGTACTTACTTTTGTATCTGCTCTATTTTTTATTGTTTATGTCTCTATAATGGATGGTTCACACAACTCAATGCTTCAAAATTCACTAAAAATTTATACAGGAGCTATTGAAATATATAAAAAAGGGTATCGTGATATTGGAGGCAATGATTACCTCATCGAGAAGCTAGAAGAAATTGAGAATAAACTAAAAAATATTGATGGTATATCTACTTATACTTCTAGATATGAGACTTATGGACTACTATCTGCCAAAGATAACTCTACTCCTGCTATGGTAGCGGGTATTATTCCCCAAAACGAGGAGAAAATAAGCCAACTCAAATCGGCTCTAATTGAGGGTGAGTTTTTGAATCAAGATAGCAATAATTGTATCTATTGCGGTAGTGATCTTGTCAAAAAGTTAGATGCCAAAATAGGTGATGAGATTAGTTTTATTGGGAGTGCTAGTGATAACTCTTTTGCTGCTGATATTTTTAGGCTTTGTGGTATTTTCAAAACTGGATTATTTGAGTTTGATTCTACAGTTTCATTTGTCAATAGAGACTATTTTGATACTCTTATGTTCTCACAAAATAAGGCATCTTATATCACTATCAAACTTGATGATATAAATAAAGCAAATGAAATAAATAGAGAAATCTTAGAGATAGTAGATGACGATTATGAGAGTTTGACATGGAAAGTATTAATGAAATCTATGGTGGAGCTGATGAAAGTCGATAGTATCTTTGGGTATATCTCTATCTCCCTATTTTTTGTAGTTATCTTTTTTGTTATTATGATTTATGGATTTATTAATGTTAGTTCACGAGTAAAAGAGTTTGGAGTTTTGCGTTGTATTGGGTTGAGTAAAAAAAATATTAGAGTTTTACTATTTTATGAGATTTTTATTATCTCCTCTCTTGCTATAGTTTTAGCTACACCAATTGGGGCTTATATCTCTTACTACTTTAATGTTCACCCTATTATTATAGAGGGAATGAGTGAAACTTATAAAGAGTATGGAATTGTCTCAGATAAGTTACCATTGAATTTTGATCTTTTTACTATTTTTTGGAATGTTTTAGTTGTATATATACTAAATTTTTTAAGCATAATCTATCCTATATCTTATATCAACTCTTTTAAACCAATTGAGGCAACCAGACATGTATAAATTGATATTTTCTCTTGCATTTAAAAATGCCTTTTTGAGACTGCATCGTACAATTTTGGTAATTATCATGATTGCCATTAGTATGAGTATGATGTTGAGTATTCAAGGGCTTTATGATGGAATGACACTCAACATGATAGAGAATACAAAACGAAGCGATAGTGGCGAGATAAGTCTATTTGCCAAAAACTATAGAATCAATAAAACATTACAAAATAGTATCTCAAATACACTAGAGATTAAAAAAGAGTTGGAAAAATATAAAAACATAGATGCCATTGCACTAAGAATCAATATAGATGGGCTTAGTGCTACGGCTAGAAAATCGGCTTTTTCATCTATTATTGGTATAGATTTGGAAGATGAGGAGAAATTTGGCTTATTTAGTAAGTTTCTAAAAGAGGGAGAGATTAGTTTCAAAAAAAGAGGAGCTATTATAGGAAGTGAACTAGCTAAAAAACTTAAAATAAGAGTTGGCTCAAAAGTGATCTTCTCTACACAAGATAACTCAGAAGAGATAAATTCAATAGCTCTTAAAATTAGAGGAATAGTTCAAACAACAAATATAAAACTAGATTCACAAGCAATATATGTAGATATAAAGAGAGTTCGACACTTTTTGGGAATCAAAGAGAGTGTTGCAACACAAATTGCAATCAGGACAACAGACAAAAATCTACTCAAAAAACTACAAACCAAATATCCAAACATTGATATAAAAAGCTTTTTGGAACTATATCCAATGATAGAACAGATGAAAGATATTATGGTTATCTTCAACTCTATTACATTTTTTATTGTTATGCTTGTTGTTTTTATCGGAATTTTGGGTGTCATGTATGTCTCTATATTAGATCGTATTAGAGAGTTTGGAATCATGAGAAGTATTGGCATGAGCTATAAGGCTATAAGAATTCAGATATTTTTGGAGGCTCTTTTCGTTGGATTTTTTGGTTATATTAGTGGTGCAATTTTAGGATTTTTGGCACTTTTGTATCTTCAAAATGTTGGTTTGGATTTGAGTCAATTTGCTGATGGCATGGAGAGTTTTGGAATGCAAACCACGATATACGCACACTCCCAAATCTCATATTTTACAACTACATTTATAGCAATAGTTGGTGCTTCACTTTTGAGTGTACTACTACCTCTAAGAAAAATAAAAAAACTAAATCCTATTGAGGTAATAAAGGCTGACAAATGATAAGATTAGAACATGTAGAGAAGTACTTTTATAAAGGGGAACCTAGAGAAGTTCATGCCCTTAGAGATATTAATTTAAGTATCAAAAAAGGTGAATTTACTCTATTTAGTGGAGCATCAGGATGTGGAAAAACAACCCTTCTCAATGCCATAGGGGCACTTGATAGTATTGATAGTGGCAAAATTTATTTTGAAAATAGAGATATTACTCTACTTGATGAAGATGAGAGAACAGATTTAAGATTAAAAGAGATAGGTTTTGTTTTTCAATCTTACAATCTCATACCTGTATTAAATGTAGAGGAGAATATTGGCTTTATTATGAAACTAAGAGGTTTTTCACAACAACAGATAAAAGATAGAGTTCTTGAAGTAGCTTCAATATTAAAAATTGATACAAAACTAAAATCTTTACCAAATTTACTTAGCGGAGGGCAACAGCAACGAGTCGCTGTAGCCCGTGCAGTAGCAACCAAACCAAAAGTAATTTTGGCAGATGAACCAACAGCCAACCTTGACTCCAAAAACTCAAAAGCACTCATGGATATGATGAAAGAGCTAAATATAAAAGAGAAGATAAGCATAATATTTGCCTCACATGATAGTTATATTAAAGATAATGTTAATCGCATTGTTAAAATGCGTGATGGAGCTTTGGTTGACTCTTAAAAAAACTGTTTTTATAATCTATATTTTTATATATACACTTCATGCTGATATAGAATATAATATCAACAATACAAACATTACACAATCAATAGATAATACGAGTTATAACTATAATAGATTAAGAGTTGAAGTTGATTTTAATAGAGATAACTTTTTTGCCTCCTTGATAGGTGATGGAGTAAACTATTTAGGAAGCAATTATCTAAACTCTATATACTTTGATTATCTCAAACAAACAAAATCTGATACACCATTTAAAACACAAACAAAATTTCATAAATATAATAATGGATCTTTCTACTCAAAAATATATCGTCTATATGGTGGATATGAAGATGAAAAAAGTAGAATTGTCATAGGGTTACAAAATATACAAATGGGAGTAGGACGGATATGGAGACCTACAAATCTTTTTAATCCACCCAATATCTACGCTATAGAGATAGATGAAGTTTTTGGAGTTGGGGCAATTAATTATACTCATCATTTAAATGATATGTCAAATTTTAGAGTTGTAATAAGCCAACAAAAGAGTCATGCTCTCAAATATGCCACACAATATAAAACATTTTTAAATTTTGCAGACTTAGCCATAAATATCATCAAATCAGACAAAACTAAAATGGTTGGTTATGAGGTAGAGGGAAATCTTGGTGATAGTGGTATTGAGGTTAGAAGCGAAGGAGCATATATAAAAAACCAACTAAAAACATTTTTTCAAGGAATTATTGGAGCTGATTATGGTTTTAAAAATGGGATAAATATAATGGGTGAATTTCTTTATAGCTCCAAAACTTTCTCATTTACAGATGTATTGTTAAACTTTGATTCTGAAATAGCATCTAACATGAATCAATCAAAGTGGGGTATAGGGGCTACTATATCTTATAATTTTAATCTTTTTTTAGAGTCATCACTATTGTACATTGATAATAAAAACTCAAGATTCATCTCCCCTTCTCTTACTTACACACTTAATGATTTTAACTCTTTTACTTTTGGAGCTATGTTTGAGCAAAAATATAAAGATAGTTACTATTTGAAATATAACCTCTCATTTTAGGCTAAAAAAACAAATTTTTTATACCATTTCAGAGAAAAAACAATTTTTTATAAAATATTTTATAAAAAATAGTATATAATAACAATAGTTTTAATTTAAGCACTAATTAGTGGTAAATGATCTGTCTGGATTATTTACTGGTAGTTAGTACTTATCTATGTTATTTAAGGATTAGAATGTTTTCTCTAAAAAGAGTCGTGGCGGTTTTACTCTCTGTACAAGCAATATTATTTGCAAGTGTGAGTGTATTTCCAAACCAAGGAAATGTGGGCGATGAATTTAGTTTTAAAGTTGATCTAGACAAAAAGCTTTCAAGTGAGTATAGTGATATTTATCTGAGAATTTTTGAAGATAATAATGAAACTTACGATTATAAGATGAGTAGTGAAAATCGCCTGAATTATAATTATAAGATGGCTATACACCAAATAGGTGAGAAGAGACTATTTACAATAGGAATAGAAGACCATCATGGTCAAGTTCATTGGAGCAGTCAAAAATGGACTTATAGAGTTATAGATAATTCAGTACCTATAACAGATAAAAAACCTATTCAAAAAAAAGATACATATTATGCATCTCAAGCATATGAAAATGCTCGTGCTAGTCTAAAAAGAAAATCGGGATATACATTATGGAATGGAATCAAACGACATGGTAGGTGGGCAACTTCAAGAATGACATATTGTGCTAGATTTGTGAGAATGTGTTTTGGAGAGCCAGGTAAATATGATTCGGCAAAAGAGATGTTTAACCACTTCAAACAACTACATGTTATCAAGAAAGATACAATACCTCCAAAAGGTGCTGTTGTATTCTACTCTACCTCTAGTAAACATGGGCATACTGGTATTGCTGATGGTCTAGGAGGGCTATATTCTGCTTCTAGTTATGTTAAAGGTGTTAAATATGACAAAAACTTTAATAAAAAAGCTCTTTATCTAGGCTATGTTGATGCTAATAATTTCAAAAAGTATCATTAATAGATGAATTTCAAATACTTTTCATCTCAACCACATCAACCATTTTTTGCATTAGGAGTTATAAATAGTATACTCTTTATGTCTCTTTTTTTACTTTACTACAAGGGAATATTATCATTAGAGATCACACCATCTCAATTTCATTCCTACTCTCTAATATTTTTTGTTTTTACACCATTTTTTCAAGGTTTTTTGCTTACAACTTTTCCAAGATTTAGTCAAACAGCCCCTATAGAAGAAAAAAAGTATATGAACATATTTTATATGATACTCTCTTCTACTACTCTATTTTTAATAGGAGCTATATTTTCACAATATATTATTCTACTTGCATATATAATATTACTAATAGCACTAATTTTTACTGGTTATATTTTCTATAACATATATAAAATATCTCCACTACCTACTCTTCATGACCAATTTTGGATACTTACAGGATGGAGTATGGGGATAATTAGTCAAATACTTTTTATATTATATTTTTTTACAAATAGTGAAATAGTTTTTTCTTTAGCAAAAAGTATTGGTATATATCTCTATCTTGTCATTGTTGCTCTATCTGTAGGACAGAGAATGATTCCATTTTTTTCTCATATATTTATAAAACAAAATAAGAATCTTCTCAAAATAGTATTTACTCTATTATCATTTATGATTATTTTCAAAAGTATCAATATAAATATAGATTTTATCTTTTCCATTTTGGCAGGAACTATTTTAGCCAAAGAGATATTCTCATGGAAGCTACCATTTAGAGAATCTGAGCCAATTTTATGGATACTTCATCTTGCTATCTTTTGGCTACCGATTGCTCTTATTTTAGGTGGTATTGCATCTATTGCTGAACTTATATTTAATCAATCTTTTATATTCATACAGATACATCTTGTAGTATTAGGATTTGTTACAACTGTACTAATCGGTTTTGGCACAAGAGTCACAATAGGACACTCAGGAAACAGCATGATAATTGGTAAATATACACTTGTTCTATTTTACCTCACTCAAATATTGATCTACTTTAGAGCTATCTACTCTTTTAGTGGATCTTCACTAATATTTGATATATCTATTACTATTTGGATAGGAATTTTTATTGCATGGAGTATTAAATATTTTCCTGCACTTCTTTTTGGTAAAAAACTCTAACTAATAGCTTCACGGCATAATGAAATTTTTACTCAAAAAATAGAGATATTTCAACTATAAAAACATTAATAAAATTATTTAAAAAATAAAACTTATTAAAATAATTTAAAATATTTTTTAAATTTCACAATTATTTCATTATTTTTCATAATAATACGGTATAAAAATTAATTGACCGGAGCATTATAATGACACAACTTGTTTTATTTATCAACGAACTTGGCGGAGAACATGAGGATACTTGGAATAAATTTTCCAATTTAATAGCATATGATAGTATACTTAACGATTTTGATGCCAAAACATATACATATCCAACAAGACTTGTAAGTAATAGAAAGCTATTGCAAAAAAGTAGTCATACAACAGATAAACTTAAATTACCTATCATCAGAGAAATTGCACAGAGTCTTAAAAGTGAAATAGATCAAAGATATAAAAACTATGACAAAATCTATCTTATAACAGAGGGTACTGGATCATTAATTGCAAAAAAATATTTAATAGATGAATTATCAACCAATAGCGATAATAAACTAAAAGTAGAAAAACTTCTAACATATAAAATTCCATCTGAAGATCCAAGCTGGGCGAGACTATCTCAAACATACAATCATAGTCAGATGAAAGAGCTAAATAGCAGTTATAGCACTCCAAAAATTTTACAAAGTGCATAATATTACTAAAAAGTAAGATAATTATTTAAATAATTATTTTACTTTTAGGCATCTCTATATCTTTACTCCAACAATAGTACCAAACAGCCAAAAATTAAAATAATTTAATTTTTAAGTATTTAAATTAAATTAATTAAAATATTTTTTTATAAAAAATTTTAATGTAAATAATTATATAATCCTCTCTTATTTTAAAAAAAGAGAGTTTTATGAAAAAATATTTACCTCCATCAGTTTTATTTTTCCTTGTTCCCGTAGCTCTTTACTCTAGCAATATTGTTATAGGGACAGGAAGTGAAGGCGGTGTTTACTATCCTACAGGTAATAATATTTGTGCTATGTTACCTAAAGCTAGTGACATTAACTGTTCTGCCAAAGTATCTAAAGGTTCAGTCTATAATATTGAACATATTAAAAGTGGTGAATTTCAATTTGGCATTGCACAAAGTGATGCTATATTTACTGCTTACAATGGTCTTGGAAACTTTAAAGACAAACCTTACAAACAACTTCGTACCGTTATCAGTATCTATCCTGAACTATTAACCCTTGTTGTTAATAAAAGTGCAGATATCCAAAAGATACATGATATAAAAGGTAAAATAATTAATATAGGGAATAAAGGGAGTGGACAAAGATCCACTGTTGAACTTCTTTTTTCTCTTGCAACCCCCTTATCTTCAGATATATTAGAAGAAGCAAAAGAACTTACAGCAAAAGAGTCCCCACAAGCACTTAAAGATGGAAATATTAGCGGATACTTTTATGTCACTGGTCACCCCTCTAGCAATATTAAAGAGGCTGCAGAAGGTATAGATATTGACCTAGTAAGAATCTCTCCGCAAACTTGTTTAGCCGTAAAAACACTTCTTATTCGTTACCCATTTTATAGTAATGGAATTATTCCGGCTAATACATACAAGGGAGTAGATAAAGATATTCAAACTTTTGGAGTAAAAGCAACACTTGTTACAGATGCTTCCACAGATGGAAAAATCGTAGAAGAGATTATTAAGTCAATTGTAGAAAATTTGGAAAAGTTTAAAGCTATGCATCCTGCATATAAGACTATTACTAAAGAGAGTTTTATAGAAGGTTTAGGTGCCCCATTTCATCCCGCAGCGATGGAATACTACCGTGAAATTGGAATTTTAAAGTAAAAAAAGGAAAATCTTAATTATGAGTATTTTAAAGAATTTAAGTATTAGATCAAAATTTATTATTTTGATGTTAGTTGTAAGTATCGCAAGTATTATAGCCATTGGAATGATTGGTAATCAAAGTGGTAAAAATATCTTAAATGATAGCATTAGTAATCAACTAACCTCTCTCAAAAACACAAAAGAGGCACAAATCCAAGATTTTTTTAAGACCAAAAAGAGTCAACTCTTAATGTTTTCACAAAATAATATGATTATTGATTCTATGAGAGATTTCAGAGTTTCATATAATCTTACGAAATATGATGCACTCTCTCAAGAGGAGACAAAAAAGCTTGATGAGTATTATAAAAATGATTTTTTAACAAAGTTAGCACAAAGTATGAAAACAAAACCTGTATTTGATAATTTTAGACCAAAAACAGTTGCTACATCCTATTTACAATATCACTATCTTGCAAATAATAGTTTTAAAGAAAAATCAGATTTAATTTTTGCAAATGATAAAAGTAGCTACTCTAAAGCACACAAAAAATATCACAAAAGTTTCAAACAAATTGTCTCAAAACTAAATTTTTCAGATCTTTTCCTAATTAATCCTGAAACATTGGAAATAGTCTACAGTACTTGTAAAAAAAGTGATTTTGCAACAAATCTAGAGATAGGAGCTTATAAAAATAGTAGTTTAGCCTCACTCGTAAAGAAAATTAAAAATTCAAGTGAAAAAGAGAAAGTTTATATAGAAGATTTTGAAAAATATGAACCATCTTTCAATATGCCTGAAGCATTTATGGGAGTTCCTATATATGATGGTGAAGAGAAATTAGGTATTTTAGCTATTAAAATGGATGGTAATGAAATTAATGCCATTATGATGAATAATTATAATTTTGAAAAGACAGGTCTCAAGAAGACAGGAGAGGTATATCTTGTTGGTGCAGATGGATATATGCGTTCACAATCTAGATATCTTCTAGAAAATGCCGTAACCTATAAGGAAAAACTTAAAAGCTTAAAACTTCCAACAGATGAAATTGAAAATATTATAAAATTTAATACAACAGTCAAAGCACAAAAAGTTAATACAAGTGCAGTATCTAAAGCACTAAGTGGAAAATCAAATACAGAACAAAGTGTCAATTATCTTAATCAAAAGATGCTTAGCTCTTATGCACCAGTAGATATTGAAGGCTTAAGATGGGTTATTATTGCTGAAATGGGATTAGAAGAGGCTCTAAAACCAATTTCAAATTTTCAAAAACAACTCATTATTTATACTCTACTACTCGTATTTCTTGTAACACTTTTTGCAATGTTTATAGCTCGTGTTTTTACAACTCCACTCAATACATTGATGGATGGAGTACATGATATAGAAGCGGGTAAACAGATAACAATTGAAGTAGATACTCAAGATGAGTTTAAAGAGCTATCTGGCTCATTTAATAAAATGGGAAGTAAAATTAGTAAACAAAATGAGACAATTGAACACATTTTAGAAGAAAAAGAGAAACTACTTCTCAATATTTTACCTGCTCCAATTGTAGAGAGAGTTGAAAATGGAGAGGTAGGAATTGGTGATAGTTATGATAATGTAACAGTTCTATTTACATCCCTTACAGGCTTTGATAATGCATTTATTAATGAATCTGCAAGTAAATCTATAGCTTGGCTAAATGAGCTTATCTATGCATTTGATGAATCAGCAGAAAAATTTGGTGTTGAAAAAATTAAAACTATTGGTGATGATTACATGGCAGCTTGTGGACTAAGTGTCCCTAGATTTGATCATGTTAGAAGGTCTGTAGATTTTGCTATTGATATGTTAAAAATTATTGACAGATTTAATAGAGACCATAATGTAAATATCTCACTACAAGTAGGTATTCACTCTGGCACAGTAATTGCAGGTATTATTGGTCGTCATAAATTTGTATATGATCTATGGGGAGAGGTTGTAGATATTTCTGGATATATTCGTCATGAAGCAACTCTCAATACAGTATTACTAACAGAGACTTCATATCAAGCAGTAGATCAAAAGGAAAAATTCAAAAATTTTGGAACTATACATGTTAAGGGAGTTGGAGATATAGAGACATGGGAATACAATATACTTGTAGATCATCCTCAAGAGTCCAAAGAAGAAGAGGAACAAAAAAGTGTTTGATTATATTGTAAACAATGGTTGGCATTGGTGGCTAGGAGGAGTTCTTCTTGCTTACCCTATGGCAGTTATCCTACTGGGTGAATTTACATTTCGTATGCAAGATAAATATAAGCCTTTTGAACCTATTATAAAAGCAACACAATATTTTATCTTACCAAATCTTATTATTATGTTGATGCTTACAAGTGTCTTTGGATATGCAGATACCAATATTATTGTAAAAATTACTAAAACAATTTTTTGGGTAGCAGTTATTTATGCGAGTGTTTCACTCTTTAATATTCTAATGTTTAACTCTACAGTCATGGGTAAAAAAAGTATAGAAGTTCCAAAACTTCTACTTGACTTTTTTCGTGTTATTCTTATTGCTATTGGTGTAGCACTTGTTCTATCTGCTGTTTGGGAAGTAGATTTAGGGAAAATGCTTACTGCTTTGGGAGTGGGATCTGTTGTTTTAGGTTTAGCTTTGCAAGATACACTAAGTGGTATTTTTTCAGGATTGGCTCTATTATCTGGTAAACAGTTCAGTATTGGAGATTGGTTAAAAGTTGATGATATAGATGGAAAAGTAGAGGGAATGGATTGGCGTTCAGTTACTCTACAAACAAGAGAAAATGATCTTGTTGTTATTCCAAATATAGTTTTGGCAAAAGAGAAATTTAGAAACTATTCTCAACCAACACCAATACATATGGAACATTTAGGATTTGATATCTCATTTGATGATGCACCATCAAAAGTAAAAGAGATTCTTCTTGAAGTGGCACGAAAAACAGAGGGAATATTAAGAGAACCTGAACCATCCGTAGCACTTGTCTCTTATGATGAATTTTCTATTCATTATGATGTTCGTTATTTTATAGATGGATATGATGAACAACAATCCATTAGAGACTCTTTTGTCTCCAAAGTTTGGTATGCAGCACAAAGAGATGGTTTTGTATTTCCTACAAGAAGCCATGAGGTATATAATTTTGAAGGGGAAAAATATAAATTTCCCGATACAAAAGTGGAACTTATTAAAAATCTTAAATCTTTTTCACTCTTTAAATTACAAAATAGAGAGTATGTTGAGTTAGCAGACTCATCATTTTGTTATAGCTATGGAGAAGAGGAAGAGATTCTGTTGCAAGGTGATAGTTGCAAAACGATGTACATTATTATTAAGGGTGAAGTTGAAGAACTATATTTAGATCTTCAAAAGAGAGGACATAATTTAGCAACACTCTCCAAAAATAACTTTTTTGGAATGAATACACTTATGGGAGATCAATTAAGCCTTACTACTTTTATTGCAAAAACTGATGTAGATGTCCTTATTATTAAACCCGAAGCAATACAAAAATTATTAGATAGATACCCTAGTTTGTCAAGAAAAATTGGACAAGTCATGGAGTCAAGAGAGAAAAGTATAGAGACAATAGAAAATAGTTACAAAAAGAGAGTTTCTATACCAAATGCTACTAATAAACTTCTAAGTTAAAAAGAGAACCCCTTAATCGGTTCTCTTAGTTATATTACATATATAATTTTATATTTCTAGCAATAAAGTAAATATTTTTATATATAAAAACAAGTAATGCTATTTTCATGCTATTTTATTAAAGTATAATAGCCTTATCTTAAAAGGTAGGAAGGAGAAAAAATTTGGAACTAGGAAAAAATTAAAAATTAAAAATTAAAAATTGGTATAAGAAGAAGTAAAAGTATATAACATATTAAAAAGGAGATTCTATGAAGAAAAAAATTTTAGGTTTAGCAGTTATTGCATCATTAAGTTTACCAGCATTTGCAACAGAGTTTATTACTATTGGTACAGGTGGGGTTACAGGTACTTATTATCCTACAGGTGGAGCAATCTGTCGAATGATGAACAAAAATAGAAAAACCACAGGAATTAGATGTTCAGTTGAGTCAACTGGTGGTTCAGTTTATAATGTAAATACTATCAATGCAAATGAGCTTGATTTTGGTATTTCTCAAAGTGATACTGCATATCAAGCTTACCATGGTGAGGGAAAATTTAAAGCTAAAGCAGTTAAAGGTCTTAGATCTGTATTGGCAATTTATCCTGAACTTTTGGCATTTGTAGTTAGTAAAAAATCAGGTATTAAATCTTTATCAGATGTAAAAGGCAAAAAGTTAAATATAGATATCCCCGGATCTGGAACTCGTATGACTACTGACATTGTACTTGAAGCATTTGGCATTAAAAAATCTGATTTAGCACTTGCAAATGAGCTAAAATCATCAGAAGGTCCTACAATGTTGAAAGATAATAAGATTGATGGTTATTTTGGTGTTTTTGGACATCCTACTGCAAATATTAAAGATGCTTCAAACTCTGTAGATATTGATTTGGTTCCAATTGATGGTAAACCAATTGATGATTTGGTAGCAAAATACTCTTACTATGCAAAAGGTATTATCTCAGGTACTTTCTATAAAGGTGTAGAACATGATACTCCAAGTATTGGGGTAAAAGCAGTACTCGTTACTAAAGATAGTATAGATGAAAAAATTGTATATACATTAGCAAAAACCATTTTAGATAATTTTGATGCATTCAAAAAACTTCATCCAGCTTATAAGACCATAACAAAAGAGTCTCTATTAGATGGATTAGCAGTTCCTCAACATCCAGGTGCTATAAAAGCATTTAAAGAGGCTGGTCTTATCAAATAAGGAACCATGATGAAAGAAAATCAACACATAGATGAAGATTTTATAGAGAACGAAGAGAAACTTATTGAAGAGCTAGAGGGGCAGAGAAATCTGCCCGAAGACTCTTGGCAACATTGGCTTATAGTAGTAATTGCATTTTTGTGGTCTGCATATCAAATCTATGTTGTGATTGTACCTACAAATAGTGTATTTATACGCTCATTTCACCTTGCATTTGCATTAGCATTGGCATTTGCTATGTATCCAATGTTTAGAACACAACGGACTATGACAACCATACCTTGGTATAACTTTTTAATAGGTCCAGCTGCCGTCGTTGGAGCATTATATATTTTTATAAATTATGATGCATTAAATGCAAGAAGTGGTGCATGGTCTCCACTAGATGTTGGCATGGGGCTTATGAGTATATTTTTGATCTTAAAAGCAGCAAGAAGAACTTTAGGCATGGCACTTCCTGTAATTGCTGTAATATTTATACTCTATGACTATCTTGGGCAATATATGCCTGATATGATAGCTCATAAAGGTGCAAGTATCAATAAAATAGTAGGACAAATGTATCTTACAACAGAAGGTATATTTGGTGTACCTTTAGGAGTAAGTGCTAGTTATGTATTTCTATTTGTACTATTTGGAGCACTATTAGAGAGAGCGGGAGCTGGTAAATATTTTATTGATCTAGCTTATGCACTTTTGGGCAAATATGATGGTGGACCAGCCAAAGCCTCTGTCGCAGCTTCGGGAATGATGGGTATAATCTCTGGAAGCTCAATTGCCAATACGGTTACAACTGGAACTTTTACAATTCCGCTAATGAAAAAACTAGGCTTCCCCGGACACAAAGCAGCATCAGTAGAAGTTGCAGCCTCCACCAATGGTCAACTAATGCCACCAATTATGGGTGCTGCTGCTTTTATTATTGCTGAGTTCCTAGGACTCGCATATACAGATGTCATTATGGCAGCGGCTATTCCTGCATTTGTCAGTTATTTTGCACTCTTTTATATAGTACATTTAGAAGCAAAAAAATTAGGAATAAAGGGTGAAGATCCTTCAAAATTACAAAGAGCATTTGATATATTCAAAGGTGGCTTACACTATATAATCCCTATTTTCTTCTTAATGTACACACTAATAGGGCTTAGACAATCCCCACAAATGGCAGCATTTAACGCTATAGGATTTATGATGTTGATCATGGTGATTCAAAGACCTGTATATGCACTTCTTGAAAAGAGGAAAATAGATGGTGCTGTTTTAATAAGTGGTTTTACAGATATCGGACATGGAATGGTAAATGGTGCTAAAAACATGGTTCCAATTGCTATAGCAACCGCAGTTGCAGGAATAGTTGTAGGATCTGTTACTTTAACAGGAATAGGATTAATTTTATCAGAAGTAATTGAAGAAATTTCAGGTGGTTATATTGTAGCTGTACTCTTTTTTACAGCTATTGTTTCACTTGTACTTGGTATGGGACTTCCAACCACTGCAAACTATATCGTTATGGCAGCTCTTACAGCTCCAGTCATTATGGATTTATCTAGCAGTTTAGGATATTTAATACCAGCAATTGCAGCACATCTATTTGTCTTTTATTTTGGAATTTTAGCTGATGATACGCCACCTGTTGGGATGGCGGCATATGCCGCGGCTGGGATTGCAAAAAGTGATCCAATAAAGACAGGTTTACAAGGTTTTGCATATGATATAAGAACTGCAATATTACCATTTGCATTCTTTTTTAATAATAAACTTCTACTAATAGAAGGTGTGGATGCGGTTGATCCAAATAATCCAGCATTGTGGCAATGGATAACAAATCCGGGGGAGATTGGATTAATCTTTTTAACTGCAAGTGCAGGAATGTTTGCCTTCTCCTCAGCTACACAAGGTTGGCTATTAACAAAAACTAGTGGTATAGAGAGATTATTACTATTACTAGTAGTACCATTTATGTTGGTACCAAATATTATGGCATCTCAAATAGGATTAGGCAGTGAATATATATCATATGTTGTTGGTTTTGCAATATATGGATTAGTCTATTTTATGCAAAAAAACAAAACTTAAAATTAAATCAACAGGAGAAGAGGAAGAATGAAAAAAATATTATTATCCGCAATAGCTATTATTTCAATAGCTCAAGTGGCAACAGCGTCTAACAGTTTAACAGAGGCATTACAAAATGGAACATACTCTACAAAAGCTAGAGTATTCTATTTTGATAGAAGTTTTGATAAAGATGGGGTAGATGATGCACAAGCTTTAACGGCAGGTGGTATCATGAAATATGTAAGTGGTGATTATATGGGACTCAAAATAGGACTTGCATATTATGGAAGTCATAGATTAGGTGGACTATATAGCAGAGAAGAGGGAAAAGGTACTAGTATTTTAGGAAGAAATGGTGAAGATCTCAATTTTCTCGGTGAAGCATATTTGGAATATAAAACGGGAAATACAATGATTAAAGTGGGTCGTCAACAACTAGCCACTCCACTTATGCAAAATCATGATCTTCGTATTCTTCCATCTGTTTATGAAGCAGCCATTTTGAGAAATACCGATCTTTCAAATACAATGTTAGAAGTTGGTTTTGTTCAAGCATACACAGGTTTTACATCTAAAGATAATGACTTTTTAGACATGAATAAAAAATGGGGAGAAGATGGATTAGCATATATCTCTTTTAAAAATAGTAGCATCGAAAATTTAAGCATAAGAGGACAATATATTGCAGCTATATCTGATGAAGATAAAGCGGGAAATCCAATTAGTGTTGAAGATTATAAATATTTAGATGCAAAATATTCACTAAATAATATTGGAACCAAAAGTTATATCAAAGCACAATTTGGAGGAAATGCTTACTCTGATGGAGATGATTCTACTCTAATGGGGGTAAAAGCAGGAACAACAATTGGAATGTTTGATTTAGCTATTCTTTATGACCAAATAACTGACAACTCTTTTAAAGCAGTAGAATCTGGTCCTATGTACTCAGATTGGCAACAAGGATATGGGAACTATGAGGCTAGTACAGCATTTGGTGGTCAAATAATTGCTCACCCAATGGCAGGACTTAGCATGAAACTTGGTTATGTTGATGTAAGTGCTGATGAAGGAAATGTAAGAGATGACTTTTCAGAAATGAATATTGACATCAAATATAAAATTGATGGTATCTCAAAAGTAAGAGTCAGATACTCTCTAAAAGATCAAACAGATGAATCTGATAGAGAAGATCGAGACGATTTTAGAATTATCTATTATATAAATTTCTAGGTCTATTTTGGTGAGTAATTTTACTCACCGAATATGATAATTTCATATACATTTTTACGCTTTACTAATGTTTGTCCAGAGGGAATTGTACCCTCTTTTTTACACTTTGCTAGCTGAAGTTTTAAATCTTCAATCTCATTTTCAAACTCATCCATTTTCTCTTTAAATTGAAGGATAATATCCACACCAGCCAAATTAACACCCAAATTACGAGTAAGTCGTAAAATCATATTAATTTGATCAATATCTTTCTGAGAATAGAGTCTCATTTTTCCATCTGTTCTTGAGGGAGTAACCAATCCCTCTCTCTCATATTGTCTTAATGTTTGAGGATGTATGTTTAATGCCTTTGCAACAACACTAATCAAATATACTGGTTCATCATAAGAGTGCATGTTATTCTCCTGGTAATTTCTCTTTCATGATCTTTACAAGATCTTCATCTAAAGTATCAATTTTAGGAAGAGAGACATTGAGTTTTAGATACAAATCTCCCATCTCCTTAGTTTTACGATTCACTACACCCTGCCCTTTGACACGAAGTTTTTGACCACTTCTAATACCTGCTGGTACTTTTACTGTGATCTCCTTATGAGGTGTTTTGACCACAATTTTATCACCAAAAAGAGCAGTTTTGAGAGAGATATCAACCTCTTTTGTAAGATCATCACCATCTCTAGTATATTCAGGAGACTCAGCAACACCAACTTTGATATATAGATCACCGACCTGTCCACCATGTCTTTGACCCTTACCCTTTACTCTTAATTTTTCACCATTTTTAATTCCAGCAGGAATTTTTATATCAAAGCTACCAGAACCATCTCTCACAGAGTGTTTACCACCCAAAATAGCAACATCAAAAGGGATAATAATCCTAGACTCAACATCTAAATCAGGTTCATTAAAACCTCCAAAGCCACCAAATCCTCCGTGTCCACCAAATCCAGCAGACTGGCTACTAAAGCCACCTCCACCACCACCAAATATATTACGCAAAATTTCATCTAAATTTGATCCACCTTGACCACCAGCAAAATCATGGAAACTCTGTCCACCAAACATACTATCACCATGCATATCATATTGCTGTTTCTTTTGTGTATCACTCAATATCTCATATGCCGCATTAATCTCTTTGAACTTATCTTCTGCATCAGGAGATTTATTAATATCAGGATGATATTTTCTCGCCAATTTTCTATAAGCTTTTTTAATCTCATCAGCTGATGCATTTTGACTTACATTAAGTGTTTCATACAAACTTTTACTCACTATACCACTCCACATATATATTTTATAAGTAGTATAGCATAAAACTTTAGTCTATGTCAATCAACCTTAGAGAAATAATTGCTTAAATTTATTTATACATGATTAATAATTATCTTGTATAATAAGAGAATGAAAAGAGTATTTTTTATCACTATTTTAACTATTTCGTTTTTATATTCAAAGAGTGATTTTTTTACAGACATGCCCAAAACTTCAAAAAGGGTCATGCCTAAAAGTAATCAAGTGATTCTATCTTTTTATGATGCAATTAAAGATGTTAGAAAATCTGTCGTAAATATTTCAACTACTAAAAAAGTACAAGTTTCAAGAGAGTTAGAACAACTTTTTAATCACCCACTTTTCAAAGAGTTTTTTGGTTTACAACTTAAGAAACAAAATAGCAAAAAAGTAAACTCTTTGGGTTCTGGTGTAATTATCTCCCAAGATGGATATATCATTACAAACAATCATGTTATTGCTGATGCTAGTGAAATTTTTGTAAATATTCCAAGCAGGACAAAAACTTATAGAGCCAAGCTTGTTGGCAGTGACCCAAAAACAGATATTGCTGTAATCAAAATTCAATCTAAAAATCTAACTATTGCTAAATTTGCAGACTCCTCCAAACTAAGAGAGGGAGATATTGTTTTTGCTATTGGAAATCCATTTGGCATTGGAGAATCTATTACTCAAGGTATCATATCTGCTTTGAATAAAAGAAAAGTAGGACTAAATCAATATGAAAATTTTATTCAAACTGATGCCTCTATCAACCCTGGTAACTCTGGGGGAGCATTGACTGATAGTAGAGGAGCTTTGATTGGTATAAATAGTGCCATAGTCTCTAAAAGTGGCGGTAACAATGGTATTGGCTTTGCTATTCCTGTAAACATGGTAAAAAATATTGCTGAAAAACTGATTAGACATGGAGAAGTGCAAAGAGGATATCTTGGAGTAAATCTTTCAGATCTCACACCACAAATAGCAAGCCTATACAAACATAAACGAGGTGCACTTATTTTAAATATTATACCACATGGTGCTGCCTATAGGGCTAATCTAAAAAGAGGCGATCTTATTTTATCCATAGGAGATGAGACAATTAACGATACAAGCGAACTTAGAAATGCCATCGCTTCATACTCTCCAAATACTAGAGTACCTATACTTTATGAGAGAAATAGAGAGATTAAAAAGACAATTATAACATTAAGCTCAAAAGAAAATCTAAATAGTTTTACTCGATCAAATGAGATAATCGAGGGGTTACAAGTATCTAAACTTTCACAATATCTAAGACAAAAGATGAGTATACCTTATCATATTAGAGGGATTGTGGTCACAAAGGTAAGATCTAAAACATATGCTCATAGAGTAGGTTTTCAAAAAGGCGATATTATTTTACAAGTTAATGATTTTGAAACGGATAATTTAGATAAATTTAAATATGCTATAAAACACAGCAATCCAAGAGATAGAGAAATTTTTGTCACTAGAAGTGGTTATGTTGTAGTTATCAATGGATAGGGAGATAGATATGATTAAAATACTTATGATAGAAGATGATCCAGAGTTGGCTGAAATTTTGAGTGAATACTTAGAACAGTTTAATATAGAAGTAACGAATATAGAAGATCCTTTTATAGGCATGGCTACACTTGATACAAGTAAATTTGATCTTGTTATTTTAGATCTCACACTTCCTGGCTTAGATGGGCTAGATGTATGTAGTGATATTCGTAAAAGACACAATATTCCTATTATTATCTCCTCTGCAAGACATGATATTACAGATAAAGTAGAAGCATTAGAGAGAGGTGCTGATGATTATCTGCCAAAACCATACAATCCAAGAGAGCTTCAAGCTAGAATAAAAAGTCTTCTGCGTCGTGAAAAACATGATTTTAAAAATGATATATCTCAAAGAGAAAAACATGAAGATAAAGATATAGAGATAAATGAAGAAAAAAATGAAATTTCATTCAAAAAAAATGTTTTATCTTTGACAAATGCGGAGTATGGAATACTAAAACATATGTTATCAAAAGAGGGAAATGTAGTCTCTCGTGAGGAGTTAATCTATAATGTAGAAGCTATTAGTGAAGAGAGTACAAATAAAAGCATTGATGTAATTGTGGGAAGAATTAGACAAAAATTAGATGAAGTTCCAAAAAGCCCAAAATATATCTTATCTGTAAGAGGTGTTGGATATAAATTAGTACAATGAAAAAATTTTCCATCTTTGGTATTATCACCTTTATGTTTATAATGGCAGCAATTGCTGTTGTCATAGGTTATAACTATAATAAAAAATATGAGAAAGAAAAATCTAAAGATGCACTCAATCAACGATATGCAATTGTAACAAGTTCAACACTTTATAGACTTATCTCATCACCATTAGATGAAGATTTTGTAAATGATCTACATGACACTTTTCATGTTAATCTTATTATCAATCCTGCTTTAAGAAAAAAGATAGAGAAAGAGAGTGAAGTTTTAGAGACTAGAAAAACTCGTATTGGTAGTGGAACAATACTATACTACAAAGAGAGAGATAATAACTATCTTTTAATAAAATCAGCAAATGGATCTTCTATACTTGTAGAAGATACAGTCTATAAAAAATATGTTAATAAAATTCATACTATCAAATATATCTTTTTAGGATTTGGTCTACTTCTATTTATTGTATATTTTGTAATTATTAGAAAATTAAGACCCGTAAAAAAACTCAAAAGTGAAATAGATAAATTCGCCAATGGAAACCTCAATATAAACTGTAAAATAGATGGTGATGATGAAATTGCAGAACTTGCAAATGCATTTAACCACTCAGTTGAGCAGATCAGAAAACTAAATAGCTCTCGTAAACTATTTTTACGAAATATTATGCATGAACTTAAAACCCCTATTACAAAAGGTATGATTACAGTAGAGATGATAGAGGATGGTAAACAAAAAGATAGACTTATATCAACTTTTCAAAGATTGGAAAACCTTCTCAATGAGTTTGCAGCAATTGAGCAGATCTCTGTAGATGATAAACACCTCACAAAAAGAGTATATAGACTTATAGATGCCATTGATGAAGCTATTGATATATCTATGGTTGATCCAGAACTTATTCATATTAATCTTAGAAAAAATTTAAATCTAAAAATTGATTTTAAACTTTTTAGTATTGCTATTAAAAATATGATTGACAACGGAATTAAATACTCACATGATAAGCAAATTCATATTAGTGCTGATTTAAGAGCAATTACTTTTTCTAGTGTAGGAACAAAACTTGTTCATGATCTATCCTATTATATTGAACCATTTACAAAAGGGTCAAATAAATCAGCCAAAAGTTTTGGATTAGGATTATATATAGTAGACAGTATTCTAAAGGCACATGATATGCAACTTACATACAACTATTCTAATGGTCACAACATATTTAAGTTTATTAAATTTAAGCCGATAGAGTAAGTAGAATTAAAAAAAACTGAAAAATATAAAAGGAAATTAAAATGGCCACAAAATTTGACTCAGCGACGACACTTAAAGCACTTATATCTCATCATGTTGCTATGATTAATAGATTTGAAGCTCACTCTTTTGAGGAGTTTGCACTACTATTTTTAAAAATAGATAATGTTAAAAATATAAATTCACTAGAGATTAAAAAAAGTATTCAAATTATTTTTAGAGATAGTGATATTATATTTGAACATGAGGGAAACTATATTATTCTACTACCAAAAACAAATTGGAATGGAGCCATAGAACTTATACAAGGATTGCAAAATTTTTTAAATCAAGAATTTCTAGATTCAGTAATAACATATCCAGATGATGGAAAAAATGCAGATGAGTTAATTAATTCACTATCTAAGATGGTAGAAAAATATTATAAAATAAAACTTAATTTTTAACATTATCAACAAAAAAATATAAAATATTTTATTAAAAATTTTTTTTTCTAAGTTTATTATTTTGTACAATATTCAAGTAAGTTTTTGATAGACTTTAAACAAAGAGTTATTAAATATGAAGAGAGAACCCACAATTAATTCTCTCTTTTGGCTTAAATTTTTGCAAGGGAAACAGATGAAAAAAATACTTTTAATTATATTAGGTTTAATTGCTATTATAGCTCTCTCTTATGGTTGCTTTTTTATGAAAAAGGATTTAATCAAAGAGGATCTTCTTTCAAAAGCACAAAGCACCTATAAAATTAATCAAATGGATTGGGTACATCCTACAATTAAAGGTGAAAATCTAGAGATTACAAGAGTTCTACAGTTAAATGGTAATGCACCATCTCAAGAAGCAAAAGATGAAGCTGAAAAAGTTGCATCTACTATTGAAGGTTTGAATGGTATAGATAATCAGATAACTATCCCTATTGATAATAAAAAGCCCATACAAAAGTCCGATATTAACGAACTTGCACAGAGTATTGTAGATCAAGAAAGTCAAATAGATCCTATGAACGAGGATATTCAATTAGTATCATCAGATAGTAATCTTCAAAATGAAGATGAAATTAATTCTGATATTGAATCTAGCACTCAAGAGCAGGAGATAGAGGAAAAACCAACAACAGATATAATAAAACCATCACCATATATATTTAGTGCTATCAAAAATGAAAATGGGAATCTCCTATTAAATGGTTTTATAGGTAATCAGGAAGAGTATGATAATGTTCTCTTATTAGCAAAAAAACTTTTTGAAGAGGGTAAGATTAAAAATGATTTGAAAGTAGTAAGTGGAAATCCAAAGGGATGGAGCGAAATGATACTTTTATCTATTAATAAATTACATGACATAGATTATGGTGATATTAAAATAACTGATAGCAGTTATATTTTTAATGCTCATGTCAGTTCAGATAAAGAGAAAAAAGCTTTCTTAGATGATATAAAAGCCAAACTCTCTACACCAAATAATCAATATATTAGATACCAAGGTGACTATATTATAACTGCACCAGTTCCTATTCAACAGATAGAAAACTACTCAGACAATATTAAAAATAGAGATACAAAAGCTCAGAATAGTGAACAAGAAAAAGAGGCTCACAATCAATCTAATCTATCTTGTCAAAAAGAGTTTAATGCTCTTTTAAAAAATGAAAAAATTCAATTTAGATATAACAAATCAATAATTAAAAAAGATAGTTATTCACTTTTAAATTCTCTTGCAAGGGTAGCAAAAAAGTGTAAAAATGCAAAAATAGTTATTGGAGGTTATACAGATTCAATTGGAAGTAAAGCCTATAACAAAAATTTAAGCAGAAAAAGAGCCAACAGAGTAAAAAATTACCTAATTAGAAGGGGAGTATCTAAAAATAATTTAAAAGCAATTGGCTATGGAGAATCTAATCCAATTGCAGATAACTTCCATGAAGCAGGTAGAGCAAAAAATAGAAGAATTGAGTTTAAAATAGAAGGAGTAGAAAAGTGAGCTATTTATTAATAGAAATTTTAGCGTGCTTATTAATAGCAGGACTAATTGGTGCAGTTATAGGCTGGTTATTAAGAGGTGGTTGTAATAAAAAAATAAAAGATTGTGAAGAAGAGTGTCGCATGAAACTCAACTCTTTAGAATCAACTTATAGTGATGTCGATGAGACAGATGATTACCAAATGAAGTTTGAAAATGAAGCAAAAAAGGTCAATAAGACATATCAAGAGATTAATGACATTGAAGAGGATCTAATAGATAAGAATGATATAAAAGTTGAAAATCATATTTTAGATATAGAAGAACCAGAGCCATTAAAAGGATTTAGTAAACCTAAAGAGAAAATTAAAATACCTACTCTTGGAAATATTGCAATAGATGATATTAATCTAGATAAACCTGTTCAAGATCATAAAGATAAATTTGACATGGATATGGATCTAGAAACACCTGAGATATCTAAACTAGATCTTCATGACATTGAATTAAATAAAAAAGAGCAAGATATATCCATTGATTTTGTTAATCCAGATATAGAGCTAAAATCACAAAAAACCCTAGAACAAGAAGATGGAATAAAACTCAATATTCCAAATATACCAGATATAGAAAAGCCAATTATAAAAAAAGATGATATCAAATTAAACATACCAAATCTTTCAATCGACATGGATGAAGATAAAGGTAAAGCTCGTACTGGTTTTATCCTAGGAGATAATATAGAAGATAATAAAATAGCCTCTCCTATAGAAGAGAAATATGAAATAGAAAAAGATAATAATATGCAAGAGAGCTATGACATTCAAGAGATAGAAGGAATAGGACCAGCATATGGAAGAAAACTTAGATCAATGGGAGTAGAGAGTACCCTAGATTTAATAGAACTTTTCAAAAAGAATACTCATCGAATAGATCGAGCAGCACAAGATATGAGAGTAAAACCAGAGGCAATTACAGCATGGATTAGCATGGCAGATCTAATGAGACTTCCTGGAATAAACTCCCAATGTGCAGAGCTCCTACAAACAATAGGAATCTCTTCAGCCATAGAGTTATCTATTACAAATGCACACTCAATTCATAATGAGATGTTAAAATTTAATCAAAAATATCCAGTATGTCCTGAAGTACCATCAGCAGAGACAATTACAACATGGATTCTTTCTGCAAAAAACTTATAAGAACAAGAAGCAAAAAGCTTCCTGTTTTTAATGCAAGAAGTGTCTCACTTCACTAAAATATAGACTCATTCCATACTCATTTGCCGCATCAATAATTTCTCCATCTCTAATACTTCCACCAGGTTCTATTACCGCTTTTACTCCAGCTGTTGCAGCAGCATCAATACTATCTCTAAATGGGAAAAATGCTTCACTAGCCAAAACTGAACCATTTACATCCAAACCTGACTCTTTTGCTTTTTGTAATGCACATTTTGCAGCATCAACTCTGCTAGTCATTCCCATACCAATAGCAACCATTGCTCCATTTTTTACATATACAACACAATTTGATTTTGTCAAAGATGCTACTTTATAAGCAATTTCCAAATCTTTTAGTTCTGTAGAGGTTGCTTTTTTATCAGTTACACACTTCGCATTTTTTACCTCATCCTCTCCAACTTCATCACTATCTTGATAAACAAAACCACCATCAATATGTTTAAAATCATGGCTATCTCTACTAAGAGTTAAAAACTTCTGATTTTGTGTAAAAATTTTGATTCTTTTTTTTGATTCAAATACTTCTAATGCCTCATCAGTTACTGAAGCCGCAATAATTACCTCTGTAAAAATCTCATTTATTTTAAGAGCCAATCTTTTATCTAACTCCCCATTAATAGCAACAACACCGCCAAAAGCAGATATTGGATCACAAGCTAATGCTTTTATATAACTATCATATAGATCATCACCTATTGCAAAACCACATGGATTTGCATGTTTAATGATAGATATAGCAGGATCATCTCCAAAAGCAGCAGCTATCTTAATCGCTCCATTGATATCTGTCATATTATTAAAACTAGCCTCGCCTTTGAGAGCTATAAAATTTTGGCTAAAAAATGAGTCAAATTGATACAAAGCCCCTTTTTGGTGTGGATTTTCACCATATCTTGTATCAAATACTTTTTTACCAACAATAAATTGATTTTCACCAAATCCACCATTAAATCTCTCGTTCATGTAATTTGCAATCATACTATCATAGGCAGCTGTATGTTCATAAGCTTTTATCATCAAATCTCTTCTAAATTCCATGCTATTTGAACCATTTTTTAGAGCATCTACTACTCTAGTATAATCATTAACAGAAGTTACAATCATAACATCATTAAAGTTTTTAGCGGCACTTCTAACCATAGCAGGACCACCTATATCAATATTTTCAATAATCTCATCAAAATCATCCGTAGAAGCAATCGTCTCTTTAAATGGATAGAGATTTACACAAACAATATCAATACCTTTAATATTATGCTCATGTGCTGTTTTTACATGAGAGTCCAAATCTCTTCTATGTAAAATTCCTCCATGAATATAAGGATTTAATGTTTTTACTCTTCCATCAAACATCTCTGGAAACTTTGTAACTTCACTAATTTCTATAGCTTTTAAACCATTATCTTTTAATAATTTATATGTACCACCTGTTGAAATAATCTCATAACCCAATGCTTCTAACTCTTTGGCAAAATCTACAATACCATCTTTGTCACTTACACTAATTAATGCTCTCAAATCTATCCCTCTAAATTTTTGCCACATTATAGAAAGATAATCTTACATTTAGTTTCTATATAGTAGTTAAATAAATATATTTACTAGTTAATAAAAATAAATGTAATAAAATCTATCCACTGTTTTAATATTAGGGGTATTTATGTCATTTTTTGAAGCTCTAGGAGCAAGTATAGATAATTTTTGGGCTTTTTTACCACTTAATCTACAAGATGCTCATCCACCAATAACCTATTTTGCAATTGTTTTGCCTATTACTGCTCTATTTTTTCAGTTAATCTCTATAATTACAAAAAATAAAACTTATTATAATGCAGCAAACTACCTATTTATTATGGGTACGGTTTTTCTTGTTTTATCCTATTTTACGGGAGAGATAAATCAAGAAGAGACTAGAAAATATCTTAGTTTTAGCGGTCAACAACTTTTTGATAAACATAAAACAGTAGGGATGCTACTTATCCTCTTCTATTCACTATTACTTTTATTAAAAATAATATCTATATATGTAGATAAGCGTCCTTTACGAATGTTTCTTGGTGTTTTAATGTTTGCGAGTATTTTTGGAATCTTCTACCAAATGAAAACAGGAACTGTACTGACATATAAATATGCAGCAGGAGTGAGTATTCCCGAAGAAGATCCATACTATGAAATTCAAGAGCCAGATAATAGCAAACCATGCAAACCCCAACAATCATATATATATGAACCTTCAGTAGTTGATGAGTGGTAAAGCCCTAAGGCTGAAAACCACCATCATTAGGATTAAAACCACCCTCTTGTGGTGGTGTTGCTTGATCTTGTTGCTGTTCATAAACTATCATTGCCATCCTAACCTCATTAATCTGCTCTTGAGTAACATTATCTTCAGCACTCCAATTAACTTCAATGTCACCGCCATATTCGGCTCCCATATCCTCTATTTTCATAGTATACTCTTCAAGATCCAAACAAATCTCTACTCTACCATCTTCAGAAGTATCCCTCAACTCCAAATACCATCTACCAATAGGATTAGATTTGATTACTGTTTCAAAAATTACTGCCATTTATTACACCTTTAATAAAATTTAATTCCTTTTACAAAAAAAATATATTATAATGGTTACAACATGACAACTTACTTAAATAAATATTAAAAATAATATTAATTTAAGTTTTATTTAAGATGCTATAGACTATTATTCCATCTTAATTTATATTTGAAGTTAAATAAAATTTTTAAGGTATGTATTATTATGTGGAAATTAATTATTGTAATTTTTGTTGTAGCAAATATTGCAATTTGGAGATTTGATATATTACACTCTTTTGCAACTACTAATGGGCAGATTAATAATACTAACCGTTCTCAAGCTGTAATAGATTTTGTTGATTCAGTATCAAATAATCAACAAACAGAGTATCAAAATGGAACAATTAGCCAAAGCAGTATCAATAGAGAGATAAATGAGATGATCCAAAACAGCAAAACTTCCAAAAGTAATTTTGATTCACAAGCTCTCACTGATCAACTTACAGGCATGGCAAAAGGTAGTAACAATACAATCAATAGAACATATGCAAACAATATTTTAAAAGAGCTAAAAAGAAATAATATACATCTTATTGATATCCATAATGGAATCATTACAATTATATTAAATCAAAGTGATACTCTCTCTGCTCTATCAACGAGAATATATTATCAAAATAGAACTAATCTACTTTTGCAGTACAATAAAGATAATATCACTAATGCCAACTTCTTGAAAAAAGGGACAAAAATTTATCTCCCTATTTCATCATAGAAGAGACTATACCCTCTTCTAAGACTCTAAAAATTTTATTCATAGCATCAACAACATCTTTGATATCTTTTGATCTACTCTCTACCTTTTTGGAGAAGAGATAACTTTTTGTATCTCCATTTTTATCTATCCACTGCCATGAAGCATCAAGATAAACTACCTTCTCCTTTGCAAGAAAATGACTAATTTTAAGATATAATTTAGTATCAACTTTTTGCCCTCTTACTCCCCATGGATAGTTATAAACTTCTGGCATATTTAGACGCTTTTGTAAATATGAGATAATACGATTAGTCAACTCTTTATCCATACTCACACCCCAAAAATCACTTTTTGAAAAAATAATCTTTTGACTCTTCTCTTCTATCGGAATAGACTCTTTGAGTAGATACTCTGGTAATTTTATATCTGCAACTCCTATACTAGATATATTTTTTGAGATAGAGAGAACTTCTACAGGTGTTGTATCCAAAAGCATATAATAGTTTTTGTCTCTCATACTACAACCACTAAATACCATAATTAAAACAGCAATATAAAAAATTTTAAACATTAATCATCTCCAAAAATAAGTGAATTTGGTTTCTTTTCCAACTTCTCTAAAACAGAATTCATTGATTTAGAGGTGGCAGTCAACTCTTTTAACATAATAGTTATCTGCTCTGCAAGTAGAGAGTTTGCACCATCTGCATCCAATAAATATTGTGTAGATTTCAAAATCTTTTGTAAATCTTTTAAACTTTTATTAATCCCGATAGGAATATTTTGAGTATCTTTCTTTGAAATTAGTTTCCTAATATTTTTCAAAATATCTACTAGGGGTTTTGAACTATCATTAATAGTATCATCCAATGATAGTACAAGAGTATCAAGACTTTTTACAAGGTGATTAACATCTTTCATTAAATCAGACCTTTTAGATTTTGAGCTAGGAAAAATATCAAAATCTCCCAATGAAACAATCTCCTCTTGTGATACATTTTTATCAAAGTAAAGATTTATAAATAGTGAACCTATAATTGGATTTGTACTATCTACATGAGCTCTTAATCCCCTATTTTTAACAGCATTTTTTAGATTTTCTTCACCACTTCTATTATTATCTTCAAAAATCGTATGATCTATTCCAATAAATATCTCTGATACTATTTTAGTACTATTACAATCATAATTAAATTTTACCTCTAAAACTTCTCCTATTTTAATACCTCTAAATGCTACAGTAGCACCTATTCCAAGATTAGCTACAGGGGAGTCAAAAGATATTTTATAACGCTTTAAATTTTCAATTTGAGTATAAAATTTCCTCTCCTTTGCATCAGCAAGGCTTTTAAATAGAAAAAAATTATCACTATCTTCTATAGAGCTATTTTGATCAAAATAGATTGGATTCGTGCCAAATTCAATACCGCTATTTAGGATATAAGCAAAAGGAGCAAAATCCAAACTCAAACTTGAATTTGAAAAATCAATATCCATACCACTCATCGCCCAAAATTTTGTATGTGATTTGATTAATTCATGATAAGGAGATTTTACAAATGCTACAAATTCAACATGAGAGCCATCTTTGGAGATATTTAGTTTTTCAATTTTCCCCACTTTTACCTTTCGATAATATATAGGTGAGCCTTTTTGTAAATTTCTAGCTTCTGGAGCTACAAGATGATATCTCTTTCCTGCATTTGAAGAAGGATCTACAAAAGGCTCTTCAAGTCCTATAAAAAATCTCTCCTCTTTTTCACCTCTAGCACTATCAAGCTCAATATAACTACCTGACACTAAAGTCTCTAATCCTGTAATACCATTTGTGCTTACTACTGGTTTTACAATCCAAAATTTGGTATTTTCATTTAGATATGGTGCCGTCTCGACATTCATTCGTGCCTTTACAACCACACCTTTTACACCCTCTTGAAGTGTAATTTTTTTGACAACTCCTACAGTTACATCTCTATATTTAATAGTACTCTGATTCGCTTTTAATCCCCCACTCTCTTCAAATAAAATGACAACCTCAGGACCAAGCTGTGAAAAATATTGATATATCAACCAAATAGATATTAAAATTGCAATAATTGGCACAAGCCAAATTGAGGTCAAAAATTGTAATTTTTTGGACTCTACTGCTTTTGGTATATTCTCTTCTTCTCTCATTTTCTCTACTTCTCCCATAATAATCTAATATCAAATGCATGAGCTGAAAGCATAGTAAAAAATACCATTGTAGCAAATGCACTAATTCCCGCTCCAGGTATAATTTGTACATGAGTAAACTGAACTAAGGCAGTCAATATTGCTACTACAAATACATCAACCATTGACCATGGACCAATAATCTCTGTAATATAAAATAGTTTATGTTTATCAACATTTTTGGCATACAGCTTCAATTTTACCCCAAGTAAAAGATAAAATATTAATACAAATTTAATAATTGGAACAAATACAGAAGCTACTAAAATAATCAAAGCAATAGGATAAGAGCCATTTTCCCAAAGAGTAACCACACCCTCTATAATGGTACTACCCTCCTCTACTCCAAACTGTTCTGTCACTAAAATAGGATATACATTAGCTATAACATAAAAGATCATTGCACTTATCAAAAAAGCCAATGTTTTCTCAAAACTATGTTTTTTATGATGATAAATTTTTGAATCACACCGCCTACAAATTATCTCATCGCCACTATCATAATTGACACACTCACAAACAGGACATCTAAGAACTTTTCTATTCATAAAGAGTCTCATTTCTCAAACTCCATAGCTCATAAAGGCTAATATTTTTGGTAATATATATCTCCAAAGCTACAAAAACAGATAATGCACCAAAAGCGATACCAAACTCAATTTGAGCATAACCAATCATTTTTACTAATGCTACCAAAATACTAATCAAAAAAACTTCACTCATATTCCATGGTAAAATATGAGCTAATAATACAAGTAATCTCTTACTCAAACATCTTCCTCTTTTGAGCTTAAAAACCAATAAAATAATCAAAAGTAACAACATTAAAATTAGAGGAAATATAAAAATCACAAAACTACATAAAATAGCCACAAGAAAAAAATTATCATCAAAAAGGGTAAATAAAACAAAAGGGAGAGTAATGGATTGTATATTTCCTTGCATATCAATAGTTACAATTGGAAAAATATTTGCAATAATAAAAAAGATAAGAGCTGTAATAGTTAGAGCCAACCCCTTATCGACCAAAGATTTGTGTTTACGATAAAGTACACTACCGCACCTAGAACAACATGCAACTCCACCGTCACCTAAGACAATTATCTCATGTAAAGTATAACATTTTTGGCAAATAATAAATTTATCTAACTCTTGATCTTTCATAGTTTACAATAATAGCATAAAATACAAAATTATTTTAATTAATGAGTAGTAACCTCCATATTCAGATAATTTTCTAAAATCTGTTTATCTTTGATAAAATCAACAATACCACTATCTAATTCACCATTTTTTACCATAGCTGATAAAATTTTAAATGCCTCTTCTGGTGTTTTTGCTCTTTTATATGGTCTATCACTTGCAGTTAAAGCCTCCATAATATCTACAATAGCCAAAATTCTAGTCTCAAAAGAGATATCATTAGCTCCTAATCCAAATGGATAACCTTTTGCATTTAGTTTTTCATGATGACCACTTGCAATCTCTTTCACTTTTTGGAACTTTTTTGGAAAGGTAATCATATTTAACATCTCATAAGTTACAAGGGCATGTTCATTGATCTTTTCTCTCTCTTTTGTTGTCAAAGTTCCTCTTATAATAGATAGATTCTCTACCTCATTTTCACTAAGCATCATCATAGATTCACCATTGATTACAAAATTCTTTTTGGCAATATTCTTTATTCTTATAATATCTTTATCCGTTACAAAAAAACTAGCTCTATTAACTCTATTTAAAAAAACTCTATCTTTTTCAAGCTCTTCTATTTTTTGTAGATAAAACTCTTCCATTTCAAAAATATTTGTACTACTTTTACCCTCCAAAATTGCACACTTTAACTCCAACATTTCACCCCTCAAAAGAGCTTTCACTCTCTCAAACCGTTCATTAATAAGCTCAATACGATCAAAAATCGTCTCCAATCTTGTCGCCTTATCCAAAATATATTCTGGGGTTGAAATTTTTCCAATATCATGCATCCAAGCAGCAAGATCTAGCTCTTTTAACTCCTCTGCCGTATAGGATATATCTTTATAAATGGTCTGATCTTTATCAATCTCTTTTGATACCAACGACATCAACTCTGCCACTCTTGATATATGAGAATATCCGTACTCCGATTTTTTACTCATAGCATACGATATACTCTCCAAAAAAGAGATAAGCATACTCTCCATATCTTCAATCAATCTATTTTTTGTAATAGCACTAGCCGCCCAGTTTGAATAGGTACTTGTCATATCAATATCACTTTGAGTAAAAGAGATAATCTTATCTTTTATTCCTCTCTTATTAATAAGTTGTAATACACCAACAACCGCCCCATCTTGATTCATCATAGGTACTACCAACATTGATTTTGAACGGTAATTATTTAATTTATCAAACTTTTTAGCACCTTCAAAACTTACACCATGGTGATTATAGATGTAAACATCAGGGATATTTATAATTTTCTTACTAAAAGCACAAAGAGCTGAAATATTTTCATGATTCTTTTTGCCATTATTATATAGTGATATAGTCGGTAATTTTTTATCAAATTCAGAGATATTAAGCTTGAAATTTACTACAGAATTAAAAGTTAATACATTATTCTCTTTTAGATAAATTGTTCCACCCTCTGCATTTGTATATTCCATAACCTCCAATAAAATCATCTTCAAAATTTTGCTTAAATCTTTTTCGGTAGAGAGTGCAGTCGAAACCTTCATCAACCTTTCAGTAGGAGTACTACTATTTACTCTATTTTTAAGATACTCTCCATCTCTAATAACTCTACCACTATTTTTAAGAGAGCCATATATATTCAACTCTGCAACTACCTCTTTATAAAAACTAGGCTTGATATGCATAGCATATATACTTACATCATCTCGTTTGAGCTTTTTAAGCTCTTGTTGTAGTAGTTTTGGAGTTAGATGTTTGCTAGATTTTGCCAACATATCCATATGAGAGGGAAATGATACATCTATAATTACAGAATCTATTTCTAAGTTTTTATTTACCTCTTGCCATAAATTATCACACAAATATGTATCCGTAGCATAAACCGCACTAAAATCTCTCTTTTTGATAACATATCCACAAGTAGCAACTGTATGATTTAGTATAATTGGTTTAAGTGAAACATTTTCAAATATATACTCTTTACCAATCTCCAAAGCAATAAACTCTATAGATTTTTTGGAAGAGTCTAATAGATCAATCTCTTTAAAATCAGGCCAAATAGACCAATTAAAAATATATTTATCCAATGCATCCAAAGTCTCTTGAAGAGCAAAAATTTTGAGAGGTTTTTGCATTTTTGTAAAATATGTATCAATCAAAAAAGCAATATCACTAATATGATCCAAATGAGAGTGAGTCAAAAAGATATACTCTATATATTGAGCCATCTCACCAAGCCCATTCATGATATTACCAGCATCAATAACAATGTTATCTGCTACTTGAAGACAGCTTGAGCCATTATCAATATCTTTACCACCACTTGTCCCCAAAAATCGTATATCATTTTGTATCATATCTATATACTCCACCTACCAATTCTATATTTTCTCTCAAAAATTTTTGACATCTATTTGCATAAATTTTAAAAAGCTTAATATTATACTCTGTAAAAAGTTCATCAAAAAGTACTCCTGCTTCTAAAAATTGATTTTTATAATAGAGTTCTAATGCCTCTTTATATTTTGACTCTCTTTGCATCTCTTTATCATCAAAAAAGCCAAAATCTATCACTTCATAGATAACTACAGACTCCTCTTTACCTTTGACTTGCACACGATCAACCTCTCTTATCTTATAATTTTGTGTAACTTTTTTTAGAGTATCTTCAGAGATCAAAAGCCGCACACCATAAGCTTTACAAAGTCCTTCAATTCGTGAGCATAGATTTACACTATCCCCAATAATTGTATAATCACTTCTATCTTTACTACCCATCTCGCCTACAACTACTTCACCAGTATGAATACCTATACCAATATCAATAGAGGGAAGAGATTTTTCAGCCAAAGAGATATTGAGATGCTCCAAAGCTCTAAACTGCTCCAATGCAGATTTGAGAGCTTGATCTGCATGATGATCCACATCTACAGGAGCATTCCAATATGCCATAATTGCATCACCAATATATTTATCAATTGTCCCATCATTTGCAATAATAATATCACTCATAGGCGACATATAGCTATTGAGATAATCAATCAAATCATGAGCGGAAGAAAATCCCTCTGATATAGTGGTGAAGTTTCTAACATCACTAAAAAAGATCGTAACCTCTTTATCATCTGCACTAAAATCGGTATTTTTATTTTTAATTAAAGCTTCTGCTACTTTTGGTGATACTTTTTTGGCAAATTTATCTCTAATCATCTCTTTTTGATTAGAAGCAGACAAAAAATTCATAAAAAAGATTGAGAGAGTACTAAGCAAAAAAGTAAGAAAAGGAAAAAGAAGATTCAAAACTAAACCATAATCAAACATCATCACAAAAAGAGCATACTCAAATCCAAAAAATATCAATATAGCAATAAATAGAGATTTCCAAGGTGAGAAAAAAGAGATAAGAAAAGCACTTAAAAATGCAAGAACAATAATAATAAAAACATCGAAAGAGGTAGCAAAAAATGGTTTTTGTATAAAATTATCATTAATAATATTATCTATTACATTTGCATGAATCTCAACCCCTGCAATTGTAGTATCAAAAGGAGTAGCCCTCAAATCCAACATTCCAGCCGCAGAAGTACCAAGTAGAGCAATTTTCCCCTCTATCTCCTCTTTAGAGACCCTATTATGGTAAATATCCAAAGCCGATATATATTTATAACTATTTTTTTTGCCAACAAAATTGACAAATAGTTGCCCATGTCCATCTGTAGGAATTTGCAAATCACCAAGAAATATACTCTCTACCCCTCTATCATCATAAACAATATCTACCATATCCAAACCAGAAGCTACTCTAATAATCTCCAAAGATATGGAGGGATAGATCATATCATCATAAGAGAAAATCATGGGAACATGACGAACAACACCATCACTATCGGGAAACATATTAAAACTACCACTAGAGTATGCACTATCACGAAAAAGTTCAATATTAGAAGTCACCCCTTTTGCCTTTAATAGACTCCCATCACTAAGCTTATTTTTTTCCAAAAATATAGCACCCAAATTAGGGCTACCATTGGAAAAATTTTGCTCAAAATTAAAAACCATTCCAAGAATAGAGGGTGAAGAGGCAATGCTTTTGGCAAAAATTTCATCATAATCTAGTGCATTTGGAACAGATATGTTAAAATCTTTCAAAACTTTACGAGGTGAATTATGATCAGCCTCCGCAAAAACCATATCATAACCAATTACTCCCACACCCAAAGCGGTAAGATTATCAATCACTCTAGCAATCTTATCACGCCTCCATGGCCAATGCCCCAACTCTTGCAGAGATTTTTCATCAACATCAATAATAATAATATCTTTACTAGCATCTTTTTCACCTCTAATATTAAAAAACATATCAATAAAATTGTTATTAAATCTCTCTAATTTATCTGGAGCCCACAAATACAAAGAGACAAACAAAATAGAGATAATAGTTGCTAAATAGAAATTAAGAGATTTACTTTTCATGTTTTTATTCCATTTTATTAAATATTTTAAAAAAATACCGATATTTGTATATCGACACAATAAGGCTTTCTCATGAATAAAATTATATTGATACTATTTGCTTTGATAATAGAAGCCCATGCACAAAAAATCTTTTTATATAATAAAGATGCACAAAAAGATCTAATTAATAATAAACATTTAGAACTCAATACAAACTACACAATAAAATTAGCAACATACAAAAATTTAGACAATGCAAAAGTAGAGAAAGAGTATCTCCCTTTTGAAACATTTATAATCAAAAAAAATGGCTATCATGGCTTATATAGCGGACAATATATGAGTGTTCAAGAGGCAAGAAAAGAGTTGAAAGAGATGCAAAAGATACATCCTGATGCTTTTATTATCAAAACTTTTTCACTTCAAAAAGCACCAGAAACAAAAAAAATAGCACTAAAAGAGAATCCTAAACCCAAAAAAAAGAGTAATTTTAATATTGCCAAAAAACTATTCTCACAAAAAAAATATGAGTCTGCCCTAGCTATGTATAATAGAGAACTTATAGAAAATCCAGATAATCATGTTGCTAGATTAGAGTATGCAAGATGCCTATATCAACTAAAACTTTATGAAAATGCAAAAAAAGAGTTTCAAAAAGTCTTAGCAACAAATCCACCACCAAATGTACAAAAAAATATCTATATGTTTTTAAATAAGATGAAAAAATCAAAACATAAATTTTCAGGTACTATCTCAGCAGGAGTATCTTATGATGATAATCTATATTACAACACATATTTAGAGACAACAAGATATGCAGGATTAGAACTTCAAAACAATACCCAAAAGACAAAAGATTCTTATGAGAATGTAGATCTACTTTTAAGACACCAATACAATAATGGAAACTTTAAATGGGAAAACTGTTTTTATAACTATAATGAATTTTATAACAAAGAGAGCAACAATAACCTCAACTTCTTAAATATATCATCTATTATTTCAAGAAGATTCAATAGTATATACCTAAACTTACCACTCGGCTTTAGCAATATATGGATAGATGGCAAAAATAATAGTAACAACGCATACATACAGCCATCAATTGCATTTAATATAGCAAAAAGGACAAATATAGCCCTTAGTGCAAGCTATGTAAATAATAACTCAATAGAGGACAAAGAGAGAAGCCACACCAAAAAAGGAGCCAAAATATCAATGATAAAACTCTTCGATAAAATATCCACAAATATAAATATACAGTTTGAAAAAATAGAAAAAAAAGAGGGCAAAAGATTTGATATCTCAAAAGAGCAACTTCAATACTCAGGAGGAGTAAGCTATAAATTTTTGCAAAACTCACTCATGAATATAAACTACTATCATGAAAAAGATGAATATACAGATACAGACAACGCACTAGGATATCAAAGAGAAGACAATAAAAATATAATTCTACTCTCTATAAAACAAGCAATCAAAAACGGTTCACTATATATAAACTACACACATACAGATAACGATTCAAATATAAATACCTATAGCTACAAAAAGAATAGCTACAAATTGGGATATGGATACGAATTTTGATTATGTTATAATACTACAAAAAAGGGCTAGAGATGTCTATTATTAAACAACTCAAAATATTTTTCAAAGATAGTAATTATAATTTTGTAATAATATTTGGCTCATACAGTAATAATAGCTACACCGAGTCTAGTGATATAGATATTGGAGTATTTTTTAGGGATAAAATAGATTATATGGCTCTAGGGTATCAGACTGCAATGTTAGAATCAAAACTAAAAAAAAAGGTGGATATAATCGTATTAAATAATATCTACAAAAAAGATCCACTCTTTGCATTTGAAATCTTACAAAATCACAAACCAATTATCATAAATAACGAAGATAGTTTTATCTCATTTAAAACATCATCTCAATTATACTATTTGGATTACAAACCATTAATAGATATGAATAAAAGAGCATTATTAAACAGAATCAAAAATAATCAAATAGGAGAAAGAAGTTTTGTTGGAGAGAGTTGAACAACTAGAAGAGAATATTGCAAATCTAAAAATTTTTCAAAAAAAATTCACTATTGAGGATATTAAAAACAATAAACTAGACGAGTGGGCATTGAGATATGGAATATTTGAATCTATACAAATTATCATAGATATAGCGTGTCATATTTCAAGTAAATATAATTTAGGCTCAACAAAAACTTATACCGCTTGTATAGAAAATTTATCTAAACAAAATTATATTACAAAAAATTTAGCAAAAAATATAATATCAGCAATAGGGTTGCGTAATCTACTAATACATGAATACATCAGAATTGATACCGAACAACTATATAGCTTTTTGACACTTACAGATGATTTGGCAAATTTTATAAAAGAGATTAGGGAGTATATATAATTTTCTATTTAAGTAGATTTAAGATAGAGCAATAAATTAGGTATTAACACCTAATTTATCACATAATAAGATTAATGAAGATCTGCGTTAAGTTTAACTTCCCTAGTGCTTCTAAAAGCTTTTACAGTTCCTGTTACACTATCTTGTCTAAAGTGGATACCATTTAGAGATGCTAATACGCCACCTTTGAAAATATCAGTATCTGTAGCATCCCATTCAGGGTTTGCTTCTTTGATTTTATTAAATTCATCAGTGGAGATAGATACTTTTGTACCCTCTA
This sequence comes from uncultured Campylobacterales bacterium, assembly GCA_964560425.1. Classification (GTDB taxonomy): domain Bacteria; phylum Campylobacterota; class Campylobacteria; order Campylobacterales; family QNZT01; genus CAZLLE01. The sequence continues at coordinate 39,625 of CAZLLE010000077.1, forward strand.
AAATTGCTACTCCTGCATCTACGATACAAGCATCACCTAGAGGAATACCAGTCACAGAGTTTGCTCCAAGAAGTGTATTTTGACCTACACTTATAGGATTGCCATCTGTACCACTAAGAACACCAAGAATACTAGCTCCTCCACCTACATCACTACCACTTCCTACAATTGCAGATGAGCTAATACGACCCTCTACCATTACAGGACCTGTTGTTCCTGCGTTGAAGTTGATATAACTTGCTCCAGGCATTACTGTAGTTCCTGCACTAAGTTGAGCACCCATTCTTACTTTGCTTGTATCTAGGATTCTTGTATTATCAGCAGGAATAATATGTTGTAAAAATCTTGGAAATTTATCTACAGAGTTAATTTCAGGATACATTCCATCTAGTTTGAGTGAGATTTCATTTTCTCTTAACCACTCAAGTTCAATTGGCATATTTCCACTCCATGCTACATTTTCTAATATTCCAAATGCACCGTTGAGATTTACACCTCTTAATGGAGCCTTTGCAAGAGATAGAGCATAAAGTTTTAAATATACTGCTTCTACACTTTTTGGAGCATCATCTTCAAATAAAAATACAACTTTATAAGATGTTGAATCTACCATTTGAGATAAAAAAAGCTCATTTAGGTGTTTGATTACTTGTACATTTTTGTGATCTTCTCCTACTGCCTCGGCAATAAATGGATCAAAAATATTCATAACATTTTTAACAAATTCTTTTGATACAGGAGCAATAAATTCACTTCCACTAAAATCAACATGATTTCCACTATCATTCAAAGAGGCGATAAATACAGCTGCACTACCAAAATTTTCATTCCAGTTTATAAGTGGATAAGTTGCTTGAAGTATTTTTTCACTATTTTTCTGCCCTCTATCTACTCTTGTGATACCAAATGCAATTGGATCTCTATATCCTTTTATTTCCTTTGTCTTCTCAACAAATGTTTTAAATGCTTCTTTAGATTCAATTTTATTTATAGCCATATTTTCTATCTCCTCTTTAGTTTTTAAGATCTATCTCTATTTTTATTTCTGTTTGAGTGAGAACGATTTCCACCGCCTCCTCCACCACTTCTATTATTTCCACGATAGCCACCGCCACCACCATTTCTATTATTTCCACGATAGCCACCACGACCACCTCTTCTATTTCGGTTTCTATCTCCACCGCCACCACTACTTCTCTCAAATAGTCGCTTCACTTCAACAATAGATTTACCAATTTTATCAGAACCTTTGATATCATTTTCACTATATAACATAGAAGCCAATTTTAGAGCAATATCTTCATCAACAAAATCTTTTTTCAACTCTTCTACTAACTCTTTGGCAATATCACTTATTTTTTGAGTTTTAATATTTTCGAGTAATGAATCTTTTTGCTTCATCTGAACATCTCTAATAGTAGGAATAACTTTTGATTCTAATGTACTTCCTACATCTTTTTGAATTTTCTTCAATGAATTAAACTCATGAGGAGTTACAATAGAGATTGCTATTCCATCTTTTCCAGCTCTACCTGTTCTACCTATTCTATGAACATAACTCTCACTATCAAAAGGGATATGATAGTTGAAAACATGAGAAACATCACTCACATCCAACCCTCTTGCTGCTACATCAGTAGCAATAAGTGTCTCTATTGAACTTCTTTTAAATGCACGAATAACCTCTTCTCTTTGTCTCTGTTCCATATCACCATGAAGACCTTTTGCGGACTGTCCTTGTGATACCAAAAATGTAGATAATCTATCTACCTCTTTTTTTGTTCTACAAAATACAATACTTTTGACAGGGTTTTTATAGTCCATTAGACGAATAAGAGCATCATCTCTTTCACGCTCATCTACTACATAATAGTATTGTTTAATATTTTTGTTTGTTGCATCTTTTTTTGTAATAGATACAAACTCAGGACGATAAAGAATTCTTTTTGCCAACTCTTTGATAGGATTTGGCATAGTTGCAGAAAACATTAAAGTCTGTTTAGTTCCCTCAAAATGTGTAAAAATCTCTTTGATATCATCAAGAAACCCCATATCAAGCATCTCATCTGCTTCATCCAAAACTACAAACTTAGGTGAAATATGAATTTGACCATTATTCAAAAGATCCAAAAATCGACCAGGTGTAGCCACAACAACTGCAGCTTTTGAAATATGGTTAATCTGTCTACTATATGAGCTACCACCATATACTGTAGCTGTATTGATTCCTAGATATTTACCAAATCTAAAAATTTCATCACTTACTTGCGTCGCAAGTTCTCTCGTAGGAACGATCACTACCGCTTCTACACTGCCATCTAGTGCCAACATATTTAAAATTGGCAATCCAAAAGCAGCTGTTTTTCCCGTACCTGTATGTGCTTGTGCAACAATATCTTTACCATCCAAAACGATTGGTATTGCTTCTGCTTGTACTGGGCTAGGCTCTACAAAGCCTGCATCTTTAATTGCTTTTGATAATTTGGAATTAAAATTAAATTCACTAAAAGTCATATTCTCTCTTTATGTAAGATTACCATGAGCATTGCTAAGAATCAAACAAAATTCTTCCTGATTCTTAAAATAATAATTATATGGGTCAATGTTTTTTGAGAATTAAACACATTTGATTATTAGGAGTACTCATGAAGGAGAGATTCTATCCTAATTTGGCTTGAAAGTAAATAGGGAGTAAAATAAATTTATATGCAAAAGGATTAATTTATGTATTTTAAAGGTTTTCCAAAAGAGAGTTTAGATTTTTTGAATGATATTCGTCAAAACAATAACAAAGAGTGGTTTGAGGCAAATAGAGATAGATATGAAGAGTTAATATTAGAACCGTCTCGTGCATTTGTAGAGGAGATGGGGGAGCATTTACAAGCTTTAGTGCCAAATTTCTAAGCTACCTACTCGGTAGTTCACACATTGAGAACCGCATCTACCGTTATCAACGATTTCTAAGCTACCTACTCGGTAGTTCACTGTTTACGACTACTCTCGGAAATGGTGATCTTTTTCTAAGCTACCTACTCGGTAGTTCACACATCACCTTTTTTAAAAGAGTAACAAACGCTATTTCTAAGCTACCTACTCGGTAGTTCACCACTTGGCTCCGTTTGGGTTGACACTACAGACTTTCTAAGCTACCTACTCGGTAGTTCACTTAGTATAAGAGAGATTATTAAAAATCGCATTTTTCTAAGCTACCTACTCGGTAGTTCACATCTCCAGTATGACCCTGCAGATCCTCAACAATTTCTAAGCTACCTACTCGGTAGTTCACTACTATTACTAACAGACGAAATAATTCAAGTTTTTCTAAGCTACCTACTCGGTAGTTCACTCTTATCTGTAGCTCTTCTATAATTGTATAAATTTCTAAGCTACCTACTCGGTAGTTCACAGTAACACCATTTATAGGATCTAATCTAAAAGATTTCTAAGCTACCTACTCGGTAGTTCACTATATAAAATCACATCATTGCATGTTTGTTTTTTTCTAAGCTACCTACTCGGTAGTTCACAACACGCTTCCAAGTCCCGCACTAGCTTTTGTTTTCTAAGCTACCTACTCGGTAGTTCACCTTTAGATCCAGTCACTGCTATAGCTTTTATATTTCTAAGCTACCTACTCGGTAGTTCACACAAAAAAGATAAAGTCAAAGAAATAGTTAAATTTCTAAGCTACCTACTCGGTAGTTCACAGCAAAATTTCATCTTCAAACAAAGCTCCTAGCTACATAGTAGAAGGTTTTACTGATTATACCATTATTTTATAGCAAAGAAAAAGAAGCCTTATTTTAGGGCTTCATAAAGCTACTCTAAAATAATGGTTTTTCTGAACAGATATCAAACTCTATCTAACATTTTGCTATATCACCACTTTGGAACTATTGAAAAACTCTTTTGATAGATATTTAATAGTATGTTTTTGTTGCTCTTTTAATCTAATTATAATGGGTCATTATACACAACTTCAACTCATTTTAAAACCATGGAACAGTAGACTCACTACTTAAACCATATGTTGAAAAGAGTCCTATTTTTTCTTCTTTGACTTTACTTTTTTCTATAAAAAGTTTCATCTCTTGCTCACTAGAAAGACTTTTAACATTGATATAAGGAAGTCTATTTCCCTTTTTTTTCTCCTCTTCATCAAAGTTTTCATAATTTTTTAGAGCCTCCTCAAAACTTATGCCTTTTCGTTTAGCTTGTCTTCTAGCTAAACGCTCAATATTAACTTTGAACTGTTTTCTTCTAAAAGAGACAAACTCTGTAGTATTAGATGGCACCTCTTTTATCTCTGAAATAGTTAAATAATCCAAAAGCCTTCCAAGCCACTGATTTAAATCCAATGCCTCCAACTCATCTTGAGTTGGAGCAAAGAGCCGTAAAGTATCTCCTAAAAATCTATCTTCTGTATATTTTGGAAATGACAAACCTATAGAAACTAAGCTATCATCATCTCTTACCTCGACCAAAGCTAGGTGTATCTGAGCATAAAGCTTTTTCCATATAAAACCAAGTGTTATCTCACTATCTGTTAGGAGTTTTATATCAATATAATAATTCATGATTTACTACTTATCGCTCTGACCAAAGACACCACCACGCACAAGCACAGCCATTACATAGTGTTCATCTTCTACACTATCTAGTTTTTCACCTTGTGCAAATTTATCAAAGAAAGTATAAAAATCTTTTTTATCTTTTGGTGTTCTAAATGCTTTACCCATGTTAGTTACAGCACCATAAGGCTCTATAGCAATCGCTCCATTCCCTGACTCTGTATCAAATTCAGGATACCAAGTGTCTATGCTTCTTAGGGCATTTCCTATTTTTTGTGAGTGCATAGAAGCAATACCATCTACGGCATATAAAATTTTACTCTTTTTCCCCGCTCCCTTATCTAAAACCAACTCTTCACTAGGATAAACCTCTTGTGCTTTTCCCACTTTTGCATAGGTAGTAATCTCTAACATTAAAAATTCATCCTCACTTGCAAGTGCTTTTGCTATATTCTCTCCTAAATCTATAACATCTTTATTATCAGAAAACATAGAACGAACATCAAAACTTTTTGCATCAAACTTCCAACTATTTTTGGAAATTAAATCCTTTACTTCAACCTCAACAAACTCTGTACCTACTCTATTTCTCCATAACACGCGTCCATTGGCTAAGTTGATAGCATAACGCAATCCAAGCTCTTTAAAGCCCTCTTTTTCTACATATCCAGCTACAGCATCTTGATAACTTTTCAAAAATGATGAATTGTTACATGCCGATGGCTCTTTTATACCACCCAAAATTTTGAGTGTAAATTTTAAAACTAAAGTATCTTGTTCTGTTTCCAAAGCACAACTATCCACAGTCTGTAAGTTTGCCTTCTCTACCTCTGCATTGAGTTTTGCAGGGTCATTTTTTATCGCAGGTTTTAGACGATTGGCAATTGTACCTCTAACTGATTTTTCTACCAACTTTAAAGAGGTGATATCTGTTCTATTTTCCCAAGTTGTACCATACATCATCCCATCAGATGGAACTAATTTTTTCTCAAATGCTAAAACCGAAGCTACTTTACTATTTTTATCTTTTGCCATGTTGTTTTCCTTTTATTTATTATTATTTTGTTCACATAGATACAATCCATGCTCTTTATCTACACTATAGTGCCACAAAAT
>CAZLLE010000078.1:0-83782 GCA_964560425.1 uncultured Campylobacterales bacterium
AATACCCTTGCTTGTCCGTTGAAGGATCAGTTTGATAATTCTTCCAGATAACTTTCCCGGATCGTACTAGTTCGATCTTAAGATATTTCGCACGCGCGGGTTGGATGATCAGAGGGTGTTCCATTTTGTTTTCAAGCAGGACATACAGACTCTTGTCCTCCGTTGAAATATTGATATCTACACCCTTTTTACGAAACTCAATATCATGAATACCAAGAAATTTGTGACTGGCATGATGGCCTCGAGTTTTTTTATCCATCTTCTCCGCACCGCCTGTTACCTCAGGCATGTGGCACTCGATGCACCCTATGCTGTTCTGTTTCTTGCCCATGGCTCTAAAGATTGTTGCGTTGTTTTCGTTGAGTTTATGTGAATGGCATCCCATACAAACTTTTTTGCCATAAACTGGGTTACTGGTTGATGAGTGTTTGTCACTGTCATCCGGCTTCGTCAGCCTTCCATAAAGCGTAGGTTTATAGTTTTTCGCCTGCCTTGCCTTGAGATTAGTATTATACTTATGCCCATGTTTGACATAGGCTATCGTATGACAGAAGTAACAGGAAACGGCATCCGTATGCGTCTTATTGGACTTGTTTGGTCTTGCTTTTCCTGTTACAAGATCATCCAGATTGTTTGCCATGGGCATATGACAGACGGCACAATCGTATTTTTTTGTACTGACTTTGTCTGCTATTTTTCGATGCAATGTATCATTGAAGTACCCCTTGGCATGAAAAGAACTCTGAAACTCTTCATAGATCTTCTCATGGCATTCGTTGCAAGAGTGGTTGTCCATGTATTTATTTTGGGCATGGGCAGATACAGCAAAAACAACACTTAAGAAAAGAATATACTTCATGGGTATCCATTATCCAGATAATTTATGGAAATGACGGGCATCATCTCTATAAATTACCCTCCCCAAAGAGAGGAGAGAGTAAAAGATCAATTAAGCACCAGGAATAGTTTGTCGGTGTTCAACGGAGTAAGTAAATGTAGGGGTGGTAAGGTTCTCAATGTATTTGATGAACTTGCCTGTTACAGAATCATAGATACCAATTCTACCCGTAGTCCACTCAGAGATCATTGTCCACTTACCATGGTTAGCAGGCTCGGCATGAAGAAGTCTAGGTTGTACAGGATCTTTTACTGCTGCCCCTAATTTACCTGGCATAGGTAATAATTTCTCTTTACTAACTTTAGAATCAACTTCATTTACAGCAACTTTTGCATGTTGAGTAGCATCCCACTCTTGAAGAACTTTTTTAGTTTTAGCATCAATTAGTTGACCTTTAGTTTTACCAACTTTGATAATTCTATCTGTCTCTAATGTATCTTTATTAATTAAATGTACTTCATTGTACTTATCTGGTTTTCCAAGTACACAATCAGACCAAAGATATGGTGTATCATGTGCTGTACCAATAAATAGTCCACCACCAGCAGTTTTAACATGTTTAACTACTTTCCAGTTACTATCCCAGATAACAACATCACCAAAGTTCATACTTTGTGTAGCGTGTAGTTGTTTTTTCTGACCTTTTGAGTACCAAGAAGAACCTTGCCCTGGATGTGGTTTAGATTTTTTACCTGTATGCACTTTTGCAGCAAGATTTTTATCTTTGAAATCCACAATACCAACAACATCACTTCCTTGAGAAGCGATCATAAAATATCTACCAAAATCTTTACCCTCATCTTCATTTAAGAATGCATCATGAAGAATTTTACCAATATTTGGAATATCTCCAACAATTGGGAAATCAGGTTTAGAGTAATCAATAATATATGTATGTCCAGCATCTTTAAGTGCCATTGCAAAATATGGTCCATAAGGTGTATCAGCAAGTGAAGCTACACGAGATGGTCCAATTTGTCCATCAGGATCAATTACACGAGATGTATCAAATGCTTTTAATGGCTCAAGTGTTAGTGCATCACAAAGTACTGCACCACCTGGATTGTAGTTACCAGCAATAACATATTTACCGTCTGGACTCACTGCAAGACCACGAGACTCTTGACCTACTTGAACAGATGCAAGTGCAGGTTGTCCTGGAGCACCAATATCAAACATAGTAAGTTTTCCACTTCTTGAGATTGAGTAAGCATATCTTGGATTCTTTTTATTAGTTACTGTTACATGAACCGCAAATCCAGCTTTATGACGAGAAAGTACTTTACCAGTAGTTGAATCAATAAAATCAACCAAAGATGCATCTCTCTCTGTTGCAAAAGTAATATCAAGAACTGATTTTACATCAGTTGGTTTTGGATATTTTTTAGCCAATGCTTCACGATCAGCCATTTTTGTCCAAGTTTTTTTCACTTCTTTAAGATCAAGTGTCAATTCAACAGTATTTTTCCAATCCATTAGCCAATCAACCATACCGGCAGCATCATCTTTTGAAAATGAAGAGTTCCATGCTGGCATTGCTGTATTTTCAACACCATTCATAATTCTTTCAGCAAGCATCTCTCTATTTTTTTTCTTTAATGCTTTTGGTCTAAGATCTGATCCAACACCACCTTGATGGATAGGTCCATGACAACCTTGACACTCTTTCTCATACTTTTGTGCAAAATCCATCTTAGATGTACCTGCTTGTAACCCCACTGTAGCGATACTTACCGCTGCGATATAACTTAAAATTTTACTTAACTTCATTTTGCCTCCTTAAAGCTATTAAAAAATTGACCCCTCAACCCGTATAATAACATATTAAAAATTAGTTACTATAGACCTAACTTCTTCTTTTCACTCTTATAAATAAAGAACATTGGAATTACAATAATTGTATGTAATGTCAAAGTTAATAACATTGGATATTGATTTAATGTTCCAAAAATACTAGGAACTAGATCTGTAAATGGTTCAAACATAGAATCTCTCCTTTCTTAATTTTAGAAAAATCAAAGGAGACAAGCCCCTTTGAAATCTTTTAGTTTTTATGACTCTGATTTACTTCCAATTGTAAGCATATCAACAATCAACATAACAAAACCTACTAGCATAACGCCACCCATTGCCAATCTCCAGCCAAGACCTTGAACGAACCATACTGCATCTTGAGAAATAAAGAAACCTTCCCAAGTTGCACCAAATTGTGCTCTTTCAATTAGAACTTGACCATATCCTGAGATAAGAAGTGCTGAAACCATACCAAGCATACCAAAGTTAAGAAGGAATATTGACCATTTAGTCATAGATGTCATTTTCATAACTTTAATACCATTTGCTTTTTGAAGACCCATATAGAACATTCCAATAAGAATCGTTGCATAAGCACCCCAGAATGCGAAGTGACCATGTGAAGATGTAAATTGTGTTCCGTGAGTATAGATATTTACTTGTGGTAATGTATGGAAGAATCCCCAAACACCAGCACCCAAGAAGTTACCAAATGCATTAGCAACAATCCAAGTAAACGCAGGAGTATTATTCATAACTGCTTTGCCATGAGCACCAGTCTCTTTACCCCAATCATAAAGAACATGAACCAACATTGCTACAAGAGGTACAGGCTCTAGTGCAGAGAATAGTGCACCAATTTCCCACCAATACTCAGGTGTACCAATCCAGAAGTAGTGATGTCCAAGACCAAGAATTCCTGATCCAAACAACATTGCAACTTCAATCCATAACCACATTTCAACAATTTGTCTTTTAGCACCAATAATTTGAATTAATGCCCAAGCTGCAACTGTTGCAACATAAACTTCCCATGTAGCTTCAACCCAAAGGTGTATAACCCACCACCACCAGAATTGATCAACAGTAATATTATCAGTAAAGAACATACCTGTAAGATATAGACCAGCCAAAGCCAAAAGGTTAGCCATCATAACAGTCATAATTCCTGTTCTTCTACCTTTAATAGCAGTTGCATAAACATTGAAAATAAAACCAAGTACAACAACGACGATACCAATATCAGCCCATCTTGGTGCTTCAAGATACTCTCTACCTTCATTAATAAGCCAAATACTCTCTTCTGTACCTGCACCAACTTGAACAAAGATATAAACAAGAACAACAACTGTAACAGCTGCAGTTAAAACCCAAAAGAGTAACTTACCAATACCAATACCAACTGTTTCAATACCTGTTTCAGAAGGGAGTAATAGATATACCGCACCAATCATTCCATAAAGCATCCATACAACGAGTGCATTAATATGAACCATTCTTGCTACAGAAAAATCAAATAGTTCAAATAAGAAACTTGGATATAAAAATTGTATTGCTGCAATAAGCCCCATCAAAAGTTGAGCTCCAAGTAAAATAAGAGCGACCCTAAAATACATCATTCCTAATTTTTCTGATTCATACTTAAATGTATTTGTTTTGATACTATTTACCATGGATTGCTCCTTTCATTCTACCAAAGTTTCTAGGGAAACCATTAGTGTCAATTGAACTCATATGTTTTAAAAATGCAACTAAACCTTTAGCCTCTTCAGCCGTAATACCAAGATCTGGCATCATACGAGAGTGCGTAGGATAAGTTGAAGGATGTTGTAAAAATTCAGCCATAGCTTCCTCTTTTGTCTCTTTTCCTGTCATACCAAGATAAGGACCTTCACTACTCCATGCAGGATCAAGCCATGCTTTTGTAAGATCAGGAGCATAATATGCACCATTACCTAAAAGCGTATGACAGTTCATACAGTTTTTTGCTTGTGAAGTAAGCTTACCTAAATGAAGTAATGCTGCTGCTTCCTCTTCACTCCACTCTTTGCCAAAAAATGACTCTTTCTCTCCAATCACTGGTGCTTCATGACCTCTTTTGTCATTCATTTCATAAGTGATTTTATAGTTAATTACTGTTGGAGCCGGAACTCTCTTAGTAACACCATTTTTGAGATCATCATCAGTTCCCATTGTAATCTGTGCCCCCGTGTCAAATGTAAGCCAAATCAACAATATAGCTGCAAAACCAGTAACCCAAGCAGCCGAACGCTGCCAAAAATCATTACTGCCCCAAACAGAAGTTGGTCTTTCTTCCATATCTACCTCCTTTAAATGTGGTTTTTTTAATGTTCATGTGCTTCATGTGTTCTCTCCATCAAGAAATAGATGAAATGTGGAAATAATAGATATGCGAACATAGCCATCATTAGAACCTTTTGAGTAAAAGGTTCGCTTCCAATAAGATCACTAAGAAAATATAAACAAAAAGTAAGTAGTCCCCAAAAAACATATGCTAATGGCATAAAATAGCTTTTGAGTCTTTTAATCTTTACGAGTGTAAAGACACCGACATATGCTGCCCCAAAAATAATCACAAAAGCACCAGACAAGAAAACAGGCAAAAAATCCTCTAAGGGAATTTCTGCCCTACGAATTAAAATCTCTTCCAAATAATGCTCCTTAAGATATTTAAGTGACAAATTATAAACCATTTGTCCTAAAAACTGTTTGACTTAAATCAATTTCAGTTAAAATTAACTCTATATAGCGAATTAATGCTACTATTTAAACATCGAGCTTAGTACTGAAATATCTTTGATTATAATTTTATGATTTTTTTCTACTGAAATAAGGTTCCCTTTTTTCAATTTTGTGAGTATTCTAGAAAGAGTTTCGGGGGTAATGTTTAAGATAGAAGCGATCTGCGTATTTTTTAGAGAGTCAAAAAGCTTACTATGTTCAACTATAAATTTTGCAACTTTTGCTTCTGAAGTAAGAATCATCTCTTTATGTATAACATTAGATAAAATTTTTACTTTTTTTGTTAAAGATTTAATAATCTCCATACAGACATCTGGATTTTGAAAAAAATCTTTCTCAAGCTTTTGATAATCAATCTTTAGAATCTGACCATTGGTAATAAATCTTGCAGTTGCAGGATAATTCATATTCTCAAAACAGGCTAGCTCCCCAATAAGCCCAGTAGGAACAAACTGATGAATATATATTTCATTACCTTTTGCATCAGTCTTATAAAGCCTAAGAACACCCTCTGTCAAGATATAAAGAGTTCCTGGATCATCCCCCTCATAAAAAACAATTTCATTTGCACTATAAGATTTGAAATATGATATTTTTTTTAACTCTTTAATATTCTCATCACTCATCTTAGAAAAAATAGGTATCTCTTTAATTTTAGCTAACATAGTCCCCCTCCCTCTGATATTAATTTATAAGAATAAGTAATTCTTAATATGATACTATTCATTATACTAAAATCATATTAAGGGCATCAACAAGATCAATAAATAGACAAAAAAATTAATTCTAAATCCAACTAAAGATATATTTTGTAACAAATATTTTACAATTATTTATAAAGTTTTAAAATATTTTTTGGCGTTAAATCTCTAAATTTAAAAAATATCTCTCCAAGTTTTTCATAAACATCTAAAGAGGCAAAAGCATCATCGGCAGCATAAATAATTTGTTCTTTACTCAATTTTATATTATCCCATCTTGATACCGAAATACTCTTTTTTTTGGAGATATTTTTATCCAATACTCTAGCAACCATCTGCTTAATACCAACCGCATCTCTGTTACCAAGTAGTCTAAAAACTTCATCAATACTTACAACATTTTCAAGTGAAACACCATATCTACGATATAACTTTTTTCTATCATTATTGAGTCCAATACCCACTTTTTTAATATTTGGATTAGATAATATTTTTTCCATAAAGAAAAGATCTTGAAACTTTCCTATTTGAAATAGAAAACACTTATTAGGTGTCGATATCTGCATTAATGCTATATTATCATCACTTTTTGATTTTTCAAATATTGGTCTAGATTCTGTATCAAACCCAACAACTTGAGAGCTTAGAATCTCATCAAGAGAGGCAGATAAATTTGAACTATTGACCATCACAATCTCTCTACTATTGTGATAAGTAGGTAAGGATTCTATTAAATCGGGTTCTAAACGATTTACAAGCTTAAATATAATATCTAAATACTCTTTTGCTATATCGTCTAGTGATATTAAAGTTTTATTGAATTGTTGATTCAAATCACTCTCTAAACGATTATAATTTTCATCACCAATCACATTTTTGATAAACAAAATTCGTCGTTTATCTGATACAAAATTAATAAAATCCATATATTTACTCTTTATATTTTTATTTTGATACTCTAATATTTAAATCGTCAAATGTTAACTTTAGAGTAGTTTTATTTAATTTTTAACAGTGGCTCAGAAAAATAGTTTCCCTGAAAAAAGTCAATACCTAAAGGCTTTAAACATTCATAAATAGTCTCACAATGAACAAACTCAGCAACTGTTTTCACTCCAATTTTCTTGGCTAATGCTACAATGCTTTCAACAATTTTCAGACTATTAATATCTTTATCTATATTTTTAATAAACTGTCCATCTATCTTAATAACATCTACATCAAGTTGCAAAAAACGACTAAAGTTTGAAGCATCTGATCCAAAATCATCAATATATATTTTTAATCCTACCTCTTTTAGTCTATTAAATTGATTTTTTGCACGATCTAACTCTAAAAGTGTTATATTTTCAAGAATTTCCAATGCTACTCTACTAGGATCAATATTATACTCACTCAATTTTTCCATAATATATTCAACTAGATAGTCCGCTTTTATATCTTCATCTGTAATATTAATTGAGAAATCAACATCTTTATATTGAAACTCTTGAAAACTTTTATTAATTACTATTTTTGTCAAAGAGGGAATAAGACCTACCAATTTAGTAGCAGCTAAAAATTTACTAGGTGATATCATCTTGTTATTATCTTTAGCTCTTACTAAACACTCATATTTAGAAATTTCTTGAGTTTGAGCATCTACAATAGGCTGATAAACAACTATTAGTTGATTATTATTAATTATTTTTCTAATCTTATGTACCCAAAATAGGTTTTCTTGATACTCTAGCTCTCTCTTTTTATTGGAGACATAGAGCCTATAGCTATTTTTTTGACTATTTTTTACACTCTCAAGAGCTATTTTAGCATTTTCAAAAAGATTATGATACTCACTCTTATTTTTAGCTCTAGCAATTCCCACAGAAAAACTTATAAAAATTTCAACATCTAGGACTTTAATTATATTTTTTGAAAAAATATTTTGCAAAGATTTTATAAAATTAATATCTTGATCTACATAAAAATTTTCAATTAAAAATACAAATTCATCAGAACCTATATGAAACAGCTCTATTTTATCACTCTGATAAAGTTTTAATTCTCGTGCTACTTGAATCAAAATTTGATCTGTAAAATCACTTCCAAAAAGTCTATTTAAACTACCAAAATTATCTAAATCCAAAAAGATAAGAGATAACTTATCTTTATAAATATTCATTTTTTCATTTAAAGCAAATCTATTTGGTAATTCACTCAAACTATTTACTCTCAATTTATAAGATAGAACTTGGTTCTTCTCTTTTAGACTTTGATTTAGGAGTTTTACTCTTAAATTTGCTTTGGTTAAAACCTTTTCATGTTTATTATAGACAAAATCCAAAAAAAATAGAAACATCATAAGAAAAAAATAGGCAACATTTACCCTTGCAATCTCATTTAATGTCATGGAAAAATCATTAGGGAAATAGATCCAAAAAAAGAGAACCATAACCATGCTAGATAAATATATATATAAAGATACTAGATATCCTTTTACTACAAATGAGATAAATATTAGAATAAAATAGAATAGCATTTGACTACTATCATCTTGTAAAACAAAAACTGCCCGGCTAAAGATAATAAATACCAAAACTATTGCAACTGTTATACTAATATCAAAATAGCTTTTATTGTACCTGATGGAAGAGATAAAGACAAAACTAATAAACAGTAGACTATAAACAACAACATCTAGCCCAACTATATCATTATAAAAAATTTCATAAGGTAGATATAAAATCAAAAATAGAGTCATCCAATTTATAAATAAAAATCTATATTTTAAGATAGTTTCATTTTCATCAAAAATATGATTCGATGTAGAAAAATTTTCTACTAAATGGAAGACTCTATCCATTTTAGCCTCCACCAACAAAGTGTAAAAACTCTATTTTATCACCTTCAGAAATTTTGGTATTTTCCCAATTCTCTTTTTTTACTACCTCCATATTTATTGCAGCTGCCATAGTTTTCTCTTCTATACCTAGCTCTTTTAATAGATTTAAAACTGTTATATCCTCATCTATATTTCTATTTTCACCATTTATAATTACCTTCAAAATTTATCCTTTTTTTCTAAAAACAACACCCTTAAATCTTTCACCCATGAATGTTGGATCCATTAATACTTTTGCACGATTTACCTCTGATTGGTACGCTTTTTCAGTTACATTTTTTCGTAACTCTTCTAATAAATCAGCGATACCAAACTCAACAAGCATAGCAAGTTGAGTCTTATACATCTCACACTCTATCCCACTTTGATTAAAAGCATCAATAAGATGTGAAAAATTTACATCATAAGTAATATCACTCTTTTTGTATAACTCTTGCATAGTTACATTTTGAGGTTTTTCCTCCTCTTGTGTAACCAAATTTGTCAATGAGAAGAATGGATAACTATGATGTTCATGATAAATACGAATAGAAAAATCTACTCTCTTCTCTTTATCACCATAATCAAATGTTACAAACTCAAATTTTTTGATTGCTTTTGCCATAGAGGCAGCAAATGACTCAAATCCCACTGAAATTTCACCATTTTTGATACCATACTTTTGAACTAACTTTTTGATCTCTTCTGATTGAGGTTTAAAATTTGGTTCAAAAGAGTCCATAAAAACCATTTTGTCATCTTTGACTAACTCACAAGCAAAAGCATCAAAAATCTCATTTGCAACTACAAATGCACTCTCTAACTCAACCTCATCAAAAGATGAAAAGTGAGAAAGAGTAACAACATCACCAAATGACTCCTGAAAATATTTAATCTGTGCTTCAATATTCTCTTTATGAGGTTCAATAATAACAAAATTAAGAGTATCCAATAAAGAGGGCTTTAGAGTATAGATAAACTGTACAATATCCGCCAACATATACCCCTGATGAGCCCCCACTTCTACAATAGTTGTATCTTCTGGTAAAAACCCCTCCTCTACTACTTTAATAAATCTATTGGCAATACTTCCACCAAAAAACATACTACTACTTACTGCTGTGTAAAAATCACCTTTTTTACCAATTGTGCGAAATTTGGCATAATAACCATCTTTGGCATAGAGCCAATCATTCATAAATTTACTAAATTGCATCACTCATCTTTGTATAAAGTTTTAAAAATTCTAGCTGAATATCAATTTCATAAATTTGACTATCAGCAAAGGATATAGCTTTTGAATTTTTCATCATCTCTACATCACTTTTTGTCTTCTCTCCTGCAAGAAGAGACTCTTTTGTTGAACTCAAAAGTGAACTATAAAGTCTTACATCTTCATTTGCAATAGCTTCTCTTTGTTTGAGTATATCTATTGTGTGAATAATGGTCTCAAACATATGAATCAACTCTCGTCTCTTATCCTCAATCTCTAACTTTGATTTAATATACTCCAACTTTCTAATCTGAATATTTCTTATAATATTAATATCAAAAATAGGCATAGATACTCGTAAACCATAGTTGGTAGATTCATTATTTTGTTTAAACATTCTAAAGCTATCTTCTCTATTATTATATTCACCAAATAGAGAAATAGTTGGAAGATAGTTAGATATTGTCATATTTTTTAGATATTGCATCTGTTTACTTTTACTTTTGACACCAAAAAGATCAAGATTTTTTGAGATAAACTCATCTTTAGAGACTAATTCAAATTTTGGTAAATTAATATCTCTATAATCTTTGTCACTCAAATTTTTAAACTCTTGAAGCAAAACAAACTCTCTCTGTTTTAGATCAAGAAGCTGTTGGGAAGTTGTACTTTTAGCTAGAATCGCACTATCTAAAAAACTACTATCCAACAATCCATTATCAAACTGCTCTCTTTTACGAATAATATCTATCTTTTTATTCTCTATCAGATATTTTAACTTCTCTATCTGAAAATCTAATTTTTTGAGATTTAAAACACTCTCATAAAGTGAGCTAATCAAAGATTGCTCTTTGAGTGATGTTGAGACTTGTGTAAACTCTTCAGAAGCATTAGAGTATTTAATTGCAAAATATATACCACCACTCTTAAAGATAGGTTGATCTATCGAGATTCTAAAATATTTAGCGGTATTCTCTTTTGAGTATTGATCACTTTTAAAATAAGAGTAGGAGGCAATAATAGGATTAATCCAATCATACCTAAGATTAGTGGCATTTTTTTTATCAATATCTTTACTAAGATTTATCTGCTCCTGTTTTGAGCTTGAGAGTTGATTGATCCCATCTCCTGCCACCAAAAAAGTGGCAAGAAAACTACAGCTTAGAAAAAGCTTTTTCAAGTTTTTCAAAACCTTCCTCCATCTCCTCTTTGCTAATAGTAAGAGGAGGCAAAAACCTAAGTGTATTACGACCCGCTTTTAATACTAAAAGAGATTCATCAAATGAGAGAGATATAATTTTTGCTAAAGTATCTCCATCTTTTATACGAAGACCTCTCATGAGACCTAATCCGACACTTTTTTCTACTATATGTGGATATTTTTTACAAAAGCTATCAAGTTTTTCTTCAAATGAGATCAAAGAGTGGTCTAACTCTCCACTATCTTTCAAATCTTCCAAAATATTTAAAACTTCCAATGAAGCTGAACTTACAAGGTAATTTCCACCAAAAGTAGAACCATGATCACCCGCTTTTAGAACATCTTTTAATCTTGTCATAACTGCACCAATAGGAACACCACCACCAAGACCTTTTGCAACAGTAACAATATCTGGTTCTATCTCATAAAGATTTGAGGCTAACATTTCACCCGTTCTATAAATTCCAGTCTGCACCTCATCAACAATTAATAAAATATCTTTTTCTTTAAGTAATTTTGCCAACTCTTGTACTTCAGCTTTATCTTGTGGTTCTACTCCACCCTCTCCTTGTACAAGCTCTATCATAACTGCTATAGTATGATCATCCAACATTGATTCTACACTCTCCATATTAGGAGCATAAACAAATCCATCAGGAAATGGTCCAAAATAGTTATGCATACTTTTTTGACCTGTTGCTTTTAGAGTAGAGATCGTTCTTCCATGAAAAGAGTTTTCAAGAGTAATAATTTTATATCTTTTTGGAATACCATCCACTTCACCATATTTTCTAGCAATTTTAATCGCACCCTCATTTGCTTCAGCTCCACTATTACCGAAAAAAACTGACATATCATAACCACTAAGTTCTACCAATTTTTTGGCTAATTTAGCTTGAGGTTCAATCAAGAATAGATTAGAGATATGTGTAATATTTCTAACTTGATCACATATAATATTAGAGACTCTTTCATTTGCATGACCGACACTAACAACACCAATTCCAGATGTAAAATCTATATACTCTCTGTTATTCTCATCAAAAAGAGTGGCATTACGACCACTCTTAAAATTTACATAATTTCGTGCATAAGTTGGCAATACAAATGCTTGATCCATTTCCTTAAACATATTTAAATTCCTTAAATTATTCTACCTAATGATTTATTTTATCTGTTCATTTATTAAAATTTGATAGAATCCTGATACTCAAACAGTAGAGTTCAGTTATAGTAGAATTTTACAACAAAGGATGGTAGAGTATGGGTAAATTTTTAGGTTTTTTACTTCTTCTTTTAAGCAGTACTCTTATAGCATGGTTAGCTTTATTTGAACTATTAAAGGATTAATTATGGCATCAGCAGCAAAAAGATACGATCCAAAAGAAAAGACGAACAAAACACTTAAGGGCACTTTTTTATATTTGATACTTGTTCCAATTGTTCTTACTTTAATTGTTGCATTTTTACAAGGAGATGTATCAGCAATTGTCTCAAATGCTATCTCATTTGGGCTATTTCTACTTACGGCATCTATTGCTAAAAGAGGCTTTGAGATAGAGAAAGTATATAAAAATAGCAAACTTGCAAAAGCTCCAAAATTACCATACAAAACAACAGCTGCGTTTATGTTAGGAGTTTCAACATTTTATACATCAAACTTTTGTACTAGTAACACATTTATTCTCAGTATTGTTTTAGGAGTAAGTGCATTTGTTGGATTTTATCTATATTACGGACTTGATCCAAGAAAAGATAAAATAGGCAATCTAAGATTTGGGGCAAGTGCAGAAGATGTAATTAGAATTACAGGAGAAGCAAAAGAGAGAATAGGAAATTTGAAAAATTTGAAACATAAATTAGACACACAAATTTCTAAAGATATTTTAACAAATATTGTTACTCAAACACAAGAGATTGTTGATGCAATAGAAGAGAATCCAAATGATTTAGATAGAGCTAGAAAATTTTTTAATATCTATTTAGCTAGAACAGAAAAAATTACAAGAGAATATATCGAAAATATTGAAAGTGAAAATTTAGACGATAAAATGCGTCAAAGTTACACCGATCTCTTGACAAATGTACAACAAACAATCGTAGATCAAAAAGAAAAACTAAATGATGACGATTTAATAAAACTAGATGTGCAGATGGAAGCACTAAAAAAACAATTAAAACATGAAGGAGTGTAAATATGGGAAAAGAGACAAAAGTAACAGAAACTTTAGAAACCACACAAGAGAAAATTGGCGAAAGTGCCAAAGAGTTGGCAAAAACAGTTCAAGAGATTGATGCAATTGATGATCTAGCCGATCCAAACAAAGATGTCATAAAATATGAAGAGGCAAATACAAAAGAGCAAACATACATAGAGATGTTAGCAAAAGAGATAGATATCAAAGATCCAAACTCTGTGATATTTTTTGGTTCAAAAGCTCAAGAGCATATTAATACGATAGCTGAGAGTATGCTAGAGGGTGTTCAAAACAAAGATATTGGAACAGCTGGAGATTCACTAAATAACCTCGTCGCTGCTATCAAAGGTTTTGATATAGATGGACTAAATCCAAATATGAAACAGGGATTTTTCTCAAAAATGTTGGGTCTAGCAAGTCCTGCTGTAAAGTTTATGGGAAAATATGAAGATGTAAAGACACAGATAGATCATATTATAGACTCATTGGAGATGCAAAAGTCTCAACTATTAGTGGACATTGAGACACTTGATAAACTTTATGATGTAAACTTTGAATATTTTAAAGAGCTAGAGGTATATATAGCAGCAGGAGCATTTAAACTAAAAGAGCTAGATACCAAAATTATTCCTCAAATAAAAAAAGAGGCTGGAACTAGCAAAAAAATGGCAAAATCTCTACAACTTCAAGATATTGTAGCAACAAGAAACGATCTTGAAAGAAGAGTTCATGATCTAAGACTTACTAGACAAGTATCTATGCAGGCACTTCCTAGTATTAGAATCGTTCAAGAGAGTGATAAAAATATCATCTCAAAAATAAATTCTACAATAGTAAATACTGTGCCACTTTGGAAAAATCAACTTGCACAAACAGTAACAATATATAGAACAGCAGAAGCTGCCAAATCTATTAAAAATGCAAACGACTTAACAAATGATCTTTTAGCCGAAAATGCCAAAAATCTAAAAGCTGCGAATAAAGCTGTTCGTGAAGAGGTAGAGAGAGGTGTTTATGATATTGAAACAATCAAACAAGCAAATCAAACACTTATTGATACAATCAACGAAAGTTTAGAGATTACAAATAGAGGTCAAGCTGCAAGAAAAGAGGCAGAAAAAGAGCTACTTGCAATAGAAAAACAACTTAGTGATGCACTTATTGCTGCAGGAACTAAGAAAAAAAGAAAGTAACAAAATAGGATACAATTATGGCTTTATGGGATAGTATATTTGGTGAATTTATTGATGTTATAGATTGGCTTGATGATAGTGATAATACGATGGTATATCGCTTTGAGAGACACAATAACGAGATCAAATATGGAGCAAAACTCACCGTGCGTGAGACACAAGCGGCAGTTTTTGTAAATGAGGGAGAGATAGCAGATGTTTTAGGACCAGGACTGTATGAACTTGAAACCAAAAATATTCCTATCTTATCATCACTTCAACATTGGGATCATCTATTTAACTCACCATTTAAAGCAGAAGTTTATTTCTGTAATCTCAAAAGATTTACAGACCTAAAATGGGGAACCAAAAATCCTATAATGCTCAGAGATGAAGAGTTTGGAGCTGTAAGACTTCGAGCATTTGGTATATATGAGATAAAAATTAAAGACCCAAAAAAGTTTATTCAAGAGATTGTTGGAACTGATGGACACTTTAGAGTAGAGGAGATTAGTGACCAACTTAGAAATATTATTATTTCAAGATTTACAAGTATTGTAGCTAGTTCAAAAATACCTGTACTTGATCTTGCTGCAAACTATGAACAACTTAGTACCTATATCACTCAAAAAATTGCAGATGAATTTAATGATTATGGAATTGAGCTTACAAAAGTAATTATAGAAAATATTTCACTTCCTCCTGCTGTAGAAGAGGCATTAGACAAAAGAACTAGTATGGGTATGGTTGGTGATTTGAGCAAATATCTTGAATTTCAAGCCGCTGAATCTATGAGCAATAATAAAAATGGCGGTGGATCTTCTGTCGCTTCTGATGCTGTAGCCATGGGTGTTGGTTTTGCAATGGCAGAAAAACTTAGTAACTCTATGGGCAAAAAAGAGAGTAATACCTCAAATACTCCACCTCAAATTAAATCTGAGAAAATATACTACTATGCTGAGGGTAAAAAGCCGATAGGACCTTTTAGTATTGATGAATTTGAAACATTTGTAAGGGAGAGTACAGTAACACCAAATACACTCATGTGGAAAGTAGATATGAAAGATTGGCAAAAAGCGAAAGATATTGAAGAGATGAAATCACTCTTTAATATCTCTTCTACACCGCCACCTTTATAATAAGTTAACTATACTCTATGCCAGCAATAAATAGGATAAAAAAGGGATCTCATTTCACACAGAAAAGTTTTCCCTGTTCACAATGTGGTGCAAATTTGGTATTTTGTGCAGATGAGGATGCTCTAAAATGTAGCTACTGCGGATATATAAATAAAATAACTCCACCACCTATTCCTATAGAAGAGTATGATTTTAATGATACTGTAGCCAAAATAGAGAGTAATGCCAAACTATTCGTAGATAAAGATCATACTATAAACTGTCCATCATGTGGAGCAGGATTTGAATTAAAAGCTCATGTTAGAAGCACTAGGTGTCCCTATTGCCATAACCCTGTAGTGACTAACTTAGATATATTTATGCCTCTTGCTCCTGAATCACTTCTTCCTTTTGATATTAATCAAAAAGATGCAAAAGTAATATTCAAAAAATGGGTGGGAAGTTTATGGTTTGCACCAAATGAACTAAAGAAATTTACAAAAACAGAACATAATTTTCAAGGTATTTATCTCCCTTATTGGACTTATGATAGTCAAACTACCAATCACTATAAAGGACAAAGAGGTGATATCTATTATGAAAAAAGATATAGAAGAGTATATATTGAAGGCAGAGAGAGAACTATAGAAGAGTCTGTCGCCAAAATAAGATGGACACCTGTTAGAGGGACGGTAAGAAGATATTTTGATGATGTTTTAATAGGAGCAACACTTAGTATTCCTAGAAAATTAGCAGATAGTTTAGAACCTTGGGACTTGGAAAATTTAGAAGTATATGATGAAAAATTTTTGAGTGGTTTTGATAGTGAAGTCTATCAAGTATCTCTTGATACTGGATTTGAGTATGCAAAACAACAGATGGAATATATCATTAGAGAGGCAGTAAGATACCAGATAGGAGGAGACCAACAGCAGATAACTTCCCTAAGAATATATCATGAGAATACTACATTCAAATATATTCTATTACCAATATGGACAGCTCATTTTAAATACAAAAAAAAGGATTACCGTTTTGCAATAAATGCAAGAACAGGAGTAATAAAGGGTGAAAGACCATATAGCAAACTCAAAATATTTTTACTTATATTTGCTATTTTGGTCATTGTAGGAGGATTTTTATATTTTGCAGATTTGGAACAAATAGAAGATAACTTTGAATATCAGTCTCCACAAAACCCTTTTCATGAAGTTATAATTCTAAAATAAGCAAATTTTTTAAAATTATTAACATTCTGTTATCTTTTTATTTAGTATGTATTAACAACCAAGGAGTATAATATTTTTCAGAAGGAGATCGAATCCATCTATATCTTTTTACTCCTTGTATGATATAGATATTTGTCACACACTTGGTTTAGTCCCCCTCATTGTTTGCCCCAAGAATCAATAGCCAAATCTGCTACTTTGGCTGGAGATTCAAACTTTTCCCATCTACTCATAAAATTGATTTTTGAATAATTTTTGCATAATTCTCTATTTTACTTGGTAAAATAGTGGATATATTACTCAATGGAGATATAGAGATATTAGAAGCAATTGCATACTCCTGATCATCTGAAATAATTCGTTCTCCCTTAACAATAAATTTATATATACCTGCTGGTAAATTTTCTACTAAAACTTGTTCAATATTATCTACTTTATTTAATTTATTGGCTGTTGCCAATTTTGTAGGATTGTCTTTATCCAATGTAAATGGATAATATTTTTTTCCACTCTCAATATTTTCTAACCAAATATCAATATCATTAACCAAAGATTGATTATGTGCGGGATTTGCTTCAGGATCCACCCAACTAATTGTCGCTTTAAAAAGATTTGAAGATTTTAATTCAAATGTAAACTCTTTTCTATCACCATGTAACATTTTTCCTGAATATATTAATGGAGAAGTAGAATCCAAAGATCTAACGGTATCAACTGCAGCTTTTGCATCAATTAAACCAAATCCTACTTCATAATCTGGACCTTTTCTCCCTTTATCTATAGCTGTATTAGCTAAAACAGATTTTAAAATATCATGACGAATTTCATACCCGCCTGTAATCATTTGAAACTGCTGAGCTACTAAAATACCAATACCTGTAGCAGAAGGAGAAGCCATGGATGTACCACTCATCCACTCATAATGGTCATCTTTATCAGGGGCACTTGAATAGACATAAGACCCCCTAGTACATAACTCTGGTTTAATCCTACCATCTGAAGTGGGTCCTTTTGAACTATAATCTGCTACATTTTTCGCTGCCAAATCTAAAGCACCTATTGTAAAAATATTTTTTGAATTTCCTGGTCCCTTTATAAAACCATATTCAGGGTAGCTATCATCAATACCATCATTACCAGATGCTTCAAAAAGATTTAAATATGGATTACTATATATTGCACGATCTTGAGTTGATGCTTCTGAATCATATTCACCCAATTGAATCTTTTCATTATATCCATAAGAGTGGTTGGAAAAAAGAACCCCATATTTGTTATACATATCAACTGAAGCATCAGCAAAAGCACTATTATCAAAACTATAACTATATATAGTTACATCATTTGCCATGCCATGAGCTTTTTCGTCTACTCCCATTGCACCTATAGTTCCTGCAACATGTGTAGCATGTGCATTATAGATATCATTATTCTTTTCTAAAATTACTCTACTAGTTCCTAGTTTAATAAATTCATTATGCGTAACCCTCGTTGCCCCACCATCAACAACTCCTACTTTCATACCTTCACCATTAAGTTGATATTCACCGCCCCAAAGCTGATCTACATTTGAGTAGTGTGCTGACTTTAAATTTCTATCTACTTTTTTTGAGATTTTCTCTACAGATAGAGTGGAGATAGTATGAATCTCTTCAATATATTGAACAAGTGGAAGTTTTTTTAGTTTTTCCAATTCAGATACAAAAAGTTTAATTTTTGCAGATCTTAAAGATGGCATTGCCATATTAATATAAATATCCAAACCATACTTATCAAAATAATCAATTAGATCATCTTCACTCATCTCCTTTAAAAAAAGTACATTAATATCCAACATATCATTCATAGAGTAAGTACCCAAAATATTATCTGAATGAAGGCTTGGAGGAGTAGTAAACTCAACTTCCATAGTAGAGTAAGATAAAATAAACTCTCTACTATCTAATATATTTTTAATTACTTCACTAGTTGCATAAAAATAATAACTTAGATCTCCAGCATAAACAATATTTTCTATACCATCTTCATATAATGACTCTTTTTGTGAGAGACTTAATGGCTCTTGGACTTGAACAATAATTGTCTGTTTAGCTTTACTATTAGAATAAACTCCTAGGGATTTATTGTTATCTTTCGTATCAAAAACAACATCTTCACCACCTAATACCAAAGCACTAGATATAGTTGGTAATAAAATCGAACTAAGTGTCGAAGCTAATAAAATTTTTCTTATACCCATAAATATTCCTTCTTTTTCATATCTCTGTTATCTAATTCGGTAAATATAAAATTTTATTAATAACTTTTTTTTACTTTTAATCATAAAAAGAAAGAAAATATCTACTTGTTACAAAATGTATCTATTGAATATAATGAGAGAGGCAAACATAAAATTTTTGTGATATAATCTTAAAAATTTATTTAACTAGGTAATTCATGAGAGTATTGACCGCTATTCAGCCATCTGGGGCTATTCATATAGGTAACTATTTTGGGGCTATCAAGCCCATGTTGGAGCTACAAGAGAGTAATGAACTCTTTTTATTTATTGCAAATTATCATGCACTTACTTCTGGTACAGATGCAGAAGTTTTAAAGGAGAATAGCATTGATGCTGCTATTACTTTTTTGTCACTTGGAATTGATCCAAATAAAACTACATTTTGGACACAATCGCATGTAAAAGAGGTGTTAGAGTTATATTGGATTTTATCAAGCTACACACCAATGGGACTTTTAGAGAGAGCTCATAGTTATAAAGATAAAGTTGCCAAAGGCATTAGTGCAAATCATGCACTCTTTTCATATCCAGTTCTTATGGCAGCAGATATTTTACTTTATGATGCACAGATTGTTCCTGTAGGAAAAGATCAAATACAACATGTAGAGATAACAAGAGATATAGCACAAAAATTTAATAATGATCATGGAGATATTTTTACACTTCCAAAATTTAAAGTAGATGAAAATCTAGCAACTGTTCCCGGAATAGATGGGGCAAAAATGAGTAAAAGTTATAAAAATACAATTGATCTATTCCAAAGTGAAAAAAAGCTCAAAAAGCAGGTTGGAAAAATTGTTTCAGACTCTACTCCAATAGAGGAGCCTAAAGAGTATGAAAATTGTAATATTTTTGCATTATGTAAACTATTTTTAGATGATAATGGAATAGAAGAGTTAAAAGCTAGATATAAAAGAGGTGGAGAGGGTCATGGTCACTTCAAAATGTACCTCAAAGATATCATGATAGAACACTTTGCAAAAGCCTCAGAAAAAAGAGCTTATTATATGG
Organism: uncultured Campylobacterales bacterium; assembly: GCA_964560425.1. Classification (GTDB taxonomy): domain Bacteria; phylum Campylobacterota; class Campylobacteria; order Campylobacterales; family QNZT01; genus CAZLLE01. The sequence goes on from CAZLLE010000078.1 coordinate 20,440, forward strand.
ATAATAAAAAAGATGTCCAAGAGATACTAGAAGAGGGAGCAAAAAAAGCTAAACTAATTGCTAGTGAAAAAATGAAAATTATAAGAGATGCCGTAGGCATCATATAAAAAAGGAAAAGAATAATATGCTTGATTTAAAAGCCCTACAAAATGATTTTGAAACAGTTGCAGATAAACTAAAAAAGAAAAAAGTAGATCCATCGCTGTTAGAACAACTAAAAAAATTATCTTTATCTTTAAAGGATCAAAGAAAATCATTAGAACTATTACAAGCAGATCAAAATGCAAAAAGTAAACTTTTCCCTATATACAAAAAAGAGGGAAAAGATATAGCTGAACTAAAAGCTATACTTGATAAGAATAAACAAAAAATTACAAAAGAGCAGGATATAGTCAGAGAGCTAGAAGAGAAACTTTCACAAATTGCACTAAATGTTCCAAATATTCCAGATGAGAGTGTTCCTGAAGGAGATGATGAAGATAGTAATATTGAGATAAGAAGAGTATTAGATATACCAACATTTAATTTTGAACCTAAAGAGCATTGGGATATAGATAAAGAGCAAAATTGGATAGATTTTGAAAGAGGTGTCAAACTCTCTAAAAGTCGTTTTTCTGTTTTAAAAAATAGAGCGGCAAGAATAGAGAGAGCATTAATCAACTATATGTTAGATTTTAATAGAAAAAGAGGATTTGAAGAGGTTTCTGTACCATACATAGTCAACAGAGAAACACTTATGGGTACAGGTCAACTTCCAAAATTTGAAGATGATCTATTCAAAATTGAGGGTGAAGATCTATTTCTTATTCCAACAGCAGAAGTACCTGTTACAAATCTATTCAGAGATGAAATTTTAAAAGAGGATGAACTTCCAATAAAACTAACCTCTTTTACTGCTTGTTTTAGAAAAGAGGCAGGAAGTGCAGGAAGAGATACTAGAGGAATGATTAGACAACACCAATTTGGAAAAGTAGAGTTAGTATCTATATCTAAACCAGAAAATAGCGATAAAATTTTTGATGAGATGGTAAATTGTGCAAGTGATCTATTGGAATCTTTAGAGTTGCCACACAGATTAGTAGAATTATGCGGTGGAGATTTGGGATTTAGTGCAGCAAAAACGGTAGATATTGAAGTTTGGTTACCAGGGCAAAATAGATATAGAGAGATTAGTTCAATCTCTAATACAAGAGATTTTCAAGCTCGTCGTGCCAAAATCAGGTATAAAAAGGGTAAAAAGAATAGCCTTGTACATACACTAAATGGTTCATCTTTGGCAGTAGGAAGATGTTTAATTGCAATTATGGAAAATTATCAACAAGAGGATGGATCAATTGCCATACCTAGAGTTTTACAACCATACTTAGATTAAGAGTGAAATATGGCTGAAAATGAAATTATTATCTTAGATGATGAGTTTGATGAAGATGAAGATTTAGATTTTGAAGATGAAGAACATACGCAAAGTATAAATCCAGCTTCTCAAAATAGCAATACAAAATTATATATAGCTATTGCTCTTTTAAGCTTCATGACTCTATTGGTTATAATATTTTTAGCCTACACTTACTATACAAAGCAACAAGAACAAGAGATAGATAAAGAGCCAGAGGCTCAGGAGATTATTACAAAAATAAAAGCAAGAGAAGAGGAGAAGAACAAGGTAAAAGATAGATTAAACTTAACTAAAAAAGAGCAAGCTGATCAACTTTTTAGTGAAGGCAAAGAGAGAAAGGCTCTCAAAATATATCAAAATATCTCATCTTATAATAATGCTCTATCCTTTTATAATATAGGTGTAGCACATCTTAAAGAGAAAAAGTATAATGAAGCAATTGAATCATTTTTACACTCCATGGGACATGAAAAATTACTATTTGAGAGTGCCATAAACATAGCTGTAGCATACTTTAATCAAGATGATAAAGAGAACTTTCAAAAATATTTAGATCTATCAATAGAGTATCTATCTACAACAGTTAAAACACCACTATATAGTTATTATAGAGCTCTCACAGATTATTATAGTAGACAATTTCCAGAGACTATTGTGCCACTTAAATACCAAACTTCAGATCATTATCAAGAGAAACAGAGATATATAATTGCCAAAATATATAGTGCTTTAAAAAATGAATCCTTGGCTATTAAGGCTTTAGAACTTAATAATGATCCAAAAGACAACTTTACACTAGGTCTTTTAAACGCAAGATTAGGGCAATATAGAGCAGCACAAAAATATCTCTCTCAAGCACTAGAAGATAGAGAAAATAGGCTTAAATCAAAAATATCTCTATCTTTAGTAGAAAACAAGATGGGCGAATTAAAAAGTGCCGCAGATAGACTTCGTAGTGCAAAAACCGAGTCTCCTGATAAAGCTGAAGAGTTATATCCCATTAAAGTGATACTAAAAGAGTCATTTTTTGATCCTATTGCTGCTCAAAGAGATTTTAAACAGCAACTATTTTTTACACAAAGATACAAATATGCACTAATATTTTATTATGCTCCATATAATGCTATTGCCACAAAACAGACACTAAACAAAATAAATCAAGGTGTTAAAAATATATATATTAATAAAACATCATATGCAATTAATAAATTAGATTTGAGTAAAAATATTTCTGATGCAAACTTAGAAAACTCTAGAGGTATAGAGAAGGTACTCTCTCATAAAATGTATGAAGCAAAAAATATTTTTGAAAAAGGGATAAAAAAATATCCTAGTAGTGCTGAACTTCATTACAATTTGGGATTAACTTATGCAAACTTATTTAATTTTCAAAAAGCTTATGAACACTTCAAAAAAAGTTATACTCTAAATAATAACAATCATATGGCAAAAATTTTTTCGTACTATTGTGGCTCTCTAACTAATAAGAAACAAGAGAGTAAAGAGATGAATATTTTAGAAAAAGAGATATCTTACCTTCCTGAAAGTAGATATAAAGATAGAATCTTATCACTCATAGCAATTTCAAGAAAAAGCTTTGGTCTTAATACAAATTTAACAACAAAAAAAGAGCCTTTTGATGAGATACTTATGCTTATTTTTGCAAGACACAAAGAGGAGTCAACAGCATATAAACAAAGTAGTACAAATCTTTTAAACATGTTACCAAATGATATTATTGCAAATATTCTTCATATTGATGCATTTAATGATAAAGAGAATATCAAAGAGTATGCACTTGAGATTCAAAAAAAATTAACAAGAAAAAATATAGATTATAAACCACTTATCTATGGTGGATCTTTGGCTAAAGAGCTATATATAAATACACTAAATATAGCTGGTATTGTAAGTTACGCCAAAAACTCTTTAAAAAGAAGAGAGAGTAAACAAAAAAAAGAGAGCATAGCACTTCTTCAATCCATAGCTTATGCTGATATATTTTTACGAGATTTTCAAGAATCTTTTGATATATATAATAAACTAATTGATAAATACAATCAAAAAGATACAAATACTCTATTTCTAGCATCTGTAGCAGCAATAGGAGCAAAACATCATGCCCAAGCTATTGCACTTTTAGAGCTTGCAAAACTTAGTGACACATCAAATTTGGAGAGTCGATATGCATTAGGTCTACTATATCAAGAGGCTAAAAATTTTGATGGAGCTTCTATACAATATAATAAAATTGGTGATATCAAATTTAAATCTCGATATTTTGATTTTCATTTGTAATACTAATCCCCACGAAGGAGTATAAATTCAAAACTTAATTCATTCTGAATAGCCATTTTTAAAGTAAAATGTTATTTTGTTTTTCGCTTAAAGTGCTATAATTTTTTACTTTTAAAAAAACTCTGTTTTTTAATGTTTGAGGAGTGATTATGACAAAACGACAGTGGGTATGGTTATGGATATGGATTTTAACCTTCTTTTTTATTTTTTGTATTTGGAGTAAATTGCAAAATATGCAAGAAGAGTCAAGAAGTAGAGTAACTGTTGCAAAAATAGTTACCCCCATCAAAAAAGAGTTAAGTTTTAAAATAGTTAAAGATGATAAAAAAATTAAAATTATTGCACTAGTGCCAGATGAAGAGTCTGCACAAAAACTTATTGAACCATTCAAAAATTTTCAATCTGATATTGATAGAAGTGAGATTACAATTGATAAAAATACGCATGAGAGTCAAATATTGGATAAAATCTCTAGTTTAAGCCCTAATTTTACTAGATTGCAATCTGGATATATTGAATATGGTGATCACAAACTAATTTTAGATGGAATCACTAATAATCAAGAGATCAAAGATAAACTTTATGCACAAGCATTAAAAATAGAGGATATTGATATTGAAAATAAAATTTTTATTGATGATATAAAATCTATAGAAGAGAGTATGAAAACTATTGATAGTAGTATATCTGCTGTTGAAATAGAGATAGATAATATATCTGAAAATGATGGTACAACTCAACAAGAAGAGGAAAAAAGTATAAGTGAAATTCAAGCTGAACTAGATTCCATAATGAAAAATCAAAAAGTCGAGTTTAAATATGGCACAAATCTTTTAACATATCAAGGTAAAAATAGTGTTGATAAAGTTTTAGCATTTTTGAAAAAATATCCTCATATCAAAATTGAAATAGGTGGACATACAGATTCAGATGGAAGAAGAAAGAGTAATCAAATTTTAAGTCAAAAAAGAGCTGATTTCATTAAATCGTACTTCATAGATAACGATGTACAAAGTAGTAGACTCACTTCTGTTGGATATGGGGAGACTCAAAATATTGTTACAAATGACTCTTTGGAAAATAAACAAAAGAACAGAAGAGTTGAATTTAAAATTATAGGAGAAGAGTAGTATGTTAGAATTAGCAACTAAAATGGCTTTATGCCTTATAATTGCCGCAATTATAGGTGGTATCATAGGTTATCTGCTTGGTAGAATTGCAAAATGCAAACAAGAAGATAGAGAATATCTAGCGGGTAGCTTAAGTGATTATAATGATCAACAAAATAGCAGTAATGGATATATTAGCATGAAAGATGCAAAATATACAACACCAACAGCAAAACTTAAAGATTCCATTCATGGAGTAGCTCCAGAACAACTTAATGAACCAAAAGGGAAAAGAGATAATCTCAAAGATATTAAGGGTATTGGACTAAGTATTGAAACACTATTAAATGATTTGGGAATATATCATTATGATCAAATTGCCTCTTGGGATAAGGATAATATTAATTGGATAGAGAGAGAGTTAGATTTTAAAGGTCGTATTGATAGAGAAGAGTGGGTTTCTCAAGCTAAAATCCTCTCTACCTCAATTTTGACAAAACACAAGTACTAATATACTAAATGATCTTCTTTAAATAGATAGTAGACCAAATATAATTTAAAATTTTTGCGATACAATATCACTTCTAATACCAACTCCCATTAAGAATCACAATTCTAAGGGGGAGTTGGAATTAAATAATTTTCATATAGAAAGATAGAACCAATAATAATGATTCTCTTATCTCACCACAAAAACATATTCAACATACTACATAATAGTACAGCAAAAAACCAAATTAATAATTTTTGTATAAAATTATAGAAGGAACAAAAATAAATCCATGATAGCAATAATTGATTATAATATGGGAAACCTACGAAGTGTAGAAAATGCTTTAGATAAAATAGGTAGTAAGTCAAAAATACTCAAAGATCCTCAAAAACTTTCATCTTATGATAAAGTCATTTTACCAGGGGTAGGAGCATTTGGTGATGCAATGGAACATCTAAATCAAAATGGAATGAAAGAGGCTATAGTAGAGTTTGCAAATAGTGGAAAACCGTTCTTGGGTGTTTGCCTAGGAATGCAACTACTTTTTGAAAAGGGTGAAGAGTTTGGCGAACATCTCGGTCTTGGTATTATTGAGGGAGAGGTTAAAGCTTTTGATAAAGATAAATTTTCAACACCTATGAAAATACCACATATGGGCTGGAATGATCTTATAGTAGAGAAAGATTCTCCACTATTTAAAGATATGCCAAAATCATTTTATCTATATTTTGTACACAGTTTCCATGTTGTAACATCCCCACGATATATTATTGGAAAAACAATCTATGGGTATGATTTTACATCAGCTGTTCAAAAAGATAATATTTTTGGATTTCAACCACATCCAGAAAAATCACATGATAATGGATTACAAATACTTAAAAATTTTATGGAGTTATAATGGACATTTTACCAGCAATCGATCTTAAAGATGGAAAAGCCGTACGATTAACCAAAGGGTTAATGGATAGTGCAAAAGTTTATAGCAATGAACCTTGGGAGCTAGCAAAACTTTTTGAGGACATGGGTTCAAAATGGCTACATTTAGTCGATTTAAACGGTGCTTTTGCAGGAGAGCCAAAAAATTTAGAACAGATTAAAAAAATTCGTCAAATGTGCGATATAGAGATAGAACTTGGCGGAGGTATCCGAGATGAAGATACAATTAAGAGGTATCTTGATCTTGGTATAGATAGAATCATTTTAGGTTCAGTAGCTTTAAAAAATGCCGATTTTGTAAAAGAAGTTAGCAATAAATACCGCATTGCAGTGGGTATAGATGCAATTGATGGCTTTGTAGCAGTTGAAGGATGGGCAGAGAAATCTACTATGAGAGCAACTGATCTAGCCAAAGAGTTTGCAGATGCAGGTGTTGAAGCAATTATCTGCACAGATGTGGGTCGAGACGGTACACTTAGCGGTGTGAATATTGACTTTACATTAGAGATTGCTAAGGCATCAGGCATAGATACTATTGCAAGTGGTGGAGTGAAAGACTTAAATGATATTAAAGCATTAAAAGAGACAGGAACTATTTCTGGAGTAATCGTAGGAAAAGCTTTTTATGAGCAAACTCTAGATTTACCTGAAGCTTTTAAAGTTATTTCATAAATAATTGTGATAAAATTAAAATAGTTTAAGGAAGTAAGATGAAAATTTTGGTAGTTGATGATAGTTCGACAATGAGAAGAATTATAAAAAATACACTAGGTAGACTTGGTCATAAGGATCTTTTAGAGGCAGAAGATGGTGCTGTTGCGTGGGATGTTATGAGTAAAAATAGTGATATCGATATTCTTATTACTGATTGGAACATGCCAGAAATGAATGGTTTGGAGTTGGTACAAAAGGTAAGAGCAGAAGAGAAGTATGCTGATATGCCAATTATCATGGTTACTACAGAGGGTGGTAAGACTGAAGTTATTACAGCACTAAAAGCAGGTGTAAATAACTACATTGTAAAACCATTTACACCACAAATATTACAAGAAAAATTGAAAGATGTTTTATAAAAGAGAGAGATGCAAGAGAGTTATTACGAACTAATTATAACACCCAATAGAGATCTGAAACTATTTTGTGATTTAGCTTATGAAATCACACAAAACACAATTGAGGAGAGTGAAAACTCTCTTATCATTAGGGATAGTGAACCACTTGATAATGTTCAGTGGGCAATTGAACAGTTTGCAAATAAACTAAATATTCCAATTAGTACACAAATTAGTAAAAAAGAGAATATTGATTGGATTAACCAATACAAAAACTCTATTTCACCAATCGAAGTTGGCTCTTTTTATATTAGACCTGATTGGGAAAAGAAAAAAGATGATTTGATTGATATCATTATCAACCCTGCTTTGGCATTTGGTTCAGGGCATCATGAAACTACAGCTAGTTGTATTCAAGCTATTGATGCTTATATACAAAAAGATCAAACACTCTTAGATGTTGGTTGTGGTAGCGGTATTTTAGCTATTGCGGCAAATAAAAAAGGTGCGATCTGCGATATCTGTGATACAGATGAAATTGCAATAGATAGTGCAAAAGAGAACTTCATATTAAACAGTGCAACCATCAATAATTCTTGGGTGGGTTCAGCAAATAAATCAAAAGAGACTTATGATTTTGTTATAGCAAATATCATTGCCGATATTATTTTACTAATCAATAAAGATCTAAAAAAAGCCGTTAAAAGTGGCGGTCTGTTAATCTTGTCTGGTATAATTGATAAATATCATAAAGATATTCAAAATAAATTTCAAGATTTTGATACTATTCAACACATTATAAAAGGTGAATGGCACACATTCATTTTAAAAAGGAAGTAAATGTCACAAAACAAAAAAGATGATAAGAATAATAATTTTTTTAATCAAAATCCCCTGCTTATATTTGCAATATTTTCGATTTTAATTATTATGATATTTAAAAGTTTTATTGAGCCAAGTGCTGGAATTAATGAGGGAGAGAGTGCTTTTAACTCAATGAAGACCTCTCAAACAAAATCTATTAATTATTTTGAATTTAAAGAGTTAGTAAAATCAAAACAGATCACTTATGTAGCCATTGGTCAAACATCTATCAAAGCTGTTTCCAAAACAGGTGTAGGAAAAACAATATATTATGTTAAAAAAGTAGGACAAGACAATACACTTATCCCACTTTTGGATGCACAAAAAATACCTTATGGGGGATATAACGAGACCAACTGGTTTACTGAAATTCTCTTCTCTTGGATTATTCCTATTTTCATCTTTGTAGGAATATGGATGTTTCTTACAAGCCGTATGCAAAAAAATATGGGCGGTGGTATTCTGGGTATGGGAAATAGTAAAAAACTCGTAAACTCTGAGAAACCAAAAGTTACCTTTGATGATGTTGCAGGAGTACAGGAGGCAAAAGAGGAGGTAAAAGAGATTGTAGACTTTTTAAAGTATCCAGAAAGATACATGAATCTTGGTGCCAAAATACCTAAAGGTGTACTTTTAGTAGGTCCTCCGGGTACTGGTAAAACCCTTCTTGCTAAAGCTGTTGCAGGAGAGGCTGATGTACCATTTTTCTCAGTTTCTGGATCAAGCTTTATCGAAATGTTTGTAGGTGTTGGTGCTAGTCGTGTAAGAGATCTTTTTGAAAATGCAAAAAAAGAGGCTCCATCTATTATATTTATTGATGAAATTGATGCAATTGGTAAAAGTAGAGCAGCGGGAGGTATGATGGGTGGAAATGATGAGAGAGAACAGACACTAAATCAACTTCTTGCAGAGATGGATGGATTTAGTTCTGATCAATCTCCTGTTATCGTTTTGGCTGCTACAAATAGACCTGAAGTATTAGATGCTGCCCTACTTCGTCCAGGAAGATTTGATAGACAAGTTTTGGTAGACAAGCCTGATTTTAGAGGAAGAGTTCAAGTACTTAAAGTTCATATAGAAAAAATTAAAATTGCTGATGATGTAGACTTGGAAGAGATTGCAAGACTTACTGCTGGTTTGGCAGGTGCTGATTTGGCAAATATTATCAATGAAGCAGCTCTTCTTGCAGGAAGAGCTAGCAAAGAAGAGGTTGAACAAAAAGATTTCTTTGAAGCAGTAGAGAGAGCAATTGCGGGGCTTGAGAAGAAGAGTCGTCGTATTAATCCAAAAGAGAAAAAAATTGTAGCTTATCATGAGAGTGGACATGCTCTTATTGCAGAGACAACAAAAGGGGCAAAAAGAGTTTCAAAAGTCTCTATTGTTCCAAGAGGATTAGCCGCACTTGGTTACACACTAAATACTCCTGAAGAGAATAAATTTTTAATGCAACGACATGAGTTAATTGCTGAAATTGATGTTCTTTTAGGTGGTCGTGCAGCTGAAGAGGTATTTTTGGGTGAAATTTCGACAGGTGCAGGAAATGATTTAGAGCGTGCTACTGATATTATTAAAAGTATGGTGGGGCTATATGGAATGAGCGATGTTGCTGGACTTATGGTGCTAGAGAAGCAGAGAAATACATTTTTACAAGGTGGCTCAACAAAAGATTACAGCGATAAAATGGCTGAAGATGTAGATCAGTACATCAAAAGTCTTTTGAATGAGAGATATAAAGATGTACTCAAAACTCTAGAAGATTATAGAGAAGCTATAGAGGAGATGGTTAAATCACTTTTTGAGACAGAGACACTTGAGGGATCAAAAGTAGTTAGCATTATCAGAGAGTATGAAGAAAAATATAATTTAGATAGCAGATTAGCCACTCATGAAGATAGTAATCAAGATATAGAAGAGGCAAAAAAGAAGAAAGAACAACACGAAAGTGAAACTACAACAGATAAAAATAGTGAAGAGGAGTCATAGACCCTCTTCACATTACATTTATGTAACTTATTGTTACACTTCAACTTACTATTTAAATTTTCTAAAAACAGCCTTTTATTCAATATATTTCACTTAAAAGCTTTTTATTTTAATAATAAAATATTTTAATATCTTAACCAATATTTAAAATATTTTTTTAAAAAAGTTTATTAAGATATCTTTTGCTAGATTATAAAAATGAAAACAAAAAACAGATACATAATCAGATCAAGAATATCGGAAGCAAAGTTTAGAGAGATTGTAAAACTATTCTTATTAGATTTACAAGCTAATCAAATTTCACAAATTAGCGGAATTAGCAGAAATAGCATTAATAAATATTTAAAGGCAATAAGAATAACTATTATAAAAAACAATCCATTACCAACTACTATTTCTCATGAATTTTCACACAACCCAAATCCCAACCTAATTGGAGTAATAAACTACAATGGAAAAATATATACACAATTAATACCAGAATCCAAAGAGGAAGAGATCCTACAACAAATTAAACATAGATTGGATAAAACAGATGAAAATTTACAATCCACACAAATATACAATGGAATAATTCATCTTAAAAAACATAGATATTATAGACTTGAAAATACAGAACAAACAAATACAAAATATGCAATAACCACAAGTGAGGCTTTTTGGGGATATAGTAAAAATAGACTCTCAAAATTTAGAGGACTCTCAAAAAATAGTATAGATTTACATTTTAAAGAGTGTGAATTTAGATTTAACACAAAAGATCAAGATCAATATTCACTACTGCTCAAGCTTTTTAGGGAAAAACCATTAAAACTATCCTAATCAAAGTATTACCTTGGTACTTATATTACTTAAAGTAACACTATTAAAAGGAATTTTAGATTTCAATAAAAAAACATAATAGAGTATATTTAATATATTAAATTAAATATTAAATATACTCTATTGTAAAAATTTGATAAAAAGTGAGCTAGACAAGTAAAAAATATTATAAATACAATTAACCCCCACAATATCAACATTTAAGATGATATGTTTCAATAAAAAAGAGAAAATATAAATTATTATAAAAAGATCAACAAAAAATTAAAATAATATGCTCATAACACTACTATTTATACTGCAAAGAAAATATTTTATTCCCTTATAGATATTTTTTACATATAAAATAAATTTTTAAAATCTTCTAATTGTCTTGAATATAAAAGTTTAATACTTCAATATATAAATAACAACAGTCAAAATATTTACCGATCTAAGGAGTGTAACAAAAAAATTAAGGAGCAGTTATGCAAATAACAAAATTATTTATCTCAGGTCTATCTCTTTCACTTCTATTGGCATTAGCAGGATGTGAAAATAGCAATACAACAGCAACTACCAATGATGCTACTACTACTACTACAGCACTATCAACAAATGCAGTAAAGACATCACTAGAAGAGGAGTCACTTCATATACTTAGTAACCAAACTTACCTAACACAAAAAGAGGTAAGGGACAATGCATTTATTGCACCTGTAAAGCTAAAAGCATATGATATTAATGATACAAATGCATCACTAAATTGGTATCATGATGACTTAGATGATAGTAGCGATGGTTTTTTCCTATTTTATACAGAACTTGAAGATGGTGTAGATTTTAATGCAACAAAACCACTATTTGATAATTCAAGAATTGTAAATTCACCAGATCAACTCAATACTCTATTATCATTACTTAAACCAGACACAAGATATGGTGCAAGAATTGCCTCATTTAAAACAACGATTGATAATGGAGCTCCAACAAACATTGATATTTTATTAGGGGATTGGAATAAGACCACAACAGAGTTTAGAACTCAAATAGCACAAGATCAAAATAACAGTGATGATAATAATTCTCAACAAGAACCAACACTAGCCGAACCAGATTATCGTTTATGGTGTGAAAATAATGAGAGTACAGTTATAGCTATTGAAAATATAGATAGTAGTGTTGATGGCGTAAGAATCTATAGAAATATCAAAGGAGAAGCAAGACCAGGAGAGCTTGTAGAGGATAATATCACAAATAGTGGTGAATATATTGATAATAATAACTCAAATGGATTAAAACCAAGTTATCATAATTTTGAATATACTGTAAAATCGTATAAAGATGTAAATGGCACAAGAGAAGAGTCTAATGGCATCACTAAAGCTGCAGAATAATATTTGAGACTTTAACACCCTTTTAATAAAGGGTGTTAGCCCATAAATAGCAAAATCAAGTAACTTAAAGTAACAATATTCCAAAAGATATAGATAAAAGCTAAATTAAATATATTAATTTTTTTAAAATTAAAATTAATATATTTAATTTAATAAAACAGATGAAAATAATCTAAAAAAGTAACTATTACTTTAAACAAGACAATTTAAACAGACTAATTAAACTTAAAAAACCCATTATAATATAAAAAACTTATCCTAAATAGATAAAAAATTTAAAGTTTTATCTTTATTCAATCAGCGTAATTAACAATATATAAAACAACAGAATAAATTTAATAATTTATATTTACACCGATTTAAAGGCATGTAAGTGAGAGAACATACAAAATAAGCTCTCAATCAAAAGAGTTATTTTTTATGCTCTCTCACTTAACAAAATTAAAACTTTAAGGAGTTTATTATGAAAACTAGAAAATCTTTCATTAAAATAACAGCATTGTCTATAGCAGTATCTTTTATGCTTAGTGCATGTGGGACACAAACAGCAACTCAAAAGGATCAAGTAATATCTACTAAAACTTTTGCTACTAAAAGATTAAGAGATAGTGTTATAAATAGACCTTATAATTTGAGTTTTACAGATTTATCAGAGAACAATGTAACTATTTTATGGGATCACAACGATACTAGCTCTGATGGCTTTATTGTATATTATGCAAAATTACCATTTGATGCTATTGAAATAGGAGATGTAAACTTTACAAATGCTGCAATTATTAATGATAAAAGTATTCATCAAGTTACGCTCTCCAACCTAGAGAGTAATTCAACATATGGTGTAAAAGTATCATCTTGTATGAAGTATTATATTGATGGGGCTGTAGATAAAGTTGACTCTTTGTGTAGCAAAGAAGAGGTTGTTATTACAACTCTTCCAACAATAGATACATCAAACAATGAATTGGAAAAACCGAAGTTTGATGCTTGGTGTGTAACACATTGGAGTAATATAATTGAAATTACAGAAATTCCAGTTGGTATTGATGGTGTAAATATATATAGAAGAGATAGAGATGGAAATGGTTCAGGTGAACTTATATTAACCGAAACAGAAATTGGTGAATATTTAGATCCAAATGACAACCTACAACCTAGCTATGAAGCATATGAGTATATAGCCAAATCATTTAAAGATGACAATGGAACAATTACAGAATCAAGTGGTGTTATAGTTCAACCAGATTAAAACTATAAGGTGTGGTCTTTTCACCACACCTTTACTCTAATTTTTTATTTATCTTGCAGATACTCATCTATAGAGTTTGCAGCATCTCTACCCATTCCCATAGCAAGAATAACCGTAGCTTGTCCAAGAGTGATATCTCCACCAGCCCAAACACCCTCTTTTGTCGTTTTTCCTGTTTTTGGATCAGCTTCAATATTACCCCATTGATTCAACTTTAAACCTTCAGTTGTATTTGTCAATAGTGGATTAGCACTTGTCCCAATGGAGATAATTGCCAAATCACAATCAATATATTCATGTTTACCCTCTATTGCTATAGGTCGTCTTCTTCCCCCCTCATCTGGCTCTCCAAGCTCCATTTTTTGACAATTTATACCTGCCAATTTTCCATTGGCATCTCCAATAAATTCTAATGGTGAAGTCAAAAATTTAAACTCTATACCCTCTTGCTCGGCATGATGAATCTCTATATGTCTTGAAGGGGCCTCCTCTCTTGTTCGTCTATAAACTATAGTTACAGTTTTGGCACCCAATCGAATAGCCGTTCTAGCTGAATCCATAGCTACATTTCCAGCACCCAATATTACTACATTTCTTCCAGGAATAATTGGTGTATCATATTTTGGAAAATCATAAGCTTTCATAAGATTTGCTCTTGTAAGATACTCGTTTGCAGAAAAGACTCCACTCAAATCTTCACCAGGAATATTAAGAAAATTTGGAAGCCCTGCCCCAACACCTATAAAAACAGCATCATATCCCATATCATCAAATAGTTCATCAATATCAATAGTTCTTCCAATTACATTATTACACTCTATCTTTACACCAAGATCTTTAAGAGCCTCAAGCTCATAATCTACAATATCTTTTGCTAGTCTAAACTCGGGAATACCATATAAAAGTACTCCACCAGCTTTATGAAGAGCCTCATACATAACAACTTCATGACCTTTTTTTGCCAAATCCCCAGCAACAGTAATTCCAGCAGGTCCACTACCTACAACAGCAACTTTTTTGCCTGTTGAAGGGGGTATATCAGAGATATTTTTGACACCACTATCTCTAGCCCAATCAGCTATGAACATCTCAAGATTACCAATACCTACAGGCTCACTATTTTTCTTTTTACCAACTACACAAACTGCTTCACACTGTATCTCTTGAGGGCAGACTCTACCACAAACAGCGGGAAGTGCCGTCTTATCCCACACAGTATTAATAGCTCCATCCAAATCTTCATTTACAATCTGTTCTAAAAAAGCAGGAATATTAATACTTACAGGACAACCAATAATACATTGGGGATCTTTACACTGAATACATCTTGCTGCTTCAAGTTGGGCTTCATGAAGACTATATCCAAGAGTTACCTCATCAAAACATTTGTTTCTTACTTCAGGGGCCATCTCTGGCATATGCTGTCTAGGAATCTGTCTTCTCTCTTTTTTACTTAGGTATTTTACCTCTTTTTCAATCTCCATCACCAAATCCTAACCATTTAATTTGCAATATTCATTATCTGAACACTGCTCTTCAAGATTATAAGCTCCAAGTCTTCTAATAAGAGAATCATAATCAACTTTATGTCCATCAAATTCTGGACCATCTACACATGCAAATTTAGTCTCATCACCTATCGTAACTCTACAACCTCCACACATACCAGTACCATCTATCATGATAGGATTAAGACTTACAACAGTTGGCACATCATACTCTTTTGTCATTTTTGATACAAATTTCATCATAGGAACAGGACCAATAGCAACAACTTCACTTACATTTCCCTCTTCAAGAAGCTCTTTTAAAACTTCAGTCACAAATCCATGACGACCTTTTGAGCCATCATCAGTACAAATTCTAAGCTCACTTGAAACTTTAGCCATCTTATCTTCTAATATTAGAAATTTTTCATTTCTAGCACCCAAAATAGTTATTACTTCATTTCCTGCCTCATAATTTCCACGAGTAATAGGATGTAACACAGCTGTGCCCGTACCACCACCAATACAAACCACTCTACCTTTATGTTTCTCAATATGAGTAGGAGAACCAAGGGGACCTACAACATCCATATAAGAATCACCAATCTCAAGAGAACTAAAAAGTCTACTACTTTTACCTACAACCATATAAATAATAGTAATAGTACCCCTCTCTTTATCTACATCAGCCATAGTAAGAGGAACTCTCTCTCCCGTCTCATTTGCCTTGACAATTACAAATTGACCTGGTTGTGCCTTTTTTGCTATTTGTGGAGCCTCAATTTCATTTAAAAAAATAGATCCTCCCGCCATTTTCTCTTTACTTACAATCCTAAACATGATTTCCTCCATTGGAACAATTATATTCAATAACATTTTATTATAAAAGTTATAAAATTACATAATATCATTATTGAAAGGGGTAAAAGATGAGCAAAACTTGTATAAAGGCATATCATGAGATGGAGGAGAGGTATGCAAGACTGGTCTTAGAGTATCATGATAATGAGCAGAGAAATTTGATTTGTGACACAGTTGGAGATGTCATCAATGAGTTTGGAATTGCTCCAGCACTAACTGTAACACCCGGTAAAAACTTGGGTGGTGAGTATAGTATTGAGCTTCATGATGATTATGATAGAGAGAGCCAAAAGTTTTTTGAGCTATTAATAAAAAAACTTGGTGTAGATCATTGTGAAGTTGGTTAAGGGCTTTTTAGCCCTTATAGCTATAAAAATGTTACTTTATCTATAAAAATACTTAAAAATTTTATTAAAAGTAAAAATCAGTATACCATTTAAGTCAAATTAAATTATCTTTTCAATAAACTTTAAAAAATAAAAGTTATAAGGATAATTATAATGAAATTAACAACTAGCTTACTTATTGGTACTATTTTTTTATGGAGTGGCTGTGCTACAGTAACAAATTATTCTCAATTAAAACAAATTCCATCCGATGGCAAAATTACAGTTTTACCATTTCAAAATAATACAAATACACCACTAGCAGGAAAAAAAGCAAAAAATATAATGGAAGGTGTCTTAACTTCCAAAAATCATTCTGTCAATATTTCTGCATCAAACACTCCTTGTACTATCAATAATATAAATACGAGATATTATCTATCTGGAACTATCAATGAATGGCGTTATAAAACAGGAATAGAAGCTGAACCAGCTGTTGCAATGAATTTTAATGTTGTGGATAAATTAAATGGAAATATAGTTTATAGTGCTGTTGGTGCAAAAAATGGATGGGGACAAGAGTCTATTGGATCTGTAGCACAAAAATTAATATTGGAATTGACAAATAACTAATGAATCGTTTTGATACTTCAATACTTATAAAGTATACAGAGTCTTTTATCGTCTCTACTCTTTTTATTTTTGCTGGGTATCTATTAAATATTCATGACCCATGCTTTTTGGAGAGTAAACTAAATATATCACTCTTTTTTATTACGATATTAACTCTCTTTTTTGGATGGGGTGGTCTATTACCATTTCTAGTAATATATACTTTGGCTATGAATATTTTTTATGATAAATTCGATCTATATCATATACTAGAGCTTACTCTTCTAGGACTCGTATTGTATCTTTTTCAGTATGTTTGGCATACAAAGACAAAAGAGCAAAAAGTAAAAGAGGAGTATCTCAATCAAAAACTAAATGAAAATACCAATGCATTTTATACACTAAAAGCTTCGTATGATAAATTGGAAAAAACATATATAACCAAACCATTTAGTCTAAAAGATTCTCTTCAAAAGATTATTAATCTTGTAAATAATAGTGATAAAGAGATAGAATTTTTAAAACTATTATCTCAAATATATCAAGTAAAAAAATCTATAATAGTTACCTATGAAAAGTCTAAAGATACAAGAGTCTACTCTTTGGATCAAAATAATAATTTTGATGAAAATGATCCTCTAATAAAGAGAGCCATCCAAGAGAAAGCACCTGTATATATAGATTTTAATGATGATAGTAATCAAACCAAATATTTAATAGTAATCCCTGTAAGTTTAGAGAATCAAAAAAAAATATCTCTACTTATAATTGAGGATATACTCTTTACTTCATTTAATAAAGATACTCTATTAGAAATTTCGGTTATTTTTACATACTTTTTACAAAGTTTAGATAAAAAGAACTTTATGGATTTAAATAATTGTACTCGCCCATATTTGAGTGATAATTTTGCATTTGAACTATGCAAACTTAAAGATATTGAAAAGATTTATAATATTCCATCATCAGTAATAACTTTCAAATCTAGTAGTCATGACTATATACAAAGATTACTAGATATTATCAAAAAAGAGAAAAGGGCTATTGATATGATTCAAACTTTAAAGGTTGATAATATGAATTACGCCATTATAATACTTTTTCCTTTTTCAAATAGATCTAGTGTAGAGGGATTTTTCACAAGATTAAAAGATAGTTTACATAAAGATAAAGAGCTTCTAAGACATATAGGCTCAAAAGATTTTATCTATAAAATAGGCGATATCAAAAAAAATAGACTTGAAAACTTGTTAGGATAAATATCTATGCAACATACATTTTTGATAACAAGTTTAATAACTTTTTATCTTCTAGGGATCACTATATTATCCTACTATTTTATTAGAAAAGTGGTTAAAGTACAAAAAATTTGGAGCTTTATATTTTTAATAATCTTTAATAGCACAATGATTCTACTAGGTCCTATTTTTACGATTTTACTCTACTTTTATCTAACAAAAGAGAAAAAAGAGGTACAAGAGCTTAAGACTAAGAGTATAGATATGAACCAACTCAAATTATCATATCCAATGGTCGATAAAATATATAGCCAAGGTCCACTAGAAAACCTTCTAAAAAATGACAAAGCTTCAGAAGATAGAAAAGTAAATATATTATCTTATATTACAAACAAGCTACATAGCGACGACATGAGACTGCTACATAGTACACTTTCAAGTAGAAGTGATGAGAGTAGACTTTTATGTTTTGGAGCTATTAATCAGATAGAAAAAAAACTAAATGACCAAATAAGTGATGCACTAAAAGCAATTGAGATAACTCAAGATACTAAAGAGAAAAGTAATTATCAAAAAAAGATTGCTCATCTATATTGGGAGTTTATCTATTATCAACTTGTTAGTAAAGATCTACAAGATTTTTATCTTCATAATGCAAAAGATTTTGCACTTAAAGCATTAAAAGATGATTATGATAAAGTAGAGCTATATCTTCTATTAGGAAAAATCAATTTGAAAATGAAACTATATGATGAATCTTTGGAAGCTCTAAAAGAAGTAATAAAAAGCCCCTACTTTAGAGAGGGGGCATTGCCATATCTTGCAGAGTTATATTTTGAAAAGAGAAATTTTAAGGCATTACATAAGGTATTACATGAGATTAAAAAAATTAAATACACTCCAAAAGCATTGATGATCTCATCTTTATGGAGGTAAAATAGTGAAATCTAATAGAGAAGAAACTGTAGATATTTTGATGATTGCAGAGGGAACTTATCCATATATTAGGGGTGGTGTCTCTAGTTGGATAGATCAAATTATCACAGGAATGCCCGAATATAGTTTTGGTATACTTTTTTTGGGTAGTAAAAGAGAAGATTATGAAGAGACAAAATATGATCTTCCCGATAATGTAAAGTTTTTTGAGACATATTTTCTTTTTGATCCTTTGGATGTAGATGAACCAAGTGCAAGAAATATCAAAAAAGAGAGCATGGATAGACTCAAAAAGTTTTATCAAAATATCAGACAAAATAAAAAATTTGATTTTGCTTCATTGATTGATGAAGAGTTACTATCCAAAGATATTACTATAAATGATTTTTTATATGCTGATGAATCATGGGAATTTATCAAAGAGAATTATCGTAAAAATTGCCCTACTTTATCATTTATAGACTATTTTTGGAGTATCAGAAGCATTCATAGACCAGTATGGCTACTTACACAAATCGCTCAAAAAATGAATTTTGCAAAAGTTATACACTCACCCTCTACAGGATATGCTGGTTTTTTGGCAACACTTATCTCCAATTTTCATAGCATACCATTTATTTTGACAGAGCATGGAATATATATTCGAGAAAGAAAGATGGATATGCATACAAATTCTAGTTTTGAGCTTTACAAATCTGCCCTACAAAAGAGTGTAAAAAGTAATGATTATATAAAACAGATGTGGATTAACTTTTTTGAAAAAATGGGATATTTGACATATCAATCTGCTCAAGAGATTTTATCTCTATTTAATGGAGCCAAAGATCTTCAGATCAAATTTGGGGCTGATGAGAAGCGTTGTCGTGTGATACCAAATGGTGTTGATGTTCATAGACTAAATAAACTTGTATCATTAAGAGATCCAACTCCACCAAAAGTTATTACACTTTTAGGAAGAGTTGTATCTATTAAAGATATCAAAACATTTATTCGAGCAATAAGAATTACAGCAGATCGCTTTCCTGATGTACAAGGGTGGGTTGTTGGACCAACTGATGAAGATGTAATTTATGCTGATGAGTGTAATAGAATGGTTGAATCTATGAACCTAAAAGATAATATAAATTTTTTGGGTTTTCAAAAGATAGATGATATTTTACCAAAAAGTGGTATTTTGACTTTGACCTCTATTAGTGAAGGTATGCCCTTGACAATATTAGAGGGTTTTGCATCAGGACTCCCATGTGTTGCTACAGATGTTGGAAGTTGTACGGAGTTGATATATGGAGCATTAAATGAAGAGGATATTGCTATTTCAAAGGCGGGTGAAGTTGTATCTGTTTCAAATCCATCAGAGTTAGCAGAGGCATATATCATGCTTTTAGAAGATGTAGATTTATGGAAAAAATATCAAAAGAGTGCATTACAAAGAGTAAATACTTTTTACACTCAAGAGATCTTTTTTAAGCAATATAGAGGAGTTTATGAAAAGGCATTGGCACAATGGCAGGGATAGGGTTTGAATTAGAAAAATCTCTCAAAAAAGAGAGTCTTTTATCTTATATAAAAGTATATGGTTACTCCGCAATACTTAGTGCTGGAGCTTGGATGGTCTCTATCATCTCCATTATTATGGTAGGTTATATTAGTCTAAATTCATATCATAATATACAAGAGACCACACAATTTCAACTAATCGTAACTTATGCGTTTATGTTCTCTTCAAGTTTTATGCTCTCAGGTTTTTTGCAACTACCCTTGACAAGATTTATAGCTGATAGAGTATATGAAGAGAAATATGAAGAGGTTTTACCTGCATATTTTGCAACAATTTTTATGGTTCTAATTGCTGGAATATTTATCATGATGCCTATAACATTTTATATGCTTCCAAATGAATCTCTAATATTCAAAATATTAACACTAAATGTATTCATGATAGTAAGTTTAGTATGGGTTGCAAATGTACTAGCATCTAGTCTAAAACGCTATAAAATGGTTGTATTCTCCTATTTTGTTACATATTCCTCTATTATTATTTTGACCTACTTTTTTGGTGAAAATAGTATCTTTTTGATGGGAGCTTTTTTTATTGGTAATTTTGCACTCTTTACCATTTTGACAATGCTTATAGTCAAACAATATCCATCAAACAAATTAATTAGCTTTGAGATATTTAGAATAAAAACCTTTTATTGGAGATTAGCAGCCGCTGGTTTTTTCTATAATCTAGGAGTTTGGATAGATAAAATTATTTTTTGGTATCACCCAATGACTGGTTACTCTGTAGTAGGAAACATGAAAGCATCTATTGTTTATGATCTTCCTATTTTTCTAGCTTATTTAGCTATTATGCCCGGAATGGCTATATTCTTTTATAGATTAGAGGTGGACTTTACAAGAAGTTTTCAAGGCTTTTTCAACTCTATTATAGAAGGCAAACCTCTCTCAACTATAGAGCATTATAAAAATGCTATGAATAGCAATGTAAGAACAATTATCAAAGAGATTATTGTAGTACAAAGCATGATAAATATTTTTTTATACAATACAGTACCATATATTTTTGAAAAACTATATATCCCAAATTTATATCTTGATCTTTTTTATATTCTATTAATTGGTGCTACACTACAACTCTGCTTTATGACCATGCAAGCACTTCTATTTTATATTGACAAGAGAATAGAGACACTCTTTTTATCAATTATATTTTTGATTTTAAATGCAACATTTACATATATATCTATTAATTTAGGTCCACAATATTTTGGTTATGGATATGCTATATCTCTTTTAATAGTCTTTATTATCTCACTCATTATTGTACGAAAAAAGTTTTGGAGAATCGATTATGAGACTTTTATGTTACAAAAGTAGGCTAATGTTATACTCTATAATTCTACTAATCATGATTATATTTGTGGTAGTAATGCGGATAAATTATTTTAATCCCAAAAGTGCAATAGTCTATTATGGGAATAATCCTAATTATAAAGTTTTAGATTCATTTGATATTAGTATAGTAGAGTCAGGACATATAAATAGTGGTGATATTGAATTTCAGAAATATAAAAAAAAGATGTTTGCTTATGTTAGTATAGGAGAAGTAGAAAAAAATAGATCCTATTATCAAGAGATTAAAAAGGAGTGGATTTTAGGAGAAAATAGACTCTGGAAAAGCAAACTATTAAATCTTTCAAACAGAGATTATCAAAACTTTTTAATCGATAATGTCATCGGTTCTCTTATTAAAGATGGATATGAAAATTTCTTTTTTGATACAGTAGACTCTTATCATCTTCTATCTCTAAATGATAAATTAAGAGATAAATATGAAAATGATATTGTTATTTTTTTAAAACATCTTAAAACAAAATACCCAAACATCAAAATAATTTTAAATAGAGGATTTGAGATTATAGATAGAGTCTATCCCTATATTGATGGAGTTTTATTTGAATCACTATTTTGTGGCTTAAATAATAAAACCTTAGCATATAGAGACATTCCACCAAAAGATAGAGAGTGGCTTTTGGGAAAAGTTAAAAATATTCAATCATATAAGCTATTTGTAATAGCCCTAGATTATCTACCACCAAATCAAGATAAAAAAGCCAAAAATATTATACAAAAGATCAAAGCCTTAAATATAATTCCGTATATAGGTGAAAAAGATTTACAAAACATAGGCATATCTACAAAAGGAACAAGTAATGCACAACTTCATTAGTACAAAAAGAGAGGAGTTCATTCAATCAGATGTAGATATAAATGCAATAGGAATTAAAGATATTATATTTTTATTTATTGCCTTCTCTTTTGTACTCTATATACTTTTTCCAAAAGAGACATTAAAAGAGAAGGTACTCAAAGAGACAAAAAGTAACGATCTTGCATTAGTTTATATAGAAAACATGATCAATTTTGATTATAAAAACTATGAATTACTACTTCATTATGCAGATATGCAATTTAAAGATGAAAATTTTGCAGCTGTTAAAGGTATTGTTGGAACACTATTAAAGTTAGACAATAAAGAGACACAAAAGAGTGCTTTAATTCTTGGAGAAAAGCTTTTTAAAAGAGAGTATTTTCAATTAGAGGAGCAAGAAGATAAAGAGAAACTACTAAAAGAGTATCAAGATATTCTTAAAGATATGGTGTTAATCTCAGAAGATGAGCAATTTCAAAATGATATTCTTAGTTATTTTAGTACAAGTAAAGATAGAGATGAATATATAAAACTTCTAGAAAAATTATCAAAAATTGACGATAAATGGGAATTAAAACTTACAGAATACTACATGGCAAATAACAAACTTCAAAAAGCACTAATATTATATAAGAAAAGAATTTCCAAAGATATACCATATAAAGAGAAAAAAGTAGTTTTCAAAAAAATTATCAAAGTACTTATGTTTGGAAGTTTTTTTGATGAAGGAACTAAAATAATGCAAAAGTATGAAAACCTTTTTATAGAAGATGAAGAGATTTTTGAAGAGATAATTCGATTTTATATCTCTGCGGGGGAGGAGAAGAAGGCTAGAAAGTATATCTTAAAGAGAGGGAAATATTAAATATAGACATTTTAAACCAATATAAACAATTTTAATTTATTGCCGATTTGCAGTAAATATCTTAAGGGTTTTTAGATGCAATTGGTTACTATATTTATATTGATATTTGTTACACAGCTTTATGCAACACAATCAAAAGATATATGTTATAACATTCAAATAAGCTCTTTTAGCAGTGCTTCACTAGAGGATATCAAGAAGCTATCTTTTCCAAAAGCTTGTAAGATTATTGAAAAAGGTGGAATCTATACAATAAAATGTGAATGTGATACAGAAGCAAATATACGAAAAAAACTTCCCTATTATCAAAAAAATGTACCGGGTGCATTTGTTACTAAAACAGAAAAAAAGTTATTTAATCAAACTCTAGATACAAAGAGAGAACCAACTACACAAAAAGTAGCTCAAAAAATGGATAAGAAGAGGGAAAATCCAGATAAAAAAGAGCAAAAAAAGAGAGAAACACTAAATGAACTCATGTATAAAGTGTTTATCTATAATAATGATCTCAAAAATGCACAAAAAGTAGCACTAGCAGCACTAAAAAGAGATCCAACCAATATCATGTGGAGAAAATATTTAGCAGATGCCCTAAGTTGGAGTGGTAAAACAAAAGAGGCTTTTAAACACTATACTTACATATACAAGAAAAATAGAGCAAAACAAAATATTAAATCCAAAATAGAGGGATATGGTAGCTATGACAAATATTTTATGCTTTTGGGCAAAGTTTACTCTAATCCAAAAAACCAAAATAGTATTAATAAGTTTATAAAAGAGGCTGAAAAGCTAGGCAACTCAAAAGAGGCAGTTATCGCCTTGGATAAACTATACAATAAGACAAAAAGTGTACCCGCACTAAAGACTAGTGCTAATCTATATCTGAAATTAGGGTTCAAAAAAGAGGCTATGAGACGATTCAAAATTTTGGAAAAAGCAAAACTTTTGGATATAAAAACAGCTATGACACTATCTAGAGTATTTTTTGAAGAGAAAAAATTTTCTGATTCTCTAAATGTCCTATTGAGTGTAAAACATTTAGCAACAATCAAAGATCGAGAGTATTGGCTGCTATTAGTGGATATATACTCTTATCTCAAAAAAGATGAAAAAGCTGCAAAACTATTGAGAGTATTATGTAATAATCATGAGTGTAAAAAAGGAGATTATGACAAACTAATATCATTTTATTCCAAAAAAGATAAAAATTTTAGCCTCAAAATAGCACTAAAAGCATTTCGTCAACTAAAAGAGAGTTCATACTTTTTCTCTTTTACAAAAATGAGTTTAGAAAAAAAAGATACAGATGCAGTAATTAAAGCAATAAGATCACTTACACCTAAAGAGGAGAGAGAGTATAAAAAACTTCCACTATTTTGGCTCACTATGGCATCACTAAACAATCAATTAGGATTAACTAAAAAAGCAATACTCTCATATCAACAAGCACTAAATCTAGACCCCGAATCTATAGAAATCTTAACTCAATATAGTTGGTATATAATGGACAAAAACAGCATACCAAATCTTCAAAATATAGTTCACAAAATAGAACAGAGAGCTACAGATGATAAAAAACTATATATTCTTGCCGCAGCAATCAATTATAAGCTCAATCATATACAAAAAGCTTACATATATTATACAAAAGCAGTACAAGCAGAGCCAGATAATGTTAGTCTAAAATTAGATTATACAAATTTACTTCGTGTAATGAGGGAAAAAGAGTATGCCGATAAAATTACATATAATATTTATAACTTGCTACAAAATCAGATGAAAAATAGACCAAATCTACTAAAAGAGAAAGAGTTTCTAACAAACTATTTAAGAGCTTCAATATCTTTTATACCTGCACAAAACTATAGAGAAGTTATGAAATATGCCAAAACGATTTTAGATAAAGAGATATATACAAACATGGATATTTCATGGAAATTATATACAAAAGATGGTGATAGCGTTCAATATTTGAGTAGAAAGCTCAAAAAAACAGAAGTTTGGTTGGAATCATATTTAACAATGAGAAGCAATAATATATATGCAATGAGAGAGCTTCTATATAAATATGGAGCAATCTTACCACTTGTAGACAAAATTAGTATGGAGCTAAAAACTAAACAGATTGGAGTTGCAAGAAGAGAGATATTTGAGGCACTAGAAGAGATACCTCAAAACCAATCACTCTATCGTACAAAATATGATATAGACACACAATATGGAAATAAATTTAATAGTGAAATAGGTTATGAAGCTCAAGGAGATCTAAAAAGAGAATATGTAAAGATTGAAAATATTCACCATTTGGCAAATAAATACTATCTAGGAGCATCATTCAATTATGGAAAAAACCACTCTGATAAGATAGATTTATCTAATAATATGTCTGAAGATTCTACAGCAAAATTGTGGCTAAAAATGTTAATGAACAATGGTTATATAGAAGCAGGAGGAGGATATAGTGATAAATACACTCAATATCCTCAATATTTTTTCAATCTTTATAATAAACTAACCAACAAATTGAGTATAAAATTGGAATTTGAGAAAAGCAAAAATGCAAATGAGACCTTAGATTTAAGACTAAAAGGTAAAAAAGATTATTCAGCTATGGGTATTCGATATCAGTTTAATCAAAGATTAGCCTTTGAAGCAGAGGCATCAAATAGTAATTATAAATGGCAAAAAGGTGATACTTTAGGTAACTCCCAAAGATATAATATTCAAATGCAACAAAAAATTAAATTTAGTTATCCAGATATCCTTTTTAGAGAGTATCTAACTATAGCCAACTTTAACGATAAAGGGATAAAAGAGCTACCTGACAACTATATAGAGGGTGGGTTAGGAGTACAAATAGGTATGGGTTCACTCAAGAGATATAGTAGTAGCTGGAGACCTTATGCTGACTTATCAACCTCATATCATGATACCTTTGGATTATCTTTTGCAGGTCAATTTGGGGTCTGTGGAAAATTTATTGGTGATGACTATCTAAACCTATCTTTAAACTATAGTCGTTCAGCAGTTGATAAAAATGAGGAGTTATGGCTATTGAAACTTACCCATAGTTATTTATATTAAATTGGAAAATTAATTTTACTAAGTAATCTATTTTTTTGTTATTTTTTGTTATGGTGGAACTTATAAAAATAATAAGGGTCTAGTTATAAAATGAAAAATAAAAGTTTTTTATTATCAAAGTGTCTGTTAGCTACAACATTATTACTATCATCAAGTAATCTTTTTTCGGATGTGGTAATTGATGGAGATGTAAGTGAATGGGAGATGTTGGAGCAGATTAATCTTCCTATCGACTTACCACCTTATCTCTATCATGGAGATAAAGTTTATGGAAAACATGTTACTTCACCACAAAATGCGTATGTTTTTGCAATCAAAACTACAGGTACACAGATAGGAGCAAATACAACATTTTGGCTCAATACTGACAATGATGTAAATACAGGATTTAAAGTATGGGGCAGTTATGGGGGAGCTGAGTTTTTTGTAAATATCAATAGTGGAGATAACTTGCCTTATCTTTATGATAAAGATGGTGCATTTGTCACAGGTCCGCTAGAACATAGTTATAGTGCAAATGGCGATATTATTGAAATCGTAGTACCTGATTCTTATATAGGTGATCCTCAAAACGGTATTGGGGTAATTGGTGATATTAATGATCAAACTTTTTTCCCAGAAAATTATGCTCTAGGAGAGCTAAAAGTTTCAAATGAAGCTCTAAATCTACCTCCTCGTACAGATTTTAGTAAAAGAGTTGGTATTGTATATTCACAAACAAGCAAAAATTATTTTTATGATGCTACTCTACCAATTCAAAAGGCATATTCTCAACTATTCATGACAATGCAACATCATGCAATGATGGCAGGAGTACCATTTGACCTTTTAAATGAAGATGATCTTACAGATATCTCAAAATTGGTCAATTATGATGCACTAATATTTCCTGATTTTGCTTATGTACCAAGTGACAAATTAGATCAGATTCATCAAACACTATACTACGCAACTTACCATTATGGCATAGGTATTATCACCGCTGGTGATTGGATGACAAATGGTTCTGATGGTAACTCTATTGATGGAGATGCTTATAGAAATATGAAACAGATGCTAGGAATCGGTCGTGTAACAGGAGAAGGACCTGTATCAATAGATCTAAAAGCATACGATGTTAACCATCCTGCAATGAAAGAGTATCAATCAAATGAGACAATTTTTCAATATGCTGGAAATAGATGGTATAGCTATTTTGCACCTGCTAGTAGTGGTTCAGATGTACAACCTATCAATGTTTTGGCAAAGCAGACAGTAACAGGTAATGCACCAGGTACTTATAATGCTGTTATCGCAGATCAAACAGGTGGACGAAATGTACACTTTAGTTCTCTTGAATTTATGGGTGATACTAATCTTTTATGGTCTGCTCTTCAATGGTCAGTTTTTGGAAATGATGATCCTGTAGCACTCAAAATGGGACGATACAATAATCTATTTGTATCTAGAAATGATATGGATCAATCTCAAGAGATAGATGAAGTTGTAGATAATGATGGTGCATTATTAAATCTACTACAAGATTGGAAAAGTCAATATAACTTTTTGGGTAGTTACTATATCAATATAGGAAATAACCCACCAGATCAACAAACTGATTGGGCATATTCTGGACCACTATATCAACAATACATTGCATTAGGCAATGAAATAGGTACACACTCTTATACTCATCCACACAATACAAACGAGCTATCATCACAAGAGATAGAGTTTGAGTTTAACCAATCTATGAATATTATAGCATCTAAATTAAATCCCACATGGAGAGGTCAAGATATTAGAGGTGGAGCAGTACCAGGTGCACCAGAGGGTGTAAATACGGCAAATAGTATTATTCAATATCTTGATTATTTGACAGGTGGTTATTCTAGTGTTGGTGCTGGATACCCAGGTGCATTTGGATATCTTACACCAGATAGCAATAAAGTTTATTTGAGTCCAAATATGTCGTTTGATTTTACTCTAATAGAGTTTGGTGTACCTGTATGGGATGAAGCTACTGGCAAATATGTACCACATCCATTAACTACAGCAGAAGCTGAACAATATTGGCAAGATGAGTATCATAGCTTAACAAAACATGCATCACAACCAATTATCCATTGGCCTTGGCATGATTATGGTCCAACGACTGGTGCAACATCAGGACTATATAGTGAATCTATGTTTACAAGTACTATAGCAACAGCAGCAGCAGATAATGCAGAGTTTTTGACAGGTATAGATTTAGCACAAAGAATTGAAACATTTAAGAGTACAAAAATAGATATCGGATATGGTACTGATACACTATATGTAAATGTTGATGCTCAAGAAGTGGGTAAATTTGCATTAGACCTACAAACAGATAAAAAGATCAAAAGTATTGATAATTGGTATGCTTATAGCGATACAAAAATATTTTTGGATCAAGATGGTGGTGATTATGTTGTTCATCTTGGTACAAGTACCGATGCAAAAACACATATCACAAAATTGCCTATGCGTGCAAACCTTTTGACTCTAAATGGAAATGGAAGCAACTTAACATTTACTTTTGAAGGTGAAGGAAGTCTATTTGTAGCTTTGGCTAAAAATCAAAACAAATATAATATTAGTGGTGCTGATAATATAAAAAAAGGAAGAAAAGCCAAAAAGTCAAAGAAAGATAAAAAGAAGAAAAAAAATAAAAAGAGTAAATCAACTACAAATATTGTAGAGTTAATCTTCTCAAACTATGATGTACATACAGTAACTATAGAAGAGAAATAGAAAAACTCCTAATGCTTCCAACTCTATGTTGGAAGCATTCCCTAGTGAACTACTAAACTACTTGCCTCTTTGCTATAATCATAAATCCTACTATCATACATCGCTTCACAAAATGAAGCTGGTATTTGACACTCTCCCTTAGTAGTAACACGAAGTGGTACAAAAAAAGTAGTTAAACTATTTTTTGCTAAGTTTATAAAAGTCAATACCCTATCATCTCTAATATCTTGATATGAAGGATAGAAATTTTTACTATTTTGAACAGTAGTGGGACGAGTAGAAGAGAATAATCTCTCATTGACAATTTCAAAACATGAAGGAGCTCTTTGAACAATAGCAATATTTTCTAATTTATCTCTATTTTTGAGCAATATTTTGGCATAAATCATATCTCCCAATTTAAAACTATTAATATCCCTACCATTTTCATCTACAAATCTACTTTTGATATTGATTACTTTATTAAATGATCTATTTGTAGCATCTGTTTTTAAAGGTAAATATCCTGAAGCTTCTATAGTATAGTTGAGCATTTTACCTTTTGGATCTATTACAATTGTATCAGAAATTAATTTTTCATATATTGTACTCTCTTTGGTTATCTCTTGAGTATTACTATTTAGAGTTAGTTTTAGATCAATTTTATCATCTTGATTATCTTTATAATACTCACCAATAGCACGAAGAGCAAAAGCTTTATCTTGTGTGGAGTATAAATATTTAAAATTTTTGGCAACTTTTTCAAGTAGATTAAATGCTATTTTATCTTTTCCAAAAGTTTTGAGATGAATAAAAAGGGCAAAAGATAAATTACGACTTTTTGAGTAGAAATTTCCACCAAGTAGATTTTTATCTTTCATCCTAGAGTAATCAAAATTTTGAATTTTTTTTGAAATATCCTCAAATGCACTATTCAGATTAGCATTTTTCAAAATATAAGCCATCATGTAGAGTCCAACAATACCACCATCTTTATAAAAAGCATTATCATACATGCTATTTATAATAGATTGATCTATTTTATTTTCAGATGAGAGCAAAAAAGAGGCATAAAGTCTATCAAAATATGAGTATCTATCCCTACCATGTTGAGCAATATCCATAAGAGCATTATATATATTATCTATTACATGAGAAGGAACATTAAACCCACCATTTTTCAAAGAGAGTAAAATATCAGATGCATATACAGAGGCATAAGGATTTATCGTTCCATAAGGTTCCCAGTATGCAAAATCACCATTATCATATTGTAAATTGGCAAGTTTAGCTATTCCCTCATTGATAAACATCTCTCTATCTTTTAGAAGATTTTTACTATATAGTGAATTATCATTTTTAACAAATGAGTTTAGATATAAAAGAGCTAATAACCTAGAACTTGTCTGTTCGCTACAACCATAAGGATAGCCAATTAGATAATCTAAACTACCTTTTAATTGTGCTTTATATGTTTTTGAAAGATTAATTTTTACTTTTGTACCCTCTTTTGAAAAGTACTCCTTTGGTATTTTGATAGTAGTTTTTTTGGATATTTCACCTCTAAAAACTTTAGTTTGTAGAGAATTTGCACTATAAATAGGCAACTCTATAGAGTGATAAAATATCTTATTATCTACTTTTGCATTAATTTTTAACTCACCTTTTCCCAAACTTTTAGCATATAGATCAACCTCAAAAACTTTTGAGCTATTTGCAGGTATTTTAATATTTTGTGGTAAATTTTTCAAAATTAATTGACTTGAGCTATTAAAATCCAAAAATGCTTCAATATCTTTTGAAGTGGTATTAAAAAACCGGACAGGAACTTTTAACTTATCACCAACCAAAGCAAATCTTGGATAAGTAGGTTTGAGTATAACATCATCACGAACAATCAAATCTCTCCATGAAGCACCAATATTATCTTTATCAATAGCAATTGCCACTATTTTAGCCGAACCATTAAATGCAGGAATTTTGAGATCAACACTAGCAAACCCCTCATCATCACTCTTTATCAATTTTGACCAATATAAAAATGGTTTAACTCTTTTGGCTGCATTTTCGGGAGAGAGATGTTTTTGGCTCATGAGCAGTTCATCACCACCATCTGCACCAAACTCCAACAGTTTACCTTTGGTTTGATAGTGCATTAACTCATCATATAGATCATAAAAAGCCACTTTTTGCATAGGAGTAAGAGTAAAAAAATCAAAAGGCGTTGGTACTTTTTGATCTATAATTTGTAAAATCCCCTCATCTACTAGGGAAATTAATAGATAAGATTTTTTATCACAACTAACCGATATAGTAATATCATCATGAGAGTGAGAAATTTTTGGTGCTTCAATAGATAGATTAATCTTATGCTCTGTTCTATCTGATTGAATAAACTTCGATCCAAAAGCTCTAAATGGAACTATAGCCGAAGCTTTATCAGATGATCGAACAATAGTAACACTCAAATATATACCATCTCTCATATCAAAATCAATAGGTATCTCTAGTGATGCACTCCCTTGTTTTATAGAAACAACTTTATGAAAATAGATTTTATCACTCTCAAGAGTAACCAAAGCACGACCTTTTATAATGGGAGATTTAAAGCTAACTTCTAAACTATCCCCTTTTTGATATAAAATATCATCTACTTCTATCTGTACCTTTTCTATCTCATTAGTTGGAGCGATATTATCATACTCCCAACCACTTACAAAAAACTCTTGCGAAGCACTGTGCAAACCTTCATTATCATAGATTTCTAAAATATAGTTTCCACTAGCATCAACTATTTTATCTATAACCTCTCCAGCTTCTATATCAAATCTATCAACCTCTTCAATCTCTTTTTCCCACTTATAATAACCTCTAGCATCATAAAAGTAGTGCCATATCTGTTTTTTGATTACTGCTTGAAGAGTTCCTTGTTTTGTATCTCCACTTATAGGATCAATCAAAATAGTTTGAGCTTTTAGCTTCTCTCCTCTCTCCAAATTATCATTTGATATCTTTACTCCAACCATAGAAGAGTATGGATAGATATCTACACTTTTATAAGATGAAACCTCCCTACCATCATCAAAAACACTCATTGTAATTTGAGCTTTTAAAATTGAAGGAACTCTTTGATCTATTTTGGTGTCAAAGAAAAATTTTGCCTCTCCACTATTTGAGAGTTGAAAATCTTTTCGTATATCCAGATAATTTAGCTTGTTATCCTGAGCCAAAAGTATATTTGTAAAACTAAAACCCTTATAACGCTCATGAGTATAATCTTTGGAAAAAGCATTCAGTTTTGCCTCAACATTCAAATCAGACGCAGGAGCACCAAAAAGATAACTACTTTTCAAAGTCCCACTAATTGGTTCATTTTTTAAGAAAATCTCTTTATCAACAATAATTTTGTTTTTAATCTTTTGAGGCATAAATGTCTCTACAAGGAAGAGCTCAGAGCCAATAACTTTATCCCCTAACTTGACACTTATCTCATAAGTACCAGTTTTATACTCATGAGGAATATCTAAAACAATCTCTATTGCACCAACACTATTACATTTGTGTACCTTTTTATATATAGTTCTATAATCAGGTGATCTCACATCAACTCTTATAGGTATATTTTGAGCTGATTTATAATCTTTATCTTTTAATACAATTAAGATTTTTGCCTCTGAATCAGGACGAACAAGTCTACTTTGTAGATATATCCATGCTTTGTATCTATTTTCTATAGAGTTTTTATTTGATATTAAAAACTCATTCAAAGAGTCATTAAGTGTTAAAAAGTTTTGATCATTTGAGGTTTTAACTACTATAGATTTAGGATGTTTACTAAATAGATCTTTTTTATTGATGATACAGATACCATTTTTGTCACTTTTCCCTGAAGCCAAAAAAACATTTTTATCAGAAAATATCTCTACTTTTGCATTTTTGATAGATTTAGTAGAACTCAAAGATGCCAAAGAGATAAAAACTTGATCTTTTGATATCTTTGCACTAATCCCAATATCACTAAGATATATAACTTTCTCTACAGATTTTTTACCAAATTTCATCACAACTCTAAAGATACCACTCTTATATTTATCAGTAAAAGATTTTAGAGAAAATTTATGTTTTACAAACTCATTTTTTGTATTACTTAGAGTAACTATTTTTGAAAAAACCTCTACAGATGATTTATAGACCTTATCTCTATCACCTTCTTGAAAATTGATAAAATAGCGAAAATTATTATCTGGTACTTTTTCAATAGAGATATTTACCTCATCAAGATTAACACTCTCAAATCCAATCTCTCCAATAGAAGATAGATAGGGTCTATTATCCTCAAAATGTAATGCACTTTTTCTATCGCCCATGAGAATATCAAACGATATATCATCTCTAAGTTGATATTGATAACTATCTTTTAACCCTCTTTTTAGAGTAAGCCTATATTTTTGATTAGATTTAAAATCACCAATAACATCTATATAAGTTTCACTTTTATCATTTAAGTGTAATCTATCTCTTTCACCATAATCTATATACTTACTATCTGTAAGAGAGAAGCGTTTAACTCCCTCTATTTTCATATAAGATTTAATTTTAGAATCTGAATAAAAATCACCACCAAAATATATTCGTATACCTAACCTTCCATCATCAAAGCCCACAAAATGAGGCTGATCAAAAAAGACCATAGCTTTTCGCTTACTATCAAGTTTAAATGGATTTGCAAAAACAGAAGAGACCATAAAAAGCAGAAGTAGAGTTAGGATTTTTTTAAGCATAATTTTCCTTTAATTGCATTGTACCTTAAAAATAATAAGTAATTTTATTAGCAGCATATTTAAAGGTGTGGTGAGGACACCACAGCCTACTCAAATTCTACATCATGATTAAAGTCTCCCCATGAATCATCATACAATCCCATTTTGACAAATTTACCAAATGATGAATATTTCCAATCATTCGTCTCCAAAACCAATCCATGTTTTACTGGATTAAAATGGATATAATCAAACCTAATATTAAAATCTTTTTCATCCCTTATTGTATGTTCATAATATCTACTTTGCCAAATACCCGAATGTCCTCTTTTAATTTGAGAACTACTCAAACTCTTTTTTGCATGATTTTTAAAATCTTTGTCCAAACCATATAAAAAACTTCTTTTGATATGTGAAATAATTTTGGGATACTCTTTTGCAATTTTAGGAGTAATAATCATATGAAAATGATCAGGTAAAATCACAACAGCTTCAATTTCATAATCATATTTTAATTTGCTAAGTGCAAAACTTTTTCGCAATAAATTTATATTATGGATCAAAATTGGATTTCGATTATGTGTAACAATCGTCAAGAAACAACTATGATTCTCTTCAAATATCCGTGTGTAATTTGCCATTTATAATTTTAGCATATTGTTTTGGTATTCATAATTTTTATAAAGGTGTGGTCAGGAGACCACAGCCTACAAATTACTTTTTGTTGATGTCACATAATAATTATTGGCATTATTATCAAAATCTTTTTTAATAACTGATTCTAATTCTGCTGAAGGTGTGGTCAGGAGACCACAGCCTACAAATTACAATATTCCGTAGGCTGTGGTCTCCCGACCACACCTTTATAAAATATGATTTTTAAAGATTTTTGATTATCCTGATGCTTATGTAACCTAAAGTTACATTTTACCTTTTAAAATAAGAAACAAGCTTGAATTACTCTGATTTGATAGTTATATTATGAATCTTCAATCTAGCCCTATCATCTAAACACCCTATCACATGATCTCCCTCTTCCAAATACAGATATATTGATCTATTAGAAGTTGATTTTAGAGGTTTTTTATCATCAATAAACCACAAAATATCTTGCTCTTTTGAGAAAGAGGAGCAGTTAAACTTAATTTTTCTAAACTCTTTTGGTAAATCTCTATTTTGAGTAATTATACTATGGTTAGAAGGAGATGTAATCATTGGTTTATAACTATTCCATACACCAAAACATGAATTATTTTTCAGATCCAAAATAGATTTAATCACTTTTGTTTTTATCAAAAAAGCCAAAGTTTCAGCTCTTATCAACTCACATGGTAATTTTACTTCAACACCTTTTATTCTCAAATCTTCTAAAGAGGTTTTGCACTTATCTATTTTGATAGCATCAATACAACGAACACTTTTTATAATATTTTTTGGTTTTTCAAACCATTTTAGTTGCTGTTTTCTACCCAAATAGTGAAAAATCTCATGAACTACACCCGAAGCACTATTTAGTCCTGTCAAATTTTGAGTTTTTTTACCATTAAAATTACCAAACCAAACCCCAACACTATATTCAGGTGTATACCCTATAGTAAACATATCTTTTGATGAGGCAGAAGTACCAGTTTTAAAAGCGACTTTCGGGACATCAGCCGTAGATTCCCAATAACCACTTAGATCCATCCTCGTAGCATCACTAAGTATTTCACTAACTAAGTAGGAAGACTCCTTAGAGAGAATTTTAACTCCAACACTATTTCTACTATCACTCATAAGAAAACAAGCATCTTTTTTGACTCCACTATTTGCCAAAGCACTATAAAGAAGAGTTAAATCAAACAGAGATATACCACATCCACCAAGGGCAATAGAGTCTCCATAATAAAACTTTTCTCTATTAATAGACTTTACACCTGCCTTTTTTAATAATTCATAAAGAGAGTTATCTCTTAGAACATGGTTGAGAGATACAGCAGGAATATTAAGCGAATATTGAAGAGCCTCCTCAACACTTATAAGACCAGTGGAGCGTTTATTAAAATTTTTGGGAGAGTAGCCTTGAAAAAAGAGATCAATATCATAAATTTGCTGTTTGGGAGTGATAAACCCCTCATCAAAAGCAAGAGCATAAATAAATGGCTTTAGGGTAGAACCTGCACTTCTAATCATGCTTACACCATTATTTTCTCCATCATGATCTTTATCATCAAAATTATGTGAACCAACATAAGCCAAAACTTGCATAGTAGGATTATGAATCACCACAGCAGAAGCATTATAAGCATCAAAAGATTTTAATTTTTCACTCTGCCTAGATAGAGACTCTTTGACAAATTTTTGCAATTTCAAATCAAGTGTCGTATAAATTTGACTGTTCTGAATCCTAATTTGATTAATAAAATGAGGAGCATAAAAAGGTATTTTTATACGCTTTGATATAATATCTTCCAATTTTGCCCTATTATACTGATCTTGATTAATCACTCCTTTATTTCGCAGATTTTCCAAAACTCTATCACGGCGTTTTTCTAAATTTTTTTGTCTATCTGGTCTATTTGCATTTGGATTTTTTGGAATTGTAGTCAAAATAGCAATTTGAGAAATTGTCAAATCATCTAGTTGTTTTTGAAAATAGAACATAGAAGCACTTTTAACTCCCTCAATATTACCACCATATGGAGCAAGATTAAAATATAGAGCTAATATCTCATCTTTTGAAAAGTGTAATTCCAATTGAAGAGCATTAAAAATCTCAATTAATTTATTAAAAATAGTCCTATCTCTTCGATACATCATGCGACTAACTTGCATAGTAATAGTAGAAGCTCCAACTACTCTTTTTCCTATAGTATTTTGAAAAATAGCTCGAACAATAGAGAAAGGATTAATCCCAAAGTGATAATAAAAGTATTGATCTTCAAAAGTAATAACACTTTTTTTAAGAAGAGAGGGAATCTCTTTTGAAGAGATAGAAAAACGCCAAAATCCATCAGAACTTAATTTTAATCTCAAAGGTTTAGAATTCCTATCGTAAATTATAGTTGATGAACATTTGAAGAGTTTAGTTTTATCTATTGGAAATATAAGATCAACAATTAAAAAAACAACCAAAACAGATAAAATAAAAAATATAAACTTTTTATACAAATAATAACCCTATTTTAATTTTTTTTATAATAGTATTTTATCTTAATTTTTAAAAATAGGTGTTTTAAAGTAACATTTTTTAATAATAGAGTATAATCTTAAAAAAGCATCTCTCATATAAGCTAATATATTATTTTTAACAGATAGAATATAAAGTTAAATATAGTGCTTATTATAAAACTTTTGAATAGGATTTTTGTATGACATTCTTAAAAAATATATTTGGTGCAAGACATAGCAAGTCTCCAGCTTCTATAGGTAAAAATAGACTAATGGTTATGCTAGAAACAGAACGAACAGATAACCATAGAAATAGGCGTATTTTAGAGAAACTAAAAGCTGATATATTGAAAGTAATAGTTAGATATGTAGGGGATAATGATGTACAAATCAAAACAAAGAACAATAACAATATATCTATCATGGAGCTAAAATTTAACTTAAGCGAACTTGGTGATAAAACATCAGAAATAGAGAAGGTATTCTCCTCAAATTAACATAAGTACTAAGGTAATAATTATATTTGATGGGCAAAAAAACCCACCAAACTTATGCAAATTTAACTACAATTTCTCCATTTTGGACATCAAAAACCACACTATCACCCTCTTCAATTTGATCAGATAAGATCAAATCAGCCAATCTATCTTCAACCTCTTCATACAAAGCTCTTTTAAGAGGTCGAGCACCATAAACAGGATCAAATCCAGCTTCACCAATATATTTTTTGGCTTCTTCTGTGAGTGAGATATCAATACCTCTCTCTTTTACCTTTTTCTTGATAGAAGCAAACAATACATCTACAATAGCTGTAATTTGCTCTAATCCAAGAGGATTAAATATGATAATATCATCCAACCTATTTAAAAACTCAGGCTTGAAATATTTTTTGAGGTCATCTTTGACCGCTTTTTCCCGCTCATCCACATTTTCAAATGCCATAATCTTGTCACTTGCAATATTTGAAGTGAGTATAATAATGGTATTTTTAAAATCTACTGTAACACCTTTATTATCTGTCAAGCGTCCATCATCCAACACTTGAAGCATTATATTAAATACATCAGGATGAGCTTTTTCAATCTCATCAAACAACAATACACTATAAGGTTTTCGTCTTACGGCTTCAGTAAGCTGTCCACCCTCATCATATCCAACATATCCAGGAGGAGCACCGACAAGACGACTAACTGCATGTTTCTCCATATATTCACTCATATCAAATCTAATTAATGATTTTTCATCATCAAATAGAAACTTTGCCAAAGCTTTTGCACTCTCTGTTTTTCCAACACCAGTAGGTCCCAAAAACATGAAACTACCAATAGGTCTATTTTGATCTGAGAGTCCAGCTTTATTTCTCTTAATAGCTCTTGAAATAGCCTTTAATGCACTATCTTGTCCAATTACTCTCTTTTTGAGTTCATCTTCTACACCCAAAATTTTCTCTTTATCGCTTTGAAGCATTTTGTTGACTGGTATACCTGTCCATTTGCTTACTATCGTAGCAATCATCTCCTCATCTACACTATTTTTGAGTAGAACTCCGCCCTCTTGCATCTTCTCCCATTTTTCGTTGAGTTCTCTATCTCTCTCTTCAAGTTTTGGAATCTCTCCATACTCAATTTCAGCAGCTTTATTAAAATCCCCCTCCCTTTTGGCAATCTCAGCTTCTCTTTTTAGTTCATCAACTCTCTGTTTAGCTTCGGCAATCTCTTTAAATACACTCTTTTCATTCTCAAATTGAGTTTCAAGAGAGAGTTTTTCTTCATTTAGATTTGCTACCTCTTTTTCGATCTCTTGAAGTCGATCACTATTTTTATCAGATTTTTCCATCTTCAAAGCCTCTTTTTCAACCAAAAGTGTAGCTATCTCTCTTTTTACTTTACTTAAATCAAATGGCTCAGACTCAATTTGCATCTTCAATTCTGCCGCTGCTTCATCAATAAGATCAATCGCTTTATCAGGCAAATATCTATCAGTAATATATCTACTACTAAGCTTCACGGCCCCAATCAACGCACTATCCAAAATCTGTACATTATGGTGA
The DNA here is from genome assembly GCA_964560425.1 of uncultured Campylobacterales bacterium. Lineage (GTDB taxonomy): Bacteria > Campylobacterota > Campylobacteria > Campylobacterales > QNZT01 > CAZLLE01. Next base: position 59,838 of record CAZLLE010000078.1, read on the forward strand.
GCTTCTAATCTCTCTTTGATCCCTCTCATGATTTGCAATGCTTCATTTTGGCTAGGTTCATCTAGTTTTACAGGTTGAAACCTTCTTTGAAGTGCTGCATCTTTCTCAAAATATTTACGATACTCTTTTAGAGTTGTTGCCCCAATAGTATGAAGCTCACCTCTTGCGAGTGCAGGTTTGAGAATATTGGCAGCATCCATACTGCCTTCACTAGCTCCAGCCCCTACAATAGTATGAATCTCATCAATAAATAGGATTATATTTCCATCTTTTTTGACCTCTTCAATAATAGCTTTGAGTCTATCTTCAAACTCTCCACGATACTTAGCCCCAGCAATAAGTGTACTCATATCAAGAGATACAAGTCTTTTATTTTGAAGACTCAAAGGAACCTCTTTATTTGCGATTCTTTGAGCTAATCCCTCTGCCAAAGCCGTTTTACCAACGCCCGGTTCACCCAAAAGAATAGGATTATTTTTGGTCTTTCTAATAAGAATCTGCATCATTCTCTGAATCTCTTCATCTCTCCCAATCACAGGATCAAGCTCACCATCTTTGGCTTTTTGAGTTAGATCAATACCATATTTTTCAAGTGATTCAAGCTTCTCTTCTGCACTCTTAGAGTCAATAGTTCGCCCTCCCCTTATAGACTCAAAAGTTTTCTTAAACTCTGAAAGATCAAGAAACTTAGATAGTGAATCTTTAAGCTGAGGATTATCAAGATTCGCAACAATCCAAGTATCAAGAGACAAAAACTGATCCCCATTTTTGACCATCACCCCTTCTGCCTTTTGCAAAGAAGATGCCAAATTCCTACTAATTTTAATATTCTCTTTAGTTACAGAAGAGACCTTTGGAAATTTCCCTACAGCACTCTTTACCTCTAATTCAATAGCCGACTTATCCACACTCATTTTATTAAGTGCTTGATTAAGCAAAGATGATGAATTTGTCAACTGCCCCCATAAAACATGCAGAGGTTCAACCTCCTGATTTTGACTATGCAAAGCCAAACTAATACCACTCTCTATAGCCTCAGTCATTGCATTTGTAAGTTTTTCAAATAAATTATTCATATTCTACTCCTAAATTTTGAGTAATTATACAACATTGAGTCTATCTTTGTCAAGTATAATTACAAACAAATACTAAAGTTTATTAAAATTTTAAGCAGAACTACCCTATTTCAAAATTTTAATATGTTATCATCTCAAATAAAGAGGAGAAATCATGATAGATTTTTTGACATTCAAAACTTTTATAAGTATAGATGCTTTAATCTTTTTCTATTGTTTGGGTGCGATAATCATGCCTATAGCTATATCATTTTTTACTATTTGGATAGTACAAAAATATAATATTATTGAAGAGACATATAAAAAAGGTAAAAAATTAATATGGAATTCATTGAGCATAAAACAGAAGATACAAATTGTCTCATGTTTTTTAATATGCTTCTTTTTCATGGAACTATTTTGGAGAATGTTATTTGAATTTCTTATCGCATATATGCAGATCCATGATGTATTGGTAGGAGTATAGTGAACTACCCCGTCATAAATGACAAAGCTTCCTAATATGTAACTCATATTTTAAATTTAATAATTGAATATGTGATTAATATTTATACCTATATCGGGGTTAACTCCTAGATATAGGTATAGATTTATATGTTTCATCTTTTTACTTTTTAGTGGTTTTTTTGTGCATTTGTAAGTATCTGTTTCTCTATATCATTGGCACTATAGCGAGTTTGACTATCAAGTTCTCCAACCAAATCTTCTCTTATGTAGATTGTTAACTTTGCCAATGCGTATGAGATTTTTTCTCTATCTATTGAGCTTAGATTTCTATCTTCTATATTAGTATTTAAAACTGATAGAAAATTTTCATACTCATCTAACACTTTAGCAGAAGCAAAAATAGCTAAGCGATGGCTGTTAAATTGCAATTTTACAAAATCTTTCTCTTGAAGTTGCTCTTTTAAACTTATCTTTTCTAGCATATCTATCAATCTTTGATATGTTTCAGTTTTAAGCTCTATAAACTTAATACTCTGCTCTTTTTTAAGTTCTACCTCTGTCTGTTTGTTTAAAAGCATAGCTGTTATCAAAATAGTTGCCAAAGTTCCCAATACTACTAAAATAATCTCTTGAGTAAAAGGGAATTTATCAGAGATATTATATGCTAAACGCAAAAAAAGATAACCTCCCACAAATACAAAAGTACTCATGATTAACAAAAAAATATTGTTTTTAAACCAATTTTTCATATAAGATCCTCGTATAATTTCTTTAAAGAATAATCTTTCATTTTAAGCAAAAAAGATTATTCTTCTAAGATTGAAGTAATAACTTCAAATCTTTTTGCTCAACCAAAATTAACAGCTGAGACTACAGATTTTTCTCCAAAGTTTTGTTACACTTCAACCTTTAGCATCTCGTAAGCCCCTTTTTGAAATTCATAATCTGTCTTTACTATTTCTGTTTTAAAACCTCTGTTTTGTAAGGTTTCCAAAATAGGTTTTAAATATTCTGACTTATTATTTTTTAAGTCCAAGAGTGGAAAAATCCTGACCTCTTTTTTTGCAACTCTAGACATTTCAAGTATCGAATTGATATGAAACTCTAAATCAAAGTGTTCACTATATAAAAACAGAAAATGTGAACTAAGAACTAGATCAAAACTATTATCATCAAATGTAAGTTTTGGTAGTTCTTGGTAAATATATCGACCTTTAGTTTTCCCCTCATGATAATCTTTTATAAAATTATCCATCGCACTCAGTCTTATATCAATAAGCTCGTCAACAGATTTGATATTTTTCCAGATAAAATCATTTTGATTTGCTCTAACCTGCTTACTTACAGTTTTGGAAGTTTTATCAATTCTCTGCTGTATCTCATCTTTTGTAAATTGGTATATCGGATCTATTGAAGTAACATTCCCACCTTGTTTTGTAATTTCAACATTAAAACTTGAAGGACCATCTCCACAACCTAATATCTTTGATTGTAAATCCTGCTTTGATAATAAAAACATATTTTTATACTCATCAAGGTTCCTTCCCCAAGGTACTACATTTTCTAATTTCAATATTTTATTACATTCCTGGAAGTCTAGGGAATTTGCCTAATTTAGAGTTTCTACAGTACCAGCCCCAACCTTTTTTCATCCAGTGTCCTACTATTGGCATTGGGATCATGAGTCCTCTTTTGTCGTTTCTGTATACGAAGGCAGCACCATCACCGCTGTCCATGACACATAATATATTTAGGTGATCAAAGTAGCCTTTTCTCTCTATATTATCGTTTTCCATGGCATTGATATTAAATGCTACATTTCTTGCCATGACTTCTGCTATATGTCCTTGCTTGGCTCTCCAATCTGGACCATCTAGGGCTACTGAGTCACCTATTGCGAAGATATTGTATTTTTCATTGCTTTCGTCCCAATCATGTTGGACTTCACAATAGTCATCTATCAAAATTAGCCCTGCATCATTTAATGGTAAGTCTGAATTTTCAAATACTGCGTGACCGTTTCCAGCAGGGATAAACATTGTAAAATCACTCTCTAGTTTTGAGTCATCTTCAAATACGATTCCATCTTGTTCAAAATTTTTGATTTTTTTACCAAAGTGTTTATTGATATTTAGTTTTTTGAAAAAAACATCCATCATTTTTAGAGCTTGAGGTCCCATTCTTGCACCGGGTTCTTTCATAGGAGCGAAGAAAGTTAACTCAAATTTATCTCTTATTCCCAATTTTTTGAGTTGGTTATGCACATTGAAAAGAAGCTCAAATCCTGGTCCTCCTCGTACATTACTAGGATCTTTTGGGTTTCCTCCAAATCCCATAGCAATTTTACCACTCCCTTTTTTGATAAGCTCATCTAATCTATCTCGAATAAGAAGAGAATCTTCTGGTTTTCCACAGATTGATAGTGTATTTTCTAGACCTTTATGTTTCATTTTGCCAGAACCTATTGCTATGACTAAATAATCAAAATCATTAAAGGTATTATTTTTACAAACTACCTTTTTCTCTTTGCTTCTGATCTCTTTGACACTATCTTTTACCCATCTAAATTTATGAGCTTTACTAAGACCTTCCATTGGAATACAGACATCTTCAAATTCACTTTTTCTTACTGGAATCCAAATAGATGTAGGAAAAATAAACATATAATCCCTATCACTCACAAGTGTTACATCATGATTATCTTTTCTCAAAAATATTGCAGCTTCCACACCAGCAAATCCCCCGCCAAGAACTAAAACTTTAGCCATATTAAATCCCTATAAATAATTTTTGGGATATTATACATAATATTGACGCTTTAAGTCAAGAAAATTAAGATTTTTTACACCACTTAAAAAATTAAAACATCAATACATAAACAATATTTAAGGCTCTTGTGCTAAAATAAGCGACAAAAATTCCAAAGGAAAAATAATGGCACATAAGAAAGGTCAGGGTAGTACCCAGAATAATAGAGATTCAGCAGGACGAAGACTAGGCGTAAAGAAATTTGGTGGAGAGTTCGTAAGAGCAGGTAATATTATCATCAGACAAAGAGGCACAAAAGTTCATGTTGGTGAAAATGTAGGTATTGGTAAAGATCATACAATCTTTGCACTAATAGACGGTCATGTAAAGTTTCAAAAGAAAGATAAACAAAGAAATAAAGTTTCTGTTATTCCAGCAGCATAATTTTAATCTAAAGTAGATAGGTAGATTAAATCTACCTATTTAGCACTCTGCATACATTTTGCCATATCAGACATTACTTTAGCTTTTTTTATACATGGCAGAGCTTTTTCCATACGAGCTATTTGTTTATCCATTTCAGGAATAATTTTATTTTTTTCCTCTTTATTCCACTCAAAATCACTCTCTTCTTCATCACTCTCATCAAGACCAAGTTTTTTTGCCAATTTTCTAGAAGCTTTTTCACATACCTTAGCATCAGCTTTTGTATCAGCTTTACTTAAACACTCTCTATCCAATTTTAATACTTTAACCATTTTTGGAAGTTGATCTTTTTGCTTCTCTAACATTTTTTTAGCCATGTTTGAACTATTCATAGCTTTCATCATGAGTGCTTTTTGCTCCTCTTTGGTCATGTTTGGATTTGCTTTCATCTTCTCTTGTATATCAGCCATCATAGCTCCAAGCTCTTTCATCTGCTCTGCCTTATCTGATGTGGCATCTGCAAACACAACCGTTGTTGAAAATAGAATTGAGATGATAGCTAGCTTACTTAAATATTTTTTCCTGTTTTTACCCTTAATTTTAAATATTAAGCATTATATAATAATTTGGAAAGATTTTGAAGAGAGTGGGCAAAAAGCCCACCATGTTTGTATAGATAAAGATTAGTGATTAATTACAACCACATCCTCCGTCACTCTGCTCTTTTGGAGCTGCCGCTGCTGCTCCACCTGTAGAACATGCACTTACTCCAGGAGGTGTTGTTGGTTGGATTGATTCATTATCTACACCACCATCTTCATTGATTTTTTCAATTGTAGCCCAAAGTTTTTCTGCTGATTCTTGATATCTTTTGCTTGTTTGGCTAGTTGGAGAATGGAAAACAATTGGTTTACCACTATCTCCACCAACTCTAATCTCTGGTTCAATTGGCACTTCACCAAGAACAACAGTATTAAATTTATTAGCTAAAGGCTCTGTTGTCCCTTTTCCAAAAATATCATACTCTTTATTTGTCTCTGGGCAGATAAATCCGCTCATATTTTCCATAATTCCAGCGATTGGTATATTCAATTTTTTGAACATATCCAAACTTCTTTCAGTATCATCAAGTGCTACTTTTTGAGGAGTTGTTACACAGATACCTGCCGTAACTGGTACACTTTGAGCCAATGTAAGTTGAGCATCACCTGTTCCTGGTGGCATATCAATGATTAATACATCTAGCTCACTCCATAAGATATCTTGTAGAAGTTGTTGAATCGCTTTCATGATCATCGCCCCTCTCCAGATTAGAGATTGCCCCTCTTCCATTAGTGAACCCATAGACATAACTTCTACACCATGAGAAAGTAGAGGTTTTACTTTGTTTCCTGCGATTTCTGGTTGTTGTCCATCTACACCCATCATTCGAGGGATATTTGGACCATAAATATCTGCATCTAAAAGACCAACTTTTTTACCCTGCATTGCAAGAGCAACCGCTAGGTTTACTGTAGTAGTTGATTTACCAACACCACCTTTACCACTACTTACCATGATAAAGTTTTTGATATGTGGTACTATATTTTTACCTTTAGAGCTTGTCTCTTTTGGTATATTTGGTGTCTTTACCAAAATATCAATTTTCATTGCACCCAAAAGTTGCATTTTTTTAGTGATATCATCCTCTATTTGAGTTTTTACTTCAGGAGCAGATGAACTAATATCCACCTCAACATGAACCAAATCACCCTCTACTATTACATTTTTAACAAAACCAAAATCTACAATACTTTTTGTAAAACCTGGATAAGCTACCTCTTGTAACTTCTCTTCTACTAATGCTTTATTTAACATATAATCCTTTCCCTAATATTAATTTTAAAATCCTAAATTATACAATAGAGTATATCATCTAGTATTTGTCATTCACATCATAAATTTCAGGAAAAATCATCGCCTATGCTACAGCATAAGCTCAAATTTGTCCTAAAATTTCTAATGCAAAGCACAAACACTATATTTCAATGTCTATTATATAATTTAGGATAATGAATGTTCTTCAACAATTTGTTGAGTAATTTTGTATGAACAAAATTTTGGTCCACACATAGAACAAAACTCTGCCTCTTTAAATACATCTTGAGGCAGCGTCTCATCATGATACTCTTTTGCACGATCTGGATCTAATGCAAGCTCAAATTGACGCTTCCAATCAAATGCATACCGTGCATCACTCATCTCATCATCAACTTTCATAGCATCTTTTCTACCTCTAGCAATATCAGCGGCATGAGCTGCAATTTTATATGCGATAATACCATTTCGTACATCTTCAGCATTTGGAAGACCTAAGTGCTCTTTTGGTGTTACATAACATAACATACTAGCACCATGCCATCCACCTACAGCAGCACCAATTGCACTTGATATATGATCATATCCAGCAGCAATATCTGTTACAAGTGGACCCAATATATAAAAAGGAGCTTCATGACAATACTCTTGTTCTATTTTCATATTTCTCTCAACTTGATTAAGAGGAACATGTCCTGGTCCTTCTATCATTACTTGCACATCTTTTTCCCATGCACGAAGTGTCAAATCACCAAGAATTTTAAGCTCACTAAGTTGTGCTTCATCACTTGCATCATAAAGACAACCCGGTCTCAAACTATCTCCAAGAGATAGTGATACATCATATTTTCTACAGATATCAAGTATCTGATCATACGCTTCATAAAAAGGGTTTTCTCTATGATAGTGCATCATCCATGCAGCCATGAGTGAACCACCACGACTTACAATTCCCATCTTTCTTTTTGCAATATGCGGCATAAATCGTAGTAAAAACCCTGCATGAATAGTAAAGTAACTAACACCTTGTTGTGCTTGTCTCTCTAATACTTCTAACATTTTTTCGATTGTCAAATCTTCAATATTATTATTTACATCATGTAAAATTTGATAGATAGGAACTGTACCAATTGGAATAGAGGCATTTTTAATTATCTCTTTTCTAATCTCATCCAAATCTCCACCTGTAGATAAATCCATAAGCGTATCTGCTCCATATTTCTCACTAACAAGTAGTTTTTCAACCTCTTGTGCAGGATCTGAAGCCAACGCTGAAGAACCAATATTAGAATTGATTTTACAGCTAGACGCAATACCTATTGCCATAGGTTTGAGGTTAGTGTGGTTTACATTAGCTGGAATAATCATTCTTCCTCTTGCAACTTCACTTCTCACAAACTCTGGTTTTAAATTTTCAATTTTAGCGATATATTTCATCTCTTCTGTAATAATACCTTGCTTGGCATAATACATTTGAGTCCTAACTTTATCACTTTCTCTAGCTTTTAGCCATTTTTCTCTCATGTTTGTTTCCCTTCTCCATGGTCTTTTTATCTTACAGAAAGTTAGAGAAATTTATCCAAAAAAAGATAAAAAAAAGCTTTTTAAGTGTATACTTTAGTAACACTTTCAACAAAAAGGACAAAATTTGCCCGATTTAACCCTGATAATACTTGCGGCTGGAAATTCTACACGATTTGGTTCAAAAACTAAAAAACAGTGGATTAGAATTGATAAAGAGCCTTTATGGCTTTTTGTCGCTAATAAATTTAAATTATTTCATGAATTTAAACAAATTATTATTACAGGCACTAAACAAGAACTATTCTATATGAAAAAACATGCACCCTTTACATTTGTCCAAGGGGGAGAGAGCAGACAAGAATCCATCCAAAATGCACTCAAAGAAGTTGATAGTGAATATGTCTTAGTGACAGATGTTGCTAGAGCTTGCCTTCCAAAAGAGATGGTACAAAATATTATTTCACATAAAAATAAAGCTGATATTATTGTTCCATACATTGGAGTTAGCGATACTGTTGTATATGAGAATGAAACAATAGATAGAGATAAGGTAAAACTTATCCAAACACCTCAACTCTCTAAAACATCCACTCTAAGAAAAGCTCTCTCTCAAAAAGAGCTTTATACAGATGATAGTAGTGCCATAAAATCTATAGGAGGGAGTGTTTTTTATACAAAAGGCAGTACAAATGCTAAAAAAATTACAAGATATGACGATCTAGTGTCGTTAGCATGTTTGAGGTCATCCTCTAAAGATATTTTTGTAGGGACTGGTTTTGATGTTCATCAGTTTTGTGAGAATAAGAAAATGTTTTTAGGTGGTGTTGAGATCAAAACAGACAATCTTGGATTTAAGGCACACTCTGATGGAGATGTTGCATTACATGCATTGATTGATGCATTACTTGGTGGTATAGGTGCTTCAGATATTGGAGAACTCTATCCTGATAATGATAAAAGATTTAAAGATATTGACTCTAAAATCATGCTAACAGAAGTTTCTGATTTTATCAGAAGCGTTGGTTATGAGATAAACAATGTTGATATAACAATTATGGCTCAAGCTCCAAGAGTTTCATCTTATAAAGATGCTATGAGAAGCACTATTGCTTCTATTTTGGAAATTGAACCAATTTTTGTCAATATCAAAGCAACAACAACTGAAAAGTTGGGATTTATTGGAAGAAAAGAGGGTGTAGCGGTAGAAGCGATTGCATCATTAAAATATAATAATTGGATGGATAAATAAAGATGAAGATATTAGTAGTAGAAAATGAAATATACTTAGCGCAAAGTATTTCAACAAAATTGACAGAAATGGGACATATATGTGAAAGTGCTACAACAGTAAAAGACGCTTTAAAACTAGGAGAATTTGATTCTATTTTGCTTTCTACAAATTTGGCAGGACAAGATTTCTACCCTATTATAGAGAAGTATAAACACACCATTATTGTTCTAATGGTCTCCTATATAAGCAACGATACTGTTTCTAAACCACTTCAATCAGGGGCTAGTGATTATATATTAAAGCCATTTATGATTGAAGAGTTGGCACGAAAATTAAATCATCTCCAAGATTATATTGCATATAAAAAAGAGAATAAAACATATAAAAGTTACATTGATCATCTATTAAAACAAAACACTCCTCATAGAATCACAAATAAGACAAAGTTACCAATTCTACTCAAAGTCAATTATCAAAAGTTAGCTGATTCTATCGTCTTTAACTATGCAAAAGAGTTTAATGACTCTTTCTCTTTTATTTCACTTGATGATGCTGATGCACTAGAACAACTCAAAAAAGTCAATGATCATGAACTTGTTTATCTCATAAACTTTCAAAATATGAAAAAAAATGAAAAAAGTAAAATTTTATCACTTATTAAAAATAGACGCGTTATACTATCTTCCACAGATCTTAATGAAGATATCGAAGATATGGAAATTATTGAGGTTAAAAATGATAACGGTGTATTTGAAAAAGGAGATATCCTCTCCATAGAAAATTATGTCAAGTACATTATTGTTAAATATCAAAGTAAGTTTCCAGATACCGAACTTTCCAAAAAACTAGGTATCTCTCGTAAAAGCTTATGGGAGAAGAGAAAAAAATATGGCATTAGCAAAAAGAAATAGAGAACTGCACATTGATAGAGAAGCATTAGCAACTCTATCTCTTCTAAAAGAGGGTGTATTTTCTCCTGTTAATAATCTAATGAATCAAGAAGAGTCTATTCTTGTTGATAAAACTTCATCTTACAAAGATACCTTTTTCCCCTTTTCATTTATTTTAGCACCAAGTGGTAAACGAAATGAAGAGGTTTTAAAAAATAGCAAAAAGGGAGAAAATTTAGATCTTATCGTAGATGGAGAAAAAAAGGGATATCTGATTACTGATGAGAGCTTTCCTATTAATAAAAAAGAGAGAATAGAGAAAATCTTTTTGACTTCTGATCTCAATCATCCTGGTGTATTAGATATGTATAATAGACTTGGAAATATGGCTATAAGTGGTGAATTCTTTATTGACAGTCATGACACACTAGACATAAAACAGAAAATTCAAGAAGCAAAAGAGAATCTTGGAGTACAAAAAAGTACAGCTATAATGATCAATGCTAAGCCTCTTCATCGAGGACATGAGAGAATGATTAGATCAGCACTTGAGAGCAATGATCTTGTAATTCTTTTTTTATTAAAACCACATGAGCAAGATCGTTTTTCATTTGAAATAAGATGTGAAACAGTACGATATTTTATAAATCACTTTTTACCCAAAAATCGTGTTATTGTGCTACCTTTCGAAAACACATATATTTTTGCAGGTTATAACAATATAATTTTAGATGGAATTGCCGCAAAAAACTTTGGATGTGACTCTATCACTATAGGAGAAAATCACTCAGGCATTGGTATATATTATGATCAACATGGATTAAACTCTCTAATCAACTCTTTTACACAAAAACATAATATAGAGATACGAGTTGTAAGTGAATATGTATATTGTGATACTTGTAGAACACTTGTAAGCACCAAAACCTGTCCACATGGACGACACCATCATATTTCATATAATTCAGAGTTTATGCAGGGTTTGATTTTGAGTGGGGTTTTACCACCTGCTGTTCTTGTAAGAAAAGAGATATCTGCTATACTATTGAGTAAACTTTTTGAAGATAGATTTAAAGACTTTAACCAAAAATTTATAAACTTTTTTCCAAATAAAGGGCTAATAGAAAATATGGACGATAAAAAGTTTTATCTAAAAATCATGGAACTACACCAAACAGTATCTCTCACATAAAGGCGAATATAATATGCGAAAAATCTTTTTAACATTCTTTTACTCAGGACTATTTCCAAAAGCACCCGGTACAGCAGGAACAATAGCAGGAGCTATTTTGGGTATTTGGTTACTCTCTTTTTTACCAGTATATATACTATTTTTACTTACTATTCTAATCACAATGATAGCAATAAAAGAGATTGACAAAGAAGAACAAGAGAGTGGTATTCATGATGCAAGCTCTATTGTAATAGATGAAGTTGCAGGAGTATGGCTTGCTTTTAGTATGTTACCTCAAACAATGATACATTTTATCTTAGCTATTATCTTCTTTCGTATATTTGATATCTGGAAACCCTCTATTATAGGTCGAATTGATAGAGAAGTAAAAGGTGGCTTGGGTGTTATGGGTGATGATATTGTAGCTGGGCTTTTTGCTGGCTTTGCAACAGCTATTGTATATTATGGGATAGAGTATTTGGGATTACTTTAAAATGTAATCTCTTCTCTAATCGATAAGTATCATCAAAAAATATGCGTATCTCATACTCTCCAGCAGGAATTGAGTTAAAACTCATTTTACCACTCCTCTCCCCTTGCGTATAATGCCAAGTCAAGGCACTATCCCAACTATTTTTATCACCTTCAAAAAATATACCTATCCAATCATCATGATTTCCTGAAAAATTGGAGTACTCAACAACAATTTTTTCACCCTCTATATATATATCTTTTGCATAAACGATAGGTTCTATTCTATCTTTAACAACCTCAAAGGAGGTATGATTTTCACTCTTATAAGAATTATTAAAAAAGACCCGTGCTTCATAAAAACCTTCATCTAAAAGACCACCAACACTCCTATTACCCTCAACCTCAGCATCAGTATAGAACCATCTTAAAACATTTTTCCACTCATTTGAACTACCCTCTTTGTATATGCCAATCCAATCCTTTTGTGTACCAAAAAGATTTTCATATTTAATATTAATAGGTTCATTTATCTTATAAGAGGATTTATCTGAAGTTAGTAGAGGGGGTAGCTGTTCACCCTCTACTTTAAATAATATCTTTTTTTCTACTTTATAACTATTATTAAAAAAAAGTCTTACCTCATAAAAGCCAATGGGAAGCTTCTTAAAATATTGTTTTCCACTTGTTTTAGAGTTTGTAAACCCCCAACGAAGTACATTTTTCCACTCATTTGAGCTATCTTTTAGATAAATAGCAATCCAATCTTTTTTATTACCTGGTAAATTTTTAAAATTTACACAGATATCTTCATTGGGCTTAAAACTCACTTTACTAAGCCAAATCTTCGCATTATTGATGTTACAGAGTCTCACACTACTATTTATATCTTGGTAAGCTCTTTTTAGAACAAGATCATCTACATCAACAATAGAGTCATCATGTTCACTACAACCAAGCATAGTGAACATAATAATTAAGATAGCTAAAAAATATTTTTTCAAATTGTTCATTCCCATATAAAAATCTTAATTACTCTAATTATAAGTAAAATAATTTTCATTATGGAAACAATATTAGCAAAATTATAATTAATAGATTACATAATTTTACTTTTAGATTAGTTACTTAAAATATACTCTTGTGGTGTCTCTTCAACTTTAGGTAAAAATAGAGTATTACTCCAATCTTTATCACTAAGTTCTACAGCTACACTTAATCTATTAGATTTTAGATTCAAATATTCTTTATTTATTTGTAAACTAACAATTTTTTGATCTTCTTTCCATTGTTGAGAAATTATATCCTTAGGATTATCCCAATCCCAAGCTCCACTTGTATCATTATATTCAACTAATTTTCCTTGTTCAATCATATAGTCAGCACCAAATCCAACCCATTTATTAGTAGCATTACCATCAAATCGTTCTCCTGTTTCTGCATTATTATCTATATCAATATAGAACTGCATATGATCCCTAAAATTATTTTGTAATAGATATATTTTAATAAAATTTTCATCATCACTTATTTTTAACTCTAAACTATTGTTAATATCCTCTGCATAAGTTTCAATATTAGTCAAATTTAAATCATTTATTGTAGAGTTACTAAAAAATGTTTTAGATTGACTGCGAGGAGAACTAATTTGAGCAGTCCAATTAGTATCAAGAGCTTGTGCATTAACACTAAATTGATCTTTTTCAAACAAACTACCTGCTATTCTAACACTATCAGATTTATTTAAAACGGTATTTACCTTAACGGAATCTTCACCATCCTTTTCAAGGTATGCTTCCCAACTATCAGTACCATTATTATCGGCAAAAATATGAAGTTGACCATTTTCAATCTTATATTCCGCACCACCTTCACTTTTATAGCCTGTCTTACTGTCACTATCTAAATCAATAAAAAATTGTATATTCTGAGCATTTACAGAATTATGTGTAAATGTTAAATATACATAGTTTTTTGTCTTAGCAATTTTCAGCCCTTCATGATTGTCCACAATAATAGCATTTGGATAATCTAGATCATCAGTTATATTAAACTCTATTTTATCATTATCTCTAATAACCTCGACAGATTGTATAGGTTGTTCCTCTTTTTTTGCTGGTGTTGGTTGTACTTTTTTAATCTCATCTACTTTTTTACCACTGCCACTAGAACCACAACCACTAAGAAAAGTGGAAATAGATAATGCACTTACCATAAAAATTGATATATAAATCTTTTTTTTCATTACATTTTTTCCTTTTTAAAAATTATTTTATATAAAATCGACACTTTAGTAGAAAACATTAAATCATACACATTTTGTTCACATTTAGTTGTTATAATCGATCATCATTCAAAATGGGGGTACTTTAGTGAAAATAATAAAATATATACTGCTGGTTATAATGTTGACAAATCACCTTTATGGAGTAGGAGATGATAAAATTAAACATCTAGAAGTTTCTACCTTTTTAGGTTATACAGGAGAGACATTATTACACAAATATAGCCAACTTCCAGACAAAAAAAAGGTTTTATATGCTGTTGGTGCAGCCTTTGCAGTTGGAGTAGGCAAAGAACTTTATGATGAAGAAGATTATGGTGGATTTTCAACAAAGGATCTAATACCAGATCTATTTGGTGCGGTAACTGGAGCTATTGTTTCAAACTATCTAAATAAAAACTATTTTCTCAAAATAGAACATAAAAGTGATAAAAAAATATCTAAAATATCAATAGCATATAAATTCTAATTTTTTAAAAAGTGTATCAAAAAGTATATTTTTTTTAAAAAAACATACTTTTTGTTGAATTTTGTTAAAGTTTTTTTCTTCCTTTAAGTATACTATCCTAAAGGATATACGATGTCAAATATTGAACAAAAATATCTTCTAGATGAATCTATAGAGGATTTACTATTAGACCTAGAACTTAAAAAAGAGCAAGTTCAACAATTTTATACAAAAATTAAATCTTGTCAAGAAGTTCAATACAAAAAAGTAAATACAGATTACTCATTGATTATTACTCATAGAAGAGATGAAAATCAAGAGCAAGAAAACAAAAAAATTTCAAAAGAAAAATTTTATAAAGAGATAGAAAATAAAATCGGACATACAATAAATAAAGATAGATTTTATATCAGTTTAGATGGATATAAATATGAGATATATAGATATTCAGGAATTCTAAAAGATATATATATTTTATATAGAAATCTTCAAAATGATAATATAAAACAACAAAAATTTGAAATACCTAATTTTTTAAAATCATATATCATTACAGAAATCACAAATAATCCTAGATATAAAAGCCATAATTTGGCTATTTTGGGAAATCCCAAAAAAAATATATCTAAACTATACTCCACATTTAAAAACTTAGATGAGGGACGAATCTCAAAAGTAGAAGAGAGTATTCTCAAAAATGCCCCTCTTTCAGACTCTATTAGACTAATTTTATATGAATCTTATTATGAAATACTCTCATTAAAAGAGAAAATTATTGAGAAAAAAAGAGAAAAAGAGATAGAGCTATTTCAAAAAAAATTACAAAAAAGCATTCTACTTATTGAAGAATTTTACTATATTTTTGATACAACAATATTAAGTAAAGTACAAAAACATCTAAAATACATTGAAAAAAAGCTAACACTTGCTAAAGAGATTGATGCCTTTAGCTCAAATTTAAAAATATTAGAGAACTCTTACAAAGAAAAAGAGATCAACAAAATTTTTGCGAAACTTGATAAAAAAACCTATAATAAAATAAACAAAATTATATTTTTTCTCCAAACTAGAGAATTCTCTATTATATTAACTCAATATAAGCATCTAATCACTGAAGGGGATCAATCATTTAATCAATATCATCAAATAGGAGAAATACACCAAGTTATTAATAATAAATTATCTTTAAAGTATCAAAAAGCGAAATTCACTATTAAGGAAAATAGTTATTGTAGAGATTATCAAAGCTATAGCAATATTAAGAAATCAATAGAAAAATTAAAAATAGTTCTTGAAACATTCCACTACCTTTACGAGAAAGACAAATTTATTAAAGCATCCGAAAGTGTAAATAGATTATACAATCTTTTAGATGAGTTCACAAATATACATACAAGATGTAATCTCGTAAATAATCACATAAAAAACCAAAAAGAGATACCTAAATTCGAAACAAATCGAACACTAGATCTAATTAATATTTCATGCAGTAATCATCAACTTCAGCTTATAAATAGTATAGAGGAAGCTATAAAAGATTTTAAACATAATAGCTCATTAAAAAAGATTAAATAATTTTTTGACCAAATTGCTATTGTGCTATTACTTAACTTTTTGTGATATAATTTTCAAAAAGGATTAGTTATTATGAAAAAAATCTTAAAAATAATCTTATTTAGTACTATAGTATATAGTTTTATTTCGTGTAGTAAAACGCCATATACACATCGAAATCAAGTTGTAATGTTTTCTCCTCAACAAGAGCTTCAGATGGGATATCAAGCAGCTAAGGAGATTTTACAAAAAGAACCACTTAGTAGAAATAGGCAACTTAATGCTGTCGTACAAAAGGTGGGTAAAAGAGTTGCTAGAGCAGCAGCACAACCAAATTATAAGTGGGAATTTTTTGTAATTGAAAAAGATCAACTCAATGCTTTTTGTCTGCCAGGAGGAAAAGTTTTTGTCTATTCTGGACTTTTTAAAGCAGTCCAAAATGAAGATCAATTAGCCGTTGTAATAGCTCATGAAGTAGCTCATGCAATTGCTAGACATGGTGCGGAGAGGATGAGCATCACACAATTAGGAAGAATGGGAGCATCAGTAGCAGCTGGCATGGCAGGACCTCAATATGGTGGACTTGTAAAACAAGCTTATGGAGTTACTGAAGGTATTGGAATTGTTCTACCATTTAGTAGAAAATTTGAATATGAAGCGGATGAAATAGGACTTTATCTCATGACAAAAGCTGGATACAATCCAAATGAAGCTCTTAAATTCTGGAGCAATATGAGAAGATTATCAGCAAATAGTAGAAAACCTCCTGAATTTTTGTCTACTCATCCTGCAGATGCAAACAGAATCAAAAGAATACAAAAATTAATTCCTAAAGCACAAAAATATTATAGATAAAAGGCAAAATATATTGGATAAACAGACAAAAATTGTAACTATGTTTGACGACATAGCAAAAACATACGATGTTGCAAATAGAGTCCTCAGTTTTGGGGTTGATAAGAGCTGGAGAAAAGATGCTTGTGATAAGACATTTAAAAAATATGGTAAACAAAATATAGAGTTTATCCTTGATGTTGCATGTGGCACAGGTGATATGTGTGAAAACTGGGATAAGAGAGCAAAACTAAAAAATATAAAAATAGAACAAATAATTGGAGCTGATCCATCTTCTGGAATGCTTTCTCAAGCAAAAGAGAAGGGCTTAAATGCTTCATTTGTACAAGCCGAAGCAAAAAATCTACCTTATGATGATAATAGTGCAGATATTTTGAGTATATCTTATGGTCTTAGAAATGTGGTAGATAGGTTAGAGGGACTCAAAGAGTTTCATAGAGTTCTAAAAAAAGATGGCAGAGTTGTTATTTTGGAGTTTACAAAACTTGAAAAAGCTACGATTATGTCAAAACTTAGAGATTTTTATATGAAAAAAATACTTCCTATTGTAGGAGGTTTTTTATCAAAAAATTATGATGCTTATAACTACTTACCAAACTCAATAGAGGGATTTTTAACCAAAGAGAAACTTATTGAAGAGTTAAAAGAGGTAGGTTTTGAGATAGAAGAAGCCAAAGGTTACTCTATGGATATATCTACACTTTTTATTGCTCGCAAAATTTAAAAGGAAGTATTCTTCCTTTTAAAATGGCCAAACACTCTCCATAATTTTAGACCCCCATGGCTTTCTAATAGATTCTCTAATATCTCCCTGTGTCTCATATAAAATTTTTGCATCTGCAATATATTGTGAATCAATTGTATTATATTGATCAATATCATAAGGACGAATTACTCCTGAAATTTTAACCAACTGTTTTTCACCATTTAATAATAGCTCTCTACTTCCAAATATAAAATAGTTTCCACTAGATAAAATTTTTATAATTCTTGCTGTTATTGTTGTACTAAATTTTTCATTTCTTGAATTCTGACCAGACCCCTTAAAACTATTCTCTGATCCGGGATTAAAACTTATATCAGCAACACGATTTATCCCTTTCAAAAGACCATCAAATTTAATACCTCCAAAATTATTCTGATTTGAAATTTTAGTATTTTTATTTCCTTGTGAAGATTGAAAAGTAGTTTCATTAATACGAACTGTCACAACATCATTCACACGCATCGCTTTTGCATCAGCAAAAATAGGATTTTCTCCACGACCAAAAGCACTTCCATCATTTACCTTTATAGATTGAGGTGGAGGAGCTGGATGTTCTACATAGTGTGGTGGTTTCATACTCATTTGGGGAGCTACTTGGTGGGATGTACAGCCAGTAAAAAGAAATATTATTATTCCAAATATAGCTATTATAATTTTTTTCAATAAAAATACCTTACCTTTAATTTTTAATTTTGTTTATTGAGTTATAATCAAGCAAATTTTATTCCAAAGGTTAAATATGTCGAAAGTCAAAGATATTCTAAAAAAAGATCTAAAAGCAGCAATGGTTGCAAAAGATAATTTTAAAAGAGATACTATCAGATTTTTAATGAGTGCAATCAAACAAGTAGAGATAGATGAAAGAGTTGAATTAAGTGATAATGATATCTATAAAATAATCCAAAAATCTATAAAACAGAGAGATGATGCCGCCAAAGCATATAAAGCAGCAAATAGAGAAGATTTGTATGAAAAAGAGGTAAACGAGGCTAATCTAATAAAAGAGTATCTTCCAAAACAGCTATCATCTGATGAACTTAGACCTATTATACAAAAGATAGTTGATAAAACAGAAGCCAAAAGCATGAAAGATATGGGTAAAGTTATAAAACTAACACAAGAAGAGGTTGGTTCAAGTGCTGATGGTAAAACAATAAGTTCTATAGTTAAAGAGATATTAAGTTAATTTAAATTAAAGTAGCCTAAAGTTAATTATAAATAAAAAAGTTTTTATAGACATATAAACGATATTAGAAGATAATGTAACTAAGTATAAAAAAATCATAAGGAGATTGAGATGAATAGAGAAATACAAACTGCACTACCTATTGTTCTCTCCACCGCTGTAGCTATTGGGCTGAGTGGTTGTGCTGATAAAACAGTAAATAATTGTAACAAAATACCTACCCTATCCAAAAAACAGTCTGTAAGTTCCAATACTACAGTTGGTGGAATGGACGAGAAAGATAGACAAATTGCAGCACTTCAAATTGCTATAGCAGAGGCTTTAAAACAGAAAAAAAATCCAATTGTAAAGGTAGTTGTTAAAAATAAAGGTGCTTCTCTTTATCCGCCAAACCCACAATCTGGACAATGTTATACCAGAGTTTTAACACCAGAAAAATATGAGACAAAAACAAAAAAGATATTGGTTAAAGATGCAACTGAAGATATTAAAATAATACCAGCCCAATACCAAGATGCTATCAAAAAGGTAAAAGTTAAAGAATCAACTACAAAATTGATAACTATCCCCGCAACATATAAAACCATTACACAAAAGATATTGGTATCTCCAGCAAGTGAAAAAATTGTAACTATTCCTGCAACTTATGAGACAAAAATAGAAAAAATATTAGTAAAACCCGCACATACATTTTGGAAAAAAGGTTCAGGTTTAATACAAAAAGTTGATGATACAACAGGAGAAATTTTGTGTCTTGTTACTGTTCCTCCTACATATAAAACAATTAAGAGGAAAGTAGTAAAAACACCTGCTTCAACAAAAGTAATTCCGATTCCAGCTGTCTATAGAACTATAACTAGACAAGTAATAGATAGACCTGCTTCAACAAAAACTGTAACAATTCCAGCAGAGTATAAAACTGTATCAGTCAGAGAGCTAGTCAAACCTGCCACAATAAAAAAGACAACTATTCCTGCAACATATAGAGTTGTTAAACAACAAGTCAAAGCTGAAGAGTCTGTAATTAATTGGAAACCAGTGCAATGTAAATCAAAAGTTAATTTTTATAATAAAAGTTCAAAAAAATCAACGGGAAAAAGAAAAATAGATATTAGTAGTGTTCAACAAGCACTAAAAGAGGCAGGATTTAACCCCGGTCCAATAGATGGTATTATTGGTGTCAAAACCAAAAGAGCTTTAAAAAAATATCAAAAAGTACATGATCTACCGACAAATAAAGGACTTACTAGAGCTACACTTGACTCTCTGGGTCTTTTTTAGCCTATTTTTACTTGGTAAGAAGAGCTCTTCTTACCAATCCATTCTATCAATATTTTGTAGCGAAATATTTGTATCTATAGTTAATCCCAAATCTCCTTTTCCACCCCAATAACTACTACCGGATGTAAAGCTTACACCAAATGCTGTATATTTTTGAAGAGATTTAAATCTATCATAAATTAACCATGAAGATGGTCTAACTCTAATTTTATCTCTATGTGGTGTTTTGAGGCTACCAAGGGAGAGCTTCATCTCTTTTAAACTTTCATCATAAATAGTAACTCCATTACTAGATAAGGCATCTTCGTAATATCCTTGTAATTGGGAATTATGATATGTATTATTAATATACCAATGGATAGAATCTATACTCTCTTTAGAATTTACAAAAGAGTAACGACTCTTATTACAATCTCTACAATAAGTTTCATAATATACAGAGACTACACAATTACTCTCTGAAGTCTCAATATCATTAACATGTAATCTACCATAATAGAATATTACACTATCATTGCTACCACTTCTATCAAAATCTTGAGCAAAAGTAGAGTTTGTATCTACCATACTAGTAATATTAAAATCACTTTTTTTAATAGTAAAAGGGTTAATTGCTTGAGTACTATCACGATCAAAGTTGATAAATATTTCCAAATCTTGAGCAACACCCAAATTAAAAAATTGACCATTTGTCCTAAACTCTCCATCATGAGGAGTTCCTATATCAACAGAACTATTTCCATCATCATAAAACTTTATCTTATCTTTTGCATTTCCACTACTCCAATCAAGAGGAGTACTATTTATTAGCTCAAATTTATAGGTAATATCTTGAGAAAAGCAATCTTTTGTATAGTTTGATGCTATAGTGCCATCAAAAAGAAGTGCTTCAACCCTTAATTTTAGAAGAGCTGACATATTTTTATCATTTGAAATATAGACAAAACCTGAACTACCATAATCATGAAGAGTTACACTATTTTGAAATCTATCAGGCTTAAATGAGATTAGTTTCGATCCCTCAATATTGCATCCTATTTTGCCACCAATCTCTATATTACTACCACTACCAACAATACAATCACTCATCATGCTATTTGAGCTATTTTGATCTAAAATAGTCCACCCTTTATCTACAAACTGAAGATTAATATCACCTACATTATCATATTTAAAATTACTCATGTTGGACTCACCATTGACAAATATAATATTTGAAGTTAATAGACTTCCACTATCACTAGCCAAAGTACATCCAGAGGGAACTACCAATTGATAATCCAAAGATCCATTTGAAGAGTCAATATTTTGATTATAACCATAAACAGAGGAGTTAAAATCAATAGTATATTCAAAAGAACCAATAAGATTACTACTATTTATATCTATCTTCATCACTTTTGGTCTGATTGTAAAACTATCACTTGAACAAGATACCCTACTAAATCCCCCCTCCTCAATAGATTTAAATAGACACTCTCTACATAAACTCTCATTCACAGATATTTCGCAACCAACTTTACAGACCTTATCTTTATCTAACTTATTATAAGCATCTTGTAAATTTGAAAGAGTATTTGCACTTGAATTCCAAGAAAAATATTTACCATATCTATCTACCAAATATCCAATCCTAAAACCTAACTCCCTTTTAGCATCATTATAAGAGGTTATTACACTTTTTCTAACTCCATCAACAGAGATATAATCACTTTTTAATGAGTTATATAGAGTACACTCACTAGAAGAGATATTTTTATCAACCAATTCCAATTTTAATAATCCTTTATATGGATTACTACTATCTCTCACCTTATCTTTATCTTCCAAAGCTAACTCTAATGCAATAATATCAATACTAAAGTTTGTATCTACCATTTGTGTGAATAGATGGTTCTCATTTGAAGGCTTTGTTGTATCTTGATTTATAAAACCATCATTAATACCATCACTCAATCCACCTTCATGAGTTATCTCAAATCCATTAGTAATATTTTTTTTGACTACAGGAAAGCCACTATCTACTCCACAAGATGAGACCATAACTTTTTTATCACTTGGAGCATAAATTGATTTGTACATATAGCGTGTCTGATTAGTATCATTGATATCATAAATCTCTTGCACTACTGCCTTATACCTAAAAAATATACTTTGATCTTTTTTTAGAGAACCTCCACTACTACCATCAGCACCTTGACCAGCACGAATAGTAATTTCACTCTGATTTTGATCTGCGATATCTATATAACCAAAATCAAAAAGTGTATCTTGAGAACTATAATCACCCTCCAAAATACCACTTGCATCCAAGTTTTTTAGTTCAAAACTACTATTATCCTCTTGCAAAATTGTATCTATATAAGCAACTGCATGAAAATTTTCAAGTGTTTGTGTCTCTATATTTTTGAATTCAACCTCAATACCTATCTCATCACCCAAATTCACTTCAGAAGCTAAATCTGCTGAAAAATCTACACTTTTATAAGTTTGCACATAACATACAGGATCTCGAAGAGAGGTTGAAAATCCAAACATTCCTAAAAAAAATCTATCTCCATCAGAACCAATAACAATATTTGTAGAGGTCTGAGAATTTTGAATAATATTAGCACCACTATCACCAATATCAAAAGAGTCTATATCTATTCCTGATGTATTTTCCAAATCTGGCAATCTATCTGTTACAATAACACCATTTTGAGAGATTGTAGCATTAACAACATCATTAATATCATTTTTGGCATTGGTAATAGAGTGCATAACACCACTTTTATCTGAAATTTTTATATAATCTTGAAGTGTCTTATCTCCCTCAAATCCAAAGAAGATCATTTGAGAACTAATTTCACCAAAAGTAGGTGTCAAAAATCCACTTATAGTCTGATTTAGCTCATCAGGATAACTCTCTGTTATCTCTGGAGGAGATTTCCATACACCCAAAAATCCATCAAAAATAGTAATATTTTTTAGATCTCTTGTTGGAACTGCTTTGGTATCTTTTATAATTATGACCAAATTCCACCCAGCACTTAAATTTTCACCCTCACTAGATTGAATATCAGCAACCCAATAGTAACCATCTCTATGAGCTTTAATATATGATGTTACATCAGCTACCCCTTGATAATCAAAATAGTCACTACTATTAATAAAATTAAACTTATCTACTTTAATAGTTGTTCCATTATTATCAATAGCATCACTCTCTCTTTGTGCAAAAAATTCACTATAATCACCACTATCACTCTCATGACGAATATATATTTTATTTGCATCTTTCATCTTCTGCTCATAACCAAATAACATCTTATCAACTCTACCCATCCAATAGAGTCCAGCCCAAACAATCTCATCTTCAGGATTAATATTTAACTTTGCTTTTGTACTATTTCTATATTTTGAACCATAAGATATATCCAAATTTATATACTCTTGATATATGAGGTCATTAACTATATAGCTTGGTTCTTGACAGCTTGTTAAAGAATCTTTTTCGCAAATAGATTGGTTACCAATCGTAATCATGTCTCCATATATATTTGTATCTTCCATTCCCTGAATAGGCACTTTGGTAAAATCTCTTATATTATTACCATTCAAATCATAAACAACTATATTTGTACTCTCTATCTCACTATTATTTAACATCTTTGTATCATTAATATATTCAGAATCTACAGAGACATTTACCTCTATCAATGATGTGCTATTTGGGGCATTTACC
>CAZLLE010000079.1:0-1920 GCA_964560425.1 uncultured Campylobacterales bacterium
CAACACTTAATCTCTACAGAAATGAGTATGAAAAAGTAGTTTATCTATCATTACTCCTAATATCATCCAAAATTAGGAGTAATAAAAATATCTATACAACCACAAATTGCCCCATCATACCAGCATCCTCATGCTCTAAAAGTAATATTTTCATAATTAAAACTTAAATATTTAGTCATGAAAGAGTATCAAATATAATATCATACTCCAAAGCGTAGTAGTACTTATCCACTCCAACAATCCTGCCTCTTCATGTATATGAATCATCTCTTTTACATTCACATCTCCAAGAATATAGTCCAAACCAAGCCCAAAAATAGTAGAACCCAAAATAATTGTACTAAGATAGATATATAGAGTTTTTGTACCCAACATTTTTTTGACCACTCCAATAGTAACACTATTTGTAGCAGGTCCCGCAGAGAGAAATACAAAAGCAGCTCCAGCAGATACACCAGAAAGCATCAATCCAGCAGCAATAGGCAAAGATGCTGTTGCACAAACATACATCGGCACAGCAATGGCAATTACAATAATATAAGAGAGCCAACTATACTCTACTAAGATTTCACTAAGATTTGAAGGAATAGCTATAGTAATCAATGCCCCAACAATCAAACCAATAAGTAGTGCATAGGCAATATCACCCAAAAGAGTTACAAACGCATAACGCATAGCCCTTTTAAAAGAGAACTTCTTTTTCTGATTATCCCCTTCACAACCACAAGATGTTTGACATGAAGACTCTTCATTTTTAATAATAGGTGATAGTGATAATGAAAATTTAGCAACTTTTAATTTTTTTGGTTCTGGTCTATCCCAAATATTAGAGACAATTCCCGCAATAATAGAGATAACGATAGAACTAACAACCCTATAAATAGTAAAAATCCAACCAAACATACCATAAGTCGCCAAGATAGAATCAACTCCAGTAATAGGAGTAGATATCAAAAAAGATAGTGTCGCCCCATTACTCGCACCACTTTTTTTAATACTAGTAGCCAAAGGAATAACACCACATGAACATACAGGCAGAGGTATACCAAAAAGTGTCGCTTTTATAACTGAAAAAATAGAGTCATTTCCTAAATGTTTAGAGACTAAAGTATCAGGTACTATTTCATGCAAAATACCAGCAATAAATAAACCAAACAATATATAAGGAGCCATAGAGTGACTAAGATCCAATAATGCATCAATAAAGAGAGTTAAATATTCCATGAAGTTACCTTTTTTTAATATAAGTATAATCAATTGAAGCAAAAAGCTAGAAAAAAGAGGAGCAACTTCCCTTTATTAGTCATGAACCAAAAACAATTGGTGTGTTATTTAGGGCTTTAGAGTGTGAACTTTATACCTTAACCATTGCGATGCAAATTATTTATTATTATTATACTTGAAAAGATAAGCAATCTTGCTTTTATCCTATCTCCATAATGACGGAGGCTTAAGGGATTCCCTGAAAATCAAAGATTTTTAGGGTCTTCTTTGCCTAATCAACCTATTGGGATTTGAAGCAAGTGATAGACTCCTTGGAGATTTAATAAAACTTCATTTAAAGTTCTATCATTGATCTAAAAAAAATGTGATCATCTTGCTTATCTCTTCACATGTATGCATGAGATCACCCCATTCGGACACCCCGTACGATTTACATTCGGACAGCCAGATCCTCCAATTCAGACAGGCAGGATGATTTACATTCGGACACTTTCATAAAATTTCGTACGAAATTTAAGAAGTAGAAAATTTTCTAAAATTTAACTACACTTTTGAAAAAAAAGGTGTAAAAATGAAGAGGATTTCTATGAAGAAAATTAAGGAGATATTGAAGTTAAAATATATAACCGATATATCAATAAGAGCAATAGGTAGAGCTGTAAATGTACCGCCTTCAACAGTATCAGATTATTGTAA
>CAZLLE010000080.1:0-4783 GCA_964560425.1 uncultured Campylobacterales bacterium
ATGTTTATATTTCCACTCCAGTTTATATTTTCATCCTCTATATCTAAGTCATTTTCTTCATCATAATAAGATTCAGGACAAGTTGTAGATGTATATTCTCCTAGATCATCACCTTCCCAATTTAATAAGTTAGAGATATCATTTTCATTACTAATAGTTCTTGGTAAAATAGTTGGGTATGTCTCTACGCAATCAATATTTTCTGTTTTACCATTATATGTGTAGTCTCCTTTTATGTGTTGGGTTCCTGCTTTGTAATCATAAGTAGTAACTCCATCAAAGGATGCATTTATTCCTTTATCATCTTTTACACTCCCATCCATTACTTCAGTTTTGATTAGTTGAGTTATATCCAAAGAGGTGATATTATCATCTAATTTATAGTTTGCAATGGTAAATCCATTTATAGTTTGACACTCAACTTTAATATCTCCATCTGAATAATATTTAAAGTCTAAAGTTGAACCTGCCATAATTAGCTCTTTAGGATCACAGCTTACTTTTGTAGTGATCGGTGTCCAATTAGTAATAGTGTTATTATTTGTTGTTGGATTAGCTATCGTTGCACTTGCTGCTGTATCTGTTGTATTACTCTCTGCATCTTTATTGCTACTACTAGAACTTCCACATCCACTTAAAAGTAGTATTGCAGTTGCAAAACTAATTATGACTAACTTGTTCATTATCTCTTCTCCAATGATTTAATTTTAACTAAAATCGTCATATTAATATGAAACTTTAATGATCTTCAATATTTTATCAAAAAATAGTTATTATAGTAAGTAATAATGCAATAAATAAGAGGTGTGAGTATGAGTAATAAAAAACTGTTTGAAGATTCTGTACAAAATATGTTACAGGTTATTGGAGAGGATATAAATCGTGAAGGGTTGGTGAAGACTCCTGAGAGAGTTTTTAAAGCATTTGAGTTTATGACAAAAGGGTATAAACAAAATCCTCATGATATTTTAAATGAGGCTCTTTTTGAGAGTAGTAATGATGAGATGGTCTTGATTAAAGATATAGAGTTTTATTCTATGTGTGAACATCATCTATTGCCTATTATTGGTAGGGCTCATGTTGCTTATATTCCTGATGGAAAAGTAGTAGGATTATCCAAAATTCCTAGAATGGTTGAAGTATATGCTAGAAGATTACAGATTCAAGAGCAGTTAACTGAGCAGATTGCAGATGCTATTAAAGATGTGATTAATCCTAAAGGTGTTGGGGTTGTGATTCAAGCTCGGCATATGTGTATGGAGATGAGAGGCGTTGAAAAAGTTAACTCTATTACCACTACATCAGCTCTTCGTGGAATGTTTAGAAAGCAGAAAACTAGAAGTGAATTTTTGAACTTTGTAAATAGTTCACAACATGTACGGTACTAATGAATCTTTCAGAAATAAAAGAGAAAATTCAAAATCTAAATCTAAAAGTCTATTTTGGAAGAGTTGAACATATTAGTGCAACTCATATAGAGATCAAAGGGCTTCATACTAGTATTGGTGATATTGTTCGCATAAAATCAGAAGATAGCGATAGAGAAGAGTTATCTATGGTGATTGAACTCAAAAATAGCTCTTTTGTTGTATCTCCTTTTAGGTATGTTGAGGGTTTAAAAGTGGGTGATCGTGCTTATATAGAGGAGCAGGGCCTTATGATTAGTGTGGGTGAAGATATTCTTGGACGAGTAGTTGATCCATTTATGAATCCAAAAGATTCAAAAGGAAAAATAAAAACTACTGCTAAAATGCCTATTATGAGATCTCCTATTGATGCTATGAAAAGAGGCATGATTGATGAGCCTTTTAGTGTTGGTGTAAGAAGTATTGATGGATTGCTTACATGTGGAAAAGGGCAAAAATTGGGTATTTTTGCTGGTAGTGGTGTAGGTAAATCAACGCTTATGGGAATGATTGTAAGAGGTAGTGATGCTCCTATCAAAGTTGTAGCTCTTATTGGTGAGAGAGGACGAGAGATTCCTGAATTTATAGAGAAAAATCTTGGAGGGGATTTGACTAATACTGTTTTGATTGTTGCTACAAGTGATGACTCTCCTCTTATGCGAAAATATGGTGCTTTTAGTGCCATGAGTGTAGCAGAATATTTTAAAGAGCAGGGTAGGGATGTAGTATTTATGATGGATTCTGTAACTCGTTTTGCTATGGCTCAAAGAGAGATTGGTTTGGCTTTGGGTGAGCCTCCTACTTCAAAAGGTTATCCTCCATCATCTTTAACTCTTCTTGCTCAACTTATGGAGAGAGCAGGAAAAGAGGAGGGCAAAGGGTCAATTACTGCATTTTTTACGGTTCTTATCGAAGGTGATGACATGAGTGATCCTATTGCTGATCAGAGTCGTAGTATTTTAGATGGACATTTTGTTTTGAGTCGTGAGATGACAGATTATGGTATCTATCCACCTGTAAATATTTTAAATAGTGCTTCAAGAGTGATGGATGATGTAGTTTCAGATAAACATTTAGAAGCTTCAAAAGAGTTTAAGAAGATGTATGCACTATTAAAAGAGAATGAAGTTTTGATACGAATTGGTGCATATACAAAGGGTAATGATCCTCAACTAGATCGTGCAATGTCAAAAAAAGATGACATGGATAACTTTTTGAAACAAAACTCTAAAGAAAGCATACCTTTTTCACAAACATTAAAAGAACTTCTAGTTATAATAAATAATTAAGCCTTTTTTTATCTTAATCAGTATAGAATTATATAAACGAGACAAAAATTGTCCTATTTAAAAAACTTAGGGAGAGAAGATGAGAGTCTATTTAGACAATAATGCAACAACAATAGTAGATCCACAGGTTAAAACTGCAATGGATCCGTTTTTTTGTCAATATTATGGTAACCCAAATTCACTACATGCGTTTGCAAGTGATACTCATATTGATCTAAACAATGGTTTAGAGAAAATATATGCAGGGATTAATGCCCCCAAACAAGATAGTGTAGTTATTACTTCATGTGCAACAGAGAGTAATAATTGGGTTCTTAAGAGTATCTATTTTCAATATATATTAACGGGTAGAAAAGATCATATTATTGTTTCAGAAGTTGAGCATCCATCTATTATCGCAACTGCAAGATATTTAGAATCTTTGGGTGTAAAAGTTACCTATATTCCTATCAATTCAGAAGGATTAATTGAAGCAAAAAATGTAAGAGATGCTCTTACTGATAAGACAGCATTAGTATCAATTATGTGGGCAAATAATGAGACAGGTGCAATATTTCCTGTTGAGGAGATTGGTGCAATTTGTAAAGAGAAAGGTGTTCTTTTTCATACCGATGCTGTTCAAGCTATAGGTAAAATAGCAGTGAATGTACAAGGTTTTGATATAGATTATCTTACTTTTTCTGCTCATAAGTTTCATGGACCAAAAGGTGTGGGTGCTTTGTATATGAAAAAAGGTAAAGAGCTTATTCCTCTATTGCATGGTGGAGAACAGATGGGAGGTCTTAGAAGTGGAACTCTCAATGTACCGGGTATTGTTGGTATGGGAAAAGCGATGGAGCTTGCCGTTGACTCTTTACTGTTTGATATTCCAGATGTGAAAGAGCTTAGAGATTATCTTGAAGATGAGATACTCAAAATAGAAGATACATTTGTGGTCACTCCAAGAGCCAAAAGAACACATAATACTATGCTAATTAGTTTTAGAGGTATTGAGGGTGAGTCTATGCTTTGGGATTTGAATAAGGCAGGAATTGGAGCAAGTACAGGAAGTGCATGTGCTAGTGAAGATTTAGAATCTAATCCAGTTATGGAAGCTATTGGTGCTGAAGCTGATTTGGCTCATACTGCTGTTAGATTTTCGCTTAGTCGTTTTACAACCAAAGAGGAGATAGATTATACTATTGGTGTTGTTAATGAGGCAGTAAAGAGATTGAGAGGTATATCTAGTTCATACGCATATACACCAAAAAATCATAAAAGTGAATTATAAGAATTAAAGAGAAATAAAAGGAATAATAATGGGATTTGATAGTTTAGTTGGCGGAACAATTTGGGACGAATATAGCCAAAAAGTACAAGACAGAATGAACCATCCACAGCATATGGGTGAGATTACAGAGGAAGAGGCAGCAGAGATGGGTGGAAAACTTATTGTTGCTGATTTTGGAGCTGAAAGTTGTGGAGATGCTGTAAGACTTTATTGGGTTGTAGATGAAAAGAGTGATATGATCAAAACTGCAAAGTTTAAAAGTTTTGGTTGTGGTACTGCAATTGCAAGTAGTGATGTTATGGCAGAGCTTACAATTGGTAAGACAGTAGATGAAGCGGTAAAAATCACAAATATTGATGTTGAATTTGCAATGAGAGATAATCCCGATATTCCAGCAGTTCCACCACAAAAGATGCATTGCTCACCATATTTTATGCCTGTTCTTACTCCAAAAGGTAAAGTTCCAATTGGAGAGATTAGAGAGGGTGATGAGGTCGCTGTTTATACAAAAAAAGGTTTGGAAAATTCAAAAGTAAAAAGAGTTATCTCTTATAAAGTTCCAAAAGATTATTTGGTAAGAGTTTATCTTAAAACTGTTTCAAATGGATTACCTGGATTTTATGTATTTACAAAAGATCATAACCTTTTGGATAATAGTGGTAATTGGAAACAAGTTATAGATTTGAAAGATGGGGATATTGTTTCTCATATTCATGAGAGTGAAATTAGAAGCTATTCTCAAACTTATAATAATAGAATGTTTAATCCTGAGAGTGCAAAAAAGACAGCTGAAAAATTAAAAGAGTCTACACATTTTA
>CAZLLE010000081.1:0-12167 GCA_964560425.1 uncultured Campylobacterales bacterium
ATGTGAATAACTTAAGGAAAAAAATAAGAATGATGATTTTAGGTGTTGATCCAGGTACGATAAATTGCGGGTATGCTGTGATAAGTAAGAAAAAAAATGGCTTAAGGTTAGTAGAGGCTGGTGTGATTAAGATTAAGGAGAAAAATCTCCAATATCAGATTATGGAGCTTGTGGAGGGAATTGATACAATATTGAGAGAGAATAGTATTGATGAGGTAGCAATAGAGGATATTTTTTATGCCTATAATCCCAAAACTGTGTTAAAACTAGCCCAGTTTAGGGGTGCTTTGAGTTTGAAGATACTGCAAGAGATTGGAAATTTTAGTGAGTATACCCCTTTGCAAGTTAAAAAATCTGTTACTGGTAATGGTAAGGCTACAAAAGAGCAGGTAGCTTTTATGGTTAAGAGAATTTTAGGCATAAAAAGGGAGATCAAACCCCTAGATATTACGGATGCAATAGCAATAGCTTTAACTCATTCTCAAAATATTAGATTAAAACAAGATTAAAATAATATTAATACCCTATTAATCTTTTTATTTATTCTCCGATCTTTCTATAAATTTAAATTTATTGGAGATACTTTATGAATAGTAAAAATTTTAAAATGTATATTTTATCTGGTTTAGTTTCAAGTATGTTACTTGTCCCCTCTTCACTTTCTGCTGAAAATTTATATCAGGGGACATCAGTAGGTCTACAGAGTGCACTTTTTGGTTTTGGTGCTAATATAAAGGGAAAGATTAACAACTCTTTTGGTGTCAAGGTCAGTTTTGAGATGGCAAGTGCAGATGATATTGAGATTGATGCGGAAGATTTGACCTATAATTTTGATGTAGATTTACATGATATGATGTTTTTGGCTGATTGGCATCCATGGCAAGGATCTTTCAAGACAACTGCTGGATTAATGATTAATGGTACTAATGTTGAGGGGCGTATTAGTCCAAATGAGGATTCTGAATTTGGAGGGGCTGCTTTTACTTTTAATGATGTTGAATATTCAACTAAAGATATTGGTTATGTAGATACAAAAGTTGATTTTGATCCTATTGCCCCTTATATTGGGATTGGTTGGGATACTTCATTTAATAAAACTAAAGGATTTGGTTTTACTTTTGATCTTGGTATTGCGTTTCAAGGTGCTGCTAGAGTCGAGTATGATGTAGCCTATACTGAGCTTAAAAAAACGGGTAATGAATCTGTTGATAAAATTGCACAAGATAAGAGAGATAAGTTGATTAAAGAGTTAAATAGTAACTTAAAAGAGGAGAAAAAAATATTAGATGATGAGCTTGATAAATATCAAATTCTTCCATATATCTCTATCGGTGTAAACTACAAATTTTAAATTTTTTGGTATCCTTTTATCAAAGGATGCTAAATATGAAGAGACTTCTTAACTATTTTAATCAAATTACTAAAATACCACACTGTTCACATAATGCTTTAGAGTTGAAAGATTTTTTAATTAATTTTGCAAAAGAGCGAAATTACACTATTTTAGTTGACAAAAATAAAAATATTTTAATTAAAAAAGATTCGCCGATTTTATGTTTGCAAGCACATTATGATATGGTTTGTGTAGGGGATACTGACAAAATTGAGACTTTTATTGAAGATGGTTGGATAAGAGCAAAAAACTCTACGCTAGGGGCAGATAATGGTATTGCCATTGCTATGATGATGGTAAAGATGGATGATGGTGAAAATCTTGAATTTCTATTTACAAGTGATGAAGAGGTAGGACTTTTGGGTGCTTGTGCTCTTGAGTTTAATTTAGAATCAAAATATATGCTCAATCTTGATAGTGAAGATGAAGCAGAGGTCTATATTGGTTGTGCAGGTGGCGTAGATATTGAAGCTTCCAAATTATGTGATGTAGAGAGTATTGAAGGGGATTTTTACTCTCTTTCTATTAGTGGACTTCAAGGTGGACACTCTGGTATTCAAATTCATGAGAATATTCCTAATGCAATTAAACTTTTTGCCGACTACTGTTTGGATAAAGGTGTAAAAATTGTATCTATTGAGGGAGGAGAGAGAATAAACTCTATACCAACCTCTCTGAATTCTGTTGTATTGTGTGAAAATAAATTGATTAGTAATGAGTATATTAAGATTAAAAAATTGGATAAAAATAGCGGAGAAGTTTTAGTTAATAGTGAGGAGATTATATCTCTTTTACACCTTTTTAGGCATGGTGTTTTGGAGTATAATGATATATTAGATATTCCTAAAAATAGTATTAATCTTGCTATGATATCTTTGGATAAGAATATTTTAAGCATAAAAAGCTCTCTTCGAGCAATGGATAATAGGGACTTGGAGTCGATTTCTAATGAATTTCTTGTTTTTTTTCAAGGGTATAATTTTGATGTGAATTTAGTATCAAAATATCCTGCATGGACTCCTATAGAAAATAATTTCTCTAAGATAGTAAATCAAGAAATGATAGATGTTTTTGGAAGGAGCTCTTTTAAAGCTATCCATGCAGGATTAGAGTGTGGTGTAATATCTGAAAAATATCCTAATATAAAAATTGCCTCTATTGGTCCAAATATTAGATCTCCTCACTCTTTGGCTGAATGTGTTGAGATCTCCTCAATTGAAAAAACTTATGATGTTTTAGAGGGAGTAATTAAATATTTAAAGAGGGAATATGAGAAGTAGTTTTATTGTTATTATGATACTTTTTTTTGGAGGATGTAGTATGAAAGTTCCAAATACTTGGAAATCTAAAATTGAAGATAATAAGATAGATAATATTAAACTCTATTCTAGAGTAGAAGGAGTGGGAGATCCTATTGTTATGTTACATGGATTTGGTACTAGTAGTTTTAGCTTTCGCTTTATTATTCCATCTTTGAGCGAAAAATATAAGGTATTTGCTCTTGACTTAAAGGGGTTTGGGGACTCTCCAAAACCTAGAGATGGAGCATACTCTGTATATGACCAAGCCCTACTTGTCTCCAAATTTATAAAAGATAATAATCTAAAAGATATTATTTTAGTTGGACACTCTTTTGGTGGTGGAGTTGCTCTATCTTTGGCTCTATTGGAACCTAATAATATCAAAGCGATGATTCTTTTAGATAGTGCATCTTACAAACAAAAACTTCCAACAATGATTCGATGGCTTAATATCCCTATTTTGGGTAAAGCTGGATTCTATCTTTTACCCTCTGAACTAGAGACTAGAGAGGCTTATAATTATGCCTTTTTTGATGATAAAAAGATTCCAAAGGAGTCTATAAAAGAGCTTTCAAAAAAGTTAAAATTAAAAAATGCAAGATATGCCTTTTGTCAAACTGCACAAACTATGATTCCTGATGATATTGATGATATATCCAAACTATATAGTAATATTACAATTCCTACTCTTATTTTATGGGGTAATGATGATATTGTTATCAAAAAATCAATTGGAAAAAAATTACATCAGAATTTATCAAACTCTACACTAAAGATTATCCATAATTGCGGACATATGCCTCATGAAGAGAAGCCAAAAGAGACAGTCCGATTAATTTTGTCTTTCTTAAAAAATTTGTAAAAAGATTAATATTTTTTGAGTTGCTCTTCAAATAGATATTGATGCTCATTTGGAAGTGATTGGTAGATGAGGTTTGCTAACTCTCTTATCTCCCAAAGTGCTGCTTTATCACTTCTGAGTGAGATAAAGTTTTGAAGACTTCTTGCATTAATACTCCATGTAAGCTCTGTTTTGTAGCTTTCAGGTAGGCAGTATTTTGCCTTATCATTACTAATACCAGATTCTAGAATAGCTCTTAGATTTTCTAATGCTTTTATACTCATTTTGTTTACTAAATCATTATCTGTAAATACTAGATATTTTTCTGCTCTTTTTATATCATTTTCTTCAAAAACTCTCTCCTCTTTTAGCTCTTTAAGGGTATAGCGTGTGGATTTTACAGAGAGTGAAGCAACTCTATGTCTAGCTAACTCTTGAAGCAAGGCTCTGCTTATTCCTTTGATATAAAAATTGTAGTTTAGATGCTCAAGTGTAGATGCATGTTTAAATTTATTTCCTACTCTATCAATTAGTTCTCTATCTTTTTGACCTCCATTATCACTTTTGTCAAAACTTTGCCAACATGTTCTAATAGCATTTGCACAGATAAGTAGTGGGGTGTGGTGTAATAGGGTAACTTGCATTATATTTGACCTTGGTATTTATTAATGCTCGATTATACCAAACCTATGATGTAGGTTTGGTACCACTAAACTTTACTATTGTTTGAGTTGTAATAAGGTATTCAACATCTGATCTGAAGTTGTAATTGTTTTAGAGTTTGCCTGAAACCCTCTTTGTATAACAATTAGTTGGGTCAAGCTTTTACTTAAATCAACATTACTCATCTCTAATGCACTAGATTGCATTGCCCCTCTGCCGCCTGTTCCTGCTTGTCCTACTACAGGTTCACCTGAGTTTGAAGTTTGTGAATACATTCCATTGCCAAACGCCTCTAGACCAATATTATTTGTAAATTTTGCCATAGCTAGTTGAGCTAGACCAAAACTTCTACCATTCGTAAAACTACCAATTAATGTACCAGATTCATCAATACGAATACCTGAGAGATCTCCACCTGTATATCCATCTTGGCTAATACCTGATGTTGAGGAGTTACTATCAAAACTTGTAAGACCATTAAATTGATTTGCTGTTCCTAATCCTAACTGAATTGTTTGATTTGGTGCTGATCCATTATTTGCAGTATAAGTAATAGATGAAGGTGCAAAAGATGCAAGTGAACCATCATCATTAAATATAATTTGACCAGATATCTCATTACTATTAATTGGACCACCAATATCGCCAGGCTTTGGTACTTGAATTTTTACATCCCAAGAGGCACCTACTTTAACTGGTGGTGTACTAGTATCATATACATACCCAGCCTTTCTAAAATCTACTCTTATTGTATGTCTTGTTCCCAATGAGTCAAAAACATCTACACTAGCAGCATGAGTAGCAGCTGTAATAGTTTGTGAAATTTTAGAGCCACTGCTTCCTGCTGCAAGTTGACCTGCAAATGATTTTATAGCTGTTGTAAATAGTGGATTTTCATCGGTATCTCCATCAACGATAGAGCCAACTTGTATATTTAGATCACTTGCTCCTGCACTATTATTAATCTCATATTTTCCTTGGTCATTTACAGTAACAGTTGCTCCTGCTGATATATCATCTGCAAAATCTTGTAAACCTGCTCTTAAATCTTCGGTGGTTCTAAAGTAAAAAGCATTATTAAAAATCTTTCCTGCGGCGTCAGGATTGGATGTATATCTAAATTCTCTTTTTGTCGTACCTCCATCAAAACTTACTTCAACACCTTCTCCACCACTTGCTGCTGTTATTGAAGTGGGTACACCACCTGTTGTTACTGTGGCATCTTTGATATCAAATGCTTCTCCATTATCTGTAAAAAGTACATTAAAATCATCTACTTTTTCATCATCTTTCGTATTAGCAATGTTGTCTGGACCATTTAAGCCCGCGGTAGTATCAAGTTCTCTAATTGGTGATCTATTAACAATATTAGCACCTGAATTTAAATTTGCTTTTAAATCAATTTGCGATGTTGGTCTTGCTGGAGTTGTAAGTCCTGGTTGGATAGCAACATTTTGTACAGGTGCTGTATTATCAATTTCACCAGTCTTATCATCCCTGCCCCACCCTTGTGCAATTAGACCTTTATTATTTACAAAATTTC
Source organism: uncultured Campylobacterales bacterium (assembly GCA_964560425.1). GTDB lineage: Bacteria > Campylobacterota > Campylobacteria > Campylobacterales > QNZT01 > CAZLLE01. The sequence goes on from CAZLLE010000081.1 coordinate 5,742, forward strand.
CATTTGCATCAAATACGAAATCACCATTTCTTGTATACTGATTTGTTTTTCCTCCATCTGGACTCATAACAAAAAAACCATCGCCTTGAATAGCAATATCTGTACTTTTATTGGTAGGTTGAATTGAGCCTTGTGAAAATATTCTTGTTACAGATCCAACTTCAGTTCCTAGCCCCACTTGCATAGGGTTTTTACCACCTGATTTCCCTTGTGGTGCAGTTGCAATTTTTGCTGTTTGGCTTAACATATCTGAAAAGTTTGCCCTTGAATATTTAAAGCCTGATGTATTTACATTTGCAATGTTATTTCCCTCCACATCCATAGCAACTTGGTGTGCTTGTAGTCCAGATACTCCAGACCATAATGATCTCATCATTTTGATTTCCTTTTAATTTCTTTTTCTTTTTATATGCTTATAATTGAGCAATTACTGTTCCCGCTTTTTAATCAAGACAACTATTTGACTCTATTTTTTCATCTGTATTGCATTTTGTACCATTTGGTCACTTGTTGTAATAGATTTTGAGCTTGCATCAAAAGCTTTTTGCATAACTATCAGTTCAGAGAGTGTTTTGCTTAAAGATACATTAGAACTCTCTAACATTCTTGAATGTATAATGGAGCCTTTGGCTGGTTGACCATCTTTATTTTTTAAAAATGTTGCTTTTCCACTATTTTCACTCTCTTGAAAGTATGTAGTACTAGCACTCTCTAATCCTTCTTGATTTTGGAAGTGGTATGTAGCAATTTTTGCTATTGGTACAACTTGTGCATTATCAAAAATTGCTATAACCTGTCCCTCTTCATCAACATCATATTCTTGAAGTTTTCCCCCTGGATAACCATCTTTTTCAACTTTTCTTGATGCTGAAACATCACTCATTGAGACAAGTCCTTCATATCCCTTTCCAAAATCTAATGTCACTATATTCCCATCATTATTTATAGATTTAAGAGTATTTTCAAGAAGAGCTCCTTTTGAATCAAAAGTAACTACACCTGTTTGTGGCTCACCAATAATATCCCCATCTTCACCAGTTATAATAGCCTCTACATTCCATTTAATTCCCTCTTTTGCCTGTGGTACCTCTTTTTTGAAACTAAGTTCAAGTTTATTATCTTGATCTTTATTTGTAATTGATATAGCTTTAAAAATTTCGAGGTTTGGTACCTCCTCTTTTTTTTCTGTTTTTGGTGAAAACTCTAATATCTTTTCGGGATCTAGATTGCCTTTAATTTTTATATTTGTTGTTGGTTTACTTGGATATGTTAGGTCATCTATCAATTTTATTTTTGTCTGATTATATGGATCTGAAAGGATTACTTCATCAGATGGATCTTGTTTGACTTGATTATTTACAATATTATCAGATAGTGTTCCTGTGAGATAATTGCCATTCATATCGACTAAATGACCAGTTGCATCGGGATTAAAAGTACCTACTCTTGTAAAAAACTTATTACCTTGATCATCTAGCATTCCAAACCACCCAACACCATTAATAGCTAAATCATAAGTTCCTTCTGTTTTAACAAGAGCACCTTGTTTAAAGTTCTTTGTTGTTGCATCAATTTGTGTGCCAACACCAATATCACTATTAAGAGGATCAAAAACTGTACCTGTAAGCTGATTACTTAAAATAGTTGAAAACTCTGGACGACTCTCTTTATATCCTGTAGTATTAATATTTGCAATATTATTAGATAGTACATCTATACTATATTGGTGTGATTTAACACCAGAAATGCCTGTATAAAATGATTGATTCATGACTTATCCTACGATCTCTTTAATTTCACTAAATGGTATATATTGTCCACCAAGTTTTACTAGTGCTTGGGACTCCTCAAATTTTACAGATTCTATTTTATATGTTCCATACTCACTTTCATGATTGTTCCCATCGGGAGAAGTGTAGGTTGCAACTACTTTATATTTACCCGTATCTACACTCACTCCATCGTCATTTTTCCCATCCCATGTAAACTTAAGTGAACCACCTTTTTGAGCATCTAAATTAATTGTTTTAATAAGGTTTTCTGTTTGATCATAAATCCCAACGCTTCCACTTTGAATTTCATTACTAAAATATAGATCAAAATTGGCATCTTTCCCCTCTTCTAAGATAAGTGAATTATCCATTTTTGCCTGTTTACCTATTGCTGAAACTGCATTCATGTTTTGACTCATTGCAAATTGTGCTGCAAAATCACTCATTACTTTATTTGTATTTTGTTGTGCTTCTAGTGTCGCTAGTTGTGAAGTTTGGGCAAGAATTTTTTCACTATCCATAGGTGCTGTAGGATCTTGATGCTCTAGTTCAACTAGTAGGAGCTTTAGAAAATCATCTTTACCTAATATTCCATCTGGATTTGTTGCAATAACATTATCATCTGTTTTATTTGTTGTCGTTGTTTGCGTAGCTGTACTACTTGTAAGTTTATTTAAATCTGTCATTTTATCTCCTAAATATATCTTGGTATTATTAGGTTAATATCATCTATTTCCCTATTTTCCAACTCTTCACTCTCAAAACTATTTTTACTGTTTCCTCTTCTTTGTTGCTCATTTTGCCGATCTCTATTATGCTCTCCAAAATTCATTTGAAGGGCTGAAAAACCCATATTAATTAGGGAGTTTTTAAACTCTACATGATGTTGTAAAAACATTGCTAGAGTATTTGAATTTGCTTGTATATTTACATGAAGATTATTTCCTCTATTAATAAGTGTTACATCCACATCACCCATATTTTTGGGATTTAGTTGCATTTTAATTTTCATTAATGGTGCTTTATAATTATCAACTTGCTCTTTAAAATCTTGGGCAAATGTGTTAAATGTCCTTTTAATATTTTGAGTAAAATTTCCTTTTTCTACTTTTTCGCCTTTGATCTGATGAATGAGTGTTGAACTCTCTTCTGTTTTGAACTCTTGGTTTTTATCTCCCCTTTGTATCTCTTCAACTGTTTTATTACTCTCTTTTATTGGTATTGGTTGTCTGTTATCTTTTATTTGTGGCTCAGTTATAATGTTTTTGGAAAGAATTTGACTATGTTGAATCTTTTGTAGTAGCTCATTTTTGGCAATATTATTTGATTGTATTGGTCTATCTCTACCTTGTTTACCTCGTTCTATTTTTAGGGGTAAATTTGCTTTAATATTTTTAATTTGTTGAGTTATTGTTTTTATTATGTTGTATTGATTTTTTGGTTCATTAAGATTTTGAATATTTTTAGGTCTATTTTTAATATCTACTTTTGGGTCAATATTTTTAATCTCTTCTGTGATATTTATTTTTTGATCTATAGTTTTTTTATTCTCATGAATGGACTGAATATCTTTAGGTTGATTTTTAATATCTGTTTTTTGGTCAATATTTTTAACCTTTTCTGTAAGGTTTTCTTTTTGATTTATAGTTTTTACCTCTTTAAGAGTCTCTTTTTTCACATCTTGAATACTCTCATGTGAAAAACTACCGCTATTTTTGGTTTTTATCTCTTTTTTTGTTTCACTTTTACCAAATAAGAAGTTTTGTAGTAGTGAAACCTCCTTTGGTGGTTCATTTTTTTTTTCAACTAAAGCTTGTGTTAATTTCTCTGTTGGTATTTTTTTATCAATTAATTTAAAAATATCTTCACTTGTAATATCTGAGAGTACTTTTTTATCTTTTGGTAAAAGTGCTACCTCTTCTTTAAAAAATTGAAAATTTTTGACTTTGATATCATGTTTTTCTGCAATTTTTAAGAGATCGTTAATATTTGTTGCACTTTTAAACTCCTCTATTGCTAAGGGTGAAGATAGAGCTATCTTTAGTGGTTTTGAGTCAGTTGGGAAGTTTGGAAGTTCCTCTCCCTTTTTTAATCTTATAGCAATCTCTAAAAGCTCTTGAATAGTAATATGTCCAATCTCATGACTATTATCTTGCAAAGAACCTTTTGAAAAATCTGATATTAGATTATCCTCTTTTTCAAAATTATTGCTTTTATCAACTATCTTATTGATCAAGAAGTTACTGCTATTGTCAGGGTTTTCCTCTTTTAGAAGGTTTGATATGAGTGTTCCAAAGAGATCACTGTTTTTATTTAGTTCTACTTTTTGATTTTTTTTACTATTTGGTTTAATATCTTGAGCTATCTCTTGCTGTGATATAACTAATGTACTCATGTTTTACCTTTAATCTTTACCTTTTGTCCATCTTCTAGCAATATCTATGCCAAAGTGCTTTAGTTCTTCTTTAGAAAAGTTGGTTATAATCGCGTAAATTTTAAACTTACAGGAAAATTATGAAAGAGATAAGAAATATCGCAGTTATCGCCCATGTTGATCATGGTAAAACAACATTGGTTGATGAACTATTAAAACAATCTGGCACATTTGATGCTCATCAAAAGGTTGATGAGAGAGTTATGGACAGTAATGATTTAGAAAAAGAGAGAGGTATTACAATCCTTTCTAAAAATACAGCTATTAGATATAAAGATTATAAAATTAATATTATAGATACTCCCGGACATGCTGATTTTGGTGGTGAAGTTGAGCGTGTTTTAAAGATGGTAGACTCTGTTTTACTTCTTGTAGATGCACAAGAGGGTGTTATGCCTCAAACTAAATTTGTTGTGAAAAAAGCACTATCTTTAGGACTTCGTCCAATTGTTATTATAAATAAAATTGACAAACCAGCAGGTGAACCTGATCGTGTTGTTGATGAGATATTTGACCTATTTGTTGCTCTTGATGCAAATGATGAACAACTTGATTTCCCTGTAGTTTATGCTGCTGCAAAAAATGGTTATGCAAAGCTTAGCATGAGTGATCCTGATGATAATATTCTTCCTATCCTTGATACTATTATAAAAGAGGTTCCTGCTAGTTCTGGTAGTATAGATAATCCTCTTCAACTTCAAGTTTTTACACTTGATTATGATAATTTTGTAGGTAAAATTGGTATTGCTAGAATATTTAATGGAAAAATATCAAAAAATCAAAGCGTTACTCTTGTAAAAGCAAATGGTGAAAAAGTCAATGGACGAATTAGTAAATTGATTGGTTTTCATGGTTTGGAGAGAATAGATATTGATGAGGCTGTAAGTGGTGATATTATTGCTGTAGCTGGATTTGATACTTTGGATGTTGGTGATACTTTGGCTGATACTTCTAACCCTGTAGGGCTTGATCCTCTTCATATTGAAGAGCCTACACTTTCAGTTGTGATGAGTGTAAATAACTCTCCTCTTGCAGGAACAGAGGGTAAATTTGTGACTTCAAATAAGATTGCAGAGAGACTTGAGTCTGAAATGCAAACTAATATAGCTATGAAATATGAGAGTAGTGGAGAGGGAAGTTTTAAAGTAAGTGGTCGTGGTGAGTTACAGATTACTATTTTGGCTGAAAACATGAGACGAGAGGGATTTGAATTTTCTCTTGGAAGACCTGAAGTTATTATCAAAGAGGAGAATGGTGTTCAAATGGAGCCATTTGAACATTTAGTTATTGATGCACCTGATGAGTTTACAGGAACTGTTATCGAAAAACTTGGTAGAAAAAAGGGTGAAATGACAAGTATGGTTCCTACAGGTGATGGTCAAACAAGACTTGAATTTGAGATTCCAGCTCGTGGGCTTATCGGTTTTAGAAGTCAATTTTTGACAGATACAAAAGGTGAAGGTGTTATGAATCACTCATTTTTAGATTATCGTCCTCTATCTTCTGGTGTTGAGAGTCGTATGAATGGTGCTTTAGTATCTATGGAGAATGGTGTAGCTCTTGGATTTTCTATCTTTAATCTTCAAGATAGAGGTGTTATGTTTATTGCTCCACAAGACAAAGTATATGTAGGTATGATTATTGGTGAACACTCAAGAAGTAATGATCTTGATGTAAACCCTATCAAAGGAAAACAACTATCAAATGTTAGAAGTAGTGGTGCGGATGAAGCTATAAAGCTTGTTCCACCAAGAATTCCTACACTTGAAAGTGCTTTAGAGTGGATAGAAGAAGATGAGTTGGTTGAAGTAACTCCAAAAAGTATAAGAATAAGAAAGAGATACTTAGACCCGACAGTTAGAAAAAGAATGGCAAAAAAAGCAAAATCTTAATATTTTAAGGAGGTCGTTATGGATTTAGGTGATATCATAAATATAGGTGCAAGTTTATTGCAAGATAAAGTTGGTGGAGACAACTCTCAACTAGGTGATGCTCTTTCATCTATACTTACAAATAGTGAAGGTAATCTTGATCTTTCAAATATCCTTTCATCTTTACAAGATGGTGATCTAGGTTCTATAGTTAGTTCTTGGATAGGAAGTGGAGAAAATGCTTCTATAGATGGTTCGGCAGTTGAAAATCTTTTAGGAAGTGATAAGGTAGCTGAGTTTGCTGAAAAACTTGGAGTTGATATGGATACTGCAAAAGATGCTCTTGCTG